>CAZOOP010000011.1:0-84695 GCA_964581465.1 uncultured bacterium
GCCGAGATAAGTACCCAACTGCAATAGCTGATGTTCATCTTCTGTGATGATCCCTCTGATTATATACTAACTGCTTTGATCTAAATGCTATCCTGTAATGCTAGGCTCCGTTGCCGCTAAGTGATCCCTAAAATATGCTTTATTACTCTTTAAGCTGCCGTTTTCCCTAGACGGATTTGTGACCATAGGATACTGTCTTAAAATGGCAATTAAGTGTCTGATAAACGTCGATCCCACTGTGCATAAATGAAGCTGTTGATACTGCGATATTATTTTCGCGGTCTATTGCTGGCAAAGAAAAGTTTGACAGATAGTGACCACTTTGAATCTATGCCTTCCGGGGGAGACTTTCAATGCGCAGTTACACAATGCGACTCTCTGAGCGATCGAGTTAGGTCCAGTTTGTTCTGATAATCAAACTACCAAAGATTGATTTGCGGCGGTGAAGCTCGATTCACTCAAGTGATCTACCGAGAGTACGCGGCCATGAATCCCGACGAGCATCAAGAAGGCCCGAGCGACAAACCGGAACTCGAAAGGCATCTTGAAGGCGATGGCGATCCATTCTCGCTCGCGATAGGTGGGACGGTTAGCCGTAAGCAAGCGTTTGTCGCATCACCCCCCCCATGTCTCACCAGTAGAATCAACACTAGTTCAGCCACCCGTCGAAGAACGAACGGGGCTCGTTTCGCACTTTCCAGGATTCTTTTTCTGGTCGGCGTTTGTTGATGAAAGCGAGCCTATCGAGCCAGCACCGCCAAGTCTCACCAACAGCGTGGAGAACCCCCCGTACTCGCAAGGCGAAGCGGGGGGTCGCGGATATATCGCCACTGCTTTTCCGGGTTAGCCCTCCATGGTCCATTCAGGGATGCCGAACCAGTGCCCGGTGCCGTTGATCGAGTCGAGCTGGGCCTGGAGCAACTCGAAGTGGGCGGTCTCCATCTCGGCCAACTGCTCGAAGGTCGCCTTGACCTTGGGGTCCTCGCAGCGCTCGGCCTGATCGGTGTAGAACTTGATGGCCGCGCGCTCCTGGTCCATGGCGGTCTCGATGGCGCCGAGCTGGTTGACGCCCTTCTTACCCAGGGTGCGCTCGGAGACGGGATCGAGTTGTGGGACGAGACGCGAAACAGTGGTGTGGGTCACCTTGCGCGAGGTGACCTTCTCGCGGTCCATGGCCTGCTTGAGCTGCTGGCGCAGGATGTCGAAATGGTCGACCTCCTCGCGGGCCAGGGTGATGAACATGTTCTTGCCGGTGAGGTCCTCGGTGTCGCGGGCGAACTCCAGGTAGGTGGTGAAGCCGGTGATCTCCGACTCCAGGGCGGCGTGCAGGGCTTCGATGACGGTCATCGGACGTTCCTCCTCGATTAAGAAGCCTTGAGTCTGCGGTGCTTCGTTAATCAATCGATAAGACCAGTTATCAGACCGACGACAAGACCGGCCGGGCTGGTCGAGTGGTTAAGGCACTCTAAGATACTTCTACGATGGACGGCGGGTTCCCTTCCCTCCGCTCAGACCTGGAAGCGGAAGTAGATTACGTCGCCGTCGGCGACGACGTAGTCCTTGCCCTCGATGCAGTAGAGGCCCCTCTTCTTCAGCGCGGCGAAGGAGCCGTGTTCACTGAGCTCATCGAAAGCGGCCACCTCGGCGCGGATGAAACCCCGGGCGATGTCGGAATGGATGGCCCGGGCGGCTTCGATAGCCGTCGCGCCGCGGCGGATGGTCCAGGAGCGGGCCTCCTTTGGACCAACGGTGAAGAAGACGTGGAGCTCCAGGGCCTTGAAGCAGGCCCGGATCAGCTCGTCGACGATGCCGCCGGGCACGCCGAACTCACTGCGGAACTCGGCGGTTTCATCGGGCGCCAGGCCCCGGATCTCGTTCTCCAAGCGGCCGTGAACGATCACGGGCTGGTGGTCGCAGTGCTCGGCGACGCCCTCGAGGGCGCGTTTCTCGAGGGAACAGTCCAGGTCCACATTGATCACGGGGATCAGCGGTTTCATGGTCAGCAGGCCCAGTCCGCGGACCAGCTCGGACTCGTCGGCCTCCAGCTCGACCTCCCGAGCGGAAAGGCCCGCCTCCAGGGCGGCGGCCAGGCGCTCCAGGGCGCCCTCCTCGCGTCGGACACGCTCCTGGGCCTTCTTGTCGCCCCGGTTCACGCCGCGCCCCACGCTGCCCAGCCGGGTGGTCACCGCTTGGAGGTCGACCACGCCCAGCTCGAGGATGAAGCTCTCCAGGTCGCGCAGGGGGTCCAGGGAGCCGTCGGGGTGGGGCAGGGCCGGATCGTCGAAGGCTCGCAGCACCACCATCAGCGCCTCGGCGCGGCGCAGCTCGCTGATGAAACGGGCGGCCACGGCGCCGCCGCCCTCGCCGGACCCCAGCCCGGCCACGTCGAGGAACTCGATCTGCGTCGGGGTCTTCTTCTTCGAGCTCTCCAGCTCGTGAAGCCAATCCAGGCGATCGTCGGCCACGGAGGCCGTCTCGAGATTGACCTTCACCGCGCCGCCGCCGTAGGCGTGCAGCTCGTAATCGGCCCCGGTCAGGGCGTTGAACACCGTGGTCTTGCCCGACTGGGGCAGTCCGCAGATACCGACCTTCATCGCCACCTCGTGGTTGAACAGGCTGTCGTCGCCGAACGCAGGGCAGTATAGCAGCGCCCGGCGCGGCTGTCGAGGACGAGAAGTCGGACCGACGGACTCTTCCAGCGGCGGCTGCGCCACACGATGGCGACCCGCTGTTAGGGATACCACCCGACCTCATATACCTTTGGTATCAGGGAACGTGTTCGGACCAAATCAGGCTGATTGGGAGGGGCTTGCCGGGCCGTTATGCGCTACCCGGAAATGTCGAGATCCGCTACAGATTACGCTTGGCATCACACACGATCCCGGACCAGCCAACACAACTTCGAAACACCGATACACCTCGAAAAGCCGCTACAAGGCTATGCCGAATGATGCTTGGCCCGCAAACTTAAACCCTCACCGCCTTCGGTATATATGCTTGTTAATAGGACGCTTAGGGTCGATACTGCCTCGTCGAGACCAAGGACGTCAAGCAGTTGGTTTTAGTACGTCGTGACGTCACTACGGGCATCCTGGGAATGCGGGAATCCACGTACCTGCCACAAGCAGCTCGCTCGATGTGCGCATCTGATTGCCTGCCGGCTGCACGTATCAGAACGTTATCCAGTAACACCATGGTCCCTGACGGTTAAGTGATCCCTTAAGCTATTGTTAGTCGCCACTTTATAACCGCCCGTTTTGGGACAAGTATCTGATGTTCATCACGTCGATTATCAGCAGGATACAATCACAATCAGGTCCGGATTGGATTTATTATCCCAAAGGCATCATGGAACGTGTTCGGACCAAATCAGGCTGATTTACAACGACCTGCCGTGCCGTTACTGACTCCCTGAAATACGCCTTTTAGCAGCAAGTGTTCATTTAGTATACCCATAATACATGATATTATGACACTTTGGCTTCTGTATCAATCTGCTTCCAGAGTAGATACAGGTCCGCTGGTATCTAGGTTCGCCAAGGATCAAGCCCGAGTATTTCGCCACTTTTTGACTACCCGTTTTGTGGCAGGCATCATAAGAGTATCGCCTCTATTATCAACAGTACACAATCACGATCAGGTACAGATAGTGTATACGATGCCATCCCAAATTGTGTCAATCGCCGGTATCTGCCCTTTCAATGCTTAAGCGGGGGTAAAACACCCTTGACAACGCCGCCGCGACATACTACACTTCCGTCCAACAAAGCTGGACCCTCGTTTTTCCAACGTTTTCCAAGCGAAAGCAACGTCCGAGGTAGAGTTATGGCGCACAAGAAGGCAGGCGGCTCCTCTCGCAACGGCCGCGACTCCGAATCCAAACGCCTGGGCTGCAAGCGTTTCGCCGGCCAGTTCGTCACCGGTGGCTCCATCCTGGTGCGTCAGCGCGGCACCGAGTTCCATCCCGGCCCCGGCGCCGGTCTGGGGCGCGACCACACCCTGTTCGCCAAGATCGACGGCCGCGTCAACTACTACACCAAGCGCAACCGCCGTTACATCAGCGTCACCGCCTAGCCGACGGGCGCACCGGAATCACCCGGCGACGACCCGCTTGACGAAGGGGCCGGCCCAAGAACCCGATTATCCACCTGTTTGGTATTCGCAAATCGGCTGGTCGGGTAGTCTCACAGTTGTTCACCCGTTGCCGGTTATCATAACCGCCGAGGATCAAAGTAGACGACGAAGCGGCAATCTTCGACGTCGGACTGTCGAGAGTAAGCGGCGGGTCGGTCGCGAAGGCCCACCGAGGGATTGACGACATCCCGCCGCCGAAGCGCGTCAACACTGTCTTCACCGAGCCGAAGCCGCCCGAGGGCGGTTCTTCTTTATCAACCGCAGAACACCGCAATCCCTCAACGAGCGTGTCAGCATGTTCATCGATCGCGCTATCATCACCGTGAAGAGCGGCAAGGGCGGCGATGGCGTCGTCAACTTCCGCCGGGAGAAATACGTTCCCCGCGGCGGACCCGACGGCGGCGACGGCGGCGACGGCGGCTCGGTCTTTCTGCGGGCCACCCGGCACCTCAACACCCTGGAGCGCTTCCGTTACCAGCCCCGCTACGCCGCCGAGGACGGCAAGCCCGGGGAGAAGCGGAAGCGCACCGGAGCCTCCGGCGACGATCTTTACATCGACTGCCCCGTGGGCACCCTGGTCTATCACCAGCCCGAGGACGAGCTGCTGGCCGACCTCGACGAGCACGGCGCTGTGGTTCCCATCGCCCGGGGTGGTCGCGGCGGTCGCGGCAATCACAACTTCGCCACCCCGACGCGCCGGGCGCCGCGCTTCGCCACACCGGGCCGCTCCGGCGAGACGCTGCGCCTGCGCCTCGAGCTCAAGCTCCTGGCCGACGTCGGTCTGGCCGGGATGCCCAACGCCGGCAAGAGCTCCCTGATCGCCCGCCTCTCCAACGCCCGTCCCGCCGTGGACTCGTACCCCTTCACCACGCTGATGCCCCATCTGGGCGTGGTCACCGTCGACCGCGAACGCCAGTTCGTCATGGCCGACGTCCCCGGGCTGATCGAGGGCGCCGTCGACGGCGCCGGCCTGGGCCACGACTTCCTGCGCCACCTCGAACGCGCCCGCCTGCTGGCCGTGGTCATCGACACAGTCGGTACCGAGGGCCGCGAGCCCCTGGACGACTACCACACCATCCGCGCCGAGCTGAGCGCCCACGACACCGAGCTCGACGAGTCCGTCGCCCTGGTCGTCGCCAACAAGTGCGACCTGCCCGAGGCCCAAGAGAAGCTGGTCGAGCTGCGCCGGGCCGTGGCGTTGCCCGTCATCGCCGTCTCCGCCGCCACCGGCGCGGGATGCGAGGAGCTGGTCAACCGCCTGGCCGCGCTCCTGGCCGCCGACGGGCTCTGGGAAGACATCGATGAGCCCGACGACGACGAGCCCTACGATCCCCTGGCCTGATACGACCCGCCATTCGGAAACGACCGCTCCGGCCGGTCAAAATCACCGGGCGAAAATGCCCCTTTGCTATGGTCAAGCCGCGTCGCTTGGATTATACTAAGCACGGAAGCTGACCGTGTTTAAGCGGAGCTTGAACGAGCGCTAGCTCAGACGATTTATCCTCAGACGATTAATCAAGGGTTCGAACGCCCCGTCCGGAACGGATCGTGATTCTAACCTTCTGATAATACGTGTGATGATCCCCAGGTATCCATCACGGAACAGGCAGTTAACTAGCGGCGGCTGTTAAGGGACCAATCTACAGCCAATCTTGATATCAGCTCACTTGTATCTGCGCTGAAAGCAGAGTTCTGTCGGCTTATAATTGTCTTATTATCATACAAATAAATATTTTGGAGATACTCAATGAATGTTTGATTGATAAACGGAGAGCTTCCCAGTGGAGCGGATAGGACCAAGCTAATCGGCTATTATGCCTTGGCATCATGGAACGTCTTCGGACCAAATCAGGGCAGATAAAGAGGGGTTCACAGAGCTGGCGTTCGCCGTCGGGGTGCGTCTGACTTTGATCCCGATACGATAATGCGAAATCTTATTACTTGATAATGATGCAGTTATGAGCCTAGTTGCAATCGGATGGTCGTTGATTGCAAGCGACTATGCATGGTATCTTTCCACCGAGCACGCCCCTTGTAGCCGCCACTTTTTGGCTGCTCATAAGTGACCGGCACATCTGCTCCTACACATTTATTATCATCAGAATACAACCACAACGCGGTCCGAACAGGGCATTCGATCCCTATGCCAAATTCAATTTGGCAATCAATGGAGACCATCACCGACGCGATGCTGCTTCCGGCTACCTGCTCTTCGTTGATCCAACACCCGTCGTTACTACCAACCACGCCGGGCAACTACGCTTAAGCCACTCATTATCAAACAGTAAGCCATAATGTCGGCGCTGTCGATCGTCCCTTTGTACTGCAAAAGGCATAACTGACGATCGTTTTGTTCTCAACCAGCCGCCCTCACGACCGATGCCAGTGTTGTCAACTTTCATCGGATTATCTATCAGCGTGTCTTCCGGCAAGGCTTTACAGGCGCCAGCAAGCCGATCCGCCCGCCCCCCTCACACCAACCCCCACACCAATGCTGCTACCCGGTTATAACGATAACATCCGGCTCAACGACGAGGTCTACCACGTCCAAACCGAGACGCGGGGGACCAAGGAAGCGCCCTATATCGTCACCCTGGTCTTCACCGAGGGCAAGATCCTCTACCGCCGCAAGACCGAATGGCTGGGCGCCGTCGACTCCCCTGAAGCCCTCAAGCAGTTCAAGGAGCTGCTCAACGAGCAGCACAGCGACATCATCAAACAGCTTAAAAACGACACCCTCGAGCGCGCCGACGCCGAGGAACAGAAACGAATCGAGATGGACGAAAAGAAGCTCATCGCCCGCTTCCTCGACGAATGGGCCAGCGAGTAGAGGGACCATCCGTGAGCTGGATATTGCGGTGTGATTGTTTAAGACGGACTGGAGCGATTCCAGTCCGTTTTTGCATTCAAAGGGTCTTGTTTACCCGACAAAGCGCTGTTTGAAACACAGGCCAAACCAGGCTACAGAGCAACTTTGGCTCGTCGTCGTCATTTGCCGCCCACGCCTGAGAGCTGCAAGCGACGACGACAAGGGACGTGCTCAACAGAAGGCATCATGGAGCATGATCGGACCAGATCAGTGTGGATAAGGAAAGGTTCAATGAGCGAGTAACCGTTGCCTGGGTGCGTCCGGTTTTGCCCCCGATGCAAGCATGCGCAGTCTTATTGCCTGATAATGAAGCAGTTATGTGTCGAGTAGCAGTCGGATGAATGATTAATTCAAGCTGCTGTCAGAGCAGATTGTCCCCAAAGCTCGCAGATTGTCGCCATCGCTTTTTAACTGCTCATCAAACAAGGACCTTCTGCTACTACACGAGTATTGTTTGCAGAAGACAATCTAAATACGATCAGAGCAGGGTACATGATCCCCGGACGTTTACGGCGGACGATCGCCAAGGAGGAGCCCAAACCAAGCATCTTTGAAGAGGACATGCTCTGAGCAAGGTCGTGCCGCTCAAAAACAAGGAAGGGGTTCACCCAATAGACCCTGTGGGATGGTTGAGAAGTGAGCGCGCCAGCTGGGGTCGCTGAAGAATGCGCCGAGTGCAGAGTGTTACGAACGCTGAAGAAAGCGCTCGAGGCTAGGCCTGTCGCCCGTTCTCAAGCGCTTTACCACGACCGTCCGGGACATGATCCAGGCCTGGTCTAAACCTGGGGCTTGAAGTAGAGGATCAGAACCACTGCCGCCGCCCAGAGCAGAACAGTCACCAGCAGATAGGGGTCTTTCGAGAGGATGGCCGAGGGGTTGTCGCCCAGGCTCTTCTTGTCCACGTCGTAGAGGTAGCGGAAGATGCCGAAGAGCACGAAGGGCAGGGTGTAGATCAGGGCGTTGGTGCCGAAGCGGGCCACGGTGTCGGGCCACATTGTGTAAAGGCTGTAGGAGATCACGGTGGCGGTGGTCACCACGGCGCTCATCTGGTCCAGCAGCCGCGGCGAGTATTTCTTCAGCGTCGCCCGGTGCGAGGCGGCGTCCTCCTTGAGGGCGGCCAGTTCGCCACGGCGCTTCTCCAGCGCCAGGAACAGCGCCAGGAAGAGGGTCACCATCAGGAACCAGCTCGAAGGGGCGAATCCCGGCGGGGCGTAGGGCAACTCGACCAGGGCCTCGACGCCGGCGATGGCCCGCAGCACGAAGCCCACGGCGATGAAGAACACGTCGAGGATCACCACGCCCTTGGCCCAGAAGCTGTAGAGCAGATTGAGTCCCAGGTAGACGGCGCCGACAACGGCGAAGTTGGGCGAGATGATCCAGGCCAGATACAGCCCCCCCGCGCCAAGCATCGCCGACCAGACGAAGCCCAGGGAGCGGGGGACCACGCCGGATGCCACCGGACGATGGCGCTTCTCGGGATGACCACGGTCCTTCTCGGCGTCGACGGAGTCGTTGAGAGCGTAGACGGCGCCGGAGAGCATGCAGAAGACCCCAAAAGCCGCTGATGCCACGAGTAATGCGTTAGGTATAGTAAAAAGCTCGCCGAAGACCACCCCGGCGAAGAGGATGACGTTCTTGATCCACTGGCGGGGCCGCATCAGCTTGAACAGACCGATAACTACTTTCATGTTCCCTCCGGTAGTCCCTGATCAATTCCAGCTCTCATTGTACCAAAAAGGGTCGGCTCGGGCCGACCCTTTGGATAGCCTTTGCATCCGACTTAGAACCAGTCGTCGAAAACGTCCTCGACGGCGTCGGCCACGGTCGAGACGCCGCTCCAGTCGGCGATGGTCTCGTTGAGCGTCTCCACGGCGTCGGTCAGGTTGTCGTGGAGCGTCCGGAGCTGTTCGGTGGCGGCCTCGGCCAGGGCGGCGTTGACGTCGGCGAGCATCTGGTTGGCGGTGTTGATTTGATTGTTGAGGGTGCTCATCATCTCGATGTTCTGGTCGACGATCCACTGGGCGGTGTCCATCTGGGCCCTGAGCATGCGCAGGCTGGAATCGGTGATCTGCTCATGGAAGTCGACAACGAGCTGGGCGCTGTTGGCGACCGGGGCGAGGATGATGCTGGTGGGGTCCTTGAAGTCCACGGTGGGGATGGGCATGGGGATGCCGGACTCGGCGGCGGCGGCGCGGATCTTGTCTTGCAGGCCCACCAGCTTGTCGCCGTACTGCTCGACCTGCTGCAGGAGCTTGGGCATCTCGCGGACGAAGGCCTCCTCGTCGCCCCAGCACTCCGGGGTGGGGTTGGCCAGGACGGCGACGGCGAAAAGCACCGACAAAACCGTAATCGTTTTACACATGGTTATCCTCCAGATGGAGTTGGTGTCTTGCTCAGGAACTCTAAGACCAAGCGAATTGATAAATTATAGCTGCCTTAGTGCCATTTAACAATTCCAAGATGACACTGGAGCTCCATCGTCAGCCTGCTGGTATTCGATTGCAGTTGTCTATCTTTGAGAACATCAGATAAAACTAGGCCAACAACCTAACCTGAGAGAGTCGCTTCAGATTAAGCATCCCTGAGATATGCGCCGTGTAGGGCGCTAACTCGTACTATCTCATTTAGGGATTATCACTCGAATCCGGATCGGTACAATACGCTAATAGCTTGCCATATAATGCTTTATAGCACAATTCGCTGTCATTTACCGGTAGTCGATTTGTGGCAACAGAGTGTAACCTGAGCTTTGCGCAGCGAGCGGCCGGGTGGCTATCGGTCCCGCCGGGCATCCTTGAAGCATTGTCTGCAGAAGCACAGGCCAAAAGCAGCAATTGCAATTAGGCATCATGGAACGTCTTCGAACCAAATCAGGGCAGATATAGAGGGATTCACAGAGCAGGCATTCGCCGTCGGGGTGCGTCTGACTTTGATCCCGATACGATAATGCGAAGTCTTAATACTTGATAATGATGCAGTTATGAGCCGAGCAGCAATCGGATGGTCGTTGATTGCAAGCGACTATGCATGGTAGCTTTCCCACCGAGCACGCCCTTGTAGCCGCCACTTTTTGGCTGCTCAAAAGAAATTCCATCTCGCAGCTCTTAATCACTACAGATGTTGGTTCAGTTTGTTGTGAGGCTCTGCATTTAGTAGAGTGCTTTAAGCTTATCCTCCGGCGGTTGCTCGTAACAGACTGCCCGAATGGACCGCCGGCCTTCCAACCTTGGCGACCTTCTTGGTGATTCGAAGCCTGATGCCGTGAAACCACCCCCGGACAATGGCAACCCAAAGGCCCCCGCCGGGCGGGGACCTTTGGGTGCTTCCGCATCGGCCTGGAACTAGCCGGCGATGTACTTGGAGTACCAGCCCTGGAAGTCCTCTTCGCAGATGACGTAGCGCGGGCCCTTGCGGCGGTGCTTGAGCCCCTCCTGACCGTCGGTTTCGTCGGCCAGGTGGAGATGCTTCATCACGGTCTGGTAGGACAGTCCCAGGTTCTCGGCGATGCCCCGGGGGGTCAGGTAGTACTTGTCATCGGGAGCCGCCAGTTGCTGCTTCTTGTCCTCGGGAATGTTGTACTTCTGGAGGAAGGATTGTTCGCGCTTGGAGCGGTTCTGGCGGGACTGCTTGGCCTTCTTGCGGGCCTTTTCCATGCGGTCTTCGACGTTCATCTCGGTTCCTTTCCTGTGGTTAAGCCAACGTGATCTCAGCTGTTGGTAGCCTGGTGTGTCTGCTTGGGTATTATCGTTGACTGGGTTTTGTTTGGGGGAGCTTGCAGCCTAAAAGATACTTGGATAATCGAGGTAATTGCAACGGAGATTATCACTTGTTGTTGAACCGGTACTTCTCGCTGATAGATTGTCATTCAATGCTTTACAGCTTACCCTGCCGCATTTATCATACCGCCGATTTGCGGCGTTCAAACTCGCCCTGTACGTTGCGTTGCGTGAAGCCGGAGGCTGCGGGTCCCGACAAAAGGTTTTGGTACTGATTGTGAGTTATATGCTAACAGCAGGCTATCGCTTTGTTTAGGATCTGTAACAGATGGTCGGCCTCACAAATTGACAGCTTTCGTCGAGCCTTAATCGAGTCCCCCTACTCGATCCGGTTCTTTTGGGTTTGGGATCATCACCAGAAACTGAACCAAGTATTCGCAATTTGTGAAAGACGCATTGAGACGAGGTCCTGGTAACCACCCGCAGCGTTTGGTCAACCAGCGAAGTCGGATAGCGCTCGAAGCTGCTAAAGCAGGCAATAGAGCGTCGTCAGCAGTTCGTTTACTCACAGCCTGGTTGTAACCTGAATGGAACCAACCGCCTCGGGCTTCCGGTGCTACTCAACGCAGATCAAGGTGCATCGCCACCATGCATTGGTACGACAATGCAGCGGGATGACAACGGCGGCGATTATTAGCTATAAAGCAACCAATGACAATCTATCAGTTGGATGAGTCCGTTCAGGTGCGAGTGATAATCCCTAGGGTTTTTATATGATGGTCCAGTTTCTTGTGATGGTTCCTTGCTGCTTTATCTTCCAACTAAGTGCTTTTCTATTCGCCTTCTATCAGCTCGGCGTCCTAGGCGCTTTTAATATGTTGCTCGCTTCCGTTGACGGACATTCGCCCGGGGGGTCAAGACGATCAGTTATGCAAGGTATCATCGACTGGGTGATTAGCGCGTTGATCTATCAGCAATTAGGGTCTTTTCAGAGGAGTATTAGTTGAAAAGGACGGACAGACTGGGTGATGCACAGAACAGATCATCGCCGCGCATGATTGGCATCAGTGGGCATTCTTAGAGCGCCTATAATAGCAACCCATTCCTACAAGGTAAATCCTCTATACGTTTAATGCCTAACGAATCTAGTTTAGATTTATAACATAATTTAATTGTAGTGTCTAGCTAGGCACAAAAAAAGTTGAAAAACCAGTTTCATTTACCATATACGCCAGTGTGCGGTACAGTGTGTTACGCTTTGAGATATGTTTGCACTTTGCACGGTTCAGGTCATCTTTCTCCATTTAGGCTGATCTGATACTGAGACGCTTCAAGGTGTAACCTATACTCCCTTTTACCTTGCGGTTCACCAGCGATCGACCCATTGTTCAATTTCGGACATAATAACGAAGGTTTATCAAAGCGAACTGGATACAAACAGGATCAAAAAAATACCGTAGAGAACACCATTTACAGGTAAGGCTGATAAAACACTCTCCGTGAAAGGCAGGGAAACGAAGGGAGAATTACCTACGGGGAATCAAAAAGAGGGCAGGTCCGCGGACCTGCCCTCTTCAAATCTGCCGGTCGAGCTCCAGTGTCGCAAAGAAAAACCCAGGGGAACTTGCAACCGTAAAAAAATGACCAACCGGATTATCACTTGAAGAGATGATTATATCGCTAGATGTCGGTCCCGTTGAGTGTTCTTTAAGCCGTAAACGAAGTACAGGATAACAGCAGGCTGTAGCCGGATATGAGCCGTTCTAGGCTAAGCTCTCCATGTTACGCTTTGGCATCATGGAGCGTGTTCGGACCAAATCAGGCTGATTGAGAACGACCTGCCGGGCCGGTATTGACTCTTTGAAAAACGCCTTCTAGCAGCAAGCAATCATTCGATATGCCCTTATTGTATGATATTATGACACTTAGGCTTCTGTAGCAATTTGCTTTCAGTGTAGATACAGGTCCGCTTGTATCTAGGTTCGCCAAGGAACAGGTCCCGTGTTCGTTGGCACTTTTTGACTTCCCGTTTTGTGGCAGGCATCATAATAGTATCTCCTCTTATTTCAACAGTATACAATCACGATCAGGTCCAGATAGGGTATACGATGCCTACGTTTTTTTAAGTTCACCATGCTTGACGTTCCCACCTAATTGCCACAACCGCCCTGTCCGCGAGGAATGCATCGGCGGACGGTCGGGATGCCGTGCTCCCCCTGGCGTCCGGTGCTGTGTTGCGTTATAATACATGATGACTATTGATTCTTAAATAGATCATCCGGAATCTCATCTTTTTAAACAAATCACCGGAAACGCATAGCTAAAGGAGCCCGCCCGCCGATGAAAGCCTTGCGTTACGCCATACTACTCGACGGTCCGAGCCTCGAGGCCTGGCAGCTCGTCTGCCTGGAAGAGCTGCGGTCAATCGAGGGGGTCGAACCGGTGCTGGTCGTTTACCATGATCAACAGCGGCCCTCGTTGCTCCAGCGTTTCTGGTCCTACCTGCGCACGGGGAACCTGTTCTTCCTGCTCTACCTCAAGCTCTTCGTCCGTATTCCGGCCCGGAACACCGTGGACCTCCCGCCATGGTTGAGCGATGTTCCTGGGCTGAGCTGCCGGGTCCGCTACAAAGGCCGCTTCTCCCAGTACTTCAACGACGATGATCTCCAGACGATCCGGGGATATCGCCCCGACTTCATCCTGCGCTTCGGCTTCAACATCATCCGCGGGGGGATTCTCCACAGCGCTCCCCACGGCGTCTGATCCTTCCACCACGGCGACGAGCGTAGCTACCGGGGTTCACCGCCGGGTTTCTGGGAGATCGCGGAGGGATATCCGCTCAGCGGAGCCATTCTCCAACGCCTGACCAATCGACTGGACGGAGGGGTGGTCCTGCGCCGCCAGACCTACCTCACCCACCGGTTGTACTATCGCAAGAACCTCGACCGGATACTGCGGGGCAGCGCAGTCATGCCCGCCCAGGTCTGCCTGGATATCCTGTCCGGCCAGGAGTGCGTCACCCAGGGGCCGTCCTCCACCAGCACGGCGCCCCTGCGCTACAATCCGAATCTCTTCCAGTTGTTGGGGTATCTGTTTCGTCACCTCCGGCGCTTGTGGCGGCGGGTGCTCGACGAGTTGTTCCTCTTCGAAGAATGGAATATCGGCCTCGTTGAGCGTGAGATCGAGTCCTTCGTCGACCGACCTGACGCCGCAGCCGTAAACTGGCTGCCACCCGCCCCACGTCGGCACTTCCAAGCCGACCCTTTCGGAATCGAGCATCCCGACCTGGGCGCCTTGGTGCTCTACGAACGCTACGATCGTCGCCTGGGTCGCGGCGGGATCGTCATGAGCACTCTCGACGGCTTCGACCGCTCTGCGCCGTCTCGTCTCGACGGCTCGAGTCGCCATCACTCCTTCCCCTTCACCATACGCCACCAGGGAGTATGCTACTGTCTACCCGAAGACCTGGACGGCCCTGGAGCCACCCTTTACCGGTTGGACGTGCGACGCTGGCGTCGGGTGAAAACCCTGGTGCCTGGTCTGCGCGCCGCAGATCCGGTCCTGGTGTATCATGAGAGTCATTGGTGGCTCTTCTGCGTCACTCCGGACTATCCCGAGGCCCTCCTGGTTTACCACGCTGAGGAACTGGACGGTGCCTGGCGGCCCGTTGACAACAACCCGGTCAAGGTCGATGCTCGCAGCGCACGTTCCGGAGGAGCCCCCTTCACCTTCGACGGCCGTCTCTACCGACCGGCCCAGGACGGCTCCGGCACCTATGGCGCCCGTCTGCGTCTGATGCGTGTCGAACGGCTGAGCACAGCGGAGTTCCGCGAGAGCGAAGCGGCCCTGATCGACCCCGACCCGTTATCGAGCTATCCCCACGGACTGCACACCCTGGCGCCCCTCGGATGTCAAACCCTGGTCGACGGTAAGCGGATGCGTTATACTCCCTGGAAGCTGGCCTATCGACTGGCGCGGTAGTTGAACCGCCCCAGCCCACCGAAAAAAGCAAAGGAGTGGCCCGTGAACTGCGATATCGCCGACAAGAACCTCGCCCCCCAGGGCAAACTGCGCATCGAATGGGCCGAGCGCCAGATGCCCACCCTGCGGCTGGTGCGCGAGCGCTTCGCCAAGGAAAAGCCCCTGGACGGCCTGACCGTGGCCTGCTGTCTCCACGTCACCACGGAGACGGCCAACCTGGCCCGCGCCCTGGCGGCGGGCGGAGCCGAGGTGCACCTCTGCGCCTCGAATCCGCTCTCGACCCAGGACGATACCGCGGCCAGCCTGGTCGAGGATTACGGCATCAACGTCTACGCCATCCATGGCGAGGATAACGAAACCTACTACGCCCACGTGCGGGCCTGCCTGGACGCCGGTCCCGACGTGACCATGGACGACGGCGCGGACCTGGTCTCCACGCTGCACAAAGAGTACCAGTGCCTGCTCGACAAGCTCCACGGCTCGACGGAGGAAACGACCACCGGGGTCATCCGGCTCAAGGCCATGGCCGCCGACGGTGCCCTCGGCCTGCCCGTCATCGCCGTCAACGACGCCATGACCAAGCACTTCTTCGATAACCGCTACGGCACCGGTCAATCGACCATCGACGGTATCCTGCGGGCCACCAACACGCTGATCGCCGGCAGCACCTTCGTCGTCGCCGGCTACGGCTGGTGCGGTCACGGCGTGGCCGCCCGGGCCGACGGTCAGGGAGCCAACGTCATCGTCACCGAGATCGATCCCGTCCGCGGCCTCGAGGCCGCCATGGACGGCTTCCGCGTGATGCCGATGGCCGAGGCCGCGCCCCGGGGCGACATCTTCGTCACCGTTACCGGCAACCGCGACGTGATCACCCTGGAGCACTTCAAGGCGATGAAGGACGGCGCCATTGTGGCCAACGCCGGGCATTTCGACGTCGAGCTGCAGATCGACGCCCTGCGCGACCATGCCGCCGAGCGCCGCGAGATGCGCCCCAGCCTGGTCGAGTATCGCCTACCCGAAGGCCGCAGCGTCTTCGTCCTGGGCGAGGGCCGCCTGGTCAATCTCGCCGCCGCCGAGGGCCACCCCGCCAAGGTGATGGACCTCTCCTTCTGCGGCCAGGCTCTCTCCGCCGAGTACCTGGTCCAGCACGGCGCGGAACTGGAGAATGAGGTCTACACCCTGCCTGAAGAGCTGGATCGCGGCATCGCCGCCCTCAAGCTGGAGAGCATGGGACTGAGGGTCGACGTGCTCACCGAGGCCCAGCGTAGGTATCTGGCCTCCTGGGAGGAAGGCACGCGCTAGGGGCGTAACGTAAGCGCTCCAAACAATCCGAGTGGTCCGCTGGATCACGAAAAGAACCAAGTAGGGTGGATGTTTATCCCACCCTGCTTGGTTCTTTAGTTGGTCATACGTCGATGAGGGATGGGTTCACTTTGTGGCAATGGACCGCTGCATTCCTGAATAACACTTGAGTATGCATAACGATTAAGCCGCTTGTGCAGGCACTGCCCGTTTGTGTGGCTCAGGGCTGTTTGATCAGCTCCTAACCTTCAGCCGCCCCAACGGTGTGTAGCATTGTTCAACATAGCCACGTATCAGCCGTCTTCTCTGGTGAGGGCGATGCTTCGAAGAGGAGATTATCACAAGCGCCCGAACAGACATATATTGCTAATCGCTTGTCAGTATAAGCTTAGGGATCACTTAACTGTCACGGACCATGGTGTTACTGGATAGCGTTCTGAGACATTCAGTCAGCAGGCAATCAGGCGCGCACATCGAGTGAGCTGCTTGTGGCAGGTACGTGGATTTTCACATTCCCAGGATGCCCGTAGAGACGTCACGCAGCTCCATTACCAACTGCCTGGCGCAACGAGCATCGATGATGGCGTATCGACCCTAAGCGTTCTATTATCATGTACATATAACTAGCGGGCGCCGTGGGGTTGAGTTGGCGGGCCAAGCATCATTCGGCAAAGCCTAGTATCAGCAGCATTCTTCGAGGTGGGGTGGTGTATCGAGTTGGAGTTGGCTGGTCCGAGGTCGTGTGTGATGCCTAAGCTTAATAGCTGAGTAGCCGTCACGGTCCGTGGGCGGCCTGGTGGCATTAAACCAGACTTGCTCTAGGCGGGCGCCGCTTGGCGGACTAACAAGAGGACACTGATATCCGGGAAGTCGCGACTCCCATTGTTGTATCCCGGCCGAACCAGCCATAGGTCGGCTAACCGTTTTCAAATAGCAGCCTTGGCAGGTATGACGACTCTATGGCTCGTCGAACAAAGGCCTCATATGAGAAGGTGGCAGTCAGCACCACTGTTCCAAATGCCACTCGATAGAGTTTTCGCCGTTGGTTCAGCCTCAGGTGGTGACCCCTGATAGTTTGCTGATATCTGGGATAGCTAAAGAACAGACCCATGCCGGCCGCCACTCTTTGACTAACGGTCTTGTGGCGGATTACTGCTGGTCATCATCTCTCTTAACAACAGGATACAATCGTGATCATGTCCGGTCAGGTAGGCGATCCCAATAAGAAAGCGGTCCCGGAGACCGCTTTGAGTATCAGTAAGCTGAGAATGAGGTCAGCCCCGTGTTCATCAATCTCCGACTTCTACTAGAACAGCAGCTCCAGGGCCACGGCGTGGGTCCCCCGGGCGGCCAGGGGATCGGTGCGGAAGGCGTAATGCAGCGCCAGGTCCAGGTCCTCGAAGAGACCGGTGGTCAGAGTGGCTCCGGCGCTCAGCTCGCCCTTCTCCAGCTCGTCGGGAATCTCGTAGCCCGCCCGCAGGGCCAGGGTCGGGGTCAGGGTATACTCGACGCCCAGGCGGAACTCGGCGGGCAGCTCGGCGCTGCCGACGTAGTCCAGGGCCAGCAGCAGACAGGGCACGGGACGGCCGGCGAGGCCCACGGCGTACTCGAGGGGCATCTGCTCCTCCTTGGCCGAGGCCTTCCACTTGTAGCTGCCGATGACGTTGCGCACGCTCGCGCCGATGTTGAGCCACCTGAAGGGACGGGCCTGGACGGCGATATCTACGGCGCCGCCGGTGGCTTCGTTCTCGGCCAGGTCGGTGAGCATCATCCGCGCGCCGATACCCACACCAAGCCAGTCAACGGGCTGGACGCCGAAGGCGAAGTTGCCGATGTGCTCCTGGTAGCTGAAGGTGCCGGTGCGGTTGCCGCTGTCGTCGCGACCGTCGATCTCGCCCACCCGGAGGTAGAACCAGCTCAGGCCCACGGTGGCCCGGGCCTGGGGGATGAAGTCCAGGGAGTAGAGGGCGCCGGCGCTGGACTGGGTGCGGTCCAGGCCCAGGGTGCGGTGAGAGAGTCCACCCCGAGGCTCCAGGGCGAAGGCCAGCCCGGCCGGATTGTAGTAGATCGCCTCGACGTCGTCGACGAAGGCGGTCACGGCGCGTCCCATCCCGGCGGCGCGCACCCCCCAGCCCAGCCGCAGCACCACGCCGGGGCTGCCGCCGGAGTCGTAGTCCGCCGCGGCGGGAAGGGCGATCAGCAGCAGCAACAGGGTCGTCAGAGTCCGTTTGGTCGTCCGCATCATTCCACCACCGCGATCTTGCCCACGAAGGCGCGTTCCCCGTCGGCCTGGATGACGTAATAGTAGAGCCCGTTGGCCACCTGGTCGCCGCTGGAGTCGGCGCCGTCCCAGGCGTCGAGCTGGTACTCGTAGCTGCCCTGCCGTACTTCGTCGCGCAGCAGGTTCCTCACGTGGCGCCCTTCGAGATCGTAGATGTCCAGATCGACCACGGCGTCGTGTTGCAGGGGGTCGCCGGAGACGCTGAAGCGGATCACGCACTCGCCGTCGGAGCGCGGGCTGAATGGGTTGGGGAAGGCGTAGGCGATCGGCTCGTCGATGAAGCCGGAGCGCGGCTGGAAGTCGATGATCTCGAAGCTCTGGCCGCCGTCGGTGGAGACCTGCAACCCCAGACCGGTGCCCACCCAGATGGTCTGGTTGTCGACTGTCGAGACGGCGTAGAGATCGTTGGTGTAGAGGCCGCGGCCGATGATCGTCTCCCACGTGCCACTGGGCGTGCGGTGGGTCAGGCCGCCGATCTGGCCCGTCCCGTTGTTGGCCGTGGCCACCCAGAGGTGTCCGTCCTCGCCGATCTCGAGCCAGTAGACGGCGTTGGAGTAGATCCCGGTGTAGATCTCGGCGGGGAAGGGCGTCCACTGCCAGTTACCGCCGATCTCGCGCAGCAGCCACAGACCGTACCAACCGCTGCCGTCGGCGACGGTGCCCACCCAGATGTAATCCTCCTCGTCGCGCTCCTGGACCTCGACGAAGCCGACGATCATGCTGGAGTAGTAGCTGCCGCCGGGCAGGGTCACCGGCGGGGGAGCCTTGACGGTCCAGCTCTCGCCGCCGTCGGCGCTGACGCTCAGCCCGCCGCCGGTGCCGGCGAAGAGGTAATCCTCGGAGCGTGCCAGGGCGAAGACGTTGTCGCCGAACTCGAGCTGGGAGGGCACCACGGCCTCCCAGGTGTCGCCGTCATCACGGCTGATGTTGACGCCGCCGCTCCAACAACCGGCCCAGATCGTGCCCTCGCCGTCGCTCTCGGTGTCCCAGACGGCGTTGTTGGTCAGGCCGTCGGCGGTGGTGAAGGTCTCCCAGCTCTGCCCGCCGTTGGTCGAACGGGCCAGCCCGGCGCCCTGGAGGGGATCGAAGGGGCTCTGGCGCAGATAGAAGCAGCCCAGGTACACGTCGCCGTTCTCGGCGATGCGCAGGGTGCCAATGTCGGAAGTCGGACCGGGCAGGCCGTCGTCGGTGCCGTAGGCCATCCAGTTGTCCCCGCCGTCGGTGGAGCGGCCGAAGTGTTTCTGCGTGCCGATCCAGACCAGCCCCGGCGTATCGTCGATGGCGACGACGGTGTTGTCCAGGGAGTCCTCGGTCAGCGGCGAGTCGTCCTCAAGGCCATAGCGGGGCAGGACCTGGATGGTCTGGCCGAGAGCGGAGACGGTCAACAGCAATAACAGAACAAACACCGTGCGGCGGGGAGAGTCCATGGCGCACCTCGGTGAGGGAGCACGGGGGTTGGCGGCCGGTTGAAGCGGTAAAGGGTCTGTGTAGGGTACGCTTGTAGGGGTAAATGATTCCCGGACGGTGACGAACGACTCAGTGTGTGCGAATCAGTAACGGGGTCGGTTCGCCCGAAGCGGGACAATCCAACCGCTGAATGAGCAAGACCGCGGATTACTGTTAACTGCCGCGAGGTGGCTCTGACCGCGGGAGAATGCCGTTCCCATTGATGCCGCAGATATAGCTGATATCTTGAAAAAGGAGAGGGATGATCACCTGAAACCGAACCTATATCGAAAACGCAAAAGAGCGGCATTTAGAAAGGAAGTGCTGACAACTACCTCACGAAAGGCATTTTTTACTCAACGAACCAAGATGCTTTCATACCCGCTTAAGCCGCTATTAGAAAGTGTTTGGTCTCATTTTTCCCGGGATGCCCGGGAGGCAAATCAAGAGACGCAACTTCCCGAAGCAGAGCGTTCAATTGGAAGCATCCGCTTAGAGCACGTCTTTTTTTCCGTCACCGAGATATATGCCACATAATAACAAGCTATTAGCAATACATGTCTGTTCATACACGTGTAATAATCCCTAAAGAGATTAGGCATCGTGGAACAGTTTCGAATCAAACAGGGCGGATATTGAGGGGTCCATCGAACAGGTTTTCGCCGTCGGGGTGCGTCGCGCATTGATCCCGATTATCATCTAGGGGACGTGCGGCAAACGGATGGACGTTGAGCGCAAGCTGCCGTCACAGTAGCTTGTTAACGGTTGGCGCCCCATGTTTTCGCACTGCTGTCCTTTCATTCGCGACAAGAAGGTGTAGCGCTACTCGCTTGGGCATCACACACGCTCCCGGACCAACCAACTCCAACTCGAAGCTCCGATCCCCCTCTAAAAGCGGCTGATACGAGGCCATGCTGAATCAGATAAGCACACAACCTTATCCCCACAGTGCCCACTCATTGTATATACTTGTTATTATGACGTTTATGATCGTGGCATCATCATCTAGGCCAACGGCGTCAAGCAGTTTTTCGTGTGTGATTACGTCGCTACGAACACTAAAAGAATGTGCTAATCCACGCATCTGCCACATGCATCTCGCACGTTGTGCGCACATGATTAAAAGCTAACCGCTTTGATCTAAATAAAATCCAGTAAAGTTGTGGTCCGGCGCCGCTAGTGATCCCCTCGCTTATTATCAGCAAGCTATCATCAACACCCGGTCTGAGCGGGTTACGCGACCCCATTGCTTCTACGTCACGTCGCCAAAACAACCCGGCAGTCGATTCGTGGCAACAAACCCATGGCGCACTTGGTGTTGTGGAGGGTGAGCAGGCTGTCGGCCCCGTTGGATGGAGCGTAAGCTTCAACGGGTTAAGGGCGGGTTACGAGCTGCTCGCCGGTTTGTTTAAGCCTTGTATCACCCGGGCGCTTGACCGAGTTGTCACCGGCGCGGAAGCGGGCGTTTAGCGACCCTTGCCGTACTTCTGCTTGATCTCGTGGGGGTCGTCCTCGACGCCCAGCACGCTCATGAAGGCCCGCTGAGGGATCTCGACGGTGCCGACCATCTTCATCCGCTTCTTGCCCTTCTTCTGCTTCTCGAGGAGCTTGCGCTTGCGGGTGATGTCTCCGCCGTAGCACTTGGCGGTGACGTCCTTGCGCAGGGCCTTGACGGTCTCGCGGGCGATGATCCGTCCGCCCAGCTTGGCCTGGATGGCCACCTCGAACTGCTGGCGGGGGATGAGCTTCTGCAGTTTGAGGCAGAGGTTGCGCCCGTACTGGTAGGCCTTTTCCTTGTGGATGATGACCGAGAGGGCGTCGACGGGCTGGCCGTTGACGATCAGCTCGAGCTTGTCGAGTTCGTTGACGCGGTAACCGACGACGTCGTAGTCGAAGGAGGCGTAGCCCCGGGTGCAGCTCTTCAGGCGGTCGTAGAAGTCGAGGACCACCTCGGCCAGGGGCAGGTCGAAGCGCAGCATCACCCGCTCCGGGTCCAGGTATTCGGTAGCGACGTACTCGCCCCGCTTCTCCTCGCAGAGCTTCATGATATTGCCGATGTAGGTCGGCGGGGTGATCAGGGTGGCGCGGATGTAGGGCTCGGCGACGGACTCGATCTCGGCGAAATCGGGCATGGCGACGGGGGAATGGACCTCGTCGGTCTCGCCGTCGGTGGTGGTGACCTCGTAGATGACGTTGGGGGTCGTGGCGACGAGGTCCAGGTCGTACTCGCGTTCCAGACGCTCCTGGACGATCTCCAGGTGGAGCATCCCCAGGAAGCCGCAGCGGAAGCCGAAGCCCAGGGCCTCCGATGTCTCGGGCTCCCAGGTGAAGCTGGCGTCGTTGAGGGCCAGCTTCTGCAGGGCCTTCTTGAGCTCCGGGTAGTCGTCGTTGGCGGTGGGGTAGAGGCCGCAGAAGACGACGGGTTTGGGCTCCTTGTAACCGGACAGCGGAGTTATCTTCTTTTTCTCTCCGGCGTGGATCAGTGTGTCGCCGATCTTGACCTGGTTGAGCTCCTTGACGGCGCCGGTAAAGTAGCCGACCTCGCCGGCCTCGAGGTTGTCGACGTGCCGTCTGTCGACGGCGAAGTAGCCGACGTCGGAGACGGTGTAGCGGCCGCCGTCGGCGAAGAACTCTATCTCATCGCCCTCGCAAAGCATGCCGTCGACGACGCGCAGGGCGGTGATCACGCCCAGGTAGTCGTCGTAGAAGGCGTCGTAGACCAGGGCGCGCAGGGGGGCCTCGTGGTCGCCGGCGGGTGGCGGAACGAGTTCGACGACGGCCTGGAGCAGATCGCGCACCCCCTCGCCTGTTTTGGCGCTGGTGAAGAAGAAGGGGGCGTCGGGATCGCCCAGCAGGCTGAGGACTTCCTCGGCGGCCTGTTCGGGCCGGGCGGTATCCAGATCGATCTTGTTGATGACCGGGATGATGACCAGGTCATGTTCGGCGGCCAGATACATGTTCGCCACGGTCTGGGCCTCGACGCCCTGGGTGGCGTCGACGACGAGTAGGACGCCCTCGCAGGCGGCCAGAGCCCGGGAGACCTCGTACGAAAAGTCGACGTGGCCCGGGGTGTCTATCAGGTTGAGCTCGTAAGTCTCGCCGTCGTCGGCGGTGAAACTCATCCGGGCGTTCTGGGCCTTGATTGTGATGCCGCGCTCGCGCTCGAGCTCCATCGTGTCCAGGATCTGCTCCTGCATCTTGCGCTTCTCGACGGTGGCGGTGAGCTCGAGCATCCGATCGGCCAGGGTGCTCTTACCATGGTCGATGTGGGCGATGATGGAGAAGTTGCGGATACGGTTGATCACAAATGGCGCTTTCGTATGGGATACTGTAGCGGCTCAGCCGCCCGTGGTCGATGTGGACGATGAGGGAGAAGTTGCGGATACGGTTGATCACAAATGGCGCTTTCGTATGGGATACTGTAGCGGCTCAGCCGCCCGTGGTCGATGTGGGCGAGCGGGTGGATATCAAGGTGCTCTCAGGGCCTATATATGTCAACTGATATATTTTGTGATGATTTAAGGGTTGCCGCAGATTGCGTTTGGGATTATCACCTGAAAGTGAACCGACGTCAAAAACCTAACAGAGGGGCATTATGAACGGGGGTGCTGACAACTATCTCCCGAAGGCCTTCAGCTCGATGAACGAAAAAGATGTCAGTTCTATAAAAGCCCCAAGAGCATGTCTGGTTTTACGCCACCAGGCATTACACGGATAGTGGCAACTCGCGTAGCCATGAAGCACATAACAACTAGCTGTTAGCGATATCGACCTGTTTAGGCACGTGTGACACTTCCTTGCGTTTAATAGCTGCTCATTTTGCCAAGTGCCTTGTGTTGGCAGATGCTGATCATCACGCGATCTAGCAGCAGGTTACAGTCACGATCGGGTTAAAAATGCGAACAAGCCAATCAAAATGCTTCTTCGAGGCCATGCAGTGGCGAAGCAATCCGCTGTTGATTAGTTTCCACCCACCCACAGAGATAGAGAGGAAAGGCGTTTGATGGCAATGCTGAAAAGGCGAGGCGGATTATAACACGGAGCGTGGCGGAGTGACCAACGGGGGGGGGGGGGGGGGGGGGGGGGGGGACGGTACGGAGTGGGATTTGAGGTTGAACAGCAGCTTGAGCAGCTCGCCCAGACCCAGGGTCAGGCAGGCCACGACGACGAAGCGCTGGGTGCCCACGGCGCGCCTGTAGCGCACGTCGTAGTAGAGCAGCAGGTACAGGTCAGCGGCCAGACCCAAGCCGAGGACAGGCAGGGAGAGGAAGGAGAAGGCCCAAGGTGTCAATGCTGCCAGGAATACGCTGGACCAGGCGGCGGCCCAGCCGATCAGCGCTCCGGAGAGGACGTCCAGAGGCCAGTGGACGCCAACGACCATCCGCGAGCAGGCCACCAGCAGGGCGGCCAGGATCAGCAGCAGTCGTGGAAGGCTGAATGGGATACTCATCACCAGCACCCCGGCCAGGCTGAACACGGTGGCCGAGTGGCCCGAGTGGTAAGCGTAAAGGTTGATGCGGGGGCCGATGAGGATGAACTCGCCCTTGGGCAGCACCGCCGGCGGGCGGCGGGCCTTGATGCCGCGTTTGAGGCCGTGGACGACGACGGAGGTGAAGAGCATGGCCCAGGCGAAGGCCCAGACGATGTCCGGCCGCAGAGTAATCAACGGAAAGACCAGTTCTAAGACCACCAGTAAATCGCCGATGATGTTGATCTTGTACCAGATGCTGCGTTCGGTGCGCCGGGAGAGGCCGTTGAACCAGTGGAAGATGCGCCGGTTGAGACGGCCCAAGGAAAAGACGGCCAGCGCGGCCGTCTGAACAATGAGCGTAACCCAAACCCAGGCGGGCTTGATGGTCAGGGTTCCCGTTGCTTGATAGAGAGTGTTGAAACCGCCCCCTTTCCCCCTGTACGATTCTTTGTGATCGAACGAGTTTGTCGCACACCTTTTGTGGGTAAAGTAGCGGGGAGCCGGTCCGGGACAAGGGTATAATTGGCTCTATTTGTCAATTGGCTCTATTTGTCAATGAAGAGTGGTCAATTGGAGGCTGTAGGTTCAGCTGCTAAAGCCGCCTTGGGGCTTGTCTTCCGGATAAGCCCTTACACCGCCCCGGATGGAATAGAGCCTGGGACTTGCCGTCGGGAACGGTAATGATCGAGACTGCTGTTGAAGAGATTCCCGTCATCCGCGCACCGCCAGGCGCCCCGAATACAGACGAAAACAGACGAAAAGAGACCGCCCTTATCCTGTTTCCTCATCAGGAGCAAGCCGTCTCGGAGGTGAAGAAACAGGTGATCATGCCCGGTCAGCCTGCATTTATCTGATCACAATACTCGATGCTTTGTCTACAAAGCAACGGGACGGTCCAGGGGTTGTCAATCCCTGTGGACCGTCCCGCTGCGTTGCGGATGGTTGATGAAGTCTAGACCGCGTTCTTCAGGTCGTCAGCGGCGTCGGTGCGCTCCCAGGTGAACTCGGGCAGCTCGCGGCCGAAGTGGCCGTAAGCGGCGGTCTTCTGGTAGATCGGCCGCAGCAGGTCCAGGCGTTCGATGATCGCCTTGGGCCGCAGATCGAAGACCTGGCGCACGGCGGCCTCGATGGCGCCCTCGTCGACCTTGGCGGTGCCGTAGCTGTTGACCAGAACGCTGACCGGTTGGGCCACACCGATGCAGTAGGCCAATTGAAGCTCCACCTGCTCGGCCAAACCGGCGGCGACGATGTTCTTGGCGATGTAACGGGCCATGTAACTGGCGGAGCGATCGACCTTGGAGGGGTCCTTGCCCGAGAAGCAGCCGCCGCCATGGGCGCCGTGGCCGCCGTAGGTGTCGACGATGATCTTGCGGCCGGTCAGCCCGGTGTCGGCCTGGGGGCCGCCGAGGATGAACTGGCCGGTGCCGTTGATCAGGTACTTGGTGTTGGCGTCGAGTAGAGCGGGATCGACGATCTCGCCGACGACGTGTTTCTTGACGAGTTCGCGCAGCTCGTCCTCGCTGATGTTCTCGTCGTGCTGGGCGGCGATGACGACATTGGAGACGCGCTGGGCCGTGCCGTTCTCATACTCGACGGTCACCTGACTCTTGCCGTCGGGACGCAGGTGGGGGATGATCTCCCGCTTGCGAACCTCGGAGAGTCGCTCGGCCAGGCGATGGGCCAGGGAAATGGTCAGCGGCATCAGCTCCGGCGTCTCGGTCGTGGCGTAGCCGAACATCAGCCCTTGGTCTCCAGCGCCCTGTTCGTGGGCGCCTTCCTCATTTACCCCCTGGGCGATATCCGGCGACTGCTCGTCGATGGCCGACATCACGCCGATGGAGTGGTGATCGAAGCCCATGCGGGCGTCGGTGTAACCGATACGCCGGACCGTCTCGCGGACGACTTTCGGGATATCGACGTAGCCGTCGACGGTTATCTCGCCGGTTATGAAGGCCATCCCCGTGGTGACCATGGTCTCGCAGGCCACGCGGGCGCGGGGGTCCTGGCGCAGGGCTTCGTCGAGAACGCCGTCGGAGATCTGGTCGGCCACTTTGTCAGGATGCCCTTCGGTTACCGATTCCGAAGTGAAGAAGTGATGTCGGGTTACCATCGGTCCTCCAGTAAACGCACTGCTGAATGGGTTCGGTACTCAGCGAAGCTGTGAGATGGTGCGGTGATGTAGTCGTCCACCGTCAGTGGTTTTCCTGTAAACGTCCGCCAAGTATACCATAAAAGATGACCGGTCTTTGTCCGCCCTGCGATTCCAGCATCGATTAGAGTAGCGATCTGATTGGAGAAGAGGACCGAAGCGGCATGCTCTCCACCCACCCAACCAGGCATAGTTGGAAACGCAGCCTCTATTTGATGATGCTGTTGATCAGGCAGTCCCGAGTCACCCAAACGGGTATCCAAGGTAGTGAAGTAAGCGGAGGCCCGATGTATCCGCTGAAAACAGCTCACTCGATGCGCGCATCTGCCGCCATCCAGCCACACTCGACTATCTTGCCATGTAATACCTGGGCACGAATACCGCTGCATTTCTTCAGGATGGACCTGCTGTATTGCCGGCTGGAAGCCGGAAGCCGCCGGTCCCGCCGGGCATCCTGGAAGCCGCAGCACCGTGAGCGTCCCTGCTGACACCCGCCGTCGAGTCGCTTCCCGAGCCAATGCAATCAAGGGGACCCGCGCGGGTCCCCTTGATTCAAATGGTAAGCAAGAACAAGCCGGTGGTTCCTAGTGGAAGCTCAGGTTGTCGATGAAGCTGAGCACCGTGCTCTTGAAGGTGCCTTCCTTCTCGACCAGGCAGAAGGCGTCCATGTAGAAAATCTTTCCGGCGTAGAGATACATCGTGTCCAAGTTGTAGTAGCCGATGCCGTCCCAGTTGTCGTAGTAGTCGGTGGAGACGAAGTAGGCCGGATCGTCGCCGGAGTTCTCGTAGGAGCCGAAACGCAGCTCATGACCACCGGAGTTGGCCTCGATGGCCTCGACAATGCTGGCCATCATTTCATCGAGCATGGAGCCGGCGTCACCGCCGAACTGGTCCAGAACGTCGCTGGTGCTCATGCCCAGGTCCTCGCCGGCGTAGATGTTGATCAGGGCGATCAGCTCATCGGAGTCGGTGGCCCAGATGAAGTAGTAATCGTTGGCGGTCTCCTGGATCATCTCCCAGCCGCTGGGAACGCTGACATCGATACGGTGCCCCGAGATCTCGATGGATTCGGCGACGACGGCGATGGGCAGCAGGACGAAAAGGATGGCTAATTTTCTCACGGATCCTCCCGTGTTTAGAGTTTTGTTTGTTGACGATGAGTCCAACGAAGTATTGACTTAGTATAGCCCATCCGGCGCCGTTCTACAAATCCATCGCCGTACTATCTTGTGGACAATCACTCGAACCCGGATCGGTAGGCATGGCTAACTTATTACCAGTTAATGATATATGGCTCATTTGACTTCACCTGCCAGATGCCGATCAGTTGCGGTGGGAAGTTTATCTGCTCTTAATACCGTGAGCGGCCGGGCGAGAGATGAAAAAACCGAGCAACATTTATCGTCCATGCGGTGGGTGGTATCGGGAAGTGCCATGGCAACCCGTTTTTCTTGCGATTGGGCGCTGGTGGACCTTGCGCAATGCGGCGCGGGGTTGTAAACTTAGATTTTGCTGATTAGCTGATATTGATTCACGAAGCATCCCGACTCCGGGAGGTCGGTTGGTTTCCCAGGTCTTCCAGAAACTGCGCCGCCAGGTGGTGGGCATCGACCACCAGGTACCCCTGGCCACCGGCGGCAGCGCGCAGTATGTCTTCTTGGACAACGCCGCCAGCACCCCGACGCTGAAGCCCGTCCTCGACAAGGTCCAGCGCACCCTGGAGTGGTACTCCTCGATCCACCGCGGCACCGGCTACAAGAGCAACGTCGCCACCGCATACTACGAGCAGGCCCGCCGGAAAATGCTCGATTTCGTCGGTGGAAACAAGAAAATCCACGAGGTCGTCTTCGCCGGTAACACCACCGAGGCCATCAACCGTCTGGCCTGCTGCCTGCCCCTGCCCGAGAATCCAGCCATTCTGATCAGCCCGATGGAGCACCACTCCAACGAGCTGCCTTGGCGACGCTTCGGTGAGGTCCACTACCTGCCGCTGGCCGCGGGGGGGCGTATCGACGTCGAGGCCGCCGAGAAGATGATCGCCTCGCTGGCCGACCGCCTGGCCTTGGTCGCCCTGACCGGAGCCTCGAACATCACCGGTCAATTCAACCCGATCCACGAGCTGGCCGCCGCGGCCCACCGTCACGGCGCCCGGGTGATCATCGACGCCGCGCAATTGGCCCCCCACTGCGCCATCAACATCGAGGGTTCGACGCCTGGTGAGCACCTGGACTTCATCGCCATCGCCGGACACAAGATGTACGCTCCCTTCGGTGGCGCCGCGCTCATCGGCAGGCGTGACGCCCTGGCCGATTGCCGTCCGGCCTGCGTCGGCGGCGGCACCGTCAAGCTGGTCACTCGGGATCGCGTCGTCTGGGCCGACCTGCCAAGCCTGTTGGAGGCCGGCACACCCAACGTCGTTGGAGCGGTGAGCATGGCCGCCGCCGCCGAGCTGCTGCTCGAGGTGGGCTTCGGCGCCGTCCGCGAGCACGAGATCGATCTCACCCGGCAACTGCTCGAGGGCCTGCGCAGCATACCGGGGCTGACCATCTACGGCCCAGCCGATCCCGCCAAGTCCGGGGAGCGCCTGGGCGTGGTGGCCTTCAACCTCGAGGGCTACCCGCACAACCTCACCGCGGCGGTGCTCAGCTACGAGTACGGCATCGGCGTCCGTAACGGCTGTTTCTGCGCCCATCCCTTCGTGGTCGATCTGCTGCGTATCGACGAATCCGACTACGAACGCCGGGCCGCGGCCATGCTCGCCGGTGACCGCGGCGAGATTCCCGGCATGGTGCGGGTCAGCCTGGGCATCTACAACACCACCGAGGAGGTCGACCGCTTCCTCGACGCCCTGCGCCGCCTGGCCGCCGAGGGTCCCGGTGTGGAGTACGAGCTGGACAGGCCCAGCGGCGCCTACCATCCCAGGGGATTCAGCTTCGAGATCGAGCGGTTGTTCTCCATTAACGGCAGCGGTGACCATACCGCCCTAACCGAGGCAACCGGCGATCGAACGCTGGGAGCTTGACGGGGACCAATTTTCGGGTTAAGTATCATTAGCGGGTGCTGATGAACGTCTCGCGAAAGGGCAGCGCAAAGCGATGATGTCGCTTGCTTTCGCTTGATGGCTGTGGAAACGCGGATGTTCCGCCAGGAAATGCTTCAAGCCAATGACCGGCCTCGAGAGCGTAGCTATCGGCCTCAACCCGGACTCGTCTACCATCAGCGCCGTTGCCGGTTAGCTGTTCCAATGAGCCGTCACTCATCGATCACCACGACCGAGCTCCGATGGTCTTGGTTATTCAACAGCCGTACGGGCGGATCCGCATGACGGAGATACAGAGTTTTGTTTCACCACCGGCGGCCGGGCTGATTGGGCAGACCCGACGCCAGTACCACACCCACATGCTCAACAACAGGGAGACCAGATGCGCAAGTTGTTCGTCGCGATCATGATCCTCGCCGCCGTCGCCGGCGCCACCACCCGGATGGTGATGGGCGAGGGCTTCACCAACTACACCTGAGGTTACTGTCCCTCCGCGGACGCGGCTTGGGAGCAAGCCGCCTCAGATCACCACGACTATTTCAGCCTGCTGGTCATCCACGTCGACTGGCCCGGCTCGCAGGACCCCTACTACCTCTATAACGTCGCCGATTGCGAGGCGCGGATAAACTTCTGGCCCATCAGCGGTGTGCCGGCCATCTGGATCGACGGCTACTACAAGCCCGCCGCGGTGGCGCTCAACGCCGCCATCAACCAGCGCAAGAACAAAAACGCCCCGCTGATGATCGAGTTCACCGGCAACATCACCGGCTCCGACGGCTTCCTCGACGCCTCGATCCGCTGGACCGACCCCTACGACGGCGACACCGACCACCTCAAGGTCTTCTTCGCCATCGCCGAAAACGACCTCAGCGCCGGCGGACGTCACTACAACTACACCATGCGGGACCTCCTGCCCACCGGCCAGGGCCAGGTGTTCCCCTACGGTTCGCCGGGCGACCGCGAGGACTACCACATCGAGTTCGACGTCGATACGGTCTGGAAAACTGATGACCTGCTGGCCTACGTCTGGGTCCAGGATACCACCAACGACAGTGAGGGTCGCAAGGAGGTCCTGCAGATGGCCCGCGTGGATCTCGACGAATGGGAATCCCGCGTTGTCGAGACCAGTTGGGGCTCCATCAAGGCCCAGGAGCAGAACTGATCCGAGGTAGAAACACCCAGAACACTTGTTCGGTTTAGCAAGCCGAGGCCCTTGGGGGCCTCGGCTCTCAATTATCGGCTGCGCTCTGGTCTTGGAACTGGTTAGAACTGGATCGTATAGTCGGCCTTGAGGAAGACGCCCTGGTTGATCAGCTCGAAGTCGTCGTTTGAGTTATCGTGCCAGCGCTCGTAGGCCACATACAAAAAGCTCTCGGGGAGGAACTCCCAGCCCAGCAGGCCGCGGAAGGTGTAGACGTCGTTCTGGTCCGAGCCCTGGGTGAACAGGCGGAAGTAGAGCTCCCGGGTGAAGAGGTAATCGGCGGTGGCCTGCCAGATGTTGATTTCGTAGTCCTCGACACCCTCGTCTTCGGGGAAGGACCAGTTGTAATAATTATACTGGGCCTGGAGCCGTAGCGACGAGAAGGGGCTCACTATCAAGACGGCCGTGTCGGCGATCAGATCGCCCATGCCCATGGTGTTGTAGTCGGGCATCGTGCCGTAGAAGGCGTAGTTGGCCAGCCAGATCGGCTTGGCGTAGTCGCTTTCGAAGTTGAACTGGGCGTACCACCACCAGTCACGTTCACCGGGGTTGTAGAAGTAACTGTCGTAGCCGAGGGAACCCTGGAGGGTGAAGGCCCACATGAAGTTGGTGGTTGTTCTGAGCCGCAGATCGTACTGGCCGAAGGCTTCCTCCCAGTTCCGCTGTTGGTGAAGATTGGCCCGGCCCCAGAGGTTCAGGTTGCGCAGGAAAGAGTCTTTGAAGAGGAAGGTATACTCTGCGGAACCGACGAAGTTGCGGGTCTGCGGGATGCCCCACATGAAACCGGTCTGGCTCAGGTCGAACTGGGGCGCGCTGTCCGAGTATTCCACGTAACTCGAGAAGTTGCCCTTGCGGAAGGCCAGGCCGCTCTCGACGGCGAACTGGTCCTCGAAGTCGTTGGACGTGTCCCGGCTGTCGTAGCTGCCCACCACGGAGCCCCAGAGGTTCCAGGTGGTCTTGTCGAAGTAGAGGTCGAAGTCGGCGCCGTAGGTCGCGTAGTCGTAGGCCGACAGCATCTCGCCCCAGTCGGTTTCAACCTCCCGGGCGAACCGGCCCGTGCCTATCGCTCCCACGAAAGACCCCGGACCGACCTCGTAGGTCACCCTCCCCACGGCCCAGTCGCTCTCGGGCTCGGCGGCGAGATCGGTGACCGCTTCGCCGGTGTGGGCGTAGAAACCGCCCACGCTGAAACGGCCCAGGCGACCTGTCAGGCGCCCCCCGGCCAGGATCTGCGAGTCCTCGTAGAGGCCATCCGAGGTGAACAGGCGCTTGCCGATGCGCCGCGAGTAGAAGGGACTGTAACCGGTGAAGTTGAAGAAGGTCGAATCACGCAAGAAGAAGGGACGTGTCTCGGTGACGTAGACCGGGTCCAGACCGATCTGGTACTGGTCGGGGTCCAGGTCGATCTCGGCGAAGTCGGGCAGCACCGTGCCGGCCAGGGTCAAGCTGCGGCCGATGTCGACGTCGAAGTCCAGACCGCCGATGCCGTTCCAGTCGTCGAGCTCGCCGTCGGCGGCCTGGGGCAGGTTGCGGTACTCGCCCTTGGCGTAGGGCACCAGGGTGACGCCGACGCCCCGGCTGATCCCTTCGATCCCGGTGAGCTCCAGGGCGTCCTCGACGTAGAACATGTTGTGGTCGTAGGGGACGCTGACGACGTAGGTCTCCTCGCTCTTGCGACGGATGACCCGTCCGGCGTTGAACAGCCAGGGCCGGCCGGTGCCCTCTTCGAACTTGAAGTTGCTGAAGGGGATCTCGAACTCGGCGATCCAGCCCTCGTCGGTGATCCGGGTGGCCACGTCCCAGTAGGCGTCGAACTGCTGGTTTCTATAGGCGGCGCGGTTGTTGTAGATGATGTCGGCCTTGCAACCGGCGGGGTTTGTGCCGAAGTAGTAGAGGGTCTGACCGGAGCCGGTGGGGTCGAACCAGATGTCGACGTTGTCATCGGCGCCCAGGGAGGTGTCCCGGCGGCGCAGGTTGCTTACGATGCCCGCAGGGTCGGAGTCCAGGCACTCCACCCCGACGTAGATCGCGTACTCGGTGTAGCCCAGGTAGAGCCGGGTGTGCTCCGTCGAGGGCTCGCCCGGGTTAGGATCGCGCTGGATGTAACCTTCCCAGGGGACGGCGTTTGCCCAGCAGGGCTCATCCAGCACACCGTCGAGCTCCGGGGCGCAGTCCAGGCGGGGGACCCGGTAGCTTTCCGCCTGAACGGCGGCGGCCAGCAGGACGAGAGAGAGAACGAGCGTTTTACGCATCTGGTGAGTCCTTATCCATGCGGTGAAGGGGTAATGATAACAAAGCTTGAAAAGCAGGAGTTCCTTCCGTGTTCTCTCTGTAAGATACATGCCACCTGAATGGGGTTTCACAAAACCACAACGTCCCTCTCGCTCCGTTATCTCGCTGAAACAGACCACCAAGCGAGGGGCGTCGACTGGGGGAGACGCCGGCCGGAAAATTATGCTCCATCAAGCGGCGGGACCAATAGCCATAACCGTCGCAGCCCCTCTCCGCGTTATCTTCCTGTTACATTTTCGTGTGATAATTCCCTAGGCAATAGGGGCTTGGTTGGGAACGGCGTTTTCGATCCCCTCGAACGCGCTGGGCGCGGCACCGGGAGGATAAGCGACTCCTCCCGCTGACCGGCATGGCAAGACGGCAGACTGATTACTCGGAAAAGTCAATCCAGCGGGTGAGTGTCAGATAGACCCGCATTATTACAGCGATAGTTTATTGACAAGGTAGACCTTTTTCTATAATATAAAATAGGTACATCACAGAAGATAAACAACATATTCGCAACACAGGAAAGCCACCTTGAGAATGGTGCTTGGAGATTAGCCGCAGCGAGGGGTCAACCAGCGAAGGCGGATAACGGACGAAGCTTCTAAAGCGGGCAATGGAGCGTCGTCAGCAGGTCCACACTCACAGCCTGGTCGAACCCTGAATGAAACCAACAGCCTCCGGCTTCCAGCGGAACTAAATGCAAGCCTAGGTATATCGCCACCAAGCAGCGGGATGAGAGTGGCGACGAGTGTGAACTATAAAGCAATGAATGAAGTCTATAAGCTGGATGAGTCGGTTCCGGCGCGAGTGAAATTCTCTTTTAATAAGTGAACTAAGCACTTTTCTAGCGGACTTTTAATCACACCACTTGATCTTCCTTGGTCGGTGAGGTTGTCCGCTCAAACCACGAACCCTTGCTCAGGAGCTACAGATGACCAAACACGCTATTCTGTTCACCATCGTACTGCTGGCGCTTACCGCTTCGGCGACCGTCATCGAGGTCGACACCTCCAGCGCCACCCCCACCGCCTGGAGCGTTTTAAGCGGCTATCCCGCTTCCAACTCACTGGACGGCGACTTCGGCTCCTTCTGGAGCAACGATCGCAACTCCCATCCCACCACCGACGGCGCCGGCGACTGGTTCCAGGTCGATTGGCCCGCCGATGTCGAGGTCGGCTACATCCGGACCGAGGGTCGCAGTTATCAGAGCGGCTACTACAGCATCCCCCAGGACGTCCGGCTGCACTTCTCCGACGGCAGCACCCTGGACTTCAGCTTCTCCGACACCACCGCCGACCACTGGGTCCAGGAGTATGACTTCTACGCCGACCAGAAGACCACGGACTTCGTCAAGATCGAGTTCCTGACCTATTACCACCATGTTTGGGAGTTCGTCCAGTACTACGAGGTCGACTTCTACTACGACGACGACTACCAGGCCGTGCGGGAAGCCTCCTGGGGCGCCATCAAGGCCCTGGACTAGGCTCTCCGCGGCAAGCATGCTTTTAACGGCCGGGGCAACCCGGCCGTAGTCTTTGCCATAAACGTCGCGTTCTCGCGAAACCAAGCGGTGTTTCGTAGTGGACCACCCGGCGCGGAACAGAATACTTGCCTTTCAACCTATTGGTTTCGTTTGATAACGGCAGTCGCACCGTCACCACGGCCCTTTCGAGGTAGTTAGCTCAATTCGTAATCATGAAGAACGGCGGACCCGGGTCCGCCGTTCTTGCTCGTTTTCTCCCGGATGACTAATCCTCGTGTTTGGCGATGGCCTCCTCGACGCCGGCGAGTTCCTTCTCCAGTTCGCCCTTGTAGTGCTTTAGCATTTCGAGTTTTTCGGCCTGGGAGCGGAAGCGCCGCGTGACGCAGGGTCCAGTGCCATGGTGTTCTTGAGGGTGGCAGCCGGAACGGCAGTGGTGCGGATGGTTGAGATGGTGATGGAACATCGGTTCTCCTTTGGGGTTGGTGGGTTGGTGGGTTGGTGGGTTGGTGAATGTCGTGGGGGTCTGTAAACTAAAGTATTTTCGTAACTGCTTAATATTTGGTTAAAAAAATGGAGCCGTAAACATCAGCTGTTGTCAACGTTTGTTTCCAGTTCCGCGATCCGCTGCTCAAGGCGGGACAGCATCTGTTTGAGTTTATCGCGATGGCGGCGCAGGTGTTCGAGGTCCATCCGGGCGGGGTCGAGGCCGTGGAAGCTATCGACGCCGCAGGCCTCGCCCAGGGAGCGCAGGCAGACGTTGAGGCTGCGATGGTTGACGTGGTATGGCACGTGGTAGCCGTCGCGTTGGCCCTCCACCAGACCGGCCTGTCGCAGCACCCTGAGATGCTGGGAGACCGCCGCCGTGGAGATGCCCAGGGCCTTGCCCAGCTTTACCGCCCCCAGCGGGCCGTGATGGTGCAGGATCCGCAGGATGGCCATCCGGGTGCGACCGCCTAAAACCTTGAACATCTCGTCTGGATCAAGCTCACGATGCATGGATGACCTTTCAAGTATTTAAGCAACGCCTAAATTATAGCCTGTATTGGAAAGGTTGTCAAGGTGATCACGCCGCTCCCCAAGTTCTGTCGCTCGGGGTTGGAATCGGGATTCACCTTGCTTGTCTTAGCGCGGACGAGCCGGTATCGGAACCGGCGCGTCAATATCGCCGCTGTGCGCGGCTATCCGCGATGGTTTTTCGCCGGACCGCACAAAGATAACGCTCCGGCGTAGAACTCTTGTTACGAAGAGCATCCGGCGACACGCATCTCCGGCTAGTCTGCTTCGAGGCTTCCTACTCCTCGCGGCCGCCCAGGTGCTCGGCCAGGAAGGGCTCGACCTTCGAATAGAAGTCCAGGCGGTTCTCCGGCCGGGCGAAGCCGTGGCCCTCGTTCTCGTAGACGTAGTACTCGTGGGGTATCCCGGCTTGCTCGAGGGCCGCGGTGATCTGCTCGCCCTCGGAGAGCTTGACCCGGGGGTCGTTGGCGCCGTAGGCCAGGATCAACGGGGTGCGGATCCGCTCGGCGTAGTTGAGCGGGCTGCGCTCGGCGATCATCTCGCCCTCGGTCTCCGGATCGCCGATCATCCGGTAGAGCCGCTTGATCTCGGGCTTCCAGTAGGGCGGGATGGTCTCGATGAGCGTCTTGAGGTTCGACGGTCCGACGATGGAGACGGCGCAGCGGTAGTAGCGGTGCTCGTCGGCGGAGGCGTCGTCGACGTCGGGGCGCTCGGCTGTTTCGGTGAAGCTCACCCCGGCCAGCGCGGCGTAGCCGCCGTAGCTGCCGCCCATGATGCACAGCCGCTCGGGATCGGCGTAGCCCTCGGCGACGGCCCAGTTGCAGGCGTCGGTGAGGTCGTGCTGCATCTTGCGGCCCCACTCCTTGTCTCCGGCCAGCAGGTGGTCGCGACCGTAGCCCTGGCTGCCGCGGTAGTTGACCTGCAGCACCGCGTAGCCGCGATTGGCCAGCCACTGCACCGTGGGATGCGCCCCCCAGATGTCGCGAACCTGGGGTCCGCCGTGAACCAGCAGGACTAACGGCAAGTTCTCGGCTTCGACGCCCGGGGGCAGAGTAAGATATCCCGGGATGCGGCGGCCGTCACGGGCGGTGTACTCCACGGCCCTCATCGGCGCCAGCTCGTACTCGTCGAGCTCGGGCTTGACGGTGAAGAGCAGTTCGGGCTCCCCACCGCGGGTGTAGCTGTAGTAGGCCGTGCTGCGGTGGGGACGGTTGACGGCCAGCAACCAGCGGGCGTTGTCCCGGCTCTGGTCGACGATCTGATACCAGCCGTCGGAGAAGCGCTCGTTCAAACGCTCCAGGTCCGCCTCGACATCCTCGGCCAGGGGCCGCCACTCGTGCTTGACCCGGTTGACGATCACCGCCAGGGGGCGGCGGGTGGCCGGCTCGCGCAGCAGGTTGCGCCCCACCATCCGGCTGTGCAGATCGTACTCCTCGTCGACGACCAGGGTTTCGCTTTTCCCGGTCTCGGGGTCGAAGCGCACCAGGCGCTGGGTGTCGCCGCCCCGGGGATCGGCGATCAACACCCGACGATCGTCGGCGTCGAAGCCGATGACGGCGGCGTGGGCGTCCTGGTGCTCCCAACGATCGACCACACGCCAGTCGTCCTCGGGAGTCTTGCGGTAGAGCAGCTCGCGGCCGGCCTCCGGGGTGGCCCTCAGCGCCAGGCGCACCTCGAGGTCGCCGTCGGCGATGAACTCGGCCACGTCGCCTGGGTTCTCGGCCGTCTGGACCAGCTCGCCGCTCTCCACATTCAGCCGGAAGGCGTCGAAGAGGGCCGGGTCGCGCCGGTTGAGCCAGACGAAGAGCTCGTCGGGGCGCTTCAGGCTGCTTGCGGCGGGCACCGCCTTGACGCCCTCGAAGGGGGTCAGGTCGACGGCCTCGCCGTCGGGGTTCCGCGGATCTATCCGGTAGAGATGGTGGTTCTCGTCGCCGTCGGAGTCCTGGAGGTAGATGATCCAGCGGCCGTTCTCGGCCCAGAAGTGGCGCATGATGCCCCGGCCGGTGTCCGCCGTCAGCGGGCGTTCCTCGCCGCTGGCAAGATCGAGCAGCCAGATGTTGAGCACGCCGTCGCGGGGGGCGATGTAGCTCAGTAGTTCGCCGTCCGGGGAGAGGCGTGGTTGCATCTTCTCCGGATTACCGAAGAGGACGGACTTGGGGATCAGGGGGACCGACATCGTATTGCTTTGATTGGACTTAGACATCACGTTTTCCTTTTTTCTGATGGTTCGTGCAATCCAGCTCTCCAGCACGTCTAGGTTACTCCCCCCAAAGGTCGTTTGGCAAGACGAAGGCGCTAGCATTGGCTCGACTGCAAGGCGAAGTCGTCAACCACCGCAGGTGTTGATCGTTGACAGAACAAAAGGCCAAGGGGCTGAGGAAAGGTATAAGATAGCCAATGCTCTTTGTACCAGCAGGTCTTATCACAGCTCGCAGATACCGGCCACAACCGGTCCCGGGTCAGTTGGTTACTGTATACGATAAAAACCACGGTTTTCCAATCAGCTTGCCGTATTGTTTCCAGATGATCCAGTAAAGGCGCAAACCGCTCCCGGCCGCCCCTTACTGCTCACATCGATACAGCAGCTTTGCGGTAGCCTGACTAGATCGCTCTCCACATATATCGGCGCTTGGACAGACGGGTTCTGGATTGAAGCTATGCGGGCCGACCTTAAGGTCGACCCCTACATAGTTCCAATCATGGATAATCGATCGGGAGCCTACTCCGCACGGCCGCCCAGGTGTTCGGCCAGGAAGGCCTCGACGCGGCGGTAGGCGTCCAGGCGGTTCTCGGGCCGGGCGAAGCCGTGGCCCTCGTCCTCGTAGACCACGTACTCGTAGTCGACACCGGCATCCTCGAGCGCCGCCGAGATCTGCTCGCCCTCGGAGAGCTTCACTCGGGGGTCGTTGGCGCCGTAGAGCAGCAGCATGGGGATCTCGATGCGCTCGACGTAGTTGATCGGGCTGCGCGAGGCCAGGAAATCGGCCTCGGTCTCGGGATTGCCCACACGCTTGTAGAAACTCTCCCGACCGACGGTCCAGTAAGGCGGGACGGTCTCGATGAAGGTGATCAGGTTGGCCGGACCGATGCCGGAAACGGCGCAGCGGTAGAAGTCGTACTCCTCGGGGTACTGGTCGGCCAGCGCGGTGCGCTCGTCACCGGTGGTGAGGGTCGCCCCGGCCAGGGCGGCGTATCCGCCGTAGCTCCAACCGTAGATGGCCACCCGCTCGGGATCGGCGATGCCCAACCCGACAGCCCAGTTGGCGGCGTCGGTCAGGTCGTCCTGCATCGCGCCGCCCCATTCCTTGTCACCGGCGTGAAGGTGGGCTTTACCGTAGCCGTCGCTGCCGCGATAGTTGACCTGAAGCACGGCGTAGCCTCGGTTGGCCAGGAACTGCACCTCGGGATTGTATCCCCAGGTGTCGCGGGCCCAGGGTCCGCCGTGGACGTTGAGCACCAGGGGCAGGTCCCGGGGCAGCAGGCCCGGCGGCAGGGTCAGGTAGCCCTCTATCTCGAGGCCGTCGCGGGCGGTGTAGGAGACGGGGATCATCGGCGCCAGGGTGTAATCGTTGATCCGCGGCTTGACATCGAAGATCTTCGTCAGGCTCTTATCGTCCCTCTGATAGACGTACGTCTCCGGACTGCGATCGGCGTAGAGCACGGTCAACAGCCAGGTCTCATCGTCGCGGGAACGGTCGGAGATCAGAGGCTCACCGTCGGAGAAGTGGGCTTCCAGGAACTCGACATCATCGGCGACGTCGTCGGTGAGGGCGATCCAGCGTTGCTTCTCGGCCTGGATGCTCACCATGTCCAGCTCCTCGGTGACCGGGTCGAACTCGAACTGGCCGCCGATGTCGTAGTCGGGGTCTTCGGCCAGCACCTCGATCTCGCCGGTGGCGGGATCGTAGGCGACCAAGCGCGCGGTGTCAGTGTCACGGCTGTCCAACATATACAGCTCATCGCCGTCCGGAGTGAACGCGATGGTCGTCGAGACCGAATCATCGAAACCCCACGTGATGTGCTTCTCCCACTCGTCCCCGGCGCTCTCGCGATACCAGAGCTCCGTACCGCCGTCGGGACCGGGTTTCATATAGGCCCGGGGCACCCACTGATCGTCCAGGTCATAGCCGTAGGTATCACCCGGGTTCTCGATGATCAGCCCGCGCTCGCCGGTGTAGAGGTTCAACCGGTAGATGTCGAAGACGCTGGGATCGCGATCGTTCATGTAGAGAACGACCTCGTCGGGGTGATCGTACTCCGGATAGGCGATGTAGCACTTGACGTCTTCATAGGGTGTCAGGTCGCGCACCTCGCCGGTTTCAACATCAACGGCGTAGAGGTGGTGGTTCTCGTCGCCGTCTTTATCCTGGAGGTAGAGGACGTACTCGCCGTTCTTGGCCCAGTAGTACCGGAAGATACCCCGGCCGTCGTCGGTGGTCAGGGGTCGGTCGTCATCCTCGCCGACCGTCTTGATCCAGATATTGAGCACACCCTCGTAGGGCGCCACGTAGGTCATCTGCTCACCGTCGGGAGAAAGACGGGGGGAGACCTTGCTGGGATTGCCCATCAGGACTTCGAGGGGGATCAGCCGGGGGAGCATCGCCGTGGCAGGAAGAACCAGGGCCAGGATAATCAAGATCGCGGGTACGAGGCGTTTCATCAGCTACTCCTTGTTGTATATGATCACGATACGTGTGCAAATCCGGGGACCTCGCCGAAGCCGGGCCTGCGTGAGCCGTCGCCCTCGACCGGCTTTGGCACGTTTCTTGCGGAGTGGACCGCCGGTTTTGCCGGCCAGGTGACCCCGCCCCGCTGCAAGAAACGTGCCAAAGCCTCGCCGGGGGTGAATCCGGACGGTCGGGCGGCCTGAGTCCGTTCGACTTGGGTCATCGGGCGTAGCGGTTCAGCCGATTCAGCCGGTGAAGGCCATTGGAAAGCCGATAAGACCGCAGCGCCCCCGGATGGTCCAAATACAATTGGGATCACATAACGGCAGTGGGGCCATAAGAAAGAATCATAACATTAACATTTTTGCAGCAATCAGGTGGTAGAGCATACACTCGCAAATACTGTTTTTGCAAGATTGGAAGATCTTCACTCATCCCGGTTCCGCGCCTCGATGATGCGCGGCACCTTGATCGACTACGTTATTATCCCGCTCAGACACAATCAACTGAAGCCGGAGAGGTTATCAGCGGATTGAGGTTAGGTTTCGCCCTTGTATCAGCCGGGGGTATGATCGAATCGGCGTCCCTGATCAAAGCGAACTCCGGGAGCGGCATCCTGCCGGCAGCACAAGACAGTCGCTGAGGTTGATCCCTTTGGCATTATCACGACAAACGGAACCACTATCTGAAGCATTAAAAACTGCTAAGAGCTGCTGTGAGTGATTAGCTCTTGTTGCTCGACTTGCTGACGGCGTCACTTGGACGAAACGCCTTGATTCTCCAGTGACTAAACCGGTCCACTGTCATGATAGTCCGGTCTTCACTTGTTGAAGCTGCCGGACCAACCGGCGGGATGTGACAATCAAGCGAACTGTAATGCATGATATCACAAGATGTTAGAGGTATACTCCGATTCATGTTCGAGTGATAATCCGGTCCAGTATGTTGTGTAGGCCACTTCGACGAAACGTCCGCGTGGTTCTCTAACTATGACACAGCTTCATCCGGGAAGGTTTCAGTGAGTAGGCGGCAAGACGGTATCAACACACTCCAGGCATTCTAGCATTGCCAAGCCGGGGTTGAAAAGCATATAATATCTGCCAGATACAATACGGCGGTGAAAGTGTGCTGGTTTCCGCTGCTTTCCCGCCCCGCTGCTGTTATAATTCGCCCCTTGACGCTTCGAAAACGACACCTCCCCGGGAGCTCCCGTGGCCAAGCTGGACCTCGACAACAAGAGCCTCTACTGGAACATCTGGCAGTTGGCCTGGCCCGCGGCCCTGGCCGGCATCCTGATGAACTTCGCCCACATCGTCGACCGCATCTTCATCGGCTCGCTGGGCGTGGATCAGGTTACGGCGGCGGGCTTCGCCGGCAGTGTGATCTGGTTCATCTTCTCCTTCATCCAGATCGTCGCTGCCGGAGCGGTGGCCATCGTGGCCCGTCACTGGGGCGCGGAGGAGTTCGAGGAGGCCGACGCCTCGGGTCATCGGGCGGTCTGGTTGGCCGCCATCCTGGGCCTGTTCTTCGTCGTGCTGGTGTATTTCGCCGCGCCACTGCTGATCGGCTTCTACAGCCCCACGCCGGACCAGTTCCCCCTGGCGGTGGACTACCTGCGCATCTTCGCACCGGGCTTCGGGGCGATGATGGTGGCCTTCACGGTCCATTCGGTCTTCTCCGGTTCCGGCGACACCCGCACGGGGATGTTCGCCTTCGTCAGCATCAACGGCATCAACGTCCTGCTCAACTGGCTGCTGATCTTCGGCCACTGGGGCTTTCCCGCCCTGGGGCTGCGCGGCGCGGCCCTGGCCACCACCATCAGCCACTTCCTGGGCACCGGTGTGATCTTCCTGGCCTACGCGATGCGCTGGAGCAACGTCTCCATCAAGGGTTTCTTCGCCAACCGGCCTCGCTGGATCGAGATCAAGCGCTTCCTGCGCATCGGTCTGCCGGCCACGGGCCAGGCGATCACCCGGCCGCTGACCGGCATGGCGATGATGGCCCTGGCCAGCCGCCTGACCACGGAGATCGACGGCGTGACGCACAACCTGGTGGCCACGGCCTTCACCATCGGGATGACGGCGCTCTCCTTCGGCCAGTTCTTCGCCCAGGGATTGATGGCCGCTCCGGCGCCCCTGGTGGGCCAGTTCCTGGGGCGCAAGGACCCCGATAACGCTCACAAAGCCGCCGACAAGGTCAGCCTGCTCGGGGTGATGATCCAGATCGGCATGGCCCTGGTGCTGATCTTCTTCGGCCGCCAACTGGCCTCGATCTTCCTCACCAACGACGGCTCGGGCATCGTCGACGGCATCCTGTCGATGTCCCACAACTATCTGATCTTCATCGGCCTGGGCTCGATCATCAGCGTGCTGGCCTGGACCTACGGCGGAGCCTTCCGGGGCGCCGGGGACACCAAGCCGCCGATGTGGGGCGCGATCATCGCCAACTGGGCCGTCAAACTGCCCATCGCCGTCCTGGGCGTCTACGTCTTCGGCTGGCACGATTACGCCATCTGGGGCGCGGTCTTCGCCTCGCAGATCGCCGAGGGGCTCTACGTCTGGCTGCGTTTCCGCCGGGGCCGTTGGACCGAGGTCGAGCTGGCCTGATTCCGAACAGACCCTCGTCGTCGAAGCGGCCCGCCAGGCGGGCCGCTTCGCTCGTTCTCCATTGCTGTGGGCCGAACTTCCTGGTAGAATGGCTGACGCCAAGCACCCGCAAGCAGCTATCCGGCGCCGACCGACGGCGCGACCATCCCCAACCACGATGCCGGACGAAACAGCGAAAAAGAAGCCGGACACCGCGACCCGCTTGCGCGGTTGTCTAATGGGTATCCTCACCATGGTCGCCTTCTTCGGCGTCTACGCGGGTATCCAGTTCGGCCTGTTCGGTCCCCTGCCCTCACTGTTCTACGTGCCGATGTCCATTCTGGCCGGCATCGGCCTGGGGGCCAGGCTGGCCCGGGGCAAACGCCGTTGATTCACAACCTTATCAAAAATGGAACTAGCTGATGAGCCCTACAGACCCGGAGTTTAAGGCGGCATTCAAGAAAGCACTCAAGAAAATGTTATTCGTTATCTATCTTTTTACTGTTATGCCTAGTATCTATGGCTTTCTTAGAATGATAGTTTATGGAATAATGTATCCCGGAAACGTCGATACGGGTTTTATCATCTTACTGTCTATCTTGGCATCTTTTATTGGCTCGTTCTTTGGCATGATTCTCGGCGAATATCCGGTCGGAGGCAACCCTTTTGCACACATTCCCCGAGGCGCCAGCGGAAAAAGCGACGTGAGATAGCGCGTCTGTTGCGGCTCGGCGTCCCGGCGGCGCGGGGCGTGAAGCATCCGGGCATCCGCGAGCGCATTTTGCTCTTCGCCGTCCTGCTCTTGGCCGTCGACGACCAGGGGCGTCTCTACGACGACGCCGAGACCGGTTCCCTGGCATCCACCGAGCACGAGCCCTGCCCCGGCGAGGGACCCTGGGAGCTGGAGCTGATCCACATCCCCGGCGGCGGCTTCGACCTGCTCTGCCTGGACTCCACCGGCGGCCTCTCCCTGGCCCTGAACGGCGACTGGACACAGGTCACTGAGTCCTTCATGGTTTAAAACCGCAGGGTTGATGATCACAATCCACGCTCGAGGGATTCGAGCAACGCGCATTGAATACCGGCGTCGGTAAACCACGCGAACTTAACGGCGGTAATTCCGCAGCAAACAGTTGACACTCCCAGGAAGTCGAGGCTTGATTTTCGCCCTCCGGCGTCGTAATCTTGCTTACTGACAGTGTGAACGGATTCACTTCGCCCCTTTTTTTACCCTGAACTCTCCCTCCTCACCACCGATACCCCCCCGTCAGTCACGGAGAAACTCATGGACTACCTCTCCCAGACCCCCGAGGACCGCCGGGTCATGCTGGAGCGTATCGGCGCCGCCGGCGTCGAGGAGCTCTTCGCCGATCTGCCCGCGAAACTCCTCGATCCACCCATCGAGCTGCCGCCGGCGCTTAGCGAGCCCGAGCTCCTCGAACGCGCCGCGACCACAGCGGCGCCGCGTCACGTCAGCTTCCTCGGCGCCGGGATCTACGACAGCTACATCCCCAGCGCCGTCGGGCGTCTGATCGGCCGTCCCGAATTCCAGACCGCCTACACCCCCTACCAGCCCGAGATCAGCCAGGGCACCCTGACGACGATCTACGAGTTCCAGACCTCGATCTGCCGCCTGACCGGCCTGGACATCGCCAACGCCAGCATCTACGACGGGGCTTCAGCGGCGGGCGAGGCGGCGGCCCTGGCGGCGCGCAACGTCCGCAAGGCCCACCGCGTGCTGGTCGGTCGAGGACTGCACCCCTTCTACCGCCGCACCGTCCAGACCTACCTGGCCGACCTGGATTGCGCCGGCGGCGTCTGCGCCTCCATCGAGGAGGTTCCCCTGGCCGACGACGGTTCCACGGACCTGGCCGAACTCGAGGCCATGCTCTCAACCGACGTCGCCGCGGTGATCCTGCCCAGTCCCAACTTCCTCGGCGTGGTCGAAGACCTGGCCCACGCCTTTGCAATCGTCAAGGATAACTCGAAGGCCCTGGCGGTGATGGTCGCCAATCCCCTGGCCCTGGCCCTCTACAAGACCCCGGCGGCCTTTGGCGCCGATATCTGCGTGGGCGACGGCCAGCCGCTGTGCAGCCCCCCCGCCGGCGGCGGCCCCTTCGTCGGCTTTTTCGCCGCCGTCGACAAGCTGGCCCGCAAGCTCCCCGGACGCATCGTCGGACGCACCGTCGACGCCGACGACAAGACCTGCTACGCCCTGACCCTGCAGACCCGGGAGCAGCACATCCGCCGCGAGAAGGCCACCAGCAACATCTGCACCAACAACGCCCTGATGGCCCTGGCGGCGAACATCAACCTGGCCCTGCTCGGCCCGACCGGGATCACCGAGCTGGCCGAGCTCAACCTGCAGAAGGCCCACTACGCCGCCGAGAAGCTGGCATCTCTGCCCGGCGTCGAGCCACTGTTCCCCGACTCTCCCTTCTTCAACGAGTTCGCCCTGCGGCTGCCTCCGGGCAAGGCCGCCGAAGCCTGGGAGAAGCTCCCCAGGCGCGGCATCGTTCCCGGTCTGCCCCTGGCAGGACTCTACGAGGAATACCCGGACGCCCTGCTGGTCGCCGTCAGCGACCGGCGCTCCAAGGCCGAGATCGACGAGCTGGTCGCGGCTCTCGAGGAGGTGCTCTAATGGTGGAACGTCGACCCAGTCAGCCTATCGAGCCCGCCGTCTACGCCCTCTCGACGCCGGGACGCCGCGGCTACCGGCCGCCGGCTCCCGACGTGCCGACCCGACCCGTCGAAGAGCTGATCCCCGCGGAGCTGCGCCGCGACAAACCGCCGGCCCTGCCCGAGATCGACGAGCCTACACTGGTCCGGCACTACGTGCGCCTCTCCCAGCTCAACCACAACGTCGACATCGGCTTCTACCCCCTGGGCTCCTGCACGATGAAGTACAACCCCAAGATCGCCGACGCCGTCGCCGAGCTGCCCGGTCCCGCCGCCTTGCACCCCCTGCTGCCGCCGGAGATGCTCCAGGGCGCCCTGGTGATCATGGCCGAGCTCGAGGCGATGCTGGGCGCGATCACCGGGATGGACCGCTACACCCTGCAGCCCGCCGCCGGGGCTCAAGGCGAGTTCACCGCCATCAAGATGATCCGTGCCTACCACAAGGCCCACGGCAACCCACGCAAGGTGCTGCTGGTGGCCGACTCCGCCCACGGCACCAACCCGGCCTCGGGGACGATGTGCTCCTACGACGTCGTCGAGGTGGCCTCCGACGAACGCGGCAACATCGATCCCGCCGCGCTGAAGGAGAAGCTCAACGAGGATGTAGCCGCGCTGATGCTGACCAACCCCAGCACCCTGGGGCTCTTCGAAGAGCACATTCTCGAGGTCGCCGAGCTGGTCCACTCCGTGGGCGGTCAGCTCTACTACGACGGCGCCAACCTCAACGCCCTGCTGGGCCGCATCCGCCCCGGGGACATGGGCTTCGACGCCGTGCACCTCAACCTGCACAAGACCTTCGGCACGCCCCACGGCGGCGGCGGCCCCGGCTCCGGACCCGTCGGAGTCAAGGAGCACCTGGCGCCCTATCTGCCCGTGCCGACCATCGAACCGGCGGAGACGCATGACGGTGGCTGGACTCTGGACTGGGAGCGCCCGGAGAGCATCGGCAAACTCAACGCCTTCCTGGGCCACTTCCTGGTCAATCTGCGCGCCTGGGTCTACATCCGCCACCATGGCCTCGAGGGCCTGCACCGGGTCAGCGAGAACGCCGTGCTCAACGCCAACTACCTGATGGCCCTGGTCAAAGACATCCTGCCGCCGGCCTACGAGCGCACCTGCATGCACGAGTTCGTCGCCAGCGCCAAGGACCTCAAGGAGCGCACCGGCGTCAGCGCCCTGGACCTCTCCAAGCGCGTCATCGACTACGGCTTCCACCCGCCGACCAACTACTTCCCGCTGATCGTCCCCGAGGCCTGGATGATCGAGCCCACCGAAACCGAGACCCGGGAGACCCTGGAAGCCTTCGCCGAGGCCCTGCGGGCCATCATCACCAAAGAGGTTCCGGAGGATCCGGAGCTGCTCCACGGAGCGCCCTGGACGGCGCCGGTGCGTCGCGTCGACGAGGTCCGGGCCGTGCGTGAGCTGAACGTTAAATGGCCCGAGGAGGGGTAATCCACAGTCGGAGTTGTTGGGATAAACACCGGGCGGGGGCCGCAAGATGCCCCCGCCCTAGTTGGATAACTTCGATTACGCTATGCAAGTAAGGACAGGCTCCCAGCCTGTCCGAGCGGTCCGTCAGGTTCGCTGCCGGTCGGTGGCAACCGTCAACTCACGCCCTGCGGGGCGGGGTCTGTTGACCCCGCCGTTGCTGGACCACCGTTATTCGCTTGAAAACCCTGATGGGCTGATGAAGGGGCGATTGAGGAGTCCGCGCTCTTACGGGTGCGATGGAGGATAGAGCTGGAAAGCGGCCGGGTCTAAAGACCCCGCACAACAATACATCAACTATGCCAATCGACTTCTAGCGGCTGATGACGAACCGCCGGGTCTCGCTCGCAGTGTCCGTCGCCAGTGTGGCCAGGTAGACGCCGGAACGGTAAGCGCTGGTGTTTAGGCTGATCGTCTGTCGACCCGCCTCAGAAGCAATGCTAAAACTCTCGACGTTCCGTCCGGCCAGGTCGTAGATGCTCAAGCTGACACTCTGGGCCTCGGGCAGCGTGAAGGCGAAGTTGACATTGCTATTCGCCGGGTTGGGATACGGCTCATTGAGGGCCAGCCGCTGGAACTCTCCCGGCACTACCACGGCCTCCGTCGGCCCGTATCGCTCGGTGCGACCGTCGCTACCCGTTGTTTCGAGCCAATAGACGTAACTCCCGCCGGGCTCCACGTACCGGTCCAGCCAGCGGCTGGTTGTGCCGTCCAGCGAGCCACTGACGGCGACAGGTTCATCCACGCCGCGCAGGACACGGACGGAGGCTGGCGAGTCGCCGCTTACCGTCCAGCCGAGCAGGACGCCGTCGGCGGCGGACGAAGCTGTTAGTTCAACATCCTCGATATCCCAGTCCGGGCGGGTGGTGGCGAACTTGAGATCGTAGTTGGTGATGTCGCAATAAGAGATGTGCGGGTTATCGCTGGAATCCAACGCCAGGGAGGTGTTCCAACCGACATCACCGTCCGAATCCACCGTCTCGATCTCCCAACTCGCGCCGTTCCAGGCGGCGTACTTGAGGCCGAGGTTGGTGGCGTCGTAGTACGAGATATGGGGGTTGCCGCTGGAATCCAGCGCCAGCGAGGAGTACCGGCCGACATAACCCGCCGAGTCCACCGTATTGAGCTCCCAGCCAGCGCCGTTCCAATGTGCGTACTTGAGGTCGCGGTTGCTGGAGTCCCAGTACGAGATATGCGGGTTGCCGCTGGAATCCAGCGCCAGGGAGTTGGAGTGGCCGACTAAACCCGCCGAGTCCACCGTCTGGAGCTCCCAGCTCGCGCCGTTCCAGGCGGCGTACTTGAGCGTGCCGTGCCATTCGTCATAGGAAGAATAGTAAGAGATGTGTGGGTTATCGCTGGAATCCAGCGCCAGGGATGTGTACCAGCCTACATAACCATCCGAGTCCACCGTCTCGATAACCCAGGCAACCGCATACGCGCCGAGAGTAATGCCAAGAACCATAATAATCGCCACTATGTACCGCATTTGGCCTCCTTTTCGTTTGGAACCATGTTGTCAAGGCAAAGAAAAGTATACCCTAACTCGCATATCATTTGATGTTCAAGTTGATAATCAGAATAAGTAGCGCATGGAGCTGATAGCCGATCAAAAAAGGGACGGGCCGAAGCCCGTCCCTTTTTCCAGCGAAGTATTATCGATCACTCTAGCCCGGCTTCTCCTTGAGCAGGCCCGGGAGCTACCCGCAGACCGCCTCTATGATCACCGGAGCGACCTGGTACTTCTCGAGATAGGCCCGTCGATCACGGCGCAGGTTCGCCACCCAGGCGCGGTAGTCGTCCATTCGGCCGTGCTTCTCGAAGAAGAGGACCGGATTGAGTATTTCGGCGGGGACCTTTTCGAGTAGGGCGGCGTTGTCCGGGTGGTCGACGTCGGCGATCAGATAGCCGAAGTCGGGGTCGGTCTTCCAGGCCACGGCGTCGGTCAGCAAGGCCTCGAGCATGGCCGAGGAGTGGCGGATCTTGACCTTGAGGGCCTGGCCGGCCTGGACGTCCAGGGCGTCGCCGCCGACCCAGCCGGTGTTCATCGACCAGGTGACCAGCTTGGGGATGGTGGCCAGCAGCTCGCTGAAGCGGGCGGGTTGCAGGGAGTTCCTGCGCGGGAAGAAGGGCTGGGTGAAGGGGCTGCGGGTGCGACCGCGCTCCTTGCCGGCGGCCGAGGTCTTGGTGGTCTCGCCGAGCATGAAGTAACCTGCGGCCTGCTCCGGCGAGGCGAAGCGCACGATACCGGGGAAGGCGGCGTCGGGGCCTTCATCACGGTTGAGGATGCCGATGAACTCCAGCGGCGGGATGTCCTCGAGGTCGGCGGCGTCCTTGATGGCCGAGAGCGGGATGATCGAGCGGCCGTTCTGCGTCCAGACCAGGAAGTCCCAGCCGTCGGCGGGGATGTCGTACTCGTCGACGACGTCGTCGATGTCTACCTCGCCGGTGATGTAAGCGTCGACGTTCTTCTCGTCGGCCCCGGTGACCAGCAGGATCTCGCGGTAGCGCTCCACGTCCTCCCGGCTCAGCCGGCCCTTGGAGAAATCGAAGGTGCCGTCGGCGTTCTGGTAGACGTTCTCGGTCCAGGCGCTGGGATCGACGGTGCCGTCGTGGATCACCGGCTCCATCTCCCGGGTCAGGCCGTAGGTCTTGGCGAAGCAACCGTTCTCGGTGATCGAGATCTCGCCGCCGGGCCAGAGGGTGATCATGTCGTCCTGGATCGGCCGGGTGACCTCGCCCTGCTTGGAGAAGGTGGTGGTGGTCTTGCCGGTGCCGGAGAGGCCCAGCACGGCCATGGTGACCCGGCGTCCGCCGATGGTGACGGCCTTGGCGCCGGAGTGCAGGGTCAGCCCGCCACGCTGGTAGGAATGCTCGTTGAGCATCCGCAGGCCGCCCTTCTTGCTCTCGCCGAAGTAATCGGCCCCGATAACGTAGGTGGTGAAGTTGTCCAGGTCGACGATCATCGCCTGGCCCTGGGGCATCCCCGCCGCCTTGAGACCGGGGACCATCACCAGGCGGAAGGTGGGCGCGAAGGGCGCGGATAGCCGCTCCGGGGTCTCTACCCGCTCGCGGGGGAAGCACATCACGCTCTGCATGGCGGCGACGTTGGCGATCTCATAGCCGTAGAGCCACTGCACGGCCACGGCGCGCTCGCCCAGGCCGATGTAGTTATTGAGCTCGATGACCCGCCCGGCTTTCTCCAGGTACTCCCTGACCGAGTCGATCAGGCAGCCGGCGGACTCGGCGTCGATCACCTTGCCCGAGTACTCGGCGGCGGCGGATTCCGGGGCGATGACGTAGGTCAGGGCGGCCTTGCGGGCCTTGTTGCGGGTGATCTTGTTCAGGCTGCCGTAGGCCGTCTCCAGCACCGCCGGGGTGTGCTCGAGGGTGATCTCGCGCAGCTCGTCCAGCGGCGGGTTGGTCAGATAGTCCACCTTGAAGGGGTGCAGCTCGTCCAGGGTCGGGCGCGGGCTCATGGCTTCTCCATTCGGTCGGGACGACCGGAGCGGCGTTCGTCGTGGCGGTAGTGGACGGAAATAACGGCGGCGATGTTAACATATCCCCCTGGACCATCCAAGCTGTTTGCTGCGTCTCTATGGGTGTCTATCGGGGGCGAGGTGGAGCCGCGGCGTGCTTGTGTTATCATCCCCGTTGCCCCGCCGCGGCGTCGGCAAGCTCCCCGTCTTCGGGCTGCTCAAGCGGGGCGGCGAGGTGCGGTGTATACCTCCCAGGCGCTGTGGCAGCAAGCATCTGGTCGGTGCCGTACTGGACAATGGCGAGTTGGACTCTATCGTCTACTCCGACGGCTGGAAGGCCTATAACAAGCTGTCGCTCAAAGGTTTCCACCACACATTCATCAACCACCAGGACGAACTCGCCAACGACAAAGCCCATATCGACGACATCGGGTTATTCTGGGCTACGCCAAGAGGCGGCTAAAAGCATAGGGATCGTATAACCTGTTCGGACCTGGTTGCGATTGTAATCTGCTGATAATACACGTGTAGTGGCAGATAGGCCCGTCACTTGTCAGCAGCAAAAAAGTGGCGGCTGCAAGGGGCCTGCTCGGTGGATAACCTGCCCTGCATAATTGCTGACAAAGAGCGACCACCCGATTGCTACACGACTCATAACTGCATTATTATCAAGCAATAAAGCTGCACATGCCAGCATCGGAATCAAAGTCGGATGCACCCGAAGCGCGAACACCTGCTAGGTGAACCTTTCAATATCGGCCCTGATATGGTCCGAACACGTTACATGATACCTTCTGCTAAAACCAGCAGTTAGCAGGTGTCAGTACAGGCGCACCGTTAATGAAGTTTGGGCGGATCGCATGGACTCTACGTATCCCGCTTCCGCGCTTTGACGATTCAATGCGCCTTGATCGACGGTTTTGCTGCCTTAGTCTCGTATCAGCCATATTGGTTGGTCCGATGGCATCTGTGATGCCAGCGCCTATTATCAGCAGATTGCAATCGCAACCCGGTCCGAACAGGATACACGATCCCTTCGGAAATTCCCTTCCCAACGAGGCCCCATGCTCTCCGCCGCCGCCGAACTGATGCTCGCCGCCCTGCCCGAGGTTCCCGGACCCACCCTGCTTTGGGACGCCGCCGAGGTGCACCTGGCCCGGGAGGTCAATCGCCGCCGTCCCGGTGAGCTGTTGGTGGTCGAGGACCGCCTGGGCGACCTGGAGCACTACAGAACCGATCCCCTCACTGGTGAGCAGACCGGCCTGCGAACCCTCCACGCCGCCTTTCCGCCGGAGGAGAACTACGCGTCGATCCTGCTGGCGATGCAGCGCGACCGCGAGTTGGCCCGGCTGCAGCTCGACTGGGCCGCCGGGCGCCTGTCGCCGGGCGGCGTGCTGCTCTTCGCCGGGGCCAACCGCGAGGGCATCAAGGGCCACCGCAAGGCGCTCAAGGGCCTCTTCGGCTCCATCGAGGCCGAGATGGGCGGACACGGCCGGGTCTGGATCTGTCGCGAGCCGAGACCCGTCGAGGCCGACTGCGAGCCCGCAGCGGCCTACGAGCTGGACGGGCTGGGAGCGATATACACCCTGCCCGGCGTCTTCGGGCATCGGGGCCTGGACCGGGGCACCGAGGCCCTGCTGGCGCTGTTGCCCGGAGACTGGGGCGGCTGGCGGGTCTGCGACCTGGGCTGCGGCGGCGGCGTGCTGGCGCTCAAGGCCGCCTTGGGCGGAGCGACCCAGGTCGACGCACTGGATCACTCCGCCCGCGCCCTGGCCTGCGCCCGGGCCACCCTGGCGGGGTTGGAGAACGTCACCATCGACCCCTGGCGTTTGGACCGGGAGCTGCCGCGCGGCTACGACGCCGTGATCTGTAACCCGCCCTTCCACAGCTCGGGCTCCCACGCCGTCAGCCTGATCACCCGCTTCGTCGAGACAGCTAGGGCGGTCCTGATCGACGGCGGTGAGCTCTGGCTGGTCACGCGTCGCGAGCTGCCCGTGGAGCGCCTGCTGGGCGAAGGCTTCAGCCACTACGATCTGGTCGACGCCGTCGAGGGTTATATGGTGGTCCGCGCCGTGGCCGGTGACCTCGAGGCCGCCGCCGAGGACCCCTTCGCGAGCGAAGAGGGAGAGCTCGGGGGAGAAGCGGTTGACGATGGGGAGTTCGGCGAGAGAGGCTTCCAGGACCCGCCTGATTCCGAGACTCCTTGAAGAGCTGTCGAGCACGCGCGTTCCCGGCCCAAGTACCGATCCCTGAATGAGACGGGGAGCTCCTGTAGGTGCTCCCCGTTCTTTCATCCCTTAGGTTCAGCTTGATACCGGCGGCAGCCGCCGGGCCAGGAAATCGCCGAGGAGCACGACACGCACTGGGGCGTCCAGGCGGGTCAGCGAGGCCTCGAGCTGCATGGCGCAGCCCGGGCAGGCCGTCACCACGACCTCGGCCCCGCTGTCGACGATATGCTTCGCCTTGCGTTCGCCGATAGCCGCGGCGGTCTCCGGATGCTTGATGAAGTAGCTGCCCGCTCCGCCGCAGCAAACGTCGCGCTCCTCGAGCTCGACGAAGTCGGCCAGTCGGGACAGCAGCGGCTCGGCGAGTTCGACGTCCAGGTGTCGGGCAAGGTGGCAGGGCTGGTGCCAAGTGACGCGCAGGCCGGGGGTGCGCCGGAGCTTCAGCCTGTCCAGGCGCCCCCGTAAAAGCTCCTGCAGGGTCAGGGTACGGCCCAGCGGGCCGGTGTAGTGCTCGCGCAGGAAAGAGGCGCAGGAGGCGCAGGCGGTGACGACGCCGTCGAGGTCGCGGTCGGCGAAGGCGGCGGCGTTGACGTTGATCAGCGCCGAGGCGGCCCGGCGGTCCCCGGAACCCCAGGCGGGCAGGCCGCAGCAGGCCTGGGTGGTCGGCGCGATCAGGGTGATCCCCAGACGGCGGGCCAGCTCGACCACGGCACGGGCCGATCGCGGGTAGGCCGTCTCCAGGGCGCAGCCGACGAAGTACCCCCAGCGCTCGGCGTTCACGTCGCCGAAGGCCTGGACCTCCCCCCGCCCCGAACTGAACTGACGCGGTGAGAGGGTGGGCGGCACCAGGCGCGGCGAGAGGCCGGCCAAGGGAAGCAGGCGGCGGTAGAGTCCGGCCAGGGCGCGCTGGACGTGTAGGCCATCGTGGGGCGAGGCGTCGCGTGACCTGCCCAAGAGCCGCGCCAGACGGTGCTGCCAACGCCCGACGAAGCGGGCCAGCGAGGCCAGCAAGCCCCGACGGGGCAACAGATAGCGCAGGATGAACAGCTCGAGGGGGTTGCGGCTGCGGCGGTCGCGGATACGCTGCCGGGCGGCGTAGACCAGCTCATCGGTGCGAACGCCCTGGGGGCAGCCCGAGGTGCAGAGGCGGCAGCCCAGGCAGTCGTCGAGGAGCCGGCCCAGATCGGTGTCGTAATCGAGTTCGCCGTCCTCGGCCGCCGCCAGGATTTTCAGCTTGCCCCGGGCGACCGAGGCCTCGCTACCCTCCACGGAGAAAACCGGGCAGAGAGCCCGGCACTTGCCGCAGGCCACACAGCGATCGAGCTCCCGGCGCAGGCCCGCGGCGCTAGCTGTCTTCGTCGGCTTCATCCTGGACCTCGGAGGCATCATCGGCGGGAAAGGCCAGGCCGTAGAGCGTAGCCGGGGTGTGGTCCCGGGCGTTTTCGATCTCGCTCAACAGTCCCTCGTCCAGGCCGGCGGACTTGAGCTGATTCCGCGCCGTCAGCCGGCGATGCCGAGCCGCGCCCGGGCGCTCGCTCAGCCGGTGCCCCACCGCGCTCTGCATCTCCAGGACCGCCGATTGCAACGCCGCTCCGGTCTCGACGATCCGGCGTCCCGCCGCGCCGTGGGACTCCTCGACGGCGTCGAGGCAGTCGGCCCAGAATGCACTGAGCCACTCGCGCACCTTGGTGACGCCGGGCTCGGCGTCGGGCTGAGGAACCGCTGTCCCGCTGGCCCCCAAACGCAGCACGAGCTGCTTGAGTGTCCGGCGCAGCTCGTCGATCACCTTGCGGCCGGCGCCCCGGGTAGCCGCGTCGCTGTCCAGGGTCAGCAGGCGACGCAGCCCACGGGCGAAGAGGCTGGCCCGGGCGTAGTCGCAGCCCGCCGTGAATAGCTGGTAGCGGAGTTCGTCCATCATGTAGGCGATTGGGTTGCTCGATACCGAGCGATCGTGAGCCGTCAAGACGGCGGAGCGGCAGAGCCTCAGCGGCGCTCCAGCATGTCGCAGAAGGCCTCCAGCCGGGTCAGCACCCCGGCCTCGCCGGACTGCTCGTCGACCTGCAGGACCATCAGCGGGATGTCCAGGCGCTTGGCGGCCAGTTCCAGGTACTTGCCGACGAAGGCGTCGGGACCGCAGGTGGCGCTGGTGACGTGGACCAGGCCGCGAATGGGCGTGTCCTTGGCGCCGGGTTTCCCCCGCGCCCGGCGGTAGAGATAGGCCCGCCGCGAGAGACGCTCTCCGGCGAGCTGCTCCGGCGTCAGGCCGTAGCGCATCAGGTAGAGTCCGGCGTCGCAGACGATGTTGGAGAAGTGCCAGAAGAGTGGCCGACTCTTCACTCGCGCGCCCAAGGCCAAAGCCCGCTTATCCTTCCACAGCCGCCAGGGGGTCCAGACGTCGTAGCCTCGTTTGTAGAAACGCTCCACGATACCGGCGGCCAGGAAGCGGTCGTAGAGCAGGTAGGGATAGCCGACCACGGCCAGGGGACCCCGGGAGGTCGGCGGGCGCTCGGGACGCTCCGCGCCGTCGATAACGGCCAGGGCCTCGCGGGGCGATAGTCCTTCGCCCAGCAGGTTCTCGTAGCGGCGCTGGACCCGCAGGGCGCGGCGGTAGGTCAGGTAGAGCCGGGTGTAGCTGAAGAAGCGCAGGCGGCGCAACTGGTTGGCCACCCGGTAGAGGGTGCCCAGTCGCTTGGTCAGGTCGATGTCGATGTCCAGCACGATGGGCCGGTCGGTGTCCAGCCCCGGTCCGCCCTGCCCGCGCTGAACCACGGGAAGCTCACGCACGCCGGGGGCGACCTCCCCCTCGCGCAGCCGCAGGCGACGCTTCAACGCGCGCCGGGCCCGCGCCGCCGGACCTAGCTGCTCAATCGTCTCCAGGCCCATGCTGTTGCGGACGATGTCGGGTAAGCCGATGAACTTGGGACAGAAGGTCTCGCGGAAACTGCGACCGTCGTGCTTCAGGCGGCGCAGCTTGACCAACCGGGGCAGGTATAGGGCGTCACAGCGCCCGAAGAGGCTCTCCACGTGGCCGTGGAAGATCTTCACCGGAATGCAGGCGTCGGAAACCGTGTAGCTGGTCCCGGCGTCGACTACGGCGCGATTGGTCGGCTCGCTGACGACGTAGTCGAACCCCAGGCCGACGAGAAGCTCGCGGACCAGGGGGAAGTGCGCGTAGTGGTCCAGGGCGCGGGGCACGCCGATGGTCAAGCGCCGGGACTGAACGGAATCAGTGCTCATGGGCTCTCGGGGACGAGGTTCCGCGGAGACGCTCAGTGGTCGGTGGAGGCGGGGTTGATTGTCGGTGAGAGATAAGCGACTGGATGAACGTTTGTGCGGCGGTTCCTAAGATCAGCGATACAAGATCGTCGATCGACCAACGAGCCGCTTCAACAGCCCACCAGGTCGCCGTGGAGCAAGGTCCTTCAAACAATCTATATCCGCAACGGGGTCATGCGGTTGTCTTCGCCTCTCAAGAAACCGCTCAACATAGTTCGACGCCCACGGCGCGATGAGGGGCGCTTCGCCCACAGCCGGGCCGGCGTCCAGCCTTCGCTCAATACCCGTCGATTCCGCGACGGGGAGGCTTTGGCGCGTTTGTTGCGCAGTGGGCTGTGCCGGGCGGGCGGAGCGGTGGCGCTTCGCAAGAAACGTGCCAAAGCCGGCATCGACCCGTCGGCGCGGTGGGTTTTCTCCGAGGTCGGCGCGGGGATACGGTGGGGCGCCGCATGCTAAACCCTTTTCTCGACGGGTTTTATCGGCATCGGTCCCCGGCATGATAGCAGGGGGCGCCGCGTCGGTCAAGCGGGGCCGTCTTTGTTATAATGTTTCCAGAAGTTTTATCTCACCACTCCTCCCACCCGGCGAGCCGATGAACACTATACGCGCCTTTCTCCTCCTGCCGTTGCTGCTGACCGGCGTATTCAGCCTCCGGGCCGAAGCCGACGAGGCCTTCCCCCTGCCCGAGTTCGAGCAACTGACCACCCACGGCGACTACGACGGCTCCCCGGCGCTCAAGACGGGTCTGAGTCTGGTGGCCTTCGTCAGCGAGCGCTCGGGCAACCGGGACATCTGGTTCTACGATCTCTCCACCGGGACCCTGAAGCAGCTCACCGAGCACTCGGCGGCGGACTACCAGCCCAGCTACGATCCCACCTCGGACACGGTCTTCTTCGTCAGCAACCGTGACGATCCCGAGGGCGAGATCTACTCCCTCAACCCCGGGGTTGATTACGTCCGCCGGTTGACCGAGCACCGCGGCGCCGACGAGTTCCCCAACGTCTCCCCCGACGGCCGCTGGATCGTCTTCGCCCGGGTCGAGGAGCGCGACTACCGCGCCGGCATTAGCGTTCTGGGTCCGGAGTGGGAGCACGCCGAGCGGATTTCCAACATCTACCGCATCCCCGCCGCCGGCGGCGAGGCCGAGCGTCTGACCGAGAACGGCGGCACCCAGCCCTGCTACAGCCCCGACGGTTCCTGGATCGTCTACGTCGTCCCGGGTCAAGGCCGCGGCGCTCTGGTGCTGCGCCGCCTGGAGGACGGACGGGAGCTGGTGCTGGTCGACGACGGCGCCCCGGTGGCCTACCCGCGCTGGCGTCCCACGGGCATCGTCTTCACCCGCTTCGGCTTGGACACCAACTCCGACGGCCGCATCGACGTCCTCGACAACGGCCAGGTCTGCCATCTGCGCGCCGATCAGCTCGAAGAGATCATCGCCGGCGAGCACACCGGCGCCGCCGCCGCCGATCGCCTGAGACCCGGCCAGACCCCCTACCGCCGGGTGACCATCGGCACGGACTGGGACGGCGTGGCCGATCTGGGCGGAGTGAACATCTACTTCGCCTCGGACCGCTCGGGCGGCGGCGACGTCTGGCGCACCTCCATCTCGGCGCCAGAGATCGAGGGCGCCCCCCGGGACTGGCTGCGTCGGGCCCGCGGCGTCGTCGACGACGACGAGCGCCTGCTGGCGCTGACCATCTTCGTCGACACCTTCCACGCCGACGAAATATGGGGGCCGGTGGCGCAGAGCCTCTACGCCGAGGAGCTGGAAAAACGGGGGCTCGAAACCCAGGCCGCCGTCGAGCGGGAGCGCCTCGAAGAGCGCTGGGAATCCTCGCTCCACGCCGCGGCCTATACCAACTACGCCGCCCTGGTCTACGACTGGGACGCGGCCCGGCGCTACGATTACGTCCCCGAGGCGGAGAAGCGCCTGCGCCCCGGAGTGGGCAGCGCCGAGGCCGCGCCGGAAATCGAGGCCCGGGGCCTGGCCCTGGCCGACGAGTACGAGTCGACGGTGCCCGAGGCGACCTGCGCCGCCCTGGTCCTCGTCGGCGATATCCGCTGGGAGTTCGGCCGCATCGAGGAGGCCCGCGCGCTCTACGAACGCGCCGCCCTGCTCGGCGAGAACTTCGACAAACGCGCCGAGGCCGCCACCAAGTCGGCCCGCTGCCTGGAGCGCCTCGGCGAGCCCGAAGAGGCCCGGCAACGCTATCTGGAGGTCCTGCTCAACTACCCGGCCGAGCAACGCTGGCAGCTCGAGGTCCAGGACAACCTTGTCGAGCTGGAGCTCGGCGGGCGCAGCGACGTCGAGAAGCTCGTCGAGCTGGAACGCATCCGCAACGACTACGCCGACTACCCGGAGCTGGCCGCCTACGCCCAGTTCGAGACCGCGCGAGAGCTAGAAGCCCTCGACCAACGCGCCGAGGCCGCCGACGCCTACCGCAAGGTCGTCGTTGACTACCCCCGCGTACGCTTCCTGGGCGCCCGGGCGCTGATCGAGTCGGCCCAGCTCCAACGCGAGCTGGGGCGCCCCGAGGACGCCGCGCGCAGCCTGGAGACCGTCGTCGTCGACTACGCCGACCTGGACCGCGGCGAGGTCGCCGCCGAGGCCCGCCTGTTCCTGCGGCGGCTGCTGCTCGAGGAGGCCGACGAGTTCCGCCGCGCGGGGAACCCCGAGCGCGCCGAGTCCCTGCTGCGCCAGGCCCTGGACTTCCAGTACGATTTCCCCGCCGCCCACCGCGCCCTGATCAAGCTCTGCTGCGAAGACCTGGGCCTCCGCGACGAGCTGGCCGAGGAGTACCGCGAGCGCCTGGCCGACGAGCCCTCCTCGGCCGCCGCCCGCTACGGCCTGGGCCTGACCTTGACCTACGCCACCGGCGAGGACCCCCTCGACGAGATAGACCTGACCCCGGCCCAGACCGAACTGCGTCGCATCTTCGACGAGCGCTACTTCTACCCGGCGGCCTGGTACGCCCTGGGCTGGATCGAGTCGACCCGGGTCCAGCGCGCCCGCGCCGCTGGTGAGGACGACCGCGTCATCGGTGACCACCTGGAAAAGTCCCTCGATCACTACCGCCTGGCCCTCGCCCAGGTCGATCCCGCCGAGGACCCCTACCTCCACGCCGACACCCTACTGGCTCTGGGCAACTCCAACTACCAGTTGGGCAACCTCTCGGTGGCCCACCGCTTCTACAGCCGACGTCTGGACGCCCTGACCCAGCCCTACGACGCCGCCTTCGAGGCCCGCTTCCAGTTCAATCTGGCCCGCTGCGCCCGCCACATCGACGACTTCGCCGGCGCCCTGGAACACTACGACCGCGCCGCCGAGCTATACGCCAAGGCCGGTAATCCCGTACGCGAACTGATGTGCGCCGACGGTCGAGCGTTGGTCTACTTCGAGATGCAGGACTGGCGCACCGCCCTCAACGAGTTCGTGGCGGTCAAGGCCGGTTACGAGTCCCTGGCCGTTGAGTTCGAGCGGCGGGCCCTGGAGCTGCCCACCACCGACGGCCGGCGCACCGCCGCCCGCTACGCCGTGGCCGCCCGGGCCAAGGTTTCCTATCCTCTGCGCAACATCGGCATTTGCTACTACTACCTGGAGGACTATCCGCTGAGTCTGGCCTACCTGGGCCGGGCCATGGAGACCTTGGAGAAATTGGGCCGCGAGATCGGCGGCGCCGAGGCCGGTGGCCTGCTCGACATCAACATCAGCGCCGGCCTGGCCGGAGACGCCTCCCAGGCCACCCTGGGCTTCGATCTGATCGGCGAGAAGCAGCTCATCTACACCTTCGCGGCCAACTGCCACCGCCGGATGGGCGACTACCGCGCCGCTATCGCCGCCTACCGCAAGCGCTTGGAGCTCTACGAGGAGGTCTCCGGCGACGTCGACTCCCAGGCAGCCGCCGCCGAGCGGGGCAAATTCCTCAACCAACTCGGCCTGCTTAGCTACCAGGTCAACGAACTGGAAGCCTCGGCACGCTACTATTTGCAGTCGATGGAGGCCTGCCGTGAGGCCGAGGTGCTGCGCGGCGAGCTGCTGGCCCTCGCCAACCTGGCCGAGGTGGCCCTCAACATCGCCGAGCGGCTGCGCCTGGAGGAGCTCCCCGACACCGCCGCCTTCCCCGCCCTGGAGGACCCCGGGGACCCCGAGGAGCACCAGGACCTGCGCACGGCCGCCGTCGGTCTGGCCGCCGAGCTGGAGACCCTCTACCCGCGCCTCGAAGAAATTTACGAATCCGGCCAGGCGATCCGCTACCTCAACGCCCTGGGTTCGCTCCAACTCGCGCTGGGCCTGACCGAACCCGATCCGGCCGCCCGGCTGGAGCGCCTGCAGAGCGCCGAGGAACACTTCTACCGCGCCGGACTGGCCGCCGAGACCGTCGGCGACGCCGCCGCCATGGTCACCTGCGGTCACAACCGGGGCGCGGCTCTGGCCGCCCTGGGCGACGAGCGCGCCGCCGGCGTTCTGGAAACCGCCTACGACCGCAGCCGCCTGTTCAACCTGGACCGCCTGAGCTGGCGTATCGGGCGCAGTCTGGCCGAATACCACCTGGACTCCGGCCGGACCACCGCCGCGCGAGTCTATCTCGATCGCGCCATCCACGATGTGGAGCGCGAGCTGACCCAGCGCACCCAGCCGATCCTGCAGAGTGTCTACTACGCCGAGATCCGCGCCCTCTACGAGCTGGCGCTGACCCTGGAAGACGACGCGGGGTCCGTCGAAGAAAACCTGGACCTGGTCGACCGCTACCGGGCGGCCTATCTGGCGGCCCTCTTCGGTGAGCGCGAGCTGGACCTCTACCGGGAGCGCGACCGCAACTTCTTCAACAACGAGCGGGTCTATCAGGACGATATCACCGCGCTGCTGGAACGTCTGACCAAGCTGAGCCTCTCGACCTCCAGCGACGATCAGGACGAGGTCGAGCGGCTGCGCGGAGAACTGGCCCGGCTTCGCGATGAGTACCGGCGGGAGATCGAGGACCAGCTCGCCAAGAACGAGATCGTCGTCGCCCTGGCCGGGGTCCACACCCTCTCCCTGGAGCGCATCCAGACGGTGCTCAGTGACGACGCGCCGCTGCTGGTCTATTTCTTCGCCGGTGAGCGCCTCTGGAGCGCCACCCTTGATGGAGAGACGATCCGGTCGGAGTGGATCGAGCTCGACCGCGGCCGGGCCCGCGACCTGGTCGAGGCCGCCCTGGCCGGTGACGGCCCCGCCCGCGATGAACTCGCCCGGCTCTTGCTAAAACCCCACTCCGATGCCGTCGACGGCGCCGAGGTGCTCTATCTGGCCCCCGACGGCCCCCTCTGGGGCTTGCCCTGGGGTGCCCTGCCCTTCGACGGCGGTGCGCTGGTCGACGAAACCGCGCCGGTGATGACCCCCTCGCCGACGGAGCTGGCCTTCTCCTTCGGAGTGCGCAACGTCAGCCGGGACGAACCCCTATTCATCGTCGCCCGCGCCGGTATCGACGAGTCAACCCTGGAAGCCGCGGCGGCGCGACGGGTCCGTCTGGACGGCGAGCTCTACGAGGATGAACTCACCCTGGCCGGGCTCAACCAGCGGGCTCTGGCCCGCGAGATGGTCGAAATCGACGGCGTGCTGCGCCACGACGGCGGTGATCCCCTCTTCTTCGGCGTCCGGCTGCGCGAACCCGTCGGCGACGGCGTCTTCCCGCCGTTGGGCTCGGTCGACGAGGATGAGGGCGGTCTGCCCAAGGTGGACGAGCTCCAACGCTCGACGATTACCTTCAAGGACCTGCTGGCGTTGAATCTGGACGTCAACCTGTTGGCTCTCAACGACGGCGGCGGCTACTTCGAGCCCGGCGCCGATCTGGAGCAGGGGATGGGTGTGCTGGGCCGCTGCCTGAACTACTGCGGGGCGCCGAGCCTGCTCTATCTGCCGCCCAACGCCGATCCCGCCTCCCGCAACGCTTTTCTGGACCGCTTCAACGAGTACCGGGCGACCCACTCCCCGGCTCAGGCGCTGCGCCTGGCGATGCGCGACCGCCGTGACTCCGGCGCTTCAACCGAGGCTTGGGCCACACCGATGCTTGTGGGCTTCGCCGGTTTCGACGAAGACGGCGCCCTCGAATACGCCGAGCAGACCTACGTGCTGACCTTCAAGTCGGCCCAGGCCAACTACGAAGACGCTCAACGACACGGCGACGCCGAGCTCTACACCACCGCCGCCGTCCAGTTCGTCAAGGCCGCCTCCATCGCCGAACGACTGAGCCGCGACGACGAGAAGCTGACTCTCTACAACGCCGCCGCCGACGCCTATTACCGGGCCGACCGCCTGGCCGACGCCCGAGAATACGTCGAGCGCGTCTACGACGAGGCCGACGACGATCGAACCCGTTTCGGCGCCCTGCAGCGCCTCAGCGGCCTCTACCACAATCAGGGCGAGCTCGAAACCGCTCTCGAATACAACGACCGGGCCCTGGAACTGCTGCGGGGGATCGGCCCGGAGAGCCGCCCCGAACTCGTCGACGTCTACATCGCCCTGCACACCGAGCGCGCCGTGCTGCTCAATAAGCTCTACCGTTACCCGGAAGCCCTGTCGAGCTATGAAAGCGCCGCCGGGCTGGCCGACGTCTTCGAGCGGCTGAAGACCTGGGCCGACCTGCAACTCGAGCTGGGCAACCTCTACCTCTCTCGTCTCGAGGAGCCGGCCGCGGCGACGGCGCGCGCCCTGGCCGCCCGCGACGCCTACACCGAGCTGGACGACGAGCGCGGTCGGGCCCGTTCGCTGACCTTGCTGGGTCTTTGCTCCACCGAGCTCAAGGAGCTGGAGAGCGCCCTGGCCTACCATCGCGAAGCGGCGGCGCTCATCGAAGTGCACTCCGACGATGAAGGCTGGCGGTCGACCTCGCTGGAGAACGACTACGGCTGGGCGCGGGCGAGCTGGGAGCGCCAAAACTACAACCGCACCCTGGAGCTCTGCGACGGCGCCCTGGAGAGGCTGGAGGACGACGAAGCCCTGCTACGCTCGCGCTTCCGGGGCCTCGGCGCTCTGGCCCACCTGGGCCTGCTGCATCGTGAACAGGCCCTGGAGTACGCCGAGGCCTCGCTGGAGGACGCCCTGCTCGCCGGCGGACTGGAGCCGCAGAAGCGACAGTCTCTGGATGAAATCACCGCCGGGGGCCGGGCCACCGACATCGCCGCCGCCTACTCCAACCTGGCCCTGGTCCACCAGGTCGAGGGCGATTACACCGCCGCCCGGAAGGCCCAGCAAAACGCCCTGGAGATCGACGAGGCCGTCGGCTACCGGGCCGGTATCGACGCCGATCTCCGCCGCCTGGCGATTATCGCCGAGTTGACCGAGGACCTGCCCGGCGCCGCCGAGTACCATCGTCGCTACCTCGAGGGCGCCGACGAGGGCAACCCGCGCACCGTTATGGGCCACTACGACCTGGCGCGGATCTACCGCATCCTTTCACCGGAACTCGTCGGGGACGAACTGGACGCCGCCGCCGACGGCGCCCGCCGGCTGGACCGCGTCGACATCTACTGGCGTGTGCTGCACCAGCGCGCTCGGGCGGTGCAGGAGAGCGACTTCGACACGGCCATCGACGGCTACGAGGAGGCCATCGAGCTGGTCAAGCTGACCTGGCCCGAGGTCCAGCTCTCCAACCTCCGCCAGGGCTTGATCCTCGATCCTCATGACCTGTTCTCCGACGCCATCGGCCTGGTCTTCCAGTTCGGCGACAACCTGCGCGCCCTGGAACTCAGCGAGGTCTACCGCGTCGTCGTCGGAGAAAAACAGCTCGCCCGCGCCGACTTGAGTATTTCCAATCCCGAGCTGGACGCCGCGCTGACCGGAGTGCGCGAGTCGGCTCATCGGCTGGCCTCGGCCAAGATGCGCGGTTCGGGCGAGGTCGGGCTTCTCCAAAACGAATACACCACCCGCGTCGACGAGGTGATCGACCGCTGGCCCGAGTTCGCCGGTGTGGTCGGCCAGATATTCCCCGTCGAGAACGTCATGGACAACCTGCGCTACGAGCAGGCCGCCATCGTGATCTTCTTCTCCGACGAGCTCTGCTACGTCTGGGAGATCACCCCGCTGTTCATCTCCCAGGTGCTACGCAAGTCCCAGGACGTCGAGGAGCAGGTCCGCCGTCTCTCCGAGCTGCTCAGCAGCCGCGGTGACCTCGGTGAGCTCCAACAGGCCGCCACCGATCTATACGCCCTGGTGATGAAACCCTTTACCAAGCACATCGAGCTCTCGCGTTACACCGACCTATTGATCGTCCCCGACGGCCTGCTGGCCCAGGTTCCCTTCGCCGCCCTGCCCTTCGGAGACTACACCAACGGCTATCTGATCGACAACTTCAACCTCGAATACACCCCCAGCCTGACCAGCTACTTCAATCTCACCCCGGGCGGCGGCGCCCCGGGGTCCCTGCTGAGTCTGGCCGATCCGGATACTCCCCGGGAACCGCTGCGCTTCGCCGCCAAGGAGGCCAACAGCATCGCGCGGCGTTTCGACGGAGCCGCGGGGCCGTATCTGGGGGAGGAGGCCACCGAGGGCCTCTTCCGCGAGAAGGCCCCGGATTATCGCCTGCTGCACCTGGCCACTCACACCGAGATCATCCCCGGCGATCCGCTCAACACCGCCCTGCTCTTCGCCCAACCCCCGAGTGAAGACGGCTCCGCCGTTGAATCCGACGATGACGGCCGCCTGACCGTAGGGGAGATTATCGGCCAGAGCTTCAACGCCGAACTGACCGCCCTGTCGGCCTGCCAGACCGCCGTCGGCGAACGCGGGATGGGCCAGGAGTTCCTCTCCCTGGCCCGGGCCTTCCTCTTCGCCGGCTCGCGCAACGTGCTGGCCACCTTCCTGCGGGTCAGCGACATCACCACGGCGGTGCTGGTGCGCAACTTCTTCTACAACCTGGCCGACGGCAAAGACCCCGTGGTCGCACTGCGTCAGGCCCAGCTCCAGACCCGGGAACAGTTCGAACACCCCAGCTACTGGTCCACGGTGGGCCTGTTTACCCGGGCCGACGTCAAGCAGACCCAGATCGTCGAGGACGAAGAAACCGAAGATACCAAATCAGATGATTGAGGTTAAGCAATGAAGCCGCAGCTGATAGCACTGCTGCTCCTTTCCCTGCTGGCCGTCGTCGCCGGGGCGCGACCCGAGTACGCCGCCGCCGAAAGCCTGGACTGCCTCGAGTGCCACGATTCCCCCCGCGGCGGCGGCACGCTGAACCCCCGCGGCGAGCTCTACCTCTCCAACGGCCTGAGCTTCGCCGGAGTCGATCCCGCCGGCGTCGAGATCGAGCAACCCCCCGTCGGCTCATCGCCGCTCTGGCTCTTCAAGAGTTTGTTGGCCTTGCTCCTGATGCTGACCGCCCTGGGCGCCGTGTTCGTCATCTATGCCTCCCGACCGGCGGCCCGGCGCGAGCCCGAGCGCGGCAAGAAGCTGCGCCGCGCCCACCGCGTCTACGGCTGGATCACCCTGGGGCTCTACCTGGCGCTGACCGTCATCTGCCTGCTGGCTCACGAGGTGCGCGGCAACACCGCCCGGGTGCTCTGGCACTCCATCATCGGCTTCGCCGGGCTGGCCCTGTTCGCTCTCAAGCTGATGATCGTCCGCCGGCGCTGGAAGCTCTGGCGCGTCTGCCACTACGTCGGCGGGACGCTGCTGGCCGCCAATCTGTTCATGGTCCTCTCCAGCGCCTGGTGGTACCTCCTCGGCCGCTTCGCCTGACGAGTCCGAACATAAACCGACAACCACTGGATCCGGCCGCTGAAGCCAGACAAATCAACCCTAGGGGCCACCTGGTTGCACCTAATGCTGGTATTGTTGTGGCAGATTTACAGCGAGTTATGCAGACACGACACATTATTTACATTTCTGCGTCCATATGATCTGTTGCCTAACGTCCATTGCGCTTTCCGTGTCTGCCTTCCCTTGTGATGATCATTGAGATATAGTTATGAATACAGCTCGTCTTTGCGAAAAGGCAGTTATAAATTGTGTCTTCACAACTGAATTGACCAACATCGGCAACTATAAAGAAGCGCATCGAGACAGGTGTCCTTGAAACAAGCTCCCTTACTTGCGCTAAACAATTAAAGAGTCCGCCTATAGCTTGTTCTTCATTATCAACTTACGGCATGTTTGGAAGGACCGCCGGCCTATTGGCTTTCTACACCGATCGAGTTGATGTTAAATATCCAACCTCGTAAATTGGCATACCGAGTTAAGCGTCAATAAAGGACATTCTTAGCGGGATAATCCCGTCCATCTGCAAATGATACTTCCGAAACAAAAACTTTGGGATCATCACACAAGATGTACATCTGATATTGCAGTTGGGTGCCTATATCGACGTGAGCAAGTCTGTTTTCCCGCCACCAACAAAGGGGACAATGTGGCAGGGAGGAGCAGGACCAAGTGTCCCAGATGCAACTAGCGCTGCGCCGACGGGCGTCGTAAGTGCAAGCGTTGCGGCAAGTTGTTCAACCATCGTCCCCGGGGGCGTCGCAACGGGCCGCCGCCGGAAAACCGCAATGAGATAGCGCGTCTGTTCCGGCTCGGCCTCCCGGCGGCGCGGGTCATCCTCCCCAAGCGCTGTGACAGCAAGCATCTGGTCGGTGCGATCTTGGACAATGTCGAGCTGGATTCAATCGTCTACTCCGATGGATACAAGGACTATAACAGGCTCTCACTCAACGGTTTTCACCACAAGCGCATCAACCACGACAACCCCTGGTCGATGGCAAAGTGCCTATCAACGGCCCAGAGAGCTCCCGAGGCTATGCTAAAAGCCTACCACGGCGGCTTCATACGCAACGACAGGCTTTGTATCAGAGAAAGGCCGTTCAGATTCAGCCATCGCGACGACGAAAACGCGCTGAACTACCTCGGGAGCATACTTCGCGCTTGTTCATAATTAGGTGATAATCCCACAACTTTACACTCACCCTCTATCAGCCGCTTTCTCAAAAGGAAGAGTGTACGAAGCCGTAACAAATTGTCGACATAAGGGTTAGTCGTCTATTTGCCATCGCTGAAAGTAACCCCGGGTTTGTCGGTTTTCGGGACGATCCAGCCTGACCTAGATTGCCGGACGACGGATGAACAACCACACCTTAACTTGCTCAAGCGACTGAACCAAATCACTCAATCCCAACCAAAGGAGCCCGATGAAAAAAACGCTCGCCATCCTGCTGCTCTTCGCCCTCGCCGCCCTGGCCACCTCGGTGACCGGACCCGCGCTGACCCCCACCGATCCCGGTGATCCGACCCATCCCGACACCACCAACGAGCAGTTGCTGGCCGCCGCCGCAGGCGCCGCCGATCTGGATCCGGGCGGTTGCGTGCTGGTCTTCGCCGTCGAGCGCAAGTCGATGATGACCGTCCAGCAGGGCTACGCCGTGGCGCTCTACAGCCCCGAGGAAATGGTCACCGTGGCGGCGCTGGTCGACGAGGACCTCTGCACTGTAGATGAGATCAGCTACCGTTACAGCTTCACCGAGAACGAGCTGACCCTGGTCCGTCAGGCCGCCGAGGCCGCCGGACCCTTCCAGGTCAACACCCCGGATGCCGCCTTCCTGGTCATCGGCACCGCCGAGGCCGAGAAGGGCTGGACCGTGATCGTTCTCGACGGCTGGGACGGCGCCAACAACCGTTGGTCCAAGCGGGTCTTCGAGGGTATCGAACCCGCCGCCGGCTCCGTGGGACGCTGATCGTTTTCACGCACAGACCCATCGGAATGAGCACAAGGCACACACGCCTTATTTCGATGTAATATAGACGAACAGACGACGCGGGGCGTGGTTTTGCAAAGCCGGCGGAGACGAGTCCCTGTTCACCGCCGTTCTTCCGACCCTGATACGGAACAGCCCGTCAGCGGTTGGAAGGCCTCGCGTCCTCCACACCAAGGGGCCGATAGAGATACTGCAGCGCTGAAACTGGCTTTTGACAACGTTGCATAAACATCCAGAAGCGATCACATTAATCTGTAGCTTCTACTATGTAGATCAACCCCTGTTGAAACAACTCGTCGACCACCCCCAACCTTTCGTCATCAACCGTGGGTCGGTCCGACACTTACCCTGCGATCCAGCCGTTTACTCAAGAAAGGAAAACAATGCCGAACGGAACCGAAGACATCGGCGAAGGCATCGTCGAAGGCGCCGCCGAAGCCTACTCGGAGGCCGGCGCTTTGGCCTCGGGCATCCTCTCCTGGCTGACCCTGGGGCTGACCCTGGTGCTGCTGATCGTCTCGCTGATCGCCCTCATCAAGCTGCGCCACACCATGTACGTCTTCTTCTCCATCGCCGGACTGGCCGGCTTCGCCGATAACCTGCTGGTTTTCTTCAACATCCAAGGAGACGTACTCTTTACGGTGATGGAATGGCTGATCTATGTTCCCCTGATTATCGGCCTGCTGTTGGCCATGCGGGATAAGATGCTGCGCGAGTTCCTGCGCAACCGCTAACCGTCCGCGCCACAGGCGCGAATGAAGGGTGCCCGAATGCGTTATCGAGCTGTGATCCTGTTGCTGCTCGGCGTCGCGGCGTCCCTCGGCGCCGACTATTCCTGCCTGAGCTGGGAGCGCTCCTGGGAGCCGATACGGGAGCTTACCTGGGAAGCCGCCGGAGTGGAGTACGCCCTAATCGGTGCGGAGTGGCGGGAACTCACCCTGCTGGCCGATGACGCGCCACTGAGCGAGCTGCCCGCCACGACGATCCCGCTGGGCGTCATCGAAGGTCGCCTGTACACCGCCTTCGAGGAGCGGTTGACCCTTGACGCCGCCGAAGGGGCGTTCGAACAGCGCTACCTTACCATCACCGCCGGCACGGGGGAAGACTACGCCGCCGGGAGCACAAGAAACGTCGCGTCGATCCCCATCGAGCGAGGCCCCGGCGCCGTCGCGCTCGCCCCCGGCGGTGACCTGCTGGCCCTGGCCTGGGCCGATCCCGAGACTCCCAGTGTCGAGATCGTCGTCCACGGTCTGCCCGAGGGCGCCACCGTCGCCCGCCGGAGTTTCACCGCCGCGACGGACCAGCAGCGCGCCCGTTGCCAACATCCCGCCTTCTCCAGCGACGGCGAGACTCTATTCTTCAGCCTCCACCCCCACGCTCCGGCCAGCGATGAGTTCCTGGACCCCCAACCCCTGCTGGCCTGGCGCTGGCTCGAGGACAACCTCGAAGAGATGACCGGACCCCTGGGCTGGGTGCTGCCGGTTCGCGGCCGGAGCGGGCGTCGGCTGATCCTGCTCGAGGAATACACCGGCGGGGCGGGCTATGGCGAACCCGCGCGCTGGTTGCTCTTCGACCCGCGAACCGGTGAGGTATCCCCGGCCTTCAGCCTGAGCGTCAACAACGGCCTCTACGCTCCCGACGCCGCCGCCCGGCTCTTCGACGGCGACCCCAACACACGCTGGACGACCCGACGCGACAGCGTGGTCGATATCGACCTGAGCGCGGAGCTCCCCCTGGACACCGCTCGGCTGGTCGGCGGCGACGGCGACGTTGTCGGCTGGGGCCTGGCGGTCGAGGGCCAGACCCGCCGCCGCGACGATCCCGCCGATCCCGCCCGCCTGAGCTACAGCGACACCATTGTCGGCGAGGTGCGCCTGATCCTATCCGCCGGTATCGAAGCCGCCGAGCTGGAGCTGGGCTTCGCCTTCGCGCCCGTGCCCTGACTCCAACGCAATCTCTTCGTTAACGCGAGTCGATTGAGACCGGAATCCACTAAACCGGAACAGCGAGGTTCCTGTGGACGCTCTGACCGCCCTGCGTGAGCTCAACTTCTTCGACGCCGTTCAAGATGCCGAGCTGGCGTTCATCGCCGAACACCTGGAACGTGAACACCACCGCGCCGGTTCGCGGCTCATCGAAGAAAACATGGCCGGACGCGGACTCTACCTGGTCGTCGAGGGCGAAGTCCGCGTCGTCAAGGAATCGCCGACGGGCCGGGTGCTCACGCTGGCCGTCCTGAGACCCGGCGACTTCTTCGGCGAGATGAGCCTCTTCGATGGCGGTCCCCACTCCGCCGCCGTCATCGCCGCCACGGACTGTCTACTGATGGTGATGCGCAGCGACGCCTTCCTAGAACTGATGGAGGTCGATCCCGTCGTGGCGCTCAAGATAACCGTACGCGTCGCCAAGGTACTCAGCTTCAGACTGCGCACCGCCAACGAGCGCCTGGGCTCGTCGCTGAAAAACGACGGTGAAATATAGTGCCGCATCCCTCTGCCTTAACCGGCATTGGTTGACTGGTGACGTTTCACCCAAACCGCTCCAAGACACCGGCCGATAAATGTAAACAGCCGCCCATTCGCCCGGCGTTGGCACGTTTCTTGCGGAAGGCGATGCCCCTTCGTCCAAAACCGAAGTCGCCCTGCTGCAAGAAACGTGCCAACGCCTCGTCATCGGAACTGCTGAGTCTATCGTCTGTCCAGCGATTAGTCGGCCGGTGTCTCGGTGATCCGGCAGAGAAGCGAACAACCGGGCCGCGCGGCCCGGTTGTTGATTCTCGTCGATTTGTCGAGGCCTAGCCCTCTTCGAAGTCCTCGGGGCTGATGTTATCGATGAACTCGGAAAGCTTGTCGGTTTCCAGCAGTGTGGCCTGCTGCTTGGTTTCCTCATGTACCAGCACGGGCTCGCTGACGAAGATGGGCGCCTCGAAGCGCAGGGCCAGGGCGATGCCGTCGGAGGGTCGGCAGTCGATGATCTGCTCCTCTTCGCCGGAGGTGATGTGCAGCTCGGCGTAGAAGGTGTTTTCGCGGATGTCGGTGACGACCAGGCGCTCGACGGTAGCCCCCAGGGAAAGGATGACGCGCTTGAGCAGGTCGTGGGTCATCGGCCGCGGGCGGTCTATCTTCTCGCGCTCGGCGATGATTGCGTTGGCTTCGAAGTGGCCGACCCAGATGGGCAGGATGCGCTGCTGCTCGCTGTCCCGCAGGATGATCACGGGGCTGCGGCTTTTGGGGTCCAGGGCGATGCCCGCCAGGATGACCGGAATCTCGGGATGCTCGCTCATCTTTTTCGCTGTACCTTGGTTTGCCGTTAATAGTGATTGGGCGGCTTATCTTATGCAATGACAACAATATGACGATATAAGCAATCTGCAGGACGCCTCTAGTGAGCAGGGTGCGATACGATTTCAGCCTACCTTGGTAGGGTTAAACGGTCCGCTCGGGTTGCTCTAAGGCCGTTATTCTCGCCATCAAGCCGTGTTGGCGGACCAGCCGCGTCTCGATTTGTCGGCAGCTAGATAGCCGGACGCCTAAGGTTCAGTATAGATGCTAAAACGTTATTGTCCCAGCGGGGTTACATTCCCCCGCCCATCATCTGTTGGGCCAGGGCGGCGGGAATGCCCAGATCGGCGGCGGCCTGCCCCATCTTTTCCCGGGCCAGCTCTTCGGACTTGTTCCGGGCGTCGGAGACGGCGGCGATGATCAGGTCTTCGAGGAGGTCCTTGTCGTCGGGGTCGACGACCTCGTCATCGAGTTCGATGCGGGTCAGTTCCTGGCGGCCGTTCATGACGGCCTTGACCAGACCGCCCCCGGCCAGGCCCTCGACGCTCTCATCGCGCAGGCGCTCCTGAACCTCGATCATCTTGGCCTGAAACTGCTGGGCCTTGCCCAGTATGTTGCTCATCCCTCGGGCCATGCTCATTTCTCCTTGACTAGACGCACTAAGCGAGCGTCGAAAAAGTCTTTTACCAGCTCGACGGCCCGTCGTTCGGCGCTGGGCAGGCCGTTCAAGCGTCCGCCACCCTCGTGGACGCCGGGGTCGCCTTCGGAGGAATCTTCCAGTCGATCGTCGACCAGGGCCTCTAGCAGCAGCTCTTCGCCATAGAAACCGCGGGCGACCTCCTCGACGACGCGGCGGTTCTCCAGCTTGCGCAGCGACTGCTGATGGAAGAGGTGGGCCGGGCTGAAGAACAGGCGCAGCTTGTCGCCGGCCGGCTCGATTCGCGATGCCTCGGCGCAGAAGGCGGCCACGGTTGTGTTCTCGCGGCGCAGCGCGTTGAGGAAGCCCGGCCAGCTCCGGGAGGGATCGCCGTCGACGGGCTCGGTGGCCGGTCGCTCAGTCTCCGGGGGACGCTCCGGGATTTCATCGCGGCTCAGGGCTTTTTTTTTACGTCGGCTCGCCTGGGCACCTCGGATGCGCCCGTCTCCAGTCTCTCGGCCAGCTCGGCCACGGGAAGCAGCTCGGGCAGACGGGCCAGCTCGACCAGTGTCAGCTCGAGGACCAGGCGGGGCTGGCGGGAAAGCTTCAGCTCTCCCAGGCTGCGGCGCAGCACGGCCAGGCGGGCCAGCCAGCCCTCGGTTGGGGAGAGTGCGGCCAGTTCGTCGTCGGCGGGCTGGACCGCGGCGGCGGCCTGGCCGCCCAGGGCGACGAGGAAGCAGTCCCGCCAGAGGGTCAGCAGCTCCTCGGCAACCACTCGGGGATCGACGCCGGAGTCGACGATGCCTCCCAAGCGGACCACCAGGGCCGCGGCGTCGCCTTCGATGATCTCCCGTGACAGCGCACCCAGTTGCTCGCGATCGACCTTGCCCAGCACGGCCCGGGCGTCCTCGACACTGATCTCCCCCTCGGCGAAGGCGAAGAGCTGCTCGAGGGCGCTCTCGGCGTCGCGGACGGCGCCGCCGGCGGAGCGGGCCAGCATCAGCGCGGCCTCGCTCTCGAGCTGAAAGCCCTCCTCGGCGGCGATGCGTTCGAGGAGCTCGGCCACGGCCTCGGCGGGGATGCGCCGAAAGGTCAGTTGCTGGCAGCGCGAGAGGATGGTCGGCGGCAGCTTGTCCGGGTCCGTGGTGGCCAGGATGAACAGGGCGTGGGGCGGGGGCTCCTCCAGGGTCTTCAACAGGGCGTTGAAGGCCTCCCGGGTGAGCATGTGGACCTCGTCGATGATGTAGACCTTGTAACGCGCACCGGCCGGCGCGAACTTGACGTTCTCGCGCAGGGTGCGGATCTCGTCGATGCCGCGGTTGGAGGCGGCGTCGATCTCGATGACGTCGACATCGGCTCCGGCGGCGATGGCCCGGCAATGCTCGCAGGTGTTGCAGGGGTCCGGCGTGGGGCCCTCGACGCAGTTGAGCGCTTTGGCCAGCAGCCGCGCCGTGGTGGTCTTGCCGACGCCGCGCGGTCCGGCGAAGAGATAGGCATGACCGACGCGGTCGCGCGCCACGGCGTTGCGCAGCGTGGTGGTGATGTGCTCCTGGCCGACGACCTCGCCGAAAAGCTGGGGTCGCCACTTGCGCGCGATGACCTGGTAGCTCATTGAATAACGGACTCCGGAGGCGGGTGGGGTGAACGCGGGAGCGGCTACGACGCGGGGAGTATTATAGAACAGCGCTCGTTCGATTGCCAGCGGCTGACTAGTACAAAGGGGATTTTGTTGAAAATCTATCTCATTTAGTCTATGCTGGAAAGCGCATCAGGGATTAACCCGGTTGTACGCGGTGAGCGCACTCCCGACCCCTGATCGGATCAAAGCCCACCCACGGACAGCAATACGATCTGCGCGGTTGGACCCGGCGTAGTATACTCTGCGTACAGAATGTGCGGGACAATCCGAGACTCGCTCGGTTGACTTCCCATGCCAACCCGGTCTGACACAAGGGAGAAGCCATGGAACCCCTCAAGCCCGGCGACATCGCGCCGAACTGGTCGCTGCCCGGCTCCGACGGCGCGGAGCACTCCGCAACCGAGCTGGCCGGCAAGCGCTACGTAATCTACTTCTACCCCCGTGACAACACCCCGGGCTGCACCCGGGAGGCCTGCGATTTCCGCGATAGCTTCGGCCGCGTCCAGGCCCTGGGCGTGCCCGTCTTCGGCGTCTCGACGGACTCGCTCAAGCGCCACGCCTCATTCAGCGCCAAGTACGAGCTGCCCTTCACCCTGCTGGCCGATCCGGAGCGGAAGGCGGTCAAGAGCTTCGGCACCGACAAGGGCGGTTCCTCGGCCCGGCGGGTGACCTTCATCGTTGGACCCGACGGCACGATCGAGGCGGCCTGGCCCAAGGTGAAGGTCAAGGGTCACGTCGACGAGGTCATCGCCAAGCTCGAGGAGCTGCATGGCTGAGACGCGTCGCGGCGTCGTGTTGCGTCTCGAGGGCAACGTTTGCTTCGTCGATGCCGACGGCGAGCGCCTGAGCTGCTTTCTGCCCAAGAGCCGCCGGCGGGAGGCCCGGCGTGGCGGCGGGACGGCCCTGGCCCCCGGCGACCGGGTCAGTCTCGAACCCGCCGACGACGCCGACCGGGGACTGTGGCGCATCGTCGAGGTGGAAGAGCGGCGCAGCGCGCTCTCACGGCGGCGCCTCGAGGCCCGGCGTCCCGGCGAGGATGTCTTGATCGCCAACCCGGACCGCCTGTTGGTCGTGGCCGCCTGCGACCGCCCGCCCTTCAACCCCCGTTTCGCCGACCGCCTGCTCTGCGCCGGTGAGCTCCATGAGCTGGAGTGCCTGTTGGTTCTCAACAAGCTGGACCTGGTCGAGCCGGGTGTCGCCGACGAGTCGGTCGCTCCCTACCGCGCCGCCGGGTACCGCTGCCTGGTCGTCAGCGCCGCTGACGGCCGGGGGATCGACGAGCTGCGCGGGCTGCTCGGCACGGGGCTGACCCTGCTGGCAGGGCGCAGCGGTGTCGGCAAGTCCAGCCTGCTCAACGCCTGCTTCCCCGACTTCGACCTTCGAGTCGGCGCGGTGTCCGACTACTCGGACAAGGGCGTCCACACCACCACCAGCCCCGAGCTCTTCCCCCTGGGCGGGGGGTACGTCGCCGACACCCCGGGGGTGCGCGTCTTCGCTCTCTGGGGGGTGACGGTGGCCGAGCTGGCCGGGCTCTTCCCCGACATCGCCCGGTATAGAGACGACTGTCGCTTCGGCGACTGCCGCCACCGCAGCGAGCCGAGCTGCGCCGTCAAGGCGGCCGTCGAAGCCGGGGAGCTGGACGCCGGGCGCTACGCCGGATACCTGACCGTCCTGGAGGAGCTGGAGGCTGTTCACCGCCAGAGGTATTGAGCGCTTGGTCCTTACCTGTAGCGGCGGGCGGCAACGCAACGGTGATGAATCAAGCGGTATTTATGCTATAATTGTGATATACTGCGAACAGTACGCGCATTACTTTAGGCTGGCTTAAAGCTGGCTTAAAGCTGGGTGAAAGCTGGGTGTAGGCTGGGTGTAGGCTGGGTGAAAGCTGGGTGGTCTAACGCGTGGTTGCGTCGCAGACCGCGGCAGACAATACTATAGGGATTATCACTCGCACCTGAACCGACTCATCCAGCTAATAGATTGTCATTGGTTACTTTATAGCTAATAATCGCCGCCGTTGTCATCCCGCTGCATTGTCGTGCCAATGCCTGCTGGCGATGCACCTGGACCTGCCTTGAGTACCACCGGAAGCCCGAGGCTGTTGGTTCCATTCAGGTTACAACCAGGCTGTGAGTAAGTGACCTGCTGACGACGCTCTATTGCTCGCTTTAGCAGCTTAGACCGTTTTCCGACTTCGCAGGTTGACCACACGCTGCGGGTGGTTACCAGCCCCTCGTCTCAATGCGTCTTTCAACAATTGATAATGCTTGGTTCAGTTTCTGGTGCTGATCCAATACTATAGCCCGGTGCGGTTATCCACCCGGCGCCCCTGAAGCCATTCCCACACCGACGAGGTCCACCATGCGAATTGACCGACTCACAGCGGTGCTGCTCGTCGTCCTCTCCATCAGCGCTTCGGCCGGCACGCTGACCCTCCAGCCCGACCACGAGGGCAAGGACGCCGAGGTCAACACCGACCACATGACCGATAACTACGGCGACGCCAAGTTCGTCGTCACCAACTGGTGCGATGGGTGAGCCCCCTGGAGCTACGGGCTGATCGAGTTCGATCTGGCCCAAATCCCCCCGGACAGCCACATCGATTCCGCCGTGCTGACCCTCTACCACTACGAGAACCCGCAGGGCGGCACGGGCTGGACCGTCCAGCGCCTGCGCGAGGACTGGGACGAGGACACCGTCACCTACGACACCATGCCCGCCTACGATACCTACGTCTACGACACCGCCTATCTCGACGGCATCGACAGCTACATCTGCTGGAACATCACCGACCTGGTCGCCGAGTGGTTCTACGGTTACTATCCCAACCACGGTCTGCTGATCACCAACGACTACCAGATCATGGACGACTGGCCCTCGCTGGCCTCCAGCGATCACGCCGAGGCGGGCTGGCGGCCGAAGCTGGTCATCGACTACCACCCGACGGGCAGCGCCGTCGAGGAGGCTAGCTGGGGAGTGGTCAAAGCCCGGACGGAGTGAGGATTCCCGGACGCTGACGGAGTGGTGGTTCATCCGTTCGGCGTTCCCACGGAACGTTATGCGTCCACCGGGGATCAACGGCTGACGCCGCCCCCCACCGAAGGGGTGATACGTCCCCGGTCGCCCGCTCCAATCAAGCGCAACCCTGGAAGATATCCAAGGGCCGACCATCAGGTCGGCCCATAATCGTTAACGCGGCTGGGATGTGGATCCGCTAGCCGTCTACTCCTCGCTACGGAAGGCCGCCGCCGAATGGAAGTCGGCGTAGACTTCGTCCCAATCGCCGTCTTCGTGGTAATCGTCCGTGGTGATCGCCTCGACGGCCCGGCGCAGGGTTTCACGCTGGTTCTCCCACCAGACGGCGTACTCCTCGTCGAGACCGGCGACGGCCAGTTGGGCCAGGACGGCCTGACCGTCGCGCAGTATCTCGCCGGGGGTGACCTTGGCGTCGGGCTGGAGACCTTCCCGGTAGAGGCGTTCCCGCCAGGCGACCTCCTCGATGAAGAACTCCCGATAGTCGGCGGGGTCGGCGTCCACGAAGGCTTCGCCCCTCCACTCAAACAGGCGGTTGACGTACCCGGCGCGGTAGAGGCGCGGCCAGAGGAAGCTGGACTGGTAGGCCGAGTAGAGGGCGATCTCCTCGTCGCCGTCACCGTCCTGATCGGCGATGACCGGGGCCGAATCGATGGAGGCGAAGAGCTCCGAGAAACCCTCGGGGGTGGGGCGTAGAACGAATAGGCCGATGCTGACCAGGGCGTCGTTGCCCCCGCTATTGTGGCGGACGACGAGTTCGGGATCGCCGTCGCCGGTAACGTCGCGCAGTTCCATGCCCTCGCCGATGAGGCTTCCCCAGCCGTCGATCTCGCCCTGGTAAACCTCGATGAGCTCCCGCCCGCCCTCGATGCGGCTGTCCAAGCGGTAGAGCTCGATCTCCTCGAACCAGCCGAAGTAGCCGATAAAGGTCTGCAGGGCCTCGACCATGTAATCCTCGCCGCCCAGAGTCAGGGCAAGCTGGATGAACTCCTCCCGCGGTTCCTCGATGGACTCTTCGGCCACGTCGGCCGCGCAGAGCACTGGCAGCAGAAGCAGCAGGCTGGTGGCGCGTTTCATCGTTCACCTCGTGGTCGGGGGGATACTCACTCGGTGGAGAAGCCGTCCAGGCCGACCTCCAGGGTTACCACGGGGGAGCCGCCGTCGATGTCGGGATAGACCATGACGACCTCGGTGCGGCCGTCGCCGTCGACGTCCTCGGCGGCGATGCTGGTGCCCCGGGGTCCGTTGAGCTCGATGGTATCGACGAGACCCCACCGAACGCAGTCCTGTTGGCTGTCGTCGATGTAGTACAGCTCCAGCCTGACGAAACCGTCGTTACCGACGCTCAGGGCGTCGACGCGGTAGTAGCCGCTGTCGCCGTGGAACTCGACCTGAGCGAATAGGCGAAGGATGGGCTCGGTCGCCGGGGTCAGCGCCAGGCGGACGTTCTCCGGACCTTCGCCGAAGATCGTCTCCAGCTCGTTCCAGCCCTCGGGGTCGAGCTCGAGCAGCGGCGGGCGCAGCTCGACGTCGTACTGTTCCCAGGCGGCGGCGTACTCGCCGTCGAGGCCGCCCAGAGCCAGGTGGATCAGCTCCCCGGCTGCGTGGTGCACCAGTGCCGCCGGGGCGGGGTTGTCGTCGGCCGCGAGCCCGAAGAACTGACCGGAGTGGCTGTCGGCCATGTCGGCGTAGAGCCCGGGGAAGTCGGAAAGCCGCGCCGGGGTGTAGCCGGAGTCATTGTAAAGCCAGACCTGGTTGGCGAACTCGACCCGGCTCACCCGGCCCAGGTGCGCCGGCCACCAGGAGCCGAAGCAGAGGACCTCCTGGATGCCGTCTCCATCAACGTCCAAGGGCAGCGCGCCACCGCCCGGAACGTCGAAGAGGATATCAAGGCCCCGGGGCGTGGGCCGCAGCAGTACCAACCCCGAACTCGCGGTGACGTCGTTGCCCGCCGTGAAGGTCCAGACGGCCAGCTCGGGCTCGCCGTCGCCCTCGAGGTCCACAGCGGAGAGCCCGCCGCCGAGGGGAGCGCCGTCAAGCGTCAGCTCCAGAGAGCCGATCTCACTCCAGCCTTCTTCGGTCATTCGCGCGCAGGTCAGACGGTCGAAGCGCCGGTGGTAGTCACCCTCGACGGTACGCGGCTCGCAGCGGTAGTCGACGCCTTCGCGCTCCAACTCCAGAGACTCGGCCGGCGGTCCCTGGGCCGGGGCGGCCAGGGTCGAGAGCAGCAGACAGGCGATCGACAGGCGTTTGAACACCAGGAACCTCCACGATGGTCAGCCGGGGTGGGTCGCCAAGGCAGTCGGGTCCGTACGGCTCTCGGCGACGGGGCGGAGTCGCCTCGACGGACGATTCGACTATCAACGCCCGCATAACCGGGCGGGTTCCTCTCCTCGACGGCCCGGACAGGCGACGGCTGGCCGCAGGATCGTCGGTGAGTTACCGGACCTCGACGAGTCAATGTTAAATAACCACCAGCACCGAGCAGTCGGCGTCTTCGAAGACCCGTTCGGCGACATCGCGGCGCATGATGCGGCCGATGCTCTGGCGGCCGTGCTTGCCGATGACGATCAGCTCGATGCCGATTTCATTGGCCAGGTTGATGATCTCGATGTGGGGCCGACCGGTGCGCAGGTGGGGCTGGACCTCCAGTCCGCGCTGGGTGGCCAGCTCGATCAGGTAGGCCAGGTGGTTCTCCGCGGTCAGCTTCAGGTCGCGCTCGACGCGCAAGCGCTCCTTCTCGGGCCGCTCACGGAAGTCGCTCAGGATGCCCGAATCCATCACGGCCAGCACATGGACTTCGCTGGAGTGGGTGTGGGCCAGCCCGAAGGCCGTCTCGGCGGCGCGCAGGGAGTACTCGCTGCCGTCGGCGCAGATCAGGATCCGCTGGAAGAGGGGGCCGTTGGTCATGGTTCCTCGTGGTGATCGTGGAAGAGTCGCCCGATGATTGGTATTCGAAAAGGAATCGTATACCCTTCTCGGACCGGATTCTGCTCGTATCATACTGATATTACAATTGATAATCCATTAACACCTGAAACATAACGAGTAATTCAAAGCGACAGCAAAAATGGCGTCAGCCTTAGCCAACCTAGATATCAGCGCACTTATACAAACACTGTCAGTGGATATCTTTGATTTATAAGTGTAAAAACAGGAGATAAGTGTATAATACATGATTGCTTAAGGTTCATTACAAGAAACTGGGCCAACGTTTGTAAACATAGTGAGCGGCATCGAATCGAACTGAGGGTCTCGACAGGTTCTCGGAGGAGAACAACAACACGCGGGACCGACAGGCTGTACTACATTATGCATCGTATACCCTATCCGGACCTGATTGCGATTGTATCCTGTTGATAATAGAGTTTATACTCTTATGATGCCTGCCACAGAACGGGCAGTTAAAAAGTGGCAACGAATACAGGCCTGATCCTTGGCGATCCGAGATATCAGCGGAGCAGTATCCGCCCCGGCGGCAGATTGCCATAGAAGCTTAAGTGTCATATTAACAAGCAATAAGGGCATGACAAGTGAACGCTTGCTGCTAGAAGGCGTATCTCAAGGAGTCAATAACGGCCCGGCAGTTTGATCCCAACCAGTCTGATTTGGTCCGAACACGTTCCATGATGCCCTACATTATAATGCAAGGAGGGATCGTTTATCCTGACCTGACTTGATCGTGATTGTCTTCTTCAGTTGATGGAGGTGATCATCATCAGCAATCTGTCACAAGACGGGCAGTTATAAAGTGGCGATCAATACGGGCCAGTTCTTTAGCTAACCCAGATAACAGTACAGTTTAATATGCCCTTACAGCGGGCTGCCACTAGCTCCTAAGTGATTGAATAGCATGCAGTAAGGGCTAACAAGCTGAACGCCTGATTAAAGGCTGAGTATGCCCCGAGGGAAACAACGGCCCAGCGCGCCGCTCGCAATCAGCCTGAGTTTGGTCCGAGCACGTTCCATGATGCTAACGAAGATGCCATATCAGCTATCTGAATGGGTCGTCCAGCCGCCTGACGCCTACCGTGGTCATCCGGCCAAAGCGGACATGGCGATACAGGCTCGAATCACCAAGTAATCACGGATGCTCCGCTCCGAGCAGCATCGCTTTCTCGGCGGACCGCCTTACGACCGTCAGATTTGGATGCATTTCGGATGCGATGCATTGATGACTCCGCTCAGCCGGCAAGGAGCCTCTCTTATGCCGGGCCGCCTATCGCCCCAGGCGGGCCTTTCAACCAGCCTGGTCCGAGGCCGTCCGGCACCGCTGATATCCAAGGGACCAGACCGCCGGATGGATCATTCAGCGGATTCGTCGACCATCGGAACGAAGAGCACCCCGGTGATGTGCTCCTCCTCGGGACCCTCGGGGGTGATGCGGATGCGCACCAGCTCCTGCAGGCCGCCCCGACCGCGCGGACCGACCACGACGCCGCCGGTGCTCACCTGTTCGAGGATGGTTTCCGGGATCTCCGGCGGGGCGCAGGTCAGCAGGGCGGCGTCGAAGGGGGCCTCGGCCGGCCAACCGGCGTAACCGTTGCCGAGGCGAAGCTGGACGTTCTCCAGCAGGCCGGCGCGTTGGAGATTGCGCCGGGCCAGCCGGTGCAGGCGCGGCACGCTCTCCAGGCTGTAGACGGCGCAACCGCAGGCGGCCAGCACCGCGGCCTGGTAGCCCGAACCGCTGCCGATCTCCAGCACGCGCTTGTTCGGCCGGGGTGAGATCAGCTCGCTCATCAGCGCCACGATGTAGGGCTGACTGATGGTTTGGCCGCAGCCGATGGCCGCCGGTCCATCGGCGTAGGCCGCGCGGTGGCGCGTCTTGGGCATGAAGAGCTCGCGCGGTATCCAGCCCATGGCCTCCAGAACCCGCTCGTCGGCGACGCCCCGCCGGCGGAGCTGGCGCTCGATCATCTCGCTACGGCGGCGCTCGAAGCTGTCGCGATCGTTTTTCATCATGACGTGTTAGATTGTAGCAGAGTTCGAGGACCCGGGTCTAATCCGGCGCGGCTGTCGATACCGCACCGCCCGGGCCGTCTTGACACCCCGCGGGGGCGTTACTATACTGCCAGCGAGTTGACGACACCCTTCAACCCCCCCTCCGGAGGTGAACCTTGGCCGTCGATCTTCGCGGACGCAACCTGCTGACCCTCAAGGACTTCAACACCGAGGAGCTCTACCAGCTCATCGAGACCGGGTACGAGCTGAAGCTGGAGAACAAGCGCGGACGTAGCCATCATCTGCTGGCCGGTCAGACCCTGGCCATGGTCTTCCAGAAGCCCTCGCTGCGCACCCGGGTCAGCTTCCAGGTCGGCATGGCCCAGCTCGGCGGCCAGGCCCTCTACCTGGGACCCGACGATATCAAGCTGGGCAAGCGCGAGACCACCGAGGACATCGCCATCGTCACCTCGCGCTTCGTCGACGGCATCATGGCCCGCGTCTTCGGCCATGAGATCGTCGCCGAACTCGGCGAGCACTCCAGCGTGCCGGTGATCAACGGCCTCTCCCAGTGGACCCACCCCTGCCAGGCCCTGGGCGACTACCTGACCGTCTGGGAAAAGAAACGCCGCCTCGAGGGAATCAACCTCACCTTCCTGGGCGACTTCAACAACGTGGCCCGCAGCCTGGTCTTCGGCGGACTGCAACTCGGCGTCAATGTCACCATCGGCTGCCCCGAGGTCACCATCGAAGGCAAGCCCGCCGACGAGTACGCCGACGTGCTCGAGTGGGCCGCCGCGGTCGGACCCCGCCACAACGCCGCGCTGCGCGTGGTCCACGATCCCGCCGAGGCCGTCGCCGACGCCGATGTGGTCTACACCGACGTCTGGGAGTCCATGGGCGAGAAGGGCACCAAGACCAAGGACATCTTCCAGCCCTTCCAGCTCGACGAGGCGCTCTTCGCCAAGGCCCGCCCCGACGCCGTCATCATGCACTGTCTGCCGGCGATCTACGGCGAGGAGCTGACCTACGAAATCAGCCGCAAGCCCAACTCGGCCCTCTTCGACCAGGCCGAGAACCGGATGCACGCCCAGAAGGCCGTCATGGCCGCCCTGATGCACCCGGGCCACTAGGCTAACCGGCTGGGCGGAGTAAGGGGACGACCCCACATCTCGCCCGCGTAGATTGAAAACGGCCGGGACTGAAGTCCCGGCCCTTCGTTTATTCATCAGCCATCGTCATCGGCGCATTGTCATCGGCAAATGATGAATCTCCGCGAGACGCTCGCGGTGTTGGTCGCCAGTGTGGCCAGGTAGACGCCGGAACGGTAAGCGCTGGTGTTTAGGCTGATCGTCTGTCGACCCGCCTCAGAAGCAATGTTAAAACTCTCGACGATCCGTCCGGCCAGGTCGTAGATGGTGATTACCGCCGTTCCGGCATCCGCGGGCAGCTCGAAGGCGATGCTGACGCTATCCGACGCCGGGTTGGGATACGGCTCCTCGAGGGCCAGCCGCTGCGCCTGCTCCGGCACCACGACGGCCTCTGTCGGCCCGTATCGCTCGGTACGACCGTCGCTATCCGTGGCCTCCAGCCAATAGACATAACTCTCGCCGGGCTCGACTTCACGATCCAGCCAGCGGCGGGTCGCACCGGGCAGCGAGCCGCTGACGGCGACGGGATTCTCTTCCCCGCGCAGAACGCGGACGGAAGCGGTGAGGTCGCCACTTACCGTCCAGCCCAGCAGGACGCCGTCGTCGGCGGGCGTAGCCAGTAGTTCAACATCCTCAATCTCCCAGTCCGGGCGGGTGGTGGCGAACTTGAGATCCATCTTGGTATTGACGACGTACAAGATGTGCGGGTTGCCGCTGGAATCCAGCGCCAGAGAGGAGTGCCAGCCGACATCACCATACGAGTCCACCGTATCGTACACCCACCTCAAGCAGTTCCAGCGGACGTACCTGAGGGCACGGTTGATGGCGTCGTAATACGAGATATGCGGGTTATCGCTGGAATCCAGCGCAAGGGAGTTGTACAAGCCGACATCAAAATAAAAACCCACCGTCTCGATGTGCCAGTCGTCGGCTGCTGCTGTCGTTACTAAGGCAACAAGAAATGGAAGATAAAACAGTCGCTTCATCACTCCTCCTTACGTTTCCTTACGTTTAAACACGAGCTTCAAACATCCTAACGTATTACCTGATACGATAAAGTTAGCACCCTTGCCGTCATCCGACACGGGCGCCGGTCACATTCTCCTATAAAACTCTACCGCAGGTCGTACTCCTTGATCTTGCGGTGCAGGGTGCGCAGGCCGATGCCCAGCACCTCGGCGGAGCGGGTGCGGTTGTCGTCGTTGGCGGCCAGGGTCTTGCGGACGGCCTCGCGCTCGAACTCAGGTCCAGCCGACGGGGACGCGGATCTCGCCGGTGGAGGAGAGGCGCTCGACGCGGCCCCTGATCTCGGGGGGCAGGTCGGCGACGGTCCGCCCCCTCGCCGGGGACGGCGGCGGCGTGGTATCATTGGCTCATCAGTCAACGACCGCTTCGCTCGCAAACCGTGAGAGGAGAACCGATGGGCACCTATACCATGGACGAGGGTCGGCGGCTGCTGGTCCGCGTCCCCAAGGGCGTCGAGCTGGGGGGATATCGACTATATCCGCCTGCGCCGCTATCCCGATCACCTCCCCGATATCGATGAAGAGCAGAACATCTACCTCGACAACCTCGAACTGACCTGCGAGGAAACCGTCTTCAACACCCTCTATACCTATAACGATGAAAACCAGATAATCGAGATTTCTTCTCAACCCTTTACCGGTCCCGCCGCCGACCATGAGCTGCGTCACAGCTACACGTACGACGCCCGAGGTCAGTTGCTCTCCCATCACTTCGACGAAATCACCCCGTCGCCCGACAGCTTTACCAAGTACATCGACCACTGGGGCTACGTCTACGACGACCGCGGCAACCGCACCAACCTTTCCTACGATTCCTGGCGCCCCGACCAGGACGGAGGCGCGGCCACCATCCAGAGCACCGAGGCCCTTGCCTATCAGGACCACACCAACCGCATCACAGAACAGCTGATCGATGCGGGGAATCCAGAAATTGACTTCGTTTTGGACTATAATGGCAATGTGACAAGCACTTCGCGAAACGACGGAACCAATCTCATAATCTACGACTACTCCTACGGCCCCGGGGATCGGATGGAGTACCTGTCGATTCACGACACTGTGCTGCCGCCCACCGAGTACTTCGGCCTGGAGTGCGGCTACGACGCCGAAGGGCTGCGCACCCGGCGCAAGCTCTACGAAGGCGGCGCGGCCGTCGAGGAGCGGCGCTACGTCTGGGGGGCCGACGGGCTGCTGCTGGCCGAGTACCTCTGGGACGGCGACTCCTACGAGCTCTCGCGGGAGTACGTCAACGACGCCAACGGCGTCGTCGCCACCCTGGACTACGACTTCACCCCGGGCGCCGGCGCCGAAGTCGGTTGGCACCTGCGTGACCACCTGGGCTCGACCTACGCCGTCATCGCCGCGCCGGTGCTGACCGTCCCCTACGGCGACCCCCTCAAGATCGGCCAGCGGATCCTCTGGACGGGGCATTACGAGGCCTTCGGGCGTCCCGACAGCCTGCGCCCGGTCTGCCCGGGTTTCTTTCCGAACCCCATCCAGTACACGG
>CAZOOP010000012.1:0-84485 GCA_964581465.1 uncultured bacterium
CTCGATATGCTTATAGAATGTGCCCCTCGAGCTTCTCCAGCTCGGCCTCGCGATCAGCGTCAATGCGCTCCCTTTTGGATTCAGTGTGTATAATTCTCGCCACATCTCATACATTTATATTTACCATCGGCCAACTATAGTGCGCCCCATGGTTACAATTTGGGCAACTAATGTGCCGGTCGGTTGCTTGTTTTCCGCCACTTTTTGGACCCCTTTCTTGTGACAAAGCATCACAGCCCATCACGTATGTTAACAGCGCGTTACATACAGGTATCGGTCCGAACACGGTATACGATCCCCAAGCTATTAGCGATACATGCCTATATATGAACGTGTGATAATCCGAATTACAATAAACTGACGGCCGGGATTAGCATCCCGGCCCGATATGGTTCGAGCTGCGGCAAATGCCAAGCGTGTCGCGCGATGTGTCTGAGAGGGGCATTAGCCGGGCGGACTCGGCGAAACAACCGCCGAAAAACCCGTCGACCGGGCCCGGCGTTGGCACGTTTCTTGCGGAGGCGGACGCTGGAACCGGAAAACAACGCCCCCTTGCGCAAGAAACGTGCCAACGCCTCAGTGTAGTGTGGTTTGTGGCACTCGCGTGGGCGCAGAGATGTTTCGCCGAGTTCGTTCGGGGGCTATCGTATGAGGATTACTCGACGGTGACGCTCTTGGCCAGGTTGCGCGGGCGGTCGACGTCGCAGCCGCGCAGCACGGCGATGTGGTAGCTGAGCAACTGTAGGGGTACCACGGTCAGTAGGGGCGAGAGTTCTTCTGCGCAGGCGGGGATGTGAATGACGTGGTCGGCGACCTTGGTGATTTCTTCGTCGCCCTCGGTGGCGATGCAGATGATCCGGCCGCCGCGGGCGCGGACCTCGGCGACATTGGAGAGGGTTTTCTGGTAGGTGGGTCCCTGGGTGGTCAGGGCGACCACAGGGGTGTCGCTCTCGATCAGGGCTATGGGGCCGTGCTTGAGCTCGCCGGCGGGGTAGCCGGTGGCGTGTATGTAGGAGATTTCCTTGAGTTTGAGGGCGCCCTCGAGGGCGGTGGGGTAGTTGTAGCCCCGTCCGATGAAGAAGAAGACCGGGGACTCGTAGAACTGCTTGGCCAGTTCGCAGATCTGTCCGTCGAGAGCGAGGATACGGCGCAGCTTGGCGGGGACGGCCTCGAGCTCGGTGAGCAACCGCCGCACACCCTCGTCGTCGATGACGTACTTGAGCCGGCCCCAGATGGTGGTCAACAGGATCAGGGCGACAACCTCGGCGGTGTAGGCCTTGGTCGAGGCGACGCCGATCTCGGGTCCGGCGTGGAGGTGAACGACGGCGTCGGATTCGCGGTCGATGGTCGAGCCCTCGACGTTGACCAGGGAGAGGACCTTGATGAACTTGCTCTTGGCCTCGCGGATGCCGGCCAGAGTGTCGGCGGTCTCACCGGACTGGCTGATGGCCATCACCAGGGTGTCGCCGCCCAGCACGGGGTTGCGGTAGCGGAACTCGCTGGAGACGTCGACCTCGACGTGGAGGCGGACGAACTGCTCGAGGAGGTATTTGCCGATCAGACCGGCGTGCCAACTGGTTCCGGCGGCCTGGATGACCACCCGGGAGACCTTGTTGAGCTGCTGGGGGGTCAGGCGCAGGTTCTGGAAGGCGATGTCGCGGTGGTTGGAGACCCGGGTCAGGAAGACGTTCTCGATGATGTCGGGCTGTTCGTAGATCTCCTTGAGCATGAAGTGGGGATAATCGCCCTTGTCGAGCTGTTGCTCGCCCAGGGAGATGGTTCTCTCGGTGTACTCCACGGGGCGACCCTCGCGGTCGATGATGCGCGCGCCGTCGGCGGTGAGAGCAACGACCTGGCCGTCCTCGACGAAGACCACCCGCTTGGTGAAGCGCAGCAGGGCGTTGGTGTCCGAGGCCAGGAAGTTCTCACCCTCGCCCAGGCCGATGACCAGGGGCGGGCCCTGGCGGATGGCGTAGATGGTCTCGGGAAAGCTCTCGCTGATGACGGCCAGGGCGAAGTAGCCGTCGAGTCGGCTGTAGGTGGAGAGTAGAGCGCGCTCCGGCGGCAGGCCGTCGTCGAGGTAATCCGAGATAAGATGGGCCAGGACCTCGGAGTCGGTGTCGCTGCGGAAGACATGGCCGGCGGTCTCCAGCTCGTCGCGAAGCTGGAGGTAGTTTTCGATGACCCCGTTGTGGACGATGGCCAGGTGTTCCTCGGCGTCGGTGTGGGGATGAGCGTTGGCGTCGGAGGGCTCGCCGTGGGTGGCCCAGCGGGTATGGCCGATGCCGATGCGCCCGGAGAGGGGCTGGTTGTCGAGGAGGTCGGCCAGGCGGCGCAGCTTGCCCTCGCGCTTGCGCACCCCGAGCTCGCCGCGGTGCAGAGTGGCGATCCCGGCGGAGTCGTAGCCCCGGTATTCCAGTTTTTCCAGCCCGACCATCAAGACTGCCTGGGCGTCCTTGGGTCCGATGTAGCCGACGATTCCGCACATGGATCGCTACCTCCACAGGTTTCGTTGACATACCATTGTAACATCGCCGGTCCTTCCAGCGGCGCGGGAAGGGGATCGGGATGATCAGTCCGTGTTAATCGAGTTCAGCAGACGCCGCGCGTCGTTTTTGACCTCTTCCTCGCCGAAGCCCGCCAGGGCGGCCTCGAGCTCCCGCGCGGCCTCATCCTCACACCCCTGGGCCGCCAGGGCCAGGGCCAGGTCCAGCCGGGCGCTGGGCATCCAGGGGTCGAGTTCGACGGCCCGGCGGAAGAAGCTCTCGGCCAGTTCCGGATCGTCGTCCAGCCAGTGGATGCCCAGGGCCAGATGGGCGTGGGATGATTCACCGGCCAGCTCAAAGGCCATCGGGGCGAGCGCGGCCCAGACTTGCTTACGTTCTTGGGGCGAAGAGGATTCCAGCCGGGAGATCAGGTAACGTATAGCGGTCTCAGCGGCTAGTACGCCGCCTTGTCCCGTATGCTCAAAATAGGGCCAAACGTTGCCTTCGCCGGCTGGATAGAGATAGCCGACGCCGCTGCGGCTTCCGGGAAGCGGGGGAGGTACTCGTGGGGGATCGGTGAAATAGAGGGAAGCGCCCGAGGCGAGGCGGTCCATCACCAGACCGTGTTGTCGAGGATGACTGATATTGCCTATTTCATCGGCCAGGACGATGTCGGGGCGTCGATCCCGCTGGTGGTGAGCTTCCAGTACGGGAAAGGATAGATCGCCCCCGAAGAGCACCGCCGAGCGGTGGGGGGCGCCGCGTAAAAGATTATCACCTTGAGGCCGGACGAGGCCGTCGCTTGGTTCGAATCCCGTCAGGCTCCACACCGCCAGGGCGGCTGGAAGCAGGAGAACGCTCCAACGCAACAGCCGATGCCTTGGCTTTTCCCTGTCTGATATCAGCTTATGCAGAAGGCAGAGTGGCCCAATAACAGCGAACAGTAAAAGCAGGAGAGTCGCCGGTTGCAGGAAGACTTCGAGATCATAGGCGGCGTAACCGGCGGTCCAGAAGAATACTATGAGAGATGTGAGTAGTAGCAGGATTGCGGGAAGGGGCCGACGCTTGATGCCGACGACGATCCCGACTAACGCCAGCAGGATTAGACCAAAGGGCAGTTGAGTTGACAGGTGGCGCAGCAGACGACCAATGTTGGCGATATACTGCTCCGTACCGACACCCCAGAACTCAGCGTAATCGGCACCGCTGAGAACGTGCATTAATCGTTCATTCGTCTGGGGATTATACCAGGATACCGCAGGCGCCGTCGCCGAGCGCAGCGGTAGGTAGAGATAGACGCTCAGTCCCAAACCGAACAGGATGATCCACAGAGCGTAGAAACGAAACGGCGGCTGTTGTCGTTTTCCAAAGCGGATCAGGCTGTAGAGGATAATCGGCGCCAAGGCTAGTAGTGTCAGATGGTGGCCGAGGACCAGGCCGTAGATCAGGGCCAGGATGAGAAGCCACCTTCCTTCGGGTGGATCGTCCAGCGCTCGGACGGTTGCCCAGAGTATCGCCGTCATTCCAAATATAGAAAGGCCGTAGACCTCGACGGCGAGGGCGTTCTCGATAAACAGCGGGCTGAAGGCCGTCATGAAGGCCCCGGCCAGACACAACGGTAGCGCGCTGATTATACGCCGCAGCAGGAGATAGATGAAGGCGACGGAACCCGCCACTGCAAGGAGGCTGAGCAGCCGCATGCCGGCCTGGGCGTCGTCCGCGGCGGTGGCTAGATGTCCGAGCTGCAGATATACGGGATAACCGGTCGGATGGGCCGTACCCAACATTGAAGCCGCGGTTGCCAGCTCCGGACCGTCGCCCAGGGCGTAGCCCGTGGGCAGGACGGCCAGGTAGGCCGCCAAAGAGACCAGGGCCGCGATCAGGGCGAAGTAGACGTCGTGACGGTCCTGAGTTCGACCTTCGCCGCTGGTGGCCATCTGTAACCGAGCTTTCATCATGGCGACTACTATAGCACAGCGGAGTTGGGTTCTTTAACGGGTTCCCAGGCAGTGAGAGAACTGGCAGGTGAAAAGGTGCGGTTGAGGAAGTAGATGGCGATTAAATATGGAGATCAAATACCCTATCTGGACCGAATCATGATTATAGCCTACTGATAATACGAATGATAAATCTCTGTGATTTGTCAAAACGACAGGTAAAAAGTAGCGGCCTTCGAAGGACGTTATCTGTGACAAATCCTGTTATTTACGCGCTTTAATATGCCCTGAGGGCAGCGTGTTACTAGGTTCTTAGTCCAGTATAATCAGGCAAAAAGGGCATACTAAATGAATGCTTGATCAAGAAGGTGTATTTAAGGGAACTGAATCACAGACAAGCAACCCGCTCCCAACCAGCCTGATTTGGTCTGATCACATTCCATGAAGCCACCTAGAAACTGCCTGCTGATAGCATATCAACAACTCACAGCTTCCACGACCCTTGAGCGGGACCAACAGTCTTCGGCTTTCAGCCGCACCAACTGCAAATAGAGATGTATTGTCACAAATCGACAGTACGATAATGGCAGAAATTAAAGATATAATTCATGGGATCGCATACCGTGTTCGGACCTAATTGTGATTGTATCCTGTTGATAATAGAAGTGATAGTCTTATGATACCCGTCAGAAAACGGGCAACCAACAAGTGGCGGAAAACAAGCAACCGACCGGCACATTAGTTGCCCAAAATGTAACCATGGGGCGCACTATAGTTGGCCGATGGTAAATATAAATGTATGAGATGTGGCGAGAATTATACACACTGAATCCAAAAGGGAGCGCATTGACGCCGATCGCGAGGCCGAGTTGGAGAAGCTCGAAGGGCACATTCTATAAGCACATCGAGGTCGATGAGCCCTGCTTCGGCGGCCATCGTAAAGGAAAGCGAGGTCGGGGCGCCGGCGGCAAGATCCCCGTCTTCGGGCTGCTCAAGCGGGGTGGCGAGGTGCGGGTCATCCTCCCCAAGCGCTGTGACAGCAAGCATCTGGTCGGTGCTATCTTGGACAATGTCGAGCTGGACTCGATCGTCTACTCCGACGGCTGGAAGGTCGATAACAGGCTGTCACTCAACGGCATCCACCACAAGCGCATCAACCATGACAAGACCCTGGCCAATGGCAAAGTGCATATCAACGGCCCAGAGAGCTCCCGAGGCTATGCTAAAAGCCTACAACGGCGGCTTCATACGCAACTTCAGGCTCTTTATCCGTGAAAGGTCGTTCAGATTCAACCATCGAGACGACGAAAACACTCTCGATTACCTGCAGGATACACCGCTCAATTGGTCCGATCAGGTTAGATGATGCCTTAGCTTGTTATTATGTGTCTTATAGCTGTGATGGCTGTCACTGTCCATGCGTTGCCTGGTGGCAGTAATAAGATGCACTCTAAATGGACGCTTCTAATAGAACGCTGAAAGTTTGGTTGACTAGACTTTTGACTTGTATCCCGGGCTTCACTGTTTAAGGAAGCTATATGCTTTATATTTGCGGCGTTATCAGATATATAGACCTTTTTGGCGTGTCGATCTGGGACCATTCGCGAGTTAGTTGTCGGCGCTTCCGCTCGAAATGCCGCTCAGTGTCCTTTCAACGTCGGTTCAATGTCAGGTGATAAACTTATATTCCATATAAACTCCTACTATCACATTTCCTACCAGCACATCACCTAGAAGTAGTGCACCTTGAGATAGTTGATCAGCTCCCCGGCCAGCTTCTCGCTAAAACCCTTCACTTCGGCGATTTGCTTGACCCCGGCTCGGCGGATCTCCTTCAAGGAGCCGAAGGATTCGAGCAGTGCTTTGCGTTTGGCCGGCCCGACGCCGGGCACGCGTTCAAGGATCGACTGCAGGCCGTCGGAGCGGCGCAGCCGGCGGTGAAAGCGTATCCCGAAGCGGTGCGCCTCGTCGCGCACCCGCTGGACCAGCTTTAGCGCCGGGGAATCCTCGGGCAGGCGCAGCGGTGACTTACGCCCGGGCTTGTAGAGCAGCTCCTCCTTCTTGGCGATGCCCACCACGGCGAAGGCCCCAGCGAGCCCCTCGGCCTCGAGTGCCGCAACGACGGCGCCGAGCTGACCCTTGCCGCCATCGACGATCAGCAGGTCGGGCAGTCGGCTGCTCGCGGCCAGCTTGGGGTAGCGACGATGGACCACCTCGGCCAGCATGGCGTAGTCGTCGGGACCCGGCGTCTTGAGCTTGTAATGCCGGTAGGAACCCTTAAAGGGCCGACCGCGACGGAACTGGACCAGGCTCCCCACGGGGTTCTCGGCCCCCAGATTGCTGATGTCCAAGCCCTCGATGACCAGGGGTACGGCCTCGAGGCCCAGGCGTTCGCTGAGCTCGACGGCGGCCTCGGCCTGACCGCGCCGGGCCAGTTCGGCGACGAGAAGCTCTTCGAGGTTCTTCTCGGCGTTGCGCCGGGCGGTCTGCAACAGCTTGGGCAGACGACCGCGTTGCGGAACGATCAGGCGCACCCGGCCGCCCCGGGTGCGACGCCGGGGTGTTTTGCTGGGCGAGGCCCGCAGCAGCGCCCGGGTGGCCACAGCCCCTTCCCGATTGCCGCGCAGCCGGGTCAGCAGTAGCTGGAGGTCTTCAACATCGGCGGGTTCGACGGGAAGGATGATCCGGGCGGGGATCCAGTCGGCGCCGGTGTAGTAAGCGCTGAGGAAAGCCGCTAAAACCGTGCCGTCGTCCTTGATCTGGTGCGCCTCCATACTGAAGTGTTCGTCGGCGATCAGATAGCCCTGCCGGATCTTGAGCAGTTCGACGACGCAGTCGGAACGCCGCCGCGCCAGGCCGATGATATCAATATCCTCGGCCTTGTTGCTGACGGCGGTCTGTCGGGTCAACACCCGCTCAACGGCCAGCAGGGCGTCACGATACTTGGCCGCGCGCTCGTACTCCCGGTTTTGGCTGGCTTCGAGCATCTTGCGCCGCAGCAACTCATCGACCTCGCTGCGCCGACCGAGAAGGAAATCTGCGGCGGCGTTAACGTAAGCGCCGTATTCCTCGGGTCCGATCAGACCCACGCAGGGGGCACTGCAGCGCTCCAGACCGTGGAGCAGGCAGGGACGCCAGTCCGGGACGGGCGCTTCGCCGCCGTGGGGCTTCCAGCGCTGGAGCTCACGCTTGCAGACCCGCAACCGGAACAGCTTCTGCAGGGTCTTCAGCGTCGAGCGGGTGGCCCGGGCGTTGGAGAAGGGGCCGAAGTAGGTCGTTTCTCGCTCGCTGGTGTCCCGGGTAACAAAAATCCGCGGGTAGACATCCTCCGTGGTCAACCGGATGTAGGGGTAACGTTTGTCGTCTTTCAGGTTGATATTGTAGCGCGGCTTATGGAGCTTGATCAGCGAGCTCTCCAACAGCAACGCCTCGACGGGATTCGCCGTCACCGTCACCTCGACGTCCACGACCCGGCGCAACATACGGCGGATGGTGGGCTCGTGGTCCGTCGAGGCGTGGAAGTATGAGCGGACCCGAGAGGCCACGTCGTCGGCCTTGCCGACGTAGAGCACGCGGTTGCCCTTGCCCAGAAAGCGATAGACACCGGATTCGTGGGGCAACTGGCGCAGCTTGAGCTTGAGCGGGTCCTCGACGGCGGTTTCCTCGGGCGACTGCCCCTCCGGCACGGCTGCCTCATCCGACGTTTTATCACCGGTTTCAATCTCGGGTTTTTCTTCGCTCATTATTTGCCTGGGGCAAGGTAGGTGGCATGGCAAGTTGTATTATAGCAAATGGTGTATCAGCGGGACCTCCGCCCGATCGCCCGGGAACGTCCATCGCCGACGCGGGCGACTTTGGCACATTTCTTGCGGAGTGCGGAACGGAGTCGAACAGGAACCCAGCCCGCTCTGCTGCAAGAAATGTGCCAAAGTCGCCCGTGGGTCATCAACGAGAAAGGGACTGGGAGGGAGGCAAGCTCGGGCGGAGGTCCCTCAGGCGTCGCCTTCGGGTTCGATGGAGTCGCCCCAACGCTGGGGCCACCAACGAGCCAGGCGGTCGGCCAGTTCGGCCTCGAAGCCGTGGGGCATCGGGGAGTAGAGCTGGGGATGCGCCCCGCCCAGATAATCTTGTTCGACGAACCCGCCGGGGTGCAGGTGGGGATACTTGTAGTCGTCGCGGGCTCGACGGGCGCCGGCGCTGTGGTCGCCGGTGCCGCGCAGATGGGGCGGGACGGCGCGGGGTGGCTCCTCGGCGATCAGCCTACGTGTCGCGGACATGGCGTTGCCCAGGGAGTTGCTTTTCGGGGCGCAGGCGACGTAGACAGCGGCCTGGACCAGGTTGTAGGTCGCCTCGGGATAGCCGACGAGTTCGAGGGCCTGGGCAGCGGCGACGGCCACGGTCAGTGCTCGGGGGTCGGCGTTGCCGACGTCCTCGGAGGCGCAGATGACGATGCGCCGGGCGATGAAGCGCGGATCCTCGCCACCGTCGAGCATCAGCAGCATCCAGTAGAGGGTGGCGTCGGGATCGCCGCCGCGCATGCTCTTGATAAACGCTGAGGCGCGGTCGTAGTGATAGTCGCCGGCGCGATCGTGGAGGGGTTGTTGTTGGTCGAGGACGCGCCGGGCGGCGGCTGAGTCCAGGATGATCGAGCCGTCGTCGGCCGGGGTGGCGGCGTCGGCGGCCAACTCGAGGGCGGCTAGAGCCCGTCGGGCGTCCCCGCCGCAATAGGCGGCCAGGTGGTCAAGGAAGCCTTCGTCCGCCTGGATTTGCCGGTCGCCCAGACCGCGCTCATCGTCCGCGAGAGCCCGGCGCAGAAGGTTTTTCACGTCGGCGGGCTCCAGGGCGTGAAGCTCGACGACCAGGGAGCGGGAGAGCAGGGCGCCGATGACGCTGGTGTAGGGGTTGTGGACGGTGGCGCCGATGAAGTGGACCACGCCGGCCTCGACGGCGGGCAGCAGGGCGTCCTGCTGGGCGCGGTTGAAGCGGTGGATCTCGTCGATGAAGAGGATCACCGGCTTGGGCAGTCGCGCCCGGCGGGCCTGCTTGGCCTCGCTGACGACCTTGCGCACATCCTTGACGGAGGCGGTCACGGCGTTGAGGCGGTAGAAGCGCCCTCCGACCTGCTTCGAGGCGGCCAGGGCCACGGTGGTCTTGCCGCAGCCCGGCGGTCCCCAGAGGACGAGGCTGGGAAGCCGTCCACGCTCGATGGCCCCGCGCAGGGGCGTCTTCGGACCGACGGCGGAATCCTGGCCGACGACCTCGCCCAGAGTGCAGGGGCGCATCCGGTAGGCCAGAGGAGCGGTTTGGGGCGGGAGTTGGTCGAAGAGTTCGTCGGTCACCGGTGTGTTCCCGATTTGCGCAGAATGGCATAGACGTTGAAAACGAGGAACTCGCGCAACACCGGAGACCCGGCCATGGCGCGTGCAAAGGCGTAGAGGAAGCGCTTGGGGAGGGACGAGCCATCGCCGCGGTTGATCCGCCAGCAAAGCGGCTCCAGATGGCAAGTACGGAACAGATAGTGAAAATCTTTGTAGGCGAGGCCGTTCATCCCCAGATCGAGCAGGCTGGTCAGCGAACGGCCGTGGCGTCGGTTGAGCCGCCCGACGAGGCGGGTCTCGTCGTATATCAGGTGCCCCCAGGGCAACCGAACCTCTGCACCGCCGTGATCCCCCCGGGGGCTGCGGTAGAGGGGACCGAAGCCTGCCAGCAACAAACCTCCGGGGCGTAATCGTCGTTCGATCTCGGCCAACAGACCGGCGAGGTCGTCGACGTGCTCGAAGGTGTCCTTGGTGACAATGTAGTCGAAGCGCTCGGTGGGCTCCAGCTCCTCCAGGCGACTCTGATGGAACTCAACCTGTCCGTCCAGCTCCGGATAGCGCTCGGACAGCATATCGCGGGCGAAGGCGGTATTGCTTGCGTTGATGTCCAGACCGACGACGCGTCGGGCACCCTCGTCGGCCAGGCGCAGACACATCGAGCCGTGCCCGCTGCCAACATCGGCGAAGATTCCGCCACGGATCGGCGGCTTGTAACCGAGCCGGCGCCAGAAGATATCATAGTCTCGCAGCCCGGCCTCGAACTGGGCGTAGGCGAGTTTGGTGTAGGCACGTCGGTTCGTCAATGAAACGCTCGGGTGAAAGGGTGGACGGTGAGGAGCGAGCCTGTAGTGGTTGTGGTCAAACACGGCTGTATCGCGGCCGCCGGGTTCAAACCGCCAGCTCACGATAGAGCAGCCTGGTCAGCGTACGGATCACTCCGGGCTTCAGGCGCACCTCGACGGTGAAGGCCTGGTCTCCGGCGCGCCGCTGGTTGTTGAAAACGTAGAGTCCGCTTCTGACCAGGGCCAGCGTCGCCAGATATGTGCGGTCGTCGAGACGGCTTTCGAGATAGAGCCGGTCCTCGATCCGGGTCAGGTAGTCATCGACGGCTTGTTGATATGCCTGCTGCTGAACACGGATCTGGGCCCGTTCCGGCGGCAAATCGTCGCGCACATACGCCGTGCCGTAGCCGCGCAAGGCAACGAGCTCATCACTTAGCTTGTCCACGGTCTGGCGGTAGGTTTCCGCGCCGTCGCCGTCGACGGTGGAAGACTCGGCTCGCTCCCAGAGGGAACTCAACGCCGTGAGCAGATGAACGGGGTCATCGGTGGTGTAGATGGAACCCAGCTCCTCATCGTAACCGCCGGGGGCGATCAGGCGGGCGGTGACGGCAAGGCCGGTGGGAGAGTCGCGCAGCTCGACCAGCAGCAGGGCGCCTTCGCCCTCCAGCAGCTCACGCAGCCGGGGGTAGGGATCAGCCTGACGATAACCCTCGGGCAGGGGCTCCAGCCGGGGCCACTCCGCGGCCAGGGTTTCGAGCTGACCGTCTTCGGCGCCGCTCAGATAAACCGGGGGCTTCTCGACCCGCGTCTCCTCGGCCCAAGTCGCGGCGGAACCGACCAGGAGGGCGGTCAGCAGAAGCAGCGCCAACCGGCTGAAAGAGGTTTTCATCGCGCTCCGGTATCGTTGGAGGTTCGGTGCCGGTGTAGCTATGAAGCAGAACCAACCGCCGGCGCGGCCCGGCGAAGGACCTATCGAGAAGACCCTCTGGTGGGGCCGGCTTTGGCACATTTCTTGCGGAGTTCCGCGCGGGGCTGGACCAAAAGCTTCCCCCGCCCCGCTGCAAGAAATGTGCCAAAGCCTCGTCGCCGGTCTCGTCGGGCGCGTTCACGGCGGAGGGCGTCTTCGCCGGGTCGCGCCGGCTCAGTAGCCCAGCTCGCCGACGGTGGTTCCGCAGGGCAGTTCGGTCTCGAGGAGTTCGGGCGGGGTGTCGGCGGCGACGCAGACCTGGCGGCCCACGGTGGTGCCCGGCGGGATGTGGTTGTTCTTGCCGACCAGGGAGATACCGCCGGTGAGTTGATCGGGATGGGTCCGGTTGGACCCGGTAATCTCGCCGTAACCCAGGCGGGAACCGGCGCCGATGACGCAGTGTTTGTCGATAACGGCGCGGTCGACGGCGGCACCGCTCTCGACGTGGATGTCGCCCAGCAGGATCGAATCGCGGACCAGGGCGCCCTCTTCGATGAACACGCCGCGGCTGATCAGGGAGTTGATCACCTTGCCGTTGACGATGGAGCCGTTGGCCACCAGGCTGCGCACTACGTGGCATTGGGGTCCGAACTTGGCCGGCGGCATCTCATCGGTGGGGGTCATCACGGGCTGGGCGGGGTCTTCGATGCGCAGGCGCGGCGAGTCGTTGAGCAGCTCCATGTTGGCCCGGTAGTAGGGATAGAGTTCATCGACGTCGCACCAGTAGTCGTTGTAGGCGTATTGGTGAACGACGCCCTCGTCGACGGCTGGGATGATCAGATCGCGAACCAGGTCGTGCCTGCCCGGTTCGAGCTCCTCGAGGTGGTGGCGCAGGAAGGCGGCGTCGAAGAGGTAGACCGCCATGCTGGCCACGGTGCCCTCGGCGCCGGTGGGTTTCTCGCGGAAGCTGACGATGCGGTCGTCCTCGGAGACCTCGACGATGCCGTAGCGTTCGGTCTCACGGTAGTCGACCACGGCGGTGGCCACGGTGACGGCGGCGCGGCGCCGGCGGTGCTGGCGGATAAGTTCCCGGTAGTCCATCTTGTAGACGATGTCGCCGGGCAGCACCAGGACGTAATCGTGTTTGGCGAAGGAGTAGATGTTCTGCTTGAGAGCGTCGGCGGTGCCGCGGTACCAGGTATTGTCGGCGTCGGTCTGGACGGGCTGCAGCAGGGTCAGGCCGCTGTACTTGCGGTCGAGGTCCCAGGCCCGGCCCGAGCCCAGGTGGTCCATCAGGCTGATCGGGTGGTACTGGGCCAGGATGCCGATGTCGTAGAGGCCGGAGTTGACGCAGTTGGAGAGGGGGAAGTCGATCAGCCGGTAGCGGGCGCCGAAGGGCACCGCCGCCACGGCGCGGTGGGTGGTCAGTGCCGAGAGCCCCTCGCCACGGCCGCCGGCCAGGATCAGGACCTTGATGCGTTCGTCTTTGAGCACTACTTCCCCCGCTGGTGAACGACCACCTGGTAGCTATTCGGCTGCCGAAGATGATCGGTTGAAGGTCGTTGGCCTTGGTCTCGCATATGCTTGCGGATCAGCTGGCTGGAATCGATTGCGATCCTGGAAAGCAACGAGAAGGACACTTGAGAGACTTGATTGCGATCAGGTGTTTAGAGCTTATACTGGGCTTTCAGCTAATCCGTCAGCAGTTGTTGTTTTTCTGGTCGCCTGAGCGGGAGCGCGGTTCTGATTGTCTTGGAGGCCCGCTTTTTCAATGAAGCCTGGAGCCTTGAATGCATCTATCAACCGACTATGGCAGCGGCAATCTATGGCGCTGATAGCCAAATAGAATATCACACCCATGCGAACCGCAAAAAACCGCCAGGGATCAAGTACCCTATCCGGACCGAACCGTGATTGCAACCTGCTGATAATTCTAACGATGATTCTCTGAGACTTGTCGCGAAACGGGCAGTTGAAAAGTGGCGGCATTCGAAGGGCGTTACCAGTAGCGAGTCTTGTTTTCAGCGCGCAATTTGTTTGGGATTATCACAGAAGATGAAAAACACATTCGCAACTCAGGAAAGCCAGATCGAGAATTGTGCTCGGAGATTAGCCGCGGCGGGGCGTCAACCAGTGAAGGCGGATAACGTTCGAAGCTGCAAAAGCAGGCAATAGAGCGCCGTCAGCAGGTCTTCACTCACAGCCTGGTCGGTTGCTGATGCGGAACCAACAGCCTCCGGCTTCCAGCGGTGTTCAAGGCAAGGCCGTGTCCATCCGCCACCAAGCAACGGTATGACAATGGCGGCGACGATGAGCTATAAAGCGTTGAATGATAATCTATTAGCTGAACGAGTCGGTTCCGGTGCGAGTGATAATCCCAAATTGAACTGACAGCAAAGGACTATTGACTCTTAAGTGTTGGAATAACAGGCAAAAAGGGCACGCTAAATGAATGCTTGGCTAAAAAACCGAGCGTTTACGGGAAGTGAACAACAGCCCGACAAGACGCTCCCAATCAGCCTGATTCGGTCCCAACACGCTCCTTGATGCCTTATCGCATTCGCCTTAGCAGTTCTTTATATTGCTAGCAAAACTGTCGCTCTCGGGATAATCATGGGCTATTTAGTTTTCGGCAATGCAGCTTCGCCCTCCGTCTCGGCTGACGCCGACAGGCTCAAGCAATAGTAGAGTACGGCGGCTACTCGTAGCGCAACACCGTACCGTGATCACCAACGATCCAAGCGTTGTTGAGCCCGGCCAGGTGAATGTCATAGAGGTTCTCCGTCGTCGGGCTCTCCAGCCGACGCAGGTTGCCGCCCTCGCCCAGCACGACCTCGCCGTCGGAGCCGACGGCAATGAAGTAGGTCGGCGAGGTGGCGTCCACGGCGTTGATGGTTTCGGCGGTCGGACTGTCGAGCTCTTCGACCACACCGGCATCGTATTCGAGGATCAACCCGGCCGGACCGACCAGCAGCAGGTGGTCGTCTTCCAAACGGACCAGATCGTTGAAGTCCGCTGTGGTGCCGCAGTCCAGTTGATTCCAGCTTCCATCGGCGTAACGCAGCACGACGCCTTCGTCACCGGCGGCCAGGCAGCCGTCGTCCAGGGCGACGACGGCGTTGAGGTGCGCCGTGGTGCCGGGATCGAGGGTCGTCCAGTCTCCGCCTGCGTAACGCAGGACGGCTCCATTGCGCCCCACCGCCCAAGCTACACCGTTCCGCTTGTCGAGATCGACGAGGTCGTCGGTGGTCTGGTTGGGATGCCGCGTCCAGACGGCGCCGTCGTAGGAATAGATCAGGCCCTCGTCGCCCACGACCAGACAACCACCGGCACCGTCGCCGGCCACTGCGCGCAGATCACCCTCGGGTCCGTTCAGCTCGTTCCAGTTACCATCCTGACTGGGGTTGAAGAAGCAGGCGGCCTCGAGGCCATCGAAAGCCGACCCCACCGCCCAGCCCTCGCCGCCGCTGAAATCCAGGCCGAGGAGGGGAGCCTGGGTGGCCGGTATCGAGATGATCTCCAGGTCGGCCTCGCGGCCCAGTTCATTGATCTCGCAGGAGCCCAGCACGGCGAGGCCCAGTGTGGCGAGAATACTTATTGCAATCGCTGAGACCCTTTTCCTGTTCATCGACGACCTTTCCCCGTTGCCGGTGGATTTCTCACTCGGCCGTTGACGGCCAAAGGTATCCTCGCAGGACATTGATTATAACCTCCCGATGAGTCGGGGTGCAACCGGCCCCCACCGGCGAATCGTTTTCAATCCCGACTGCGCTTGACTCCACCGGTGCGGTGGCTTATGATGGATGGAGAATTAGTTGCTCAATGCAAGGAATTTCCAACTGTATTGGTAACTTGATATATAGAATCGTCGGGTTATTGGGTTTCTTTTCGCCGCTATTTGGAAACGGGTGATTTGATGATCTTTCCCGCCGAAGAGCGGGTGGGTATCCGGGCCGGCAGGATAACCGTCACCTTCCGCCACTGGACCCGACCCAAGGTCAGCGTCGGTAAAATCTACGACTCCCCCTATCTGGGACGGATCAAGGTGCTCGACATCTCGACGATCCCCCTGGGGGCGGTCAGTGCCGCCGACGCCCGCGCAGCCGGGGCCAACTCGCTGTTCGACTTCTTCGAACGCTTCCGCAGCCGCTTTCCCGACTGCGATCTGGACTCGACCCGAGTGGTTCGCGTCCGCTTCCGCTACCTGGGCAAGAGTGAAACCCCGCAGAAGAAACCGCCGCGTCCGGCCCAGGTGCTGGCGCGCGCCAAGCTCCTCGAAGAAACCGACCGCCGCGCCCGCTCAGGTCCCTGGACCCTGTCCTACCTGGAGTCGCTGGGCCTGCGCGGCGAGCTCTTCTCCACCGAGCTGGCCGAGATTCTCGACGAATCGCCCGACCGCATCAAGAAGCGTATGGGTGTGCTGCGCAAGCAGGACCTGGTGGAAAGCTCCACCGAGGGCTACAGCCTGACCCGCCTCGGCGAGATGGTCTGGAAGTTCCTGGAAGATCGGAACGTCCGCCAGCGTTCCTAAGCACATTCCAAGACGCTCACGGTTCAGCTAAGTAAGTCACGTTTTTAATCGAGCCCGGGTTCCCCGGGCTTTTTTGGACATTTCTTTTCGGCACGTTCCCTTTGGCATCCGTCAATTACATTAGGGATCACTTAACCGTCACGGACCATGGTGGCACTGGATAGCGTTCTGAGACATGCGGCCTGCAGGCAATCAGGCGCGCGCATCGGGTGAGCTGCTTGTGGCAGGCACGTGGATTATCACATTCCCAGGATGCCCGAAGAGATGTCACGCAGCTCCAGTATCAACCGCCTGGCGCAACGAGCAACGATGATGGCGCATCGATCCTAAGACTTTTATTATCTAGTATATATAACCAGCAGGCGCCGCGGGGTTGAGTTGGCGGGCCAGGCATCATTCGGCAAAGCCTCGTATCAGCAGCGTTTTTCGAGGTGGGGTGGTGTTTCGAGTTGGAGTCGGCTGGTCCATGCTCGTGTGTTATGCCTTTCAATAACAGGCCTCATGGAAGGTGCTCGGGCGATCGCCGGCTGTTTACGAATAGCAACCGAGCAGATACCAGCCAATACCACCTGATGGAATCGCATACCCTGTTCGGACGGGGTTGGGATTGGAATTTACTGATAATACGGGCTTAATATCACAAGCGCCTGTCACATTTGAGCTGTGAATAAGTGGCGGCAGTAAAGTACGCGCTCAGTTATCAAACAACTATGACAACAGAAAGATGATCACGCCCATGCGATTGTCACTCGACTCATATCTGCTGCATTATCAAGTAACAAGACTGCGCCTGCTTTCTGCGGGGCTAAGTCGGCCGCACCCAATCAGCGATTGCCTGCTCGTTGAACCCTTCAATATCAACTCTGATTTGGTCCGCTCGCGTTCTTGGATGCCTAAAGCATTCAAGCGCAATCTTTTAGCTATGTGTGCCGGTTCAACGGCGAGCGATGATCCCACAAGCGGATCACGATCCGCTCCGAACAGCTTCATGAATCCCAGGTGGAGAACACCAATGCGAAACGCCATTAAATGACGGCGCCGCAGTGTTGATCTCATCAGTGCCCGCTAGGCAACCATCGGCTGCCGGGGCCGCTGCTCGATGATACTTTTCCTTATCAGGGCCATTACCATCCTCCTGTTTCGGTTGATTGAACGCCTTCATTAGTTTTGACGCTTTGCTAGAGTGTTCGGTTTCAGTTCGGTTGGATTCACGGCGGCGGGCGGCACGACGGGATGGGAAACGCGGCGGGGTGGCCCGCCGCGTTAACGCCCGCCTGGCGCGTGGACTAGAGGCTCAGTTCGGCGCCGATGGTGAAGCTCCGTGGGGCGCGCGGGTAGTTCCGGTCGGCGTAGGTGTCGCCGAAGGCCGCCGGCGCGTCCTCGTCGATGAGGTTCCGCAGGTCGCAGAAGAGGGCCAGACCGCCGTCCAGGCGGTACTCGGCCCGCAGGTCCAGGGTCAGCGCGGCGGGGATCGTCTTCTCGTTCATTCCGATCACCGGGTAGGCCGAGTAGTCGGGGTAGTAGGCGACGCGGTCGCCGGTCCAGAGCAGGTTGACCAGCACCCCGCTTTCGACGGAGAGCATCAGCGGCAGGGTCAGCCGGACCTGGTGCTCGGGCAGGTTGGCGGCGCGGCGCTCGACGACCTCGAAGCTGTCGCCCTCGACGAAGTCGGAGTAGACCAACTCGCTGTTGCGCTGCGTGGCGTCGGTGTAGGTGTAGGCCAGGCGGGGCCGCAGCTCGTCGCCCAGCGCCAGGGCCGTCTCCACGGTCACGCCGACAACCCGCTGTTCATTGATGTTGGCCGGTCTCCACCAGCCGTCGGCGTCCGGAGTCCAGGCGATCAGCTCGCTGGTGACCCGGTAGAAACCGGCGGCCTCGAAGCGCTGACCGCCCAGTTCGAGGATCGCGCTCAGATCGGCCTGCCAGCCCGTTTCGGGTTCGAGGTCCAGGTTGCCCGAGCCGGGCCAGTAGAGGTCGTTGAGCGTCGGCGGGGCGTATGTCAGCCCGCCCGAAGCCACCAGTTGGAGCATCTCGAGGTCCAGGCGGATCAGACCGCCGGGCGCCAGATGGAAGCCGTACTCCGAGTGGTTGTCCAGACGCAGGTCGGCCTCGGCCCCCCAACCGTCGAAGAGCCCCTGGACCTTGAGGAAGCCGCCCAGATTGTCCGTCTCGGGCGACCACTCCGTGGTCGTGCTCAGGCCTTCGTCGTCGGGCGAGTCGGGATCGTCCCAATAGGTGGAGTCGATGCGGGCCTCGAGGGCGTCGGCGCGATAGTCGAAGCCCGCCGCCAGACCCAGCCAATCCAGCGGCGACCAGGTTCCGCCCACCTCGGCGTAAAGGGTCCGCAGGCCGTAGACGCTCTGGTCGTGGTAATGACCGCCGTAGGCGTACCAGTTGTCGAACTCCAGCTCTCCGTCGCTCCAGCGGGCGCGCAGCCAGAGCTCGGCCGCGTCCAGGTCCAGCCCGCCGTTGAAGCTCACGGCGTGCTCCAGCTCACGCTGCCGATCCAGCAGGCTGGTGACCTCGTCGTCGCCGAAGACCGGGGAGTCTCCCGGAGCGGGTCGCGGTCCGGGAACGCCCAACTCGGCCGTGCGCAGCGTGTAGGCCAGGTCGAGGTCCAGTGCGGCGCTGTCCAGTCCGGCGGAGAGTCGGGCGCCCAGGCGCTCGCCGTCGGAGTTGGCCCGCCGACCGTCGGAGCTCTCCAGCCAAGCGTCGAGGCGCACGCCGGGATTTCCCAGACCGTAGCCGAGGGCGTAGCGCTCCTCGCCGGCCGAGCCCACGGCGACGCTCAGCGCTGAATCACCACCCAGGGTGACGATGTTGACCGTCCCCCCGACGGCGGCGGAGCCGGCCAGGATACCGGCGGTGGTGCGGTTGATCTCGATACGCTCCACCAGGGACAACGGGATGCCCGAGAGGTCGACCACGCCGTTGGTCGCCTGGTTGAGGGGCACGCCGTCGAGGTTGACGCGCACCTGGCGCGAGGCCGCACCGCGCAGGCTCAGAGTGGCCAGTCCCGTCGGCGCGCCGTTGGTGTTGACGATGACGCCGGGCACGGCGCTCAGTAGCTCCGCCAGGCTCAACGCTCCCGAGGCGAGGATGTCCTCGCGCTCGATGATCAGCCAGCCTTCCTCTAATAGACCGCCCAGCTCGCGGGTGTGGGTGTAGGTGACCGCCGAAGCTGCCAGGGTCAAGAGCAACAACAGGGTAATGGCGCGTTTTATCAGCAAGATCCCGCTCCTTTGTCCGCTTGAGATGTTACAATGTCCGTTATCGAATGTCCCCTAGACGATGTCCCGTGGCGATACAAAAAAGCCGCATCTCGCGAGCCGGGTCCCGCTGGACGGGACGGCGCTAACGAGATACGGCGGGAGCGGAGCGGTTTACGCGCGGTCATGCCGACCTCCTTTGACGCGAAGGGGGTGGAGTAACGGCTGACCGGCTGACCACGGATATCCTGGCTGACGGCTTCGACGGATTGCTCACGTCACGGGGGCGACGCCTTCCCGGACCCCTCGCGGGTCCAGTGGCTGCTGTCGCTCCCTCGCCGAACACAGTGGCGCGACCGCGGCGGATTCCAACCGCCTTCCCCGGGTCGCCGGCAGTGTGGCTTTGCTTCGCAAGTGCTTAGATATTATGGTATCGAGTCGCCAATGAGTCAAGGGCGCTAAGACCGGAGGGGTCAGTCCCCCCAGTCAAGCCGCGGATTACCTGCAGGAAGGGGTTGGAAGAGTATGGATTACGGTCGACAGGAAAATAACCCCCACGGCGAGGAGCTCCTGGAGCGGGCGCGCGGGGAGCTGACCGGGCGTATGAGCGTCAAGCCCCGGGCGGCGTTGATCCTGGGCTCGGGCCTCTCGCCGGTGGCCGAGGCCCTGCGCGACGCCGTCACCGTTCCCTATTCCGAGATCCCGGGCATGGCGGGCGGGACCGTCGCCGGACACCGGCATCAGCTCGTCGCCGGGGTGCTGGAGACCGTCCCCGTGCTCTGCTTCGCCGGGCGGTTGCATTATTACGAGGGCCACGATATCCACCAGGTCACCTATCCTGTCCGCCTGGCCGCCGCCCTGGGGGCGCGCACCCTGGTGGTCACCAACGCCTCGGGCTCGCTGCGCGAGGAGATCGTCCCGGGGAGCTTCGTCATCCTGCGCGACCACCTGCACCTGATGGGCGCCAACCCGTTGCGCGGCGATCCCGTCTCCGGGCGTACCCACCACTTCGTACCCCTGGCCGGGGCCTACGACGCGTCCCTGCGACGTCTGGCGACCGAGGAAGCCGCCGGGCGCGGACTCAACGTCCGCGAGGGCGTCTACGTCGGCGTCGCCGGACCAAGCTACGAGACGGCTGCCGAGGTCCGAGCCTACGCCGCTCTGGGCGGCGACATCATCGGAATGTCCACCACGCCCGAGGTCATCGAGGCCCGCGGCCTGGAGCTGCGCGTCCTGGCCCTCTCCGCCGTCACCAACAGCGCCGGACAGCGGGCCGCCGACGGCCACGCCGAGGTGCTGCGCACCGCCCAGTCGATGACCGAGGACTTCGTCGCCTGGCTGCGGGGCATCGTGGCGCGCCTCGAGGTGTAGGGCGGCCGGATGGCTAACGGCCGCGGCATTGAGGATGCGGAACGTGAAATGCAGAGCGGGGATGGGCGGCCGCGCCGTTTGATTGCTAAACCTTGTTTCTCGCTCTACGGGGCGGACCCTCCGCGGTCCGCCGTTTTGTTTTAGGGATGATGTAACCTGATCTGATCAATTGAGGGGTGTATCCCGCAGGTAGTCGAGACATTTTTTCGTCGTCGCGATGCCTGAATCTGAGCGGCCTTTCTCTGATATTTCTCTGATAAAGAGCCTGTCGTTGCGGATGAAGCCGCCGTTGCGGGCTTATCACCGTCGCTCGCCGTAGCCTCGGCAGCTATCGAGGCCGTTGATACGCGCCTTTCCATTGGCCGGGGTCTTGTCGCGGTTGATGCGTTTGTGGTGGATACCGTTGAGCAACAGCCTGTTATCGGCCTTCCATCCGTCGGTGTTGAAGATCTATCCCACCTTGAGCTTTTCCAGCTAGGCGGCGCCGTGCTCTTTTTTGGATTCGATGTGTATATTAATTGCCGTTACACTTGCATTTATACTTACCATCGGACAACTTATAGTTATTCTTAGGGATCATCACCAGAAACTGAACCAAGTATTGGCAATTGGTATTAGCAATTCGTATTAGCAATTGGTGAAAGACGCCCTGAGACGAGGGACTGGTAACCACCCGCAACGAAGGATCAACCAGCGAAGTCGCATAACGGTCTATGCTGCTAAAGCGAGCAATAGAGCGTCATCAGCAGGTTCTTACTCACAGCCAGGTCAAAACACGACCTTCGGCTTCGGCGGAACTCAACGCAAGGCCGGATTTCATGCCGTCATGCATTGGTGTGACAATGCAGCGGGATGACAATGGCGACGTGTGTGAGCTATAAAGCAATGAGTGACAGTCTATTAGCTGGATGAGTCAGTTCCGGTGCGAGTGATATTTTCAATACTTATGTTCTCTAAGCGGACGATTCAAATAGAACGTTGCGAGTCGGGTATTCGCGACTCCTGACCTGCCTCCCGGGCTTCACTGTTTTAGGAGGCTAAATGCTCTTAGATAGCTACGTTAGCAGAAATGAAATCATTTTCAGCATATCGATCTGAAGCCAAATGTCGGTTCAGCTTCAGGTGATAATCCCAATTTCCACGACATTGGAACCAAACCACAGCGGTCCCAGCGGACCGCATAATGCAGGGACGGGATGTGGGACTGCTCCATAATCACGGCCGCTCATACATCTACGCGGTTCAAATTAACAAATCCCCCGCCCTGCGGAGCGGGGGTGGACGGAAACCATCATGGGCGCCCGTCAGGGCGACTTATCCTCAGTCGTCTTTTCATCAGCCTTTCTGAGTTCTGGGATAATAGCGGCGGTGATGAAAAAACGGTGGGGCCGGGGGTTGAAACCCACGACCCCGTCCCGTAAAAGCCATGCTATTCGGACCGACCGCGGTTTAGAACAGGAAGCCGAAGCCCAGACCCGCGTGGAGGCTCATCGGCATCTGTTCATAATCCTCTTCGTAGGGTTCGAACTCGATCCCGTCGACCTCGACGTCGTACTTCGAGTTGAGGTGCGAGCGCCAGTGGAAGTAAGGCTCCAGGTAGAAGACCTCGCCGAGGACGAACTGACAGCCGACGCCCACACCCAGGCCGAAGCCCACCGAGCGGATGTAGCCCGGGGCGTCCTGGGCGTCGTCGCCGTAGTGGAAGCTGACGCCGGCGTCCAAACGGCCGTAGGGGCGGATGTCACCCTTGATGAAGTAGGCGGTCGCCCCGACCACGGCCGAACCGGTGCCGGAGTCGTAGACCAGCTCGTCGCCTAGATCGGGCTGGAAGCTCCATTTGGCGAACTCGACGTTGACGGCGATGGTCAGCTCCAGGTAGTCGCTGAAGCCGATCCCACCCTCGAGAGCCGCGTTGACCAGGCCGTAGTACTCGCCCTCCTCGAAGTTGAATCCGCCGTAGGAGGCCAGGGGCTGGCCAAAGCTGATGGGGTAGCCGCCGCGGAAGCCGATACGGCCGTAGCCGTTGCGTCCGGAAAAGTCGGCGGCGGCGCTGAGAGCCAGAACGAGCAGAATAATCAGGGAGTAGTGCAGAACAGGCTGGGCTGAGCGGTTCATCAACGGCCTCCTCGGGTTTGAATGACAAGGTAATAATAGCAGTGTAGGTGTCATCGGGCAAGGGTCATGTTGTTAATCTGACAGAGTCTTCTGCTACAACCTTAAGAGATCATCACGGCAAACCGGGCCAACGTCACTACCTCGAAAAGCTTGAAAGCAAGGGCTATGCAAGCTCGCTGCGCATAGGAAACCACCTCGTTGAGACAGTTGGCTGTTGTATTGACTCAACCCAGTAACAGCCTGATATTTGCATCATGTTAGCATCAAGTCATCAATGGTATTCGACCATTCAACAGAACCAATAGTATTCCTGTATATCATACCGACTATTTAGGAGCAAGGATATGTTGCCTTTGAACAAGCCCAAGTGAAATGTCGGCTTCCTGAGTTATCAGGCAGGGGATGACACCAATCGGCGATAGATACATATCCCGATTCGGATGATAATCCATATGGGATTATCATTCGAAACTGAACCGACGCTGAAAAGACAACCAGCGGCACACAGAAGGTAATGCTAGATAGGGAATCACAAATGGTTCTAGTTCGATAACCTAAAAAACCTTAGGACCACTAAGCGCAACGGACCATAGTATTACAGGATAACATTTAGATAAAAGCAGTTAGCTTTTAAACAGGAGCGCACATCTAGCGAGATGCTTGTGGCAGGTACGTTGATTACCACATTCTTGAGTTGCACATAGCGACGTAACTACACGCCTATAACCACTTGACGCCATTGGCCTAAATTAGCAGGCATCGTTCATAAGTGCCCTATAATAAGAATAAAACAATATTGAGCGTCGATGATTTAGGGTTGCAGGCTGAACTTGATTCAGCAAGGCCTCGTCTCAGCCGCATTTTCGAAGAGGTTCGGAGTATCGAGTTGGAGTGTGTTGGTCCGAGATAGTTTATGATGCAGAACGTTTTGGGCTCATCACAGAAGATGAACAACACATTCGCAACAGAGGAAAGCCACCTCGAGAATGGTGCTTGGAGATTAGCCGCAGCGGGGCGTCAACCATTGAAGGCGGATACCGTTCGAAGCTGCTAACGCGAGCAATAGAGCGCCGTCAGCAGATCCGTCACCCACAGCCTGGACGTAAGCTGAGCGGAACCAACAGCCTCGGGCTTCCGGCGGAACTCAATGCAAGACCGGGTTTAGGGCCACCATGCAACGGTATGACAATGGCTTAGACTATGAGCTATAAAGCACTGAATGATAATCTATTAGCTGGATGAGTCGGTTCCGGTGCGAGTGATAATCCCAACGTTTTTATCTCTGATAAAGCCTTGGGTAGAAAGCAGATAGCTGACTTGTCACTGCCTTGTTATTAGTAAGCCGGATGTACGTCAACAATCGGGACTCCCCGGTCCCCAGCGTTCTGGTTTAGCTCGTCTGGTTAGAACCCAGCTGTTTTTCGCCACCAAGGCAGGGCACGGAAAGCGGCTGCTTGTACGGCGATAACGAACATAATAACAAACTATTATCGTTATGTGCCCGTTTGTGCAGGTATAATAATCCCAACGGTTTAATAAATGCGTCACCTGCGGAGTGGATCAGGCGACGCGTGGTCATCAACACCGGAGTTGTGGTTTCGAGAATGCAAAAAGCTTGTCGCCGTCGGCTTCTTCATCTATAGTCGAAGCGAACCACCAGCCTTTGACGACCGTTCCGGGAGGATAGATGACCAAGCGACGCTCTCTCTGCGTGTTGGCGGTGCTGCTGCTGGCAAGCGTTGCCGCGGCGACGATCAACCTGACCACCACCGCGGTCTGGCAATCCACGGACCAACCGGGCGGAGCCTACCCGATCTCGACGGGCTGCGACTGGGCCGATGTCGACGCCGACGGTGATATCGACCTGGCCGTCGCCAACGGCAACGACATCACCCCGGGCTACTGCTGCGTCTACTTCAACCTGCCCGGCGGGCTGGAGACCACCCCCTCCTGGAGCGGCAATCCCGACGAGTACCACGGGCATCTCGAGTGCGCCGACTACGACGACGACGGCTACCCGGAGCTGGCCGCCGCGTTGCTCGGCGGCGGCAACCCCTGGAGCTATGAACATGACGTGCTCTACGGTAACGACGCCGGCACCTTCAGCGCCGATCCGGTCTGGCAGGCCGACCCCGCCGACAACAGCTTCGGCATCTGCTGGGGCGACTACGACGGCGACGGCGACCTCGACCTGGCCGTGGCCTGCGGGGTGGACTACGTCTCGCGCAACGAGCCGTTGCGTATCTACGAGAACCAGAACGGCACGCTGACGACCAGTCCGGCCTGGGAGTCCGATAAAGACACCACCTGGATGGACGTGCTCTTCGCCGACTTCGACAACGACGGCTACCTGGACCTGGCCGCCGCCGCCGAGGGCGACTCCAACGCGATCTTCTTCGGAGGAGCCTCCGGACTGCCGACGACGCCGGGCTGGGAGGACTCCGACACTTGGGATTCGATCCGCCTGGCCGCCGGTGACATCAACGGCGACGGCTGGACGGACCTGGTGGTCGCCAACAACAACCAGAGCGCCGGTCAGCAGGACATCATCTACCTCTCCAACGGCGGGCTGATCGACACCACGCCGGACTGGCAGAGCGACTCCGAGGAGATGAGTTCCTTCGCCGCCCTGGCCGACATCAACCAGAACGGCCTGCTCGACTTGGCCATCGGCGGCTGGTGGCAGCCGATCCGCATCTACGAGAACAAGGGCGGTTACTACAACACCTCTCCGGACTGGACCTCCCAGCTCGGTTACAGCCCAGTCACCGAGGCCCTGCTCTTCGGCGATTACGACGACGACGGCCTGCGGACCTCGACGGACACCTTCACCGGCGACGGCGCTGCCCAGGTCTTCCAGCTCGACGTACTGCCCATCCGCCGCGTAGACGAGCTGCGCGTCGGTGGCTCGCCCCTGGACTCCGACCAGTGGTGCCTGATGCGCCAGGAGGGCTTGGTCAGCCTGGCGACGGCGCCGGGAAGCGGTATCTCCGTCGAGGTCGACTACACCTGGAGCGACGATCTGGACCTGGCCCAGACCGACTGGCTCTCCTCCCGGCCCAACCTGATCTTCGAGAACCAGGGCAACGCCGGGGTCGACGACCTGCTGCTGACCGCCCGCTTCGAACACGACGGCGTCCGGCTGGCCTGGTCGTCATCCGTCAACGGCGCTGTCCAGCTATACCGCCAAGGCGTCGTCGCCGACGCCGTTCCGACCGGTCACCTGGGCCGTCACGCCGCCGCCTACACCCGGGCTCTATCCCTGGGCGACGCCGGGGGCCGCACCGGCGGAGATTGGCTTCCCCTCAACGACGCGCCCCTGCCGCTGTCAGGCGCCTATCTGGACAGCGCCGCCGAGCCGGACGTCCGCTACCTGGTCGAGGTCGTCACCCCCGACGGCCGCCGTCTTCGCGGCGAGCCCGTCGAGCCCATCGGCGAACCCGACGCGCCCGCACGCAACGTCGCCCTGAGCGACCCCTGGCCATCCCCCGCAGCCACAACCGCCGCCTGCGCCGTCACCCTTGATTCCCCCTCCGTCGTCGAACTGGCCCTCTACGATCTGGCCGGACGACGGATATCCACCATCTTCCAGGGCGAACTGGCCGCCGGACGCCACGAGCTGACTATCGACACCACCACGCTCACCAACGGGGTATACCTGCTGCGCTTGGACTCCAGCGGCGAGAGCGTCCTACGCCGACTGGCCGTGGTGCGCTAAACGACTACACGACAACTCCGGCGACCTTCGCCGAAGCGATAATCGGCCGAACAACCGTCCCCGAGTCGCGGCGGCGAGGCGTTGGCACATTTCTTGCAGCAGGGCGGGGCGGCCTCCCGGTCCAACCCACCCCGGACTCCGCAAGAAATGTGCCAACGCCGTCCCGGGCCGGAGGGCGTACCGTAGATTGGCTTCGGCGAACGTCGCCGCCCCGACCACTTCCAAGGAGAGCGAGTATGCGTCGTTTGTTGATCGGTCTGGCCCTGATTATCTTCCCGCTGCTCATTATCGGCTGCGAATCCCCCGCCGATGACGACGCCGGTGACGTCGAGGCCGTCAGCATCATCGATAACGGCACCCATTACGCGGTCACTTTGGACTACGCGAGCGGTTTATCGCCCCGGGAGATGGGCGAGGCCTACGGCACGGCGATCCTGGAGGCCGCCCCGGACTTCGAGGCCGACCTGGACGCCTACATCGCCTATCTCAGTATCCTGTTCGATTACGACGAGGGGATGCGCCGCGTCGGCGAGTTGAAGGGCCAGATGCCCGCCGACTACCGCGAGGAGATCGAGGGTTTGGGCGCGGCGATGTCCGCCGATGTTGATGTTCCCGGCGACGGCCTGCTGTCGGTCAACGAGGTTTACGCGCTCAACCTGCTCTCCGATATCCGTCGGACCTGCCAGTGCAGCGGGATTGGTGTTTTCGACACGGTCTCCGACGAGGGCGGTCCCCTTGTCGCCCGACTGCTGGACTGGGACGGCGGCGGTCTGCTCTCCCGGGTTCACGCCGTGGTGACGATCCGCCGGGACGCCGGCTCAGTCTGTCTGATCGGCTACCTGGGTCACCTGGGCGCGATCACGGCGATCAATGACGACGGCGTATTCGCCGGGGTGCTGGATTCGCCCACGGGCCGGCCCTACGAGGTCGAGGGACGGCGCAGCTACGTGCTGGATCTGCGTTACGCCCTGGAGAGCCACGACAGCCTGGACGGCGTCGCCGCCTACCTGGCCGACGACTCTCGCAGCTACTGCTACAACCACGACGTGCTGCTGGCCGACGCCGACGAGGTCGCCGTGCTGGAGAACAACTTCAGCGGCTGGGGCGTTAACATGCACCGGGCGCTGCGTTACGACGATTCGGCCCTCAACCCCGGTGTGGAATGGAATCACGACGACGTCGTGGCCGTGGTCAACTCCTTCGTTCTCAAGGGCAACCACGACAACCACACCGACGCGCCCTGGAACACCGCACGCTGGCGGTATTTCAGTCAGGCCGTTGACGAATACGGACCGACGATCGACCGGTTGGAGCTCAAATCCATCGCCACCGGTGATGTCTACAACCCGGGCAACTGCCAGCACCTGACGGTTTTCGAACCGCGAACCCTGGAGCTCGAGGTGATGTTCAAGCCCGGCGGCGGCGGCGGCGGGGTCTTCGAGACGGTCACGCCGGATTTCTAGTGTTGAGGCCCGCCGGTTTAAGCAGCAGCGGGATCGACAATGAACATCTAGAGCGGGGATTTGTGATGGAATCACCGATCCCGCCTTCATGTGAATGCGCTGGGTTTATCTCTATCCAGGCAGACCCCGGAGGCCTAGTCCTCAACGGGACCAGCCTCAACGCTCGATTGAATCCTGTAGGCCGGGGTCTCCGACCCCGCCGTCTTAGCGTTGCGTTGGAATTACAGTAGATGTTGGAAGGGATCATCACACGAAAGTGAACGTTTGTTTACAGCTGCTGAAAGCTGCGACAGGCAATTAGTTCTTACTGGATTATCCGACTGGACGGTCGTCTTTCCGGCAAAACACGGCACGAAGCACAGTAACAAACCAGTGTTAAGCAATAACTAAAAAGAAGTGACTAAATATTGAAGTATAATGCATTGTATCATAAGATAATAATATTGTTATACATTATTAGATTTAAGTTATAGGGATCACTTAACTTTCATGGACCATGGTGACACTGGATAACGTTCTGAGACCTGCGGTCAGCAGGCAATCAGATGCGCACATCGAGTGAGCTCCTTGTGGCAGGTACGTGGATTTTCACATACACAGGATGCCCGTAGAGAAGTCACGCAGCTCCATTGTCAACTGCCTGGCGCAACGAGCATCGATGATGGCGCATATATCCTAAGCGTGCTATTATCAGGTATATAAAACTAATTATTACTAGCAGGCGCCGTGGGGTTGAGTTGGCGGGCCAAGCATCATTCGGCAGAGCCTCGTATCAGCAGCATTTTTCGAGGTGGGGTGGTGTTTCGAGTTGGAGTTGGCTGGTCCATGCTCGTGTGCGATGCCAAGTTATAATCCATATTGGCTTGTCTGATGCAATCGGATTGCTCAGCGACAATTGGTGATCTTTGCTCAGGGCCGCTCCAGAAGGACCGGGCCTGAAGCCCCGGTCGTACATGGCTTTGTGAGGTAGTCTCGCTATCCCCGCGGAGCCGAGGTGGTGGACCCCCCCGTATGCGGGCGAAGATAGCTGAAAGCTCACGGATCAGCCCCCATGAACAAGGGACCCCTCGCGGGGTCCCTTTTCATCCTTGCCCTACCTGGAGGAAGCTTTGCAGCTTTGTGATAGGCAAGTCTGTTAAATGTACGGCGGCGGTGCGGGGATTGTTCCCCGGAAAGCTGGGAAATTGTGGAAAAGTTGCCAGGTCCCTAGCGCAGCTCTTCCAGACCGCCCAGGAAGGGTCGCAACACCTCGGGGACGGCGATCGAGCCGTCGGCCCGCTGATAGGTCTCCATGATCGCCGGCAGCAGGCGGCTGGTAGCCGTGCCCGAACCGTTGAGTGTGTGGCAGAGCCGGCTCTTGCCTCCGCCGGCGGGCTTGTAGCGGATGCCTCCGCGGCGGGCCTGGTAGTCGGTGCAGTTCGAGACCGAGCTGACCTCCCACCAACGCTTCATCCCCGGACACCAGACCTCGACGTCGACGGTGGTCGAGGCCTGCTGGGCCATGTCGCCGGTGACCAGCCGGATGCTGCGCCAGCGCAGCCCGAGGGCTTCGACGACGCCCTCGGCGTGGGCCAGGATCCTCTCGAAGGCCGCCTCGGCCTGTTCGGGGGCGCAGAAGCTGACCAGCTCGACCTTGTTGAACTGGTGGGTGCGCACCAGGCCCCGGGTGTCACGGCCGTAAGTCCCGGCCTCGCGGCGGAAGTTGGCCGTCACCGCCGTGTAGTTGAGCGGCAGCGCCTCCTCGTCGAAGGTCGTCTCACGGCCCAGGTTGACCAGCGAGACCTCGCTGGTGGGGATCAGGTAAAGCTCGTCCTCGGCCAGTTGGTAGATGTCGCCCATGAACTTGGGCAACTGGCCCGTGGTGTAGAGGGAGTCGGCGTTGACCAGAAACGGCGGCAGCACCGGGGTGAAGCCCGCCGCCGCCGCGCGCTGGAACATCCAGGTCAACAGCCCCCACTCCAGCAGCGCTCCGCCGCCCTTGTAGAGTGCGAAACCCGCACCGGAGAGCTTGGCCGCCGCCGGGAAGTCCAGCACGCCCAGCGCCTCGCCCAGCTCGACGTGGTCCAGCGGTTCGAAGTCGAAGTCGGGCAACAGCCCGCTGATGCGCAGCTCCTCGGCGTCCTCCTCGTCTCGGGAGACCGGCGCCCGCTCGTCGGGCAGGTTGGGCAGCCCGAGCAGCTCCTCGTCCAGCTCGGTCTTGAACTGCTCGACCTGGTCCTCCAGAGTCGAGAGCTCGTCCTTGAGTCGCGCCATGCGGTCGATGGCCAGTTCGGCGTCCTCGCCGGCCTTCTTGGCCGCCGCGATGGCCTGGCCGCACTCGTTGCGCTCGGCGCGCAGCTCCTCGACGCGTTGCAGGACGTTGCGCCAGGCCGCGTCGAGGGCCATCAGTCGATCCAGGGAGAGTTCGGGGTCGCGGGTTCGCAGACGACGCTCGGCTTCGGCGGTGTTCAAGCGCAGATAGCGTAGATCGAGCATGGGTACTCCGGGGTCGGGGGGAGGGTCGATTCGAGTAGGTGGATACTACCAAAAAAGCCCCCCCATGACGAGGGGGGCTCGGAGGTTGTCGATTCCGCACAGCTTTCAATACGTGCCGATCCGCCCCCTGTAGGGCGGGGTCTCCGACCCCGCCGTCTCGTGATAATCCCCGGATGCGATCGGGGTTTGAAGTGGGATCACTTATCGGCAATGGAGCGAACCATAATACAATAACGTTGATAAATAGACGGTTAGCAGGTGGCAGAGTGTGCGCGCCGCCAATGCTGTTAGTGGCGGATCGTAGGACATCATGTAACCTGGTTCACCCTCTCAATGATACGGGTCGGTTTGGTCGGTTGCTTGACGCCGGCAGCTCCGACGACACAGGCCGAATTCTAAGTATAATGCTATCATTCAATTTAAAAATGAGAACATCATCCCGAACTGAACTGGCGTTGTAAAGACAATGAGCGGCAGATAGAGCGGCGGATATCGCGGCAGTGCCGTCAACTACCTTGCGAAAGACTCCAGAGCGATAAACCGTAACAGTTCTCATATCCGATTAAGTTGCTAATTGAAAGCAAATAGTCTCGCTATCTGCGAAGCTAAGGTTGTCAGTCAGCAGTTGCGACCACCCGACTCTCAACGCCCTCATAGGGGCAAATCTGGTTTCTTGACACCCAGGCGACAGATGGATTGTTACAGCTTGCACAGCTATCAGTTCACAACAGTTAGCTATGGGCGATGTATGCCTGATTGCGAATGTGTTATATTCCATAGCTTAATTTTAGTATTGCTATGATGCACCATGGTCCGTTGCGGTCAGGAGACCTTTTTCCTTCGGATAAGAACAGCCGAGACGGGGGACCAGTCACGCTCTCCGGTTCGATAGGCGTTCCAGTTCCCGTCCACGACCGCCCTAGATATAAAACCTCAACGCCTCCCACAACTCCGCCAGGTCCACCAGCGGTCTCGAGCAGAGCCAAAGCGACTGGTCGTTCTCGTATTCCATCACCCAGGGGTGCCGGTAGACCTCGAGCAGCTCGACCTCGGCGAAGGTCTCGGCCAGCATGGCGGGGTCGCCGACGACGACCAGCCAGTGCTCGTGGGCCGGGGGCGGCCCCCAGTGCCAGTAGCTGTTGTAAGCGCAGGCGGCCGGGGGCAGCGTTTGTGGGGGACCGAAAAGGTCCACGGCGCCGGCCTGGCCGTAGTTCTGGCAGAAGAGGCCGCAGTCGGCGCGGACCTCGGCGGGCAGGTCGTGGTGGAGGGCGGCGAGGTCGTCAACCAGCTCCTCCCAGCCCAGACGGTCGGCGAGGTACTGGGGCAGGGCGCCGGTCTCCCCTTCGCCGGACGGGACTACGACGCCCAGGGCTGCGGCGTAATCGGCGGCGGCGGGGGGCGGCAGGAGGGGCAGGGCCAGGGGGACGGCGGCGATGGACAGCAGGGTGAAGGCGACGGGCACGGCGGTGCGCAGCCGGCGAGCGCGCTCGGTGGTCCAGTGTACGAGGGTCGCGGCGCCCAGGGGCAGGGTGACCAGGAAGGCCGGAGCCAGGTAATAGGTTTTACCGCCGAGGGCGGTGAGGATGAAAGCCAGGGGATAGACGGCGGTGATAAAACGCCAGGGCTTGCCGTCTTTTATGAGGGCGAAGACCAGGCCGCAGGCCGACAGTCCCAGGCCGACGAGGGTCAGGTGGAGCAGGGAATCGAGCAGAGGAAGCAGCGGTCCCGGGGCGGTGTTCTTGTAGAGCGCGGCGTTGCGGATGAACTCGAGGGAGGGGAAGCCCGCGAACACCTGCCAGAGCAGGTGGGGCAGGAAGACGATCAGGGCGGCTCCGGCGGCCAGCCAGGGGCCGCGCTCGGTCAGCAACCGACGGCGCTTGGTCCACAGCAGGCCGATCAGCAGCCCCAGGATCAGGATGCCGATGGAGTACTTGTTGAGCAGCCCCAGGCCCAGCAGGCCGACGAAGAGCAGCCAGCGCCGTGTCGCTTCGCGGCGGTCCCGGGTCTTCAATGCGCGCAGCAGAACCAGCAGCGCCGTCGCCCAGCAGCCAGATCGACAACGGCGGGTGCTCCACGTAACCCAGGGCGGGATATTCGGCGCATACCAGGTAGTAGAGCTCGTCGCGGAAGTAGCCGTAGGCCGGCGAGACGAAGAGATGAACCAGCAGCTTGGCCAGGGCCAGATAGAGCAAGAGGGCCTCGGGCCTGGTCCAAAGGCTGCCCCCTGGGCCGGTCCCTGGGCCGGAGTGCTTATCCAGCTAGGGAAGTGGGTTCATTGGATGGCTTCACTGTAGGCTGAAGGCTCTGCGGTCTTTGCGTTGACGTTCGATTGCAACCTGATGACGGCCCAGGAGGATTGCTCCTCCACGGGCCGCCGCAATACCGGATACTGCTGTAATCATTAGGGTTTAGGTGCGAAAATCCAGCCTTCATTTCTTATTAAAGCCATGCTATAGCCCATCGATTTTGCATCATCCGGCGTATATACATCTGGATATTTAGTATCATCGATCAAGCCGATTGTTTTTGCATAACAGACCGCTGTCATGGCGCAGCGTTTGGCGTCTGCTATATCTGTATGTCCAGCATGAGACATTGTTTGTGACTGTGATGGCCAGGTTAGTTTTTTGAATTTGTTATTTTTCATGCTTGCAGCAGGGTATACTTCTATCAGTGTATGTTTCTTATCTACTGCTTCAGACTTCTTGTATTCATCAAATGGGGGTCTATATAAGTCGTCATATTCTTTCTTAAACCATGCAACTAATGCTTGGGCTTTAGAAGAGTTGTTACCAAATTTGTCACCGGGCGCGGAAAGTGGTCTTTTATTATTATCGTTGAATATTTTATCTTTAATATACCTTTCTGTTTCTCGATAAAGATAAGGGTTATTAATTGAGGATTCAAGTACAAAGGACGGGCAATGGTTTGCTTCTGACGATTCATTGACTAAAGTTCTAAACTGATCGGGCCATGAAAGAGCACCATCTATAGCAATAATATACATACCACTTGTATTCATAGGCAGTATTTCTTGAAGCTTATTGAAAGGATAAAATAGACTACCGCTTTTCACACTGTTACTTTCCAGCTCTGATCCATTCCACTTCAATATTGCAATGGCATCTGTTTTTTTAGTATGCCAGCCCCCCATGTCACATCCAATAAAGTAGATATCACTCATAACATCCTCTTTCGTCGTATTGCTTTGTTGCGGCGGCACTCGGTGGGGCAGGTCATCGGCGCCGCCCAACAGATTGAGATGCTTTAAACCAAAAACTTTTGGGATCACTTAACCGTCACGGACCATGGCGTTACTGGATAACGTTGTGAGATACAGTCAGCAGGCAATCAGGTGTGCGCATCGAGTGAGCTGCTGTGGCAGATACGTGGCTTTTCACATTCTCAGGATAACCGTAGAGACATCACGCAGCTCCATTATCAACTGCCTGGCGTACGAGCATCGATGATGGCGCATCGATCCCAAACGTTCTATTATCATGCATATATAACTAGCAGGCGTCGTGGGGTTGAGTTGGCGGGCCAAGCATCATTCGGCAAAGCCTAGTATCAGCAGCGTTTTTCGAGGTGGGGTGGTGTTTCGCGTTGGAGTTGGCTGGTCCGAGCTCGTGTGTATGGTCGTGTGTATGGTCGTGTGTGATGCCTAACCTTTTTAAACCTACCCGGCGTGGGCGCGCTCCCGGCGGTGCAGGGGCGGCTTGTCCGCCCGGCGCTGCAGCATGTCGACGAAGGCCTCGAGTCGGGTGTGGATGCCCGCCGCGCCGGTGTTCTCGTCGATGTCCAGGCTGAGCACCGCCAGGCCCGTCTCCTCGGAGAGGGTGGGCAGGATGCTCTTGGCGACAATCTCGGGGATGCAGGTGAAGGGCGAGAGCTGGATGACGCCCTCGTAGCCCTCCTCGGCGTACATCACACTCTCGCCGATGCTCTCCCGGCCATCGCCGCCGACCCAGTAGTCGAGGAAGCGCTCCGAGGCCCGGGCGATGCTGTGCTTGGTCCAGCGGCGATAGATCCCCCCCAGCAGCCACTTGGTGACGTAGAGGCTGCGCTGGACCTCGACGCCCAGGGCGCCCAGGTAACGCTCGATATCGTGGTTGGCGAAGGCGTCGATGACGACGAAGATCTCGCCGACGATGCCCACGCGCACCGGCTCGTAGCCGGCATCGATCTCGACACGGGCGGCGAAGAAGCGCTCGAGGTCGTCGTGCAGGCGCCGAGGCTCGTGGATGTCGCGCACCCGGGAGAGGCGGCCCACGGCGACACGCAGGGCCTCGTCGGTGGCGCCGGGGTGCAGCTCCCGGGGTCGGAAGAAATGGCTCAGCTTCTCGACGCGCTCCAGCGCCCGCAGCAGGCGCCAGGCGTGCTTGGAGTGCTCGATGCGCTCGTGCCAGCTCAGCCCCGGGCTCATCCGACGGTAGTTCTCCAGCACCGGGGGTTCGAGGAGCAGCATCTGGAGGTCGTGGCCCAGGTCGCGCAGGATCTCGGCGTGCAGCACGCCGTAGAGCCCGGCCCGGCAGGGACCCCGGCCGCCGGTGGTGAAGACGGCCTCGACCTCGGGATGGGCCTCCAGCACCTGGAGGTACTGGCCGAGGATGATCTTGAAGGGGAAGCAGGCGAACTCGGGGCTGTGCCGGGTGCCCAGGGAGAGGGTGCGTGTGGTCCCCGGCGGCGGGATGAACACCCGGTGGCCGAAGCCCTCGAGGAAGCGGCGGTAGCCGATGTGGCAGAGCCCCATCCGGGGCGTGGTGATGATCATGACCCTGACCGTTGGTTGGCGTGGCGTCGCATGGGCCGGACGACCCGTCGCGGCGATGATAGCCCCGCGGCCGGAGGCTGTCAACCGCGCAGCGCGGGCGCTCTTGTTACCTCAGCTTACCTAGGTTACAATCAGCCGACCCGACCAACCGACCCCCATCCTCGATCATGAGCGGAGGCCCGCCGTGGGCCGACCCAGTTGGGACAGCTACTTCATGGGCATCGCCCGCCTGGTGGCCGGGCGCTCGACCTGCCTGCGCCGCAGCGTCGGCGCCGTGCTGGTCCGCGACAAGCACATCCTGTCCACGGGCTACAACGGCGCCCCGCGAGGCCTGGCCCACTGCGCCGAACTCGGCGGCTGCTACCGCGAGATGCACGGCATCCCCTCGGGCCAGCGGCACGAGGTCTGCCGGGGCGCCCACGCCGAGCAGAACGCCATCGCCCAGGCGGCGCGCTTCGGCGTCGAGACCGACGGCGCGACGCTCTACATCACCAACCATCCCTGCGTGATCTGCGCCAAGATCCTCATCAACGCCGGTATAGCCCGCATCGTCTACGCCGAGGGCTACCCCGATGAGCTGGCCGCCGCGATCCTCGAAGAAGCCAAGCTCAAACTCGAGCTACAGGTGGAGCAGTTCGCCGTGGAGGATGACCTGGGCGAAGTGCCGGACGCTTGAAACCGGTAGGCATCATGGATGGTGAGCGGACCAAAAAGGCCGATATTGAGAGGTTCATCGAGTGGTTGGTCGCCTTCCGGATTCGTCGAGCTTTGATCCCGATACCATTATGCATTGCATATATGCTTGTTGTTGATGCTCTTGTGAGTCAAGCAGTAACCGGCGGGTTTTTTGCAAGCTACTAGAATAGTTAATAATCCACAGAGCATACTCCTTATGGGATCGTATACCGTGTTCGGACCGATTCATGTATGTAACGCGCTGTTAACATACGGGTTGGGCTGTGATGCCCTGTCACAAGAAAGGGGTCCAAAAAGTGACGGAAAACAAGCAACCGACCGGCACATTTGTTGCCCAAAATGTAACCATAGAGCGCACTATAGGTTGGCTGATGGCGATGTAAGTTTAAGAGATGCGGCAGAAAATATACCCACCGACCAAGATATATAAAGCTATCTAAAGCGAAGCGAAAAGAGATAGCTCGCTTATTTTGGTTGAGCGTTCCGGCGGCAGCCGCGGCAAGGGCTGTCAGCTTATCCGCGAAAACAGTATCCAAATGGTACAAACGACTAAGGGAGCGCATCGCCGCCAATCGCGAGGCCGAGCTGGAAAAGCTCAAGGTGGAATAGATCGTCTACTCCGATGGATACAAGGTCGATAACAGGCTCTCACTCAACGGTTTTCACCACAAGAGGATCAACCATGAGAAGGCCCTGGCCAATGGCAAGGTGCCTATCAACGGCTCAGAGAGCTCCCGAGGCTATGCTAAAAGCCTACCACGGCGGCTTCAAACGCAACGACAGGCTCTGTATTAGAGAAAGGCCGCTCCGATTCAGCCATCGCGACGACGAAACCTGTCTCATTACCTGCAGGATACACCGCTCAATTGGTCCGATCAGGTTACATGATGCCCTCCTTCTTACCGCCGCTATTCTAACCGCTGATCAGTGACGGATACATCTGCTACAACACGTTTATTAACAGTAGATTACAATCACAACCCGATCCGAAGTGGGTACACGATCCCTTTTCTTCCTTGATGTCGCCTCCCTGCGAGCACAGCGAGCATCCTGAGGCCAGCACGATGAAACCGACAACGGCCAAGTGCCGTCAACCTTATCAAATACAAGGAGAAACAGATGAACAAGATCACCGAGGTTCGCGCCCGGGAGATCCTGGATTCCCGCGGCAACCCCACCGTCGAGGTCGAGGTGGCCTTGAGTGGCGGCGCCCGGGGCCGGGCCGCCGTCCCCTCCGGCGCCTCGACGGGCGAGTACGAGGCCGTCGAGCTGCGCGACGACGACAAGAACCGCTACCGGGGCAAGGGCGTGCTCAAAGCCGTCGAGAACGTCAACGGCCCCATCGCCGGCGCCCTGACCGGGATGAGCGTCGAGCGTCAGGAGGAGCTGGACCTGGTCCTGCTGGACCTCGACGGCACCGACAACAAGGCCAAGCTCGGCGCCAACGCCATCCTCGGCGTCAGCCTGGCCTGCGCCCACGCCGCCGCCGCCCTCCACGGACTGCCCCTCTACCGCTATCTGGGCGGCACAGCGGCCCATCTGCTGCCCGTGCCGATGCTCAACATCCTCAACGGCGGTGCCCACGCCGACAACAACGTCGACATCCAGGAGTTCATGATCTGCCCCGCCGGCTTCGACAGCTTCGCCGAGGCCCTGCGCTGCGGCGCCGAGGTCTTTCACCAGTTGGGCGCCGTCCTCAAGGGACGGGGACTCAGCACCAACGTCGGCAACGAAGGCGGCTACGCTCCCGATCTGGGCTCCAACGCCGAGGCCTTCGAGACCATCCTCGAAGCAATCGAGGCAGCCGGCTATGAGCCCGGCGAGCAGGTCTGGCTGGCCGTCGACGCCGCCGCAAGTGAGTTCCATTCCGGCGATCGCTACAATCTCGACGCCGAGGGTAAGAAGCTGACCGCCGTGGAACTGATCGAGCTCTACCGGAGCTGGATCGACAAGTACCCGATCATCTCCATCGAGGACGGCCTGGCCGAAGACGACTGGGACGGCTTCGTCCGCATGTACGAGCTCCTCGGCGACGAGGTCCAGACCGTCGGCGACGACCTCTACGTCACCAACGTCGAGCGCCTGCGCAAGGGCGTCGAGCTCGGCGCCACCAACTCCATCCTCATCAAACTCAACCAGATCGGTAGCGTCTCCGAGACCCTGGAGACGATGAACACCGCCTTCCGCGCCGGGATGACCTGCGTCGTCAGCCACCGCTCCGGCGAGACCGAGGACGTCTCCATCGCCCACCTGACCGTGGCGACCAACGCCGGGATGATCAAGACCGGCGCGCCGAGCCGCTCCGAGCGCACCGCCAAGTACAACGAGCTGCTGCGCATCGAGGAACACCTGGGCGACGCCGCCGAGTTCGCCGGCCCCGACGCCTTCAACGCCGTGGTCTGAGCCGACGCGGCGGGGTCGTTTCGCAGCCGATTGCGAGCAGTGAGCACTACGAAAACCGCGGGGAGGCGCGCTCGCCGAATGGCGACGGCGCCCCGCGGTTTGATGATTAATCCAGCTAGATAGTATCCGGGCTTTTATGATGCCAGGCTAATGCTTCTGTTAATGCCTGCCATCCACAAGAATAACAACTATATACACTATATCTTGGCATTGTATAGCCATCTATATTTACATCTTCTTCAATATGAAACGCCCATCGGCTCGTGGGATGGTATACATTATTGGTATATTTCATTTTCATTTCATTCCAGTTTTTGATATGCAATATAGGTATATACGCCAAAAATCCTTTTATATACTCATTATAGTCTCGTGAATTTTTTTCAGGAGCGATCTGTATTTCCTTACCTGAATCAGTTATAGCATATATCATATTAGTTTTATATAGCAAATTAACGTATATATTTTTATTTGCTGTTGAATTGTTTCCCCACAATGACACCGTATCATCCTCATTAACGCTAGGTAGCAAATGAAATATTGCACAAAATGGATTCATAATTTTGCGTGGATTTATGATTAGTAGATAACAATGTCTTGTTGCATTTGTTGCATTTTTTATTATACCACTACTATATATGTCCCCATAACTCCACAGTTGATGAGCTTCATCAAAAATCTCTATAAATCTTATATAGCTATTGAATACTTCTATATTGGTGTCACCACATAGTTCAACCGAATGTATAAACGCCATATAACGTGTTTCCCCATTCTCAAGTTCAATCTTTTCCGGTTGACTGTAGGTGCAGTCTGGTAAGCTACTGCTGCAATACTCCAACAACTCGATGATCTCATCCATACCGGCGTACTCCGCCTCTTCGGCAACGGCGGAGAAAACGGAGACGAGAAGAAAGATAGCAACAAGCATGGAAAGGTCAAACCGGCTGGACATTGTTACTCCTCGGGTAGGTAAATAGCCTTGACTGAATGGGTTAGCTGTAGCCAACCACCCTACCTGTTCAGAGTCATCAGTTATCGATTTTACTCACCTTCATTAGTAATAACCATAGCATACTCTCCAACGTATGTCAATACGATAATCACTCCGCTTCGATTCCGCCTCACGGGCCGTCAGCGTCCCGGCCGCCGCCTCCCCCTTGGCATCCCGCCCAGGCTGGGCTATACTAAAGCAAGTTGAGAAAGACCAAGTAGTCAGCATTCATCAGTCAGCGAGTCATGACAGGAGGAGCCATGCCGACCCTCGACAGCCTGTTGATCGCCGTCGTTCTGCTGCTGCTGGCGGGTTGCGCCGGCGGCGAGGAGGAGCCCGTGAACGAGGTCCCGACCATGCCCGACCTCGAGCGCCTGCCGCCGGCGGCCATCGAGGACTACGGCGAATCCGGCGTCTTCGAGGAGCTGACCTTCGACGGTGAAGAGGTCCTCGTCGCCCGGGTCTGGACCGACGAGCTCCAACAATCGCCCTTCTCCCAGCGCCCCTGCGCCTACTGGTGGCGCGAGGTCGGCTATTTCGACGGCGAGGTGATCCACCACATCGAGACGGTCATCTCGAAGAACGAGCTTTGGGTCGAGGTCGACGGCAAGCTGATCGAGGTCGGCCAGGCCAAGCGCGGGATGCGGCCGCAGTACGTCGAGACCTTCGCCGCCGGTGAGGAGCCGGAGCACATGGCCCACGTCGACTGGGCCTACTGGGAGTTCCCCGAGGCGACCTACGAGGAGTGGACCCTGGAGCAGGGCGGGCTGTACCGCATCCGCGTCGAGGTCTTCGGCTCGGCCATCGAGGCCCCCGAAGAGGAAGGCGGCGTGATCTACGAGACCTACTACCACTACACCTTCCTCGGCCCGGCGGAGTAGTTTGGAATTGCCGCGATACGCTTACATATTCATGAGCGCCAAGGGGGCGGACCAACAGGTCCGCCCGCGATAATTTCAATCAGCAAGTATTGTAGCGGGATAGCTCGTTCTCCAGCTCGCCGCCAATACCGGCGGCACAGGAAAACGCCGCTGTCGCCGCCGGTGGAGAGATGCCTCTGCAAAGCATCTCTGAGCCTACTTCAGCCGTGTTGGTCAGGCTGGAGATCGGACGCTTGCGATTGCTTCGGTGAGACTGCTCGGTGGAAACGCGGTGGCGCGACTACTCACCCGCCGCCAGCTCGGCCAGGGCGGCGGACCAGACCCTCCAGTCGCCCTCGGCGGCCCCTTGAACGGCGGCTTCCCAGAGTCCCTGTTGATCGTTCTCCAGCAGCGCCAGCTCGTAGCGCAGGGCGGCGGTCCAGCGGGCCTGCTCGAGACCCTCGCGTAGCAGCTCGACGGCCCCGTCGCGGTCGTCGGCGGCCAGGGCGATCCGGGCCAACACCAGATGAGCGGTGGGCTCGCCGGGGTCCCTCTCCAACGCCGCGACGGCGTGCTTGCGGGCGTTGAGGCTGTCGCCGAGTTCGAGGAACAGCGCGGCCAGCTCGGCCCGCAGAGCGGCTCCGGCCCAGGGTTGGGCGGCGGCCTCCTGGAGAGTGCCCAGGGCGGCCCAGTCGTCGCCCTTGCCGCGCAGGGCCTGGGTGGTCAGCGAGGCCAGGCGGTCCGGGTCCAGCCGGGCGCCGCGCAGCAGCTCCAGCTCGGCCAGGGCGGCGTCGTAGTCTTCCAGCGCCAACAGGGCCTGGACCAGGTTGAGCCGCGCCGGGGCCATCCCCGGGCTCTCCGCGAGGGCCAGGCGCTGGTACTCGACGGACTCGGCGTAGGCGCCCCGGGCGTAGGCCTCGGAGCCCAGGTTGTTGTAACCGACGGCAAGGTTATCGTAGGCGTGAATCTCGCGGGGGGCGCGTAGGGCCGCCCAGGTGAGGAAGACCAGCAAAGGCGCGGCGAGGACGACCCCCCAGCGCAGGCGGCGTCTGCGCTTCCAGCCGCCCCGCCGCAGCAGGCGCACCCAGTGGACCACGCGGTGCACGAAGAGCCCGGCGCCGATGATCACCAGCGGCGTTACAACGACACGGAATCGGGCGGTGACGAAGAAGGGCAGCAGACCCAGGAAGTAGGTCAGGGCGACGACGCCGAGCACCTGGGCGCCGCGTCGGCGGCCGAAGATCAGCCCGGCGACGCCCAGGGGCAGCAGCAGGTAGAGGCTCAGCCAGGGCAGGCGCAGCAGCGGGACCGACTCGGCCTCGAAGTAGTAGTTCTCGACCTGGGGGAACTCGTAGCCGTTAAGGTACAACAGGGCGCGCTTGAGGCTCAGGGCGACGATCCGCCCGGGATCGGCCCGCCACAGCTCGCCGAAGCGCCCGTACCAGTAATCGTCGACCTCGCCCGGCGTCACCTCGGAACCCAGCTCGCGCTCGGCGGGCAGCCGGGCGGTGAAGTCCATGGCGTAGGTGGTCGGATCGTAGGGCCGGTAAAGCCCGGTGGCGCCGCTTTGGTTGCCCAGGTAGAGGTTCAGTCCGCCGTTGGTGGAGAGCAGGACGAAGTCGCCCTCGGCCAGGCTGTTGACCAGGGTGACCGGGGCCACGACGACCACGGCGGCGCCGACGAGCAACGCCAGCTCGGCGAAGGCCCGCCGTCGGTTCTTCTTAAAACGCTTGAAGAAGAGGTAGAGCCCCAGGGCGGCGGCGGGCAGGACCAGTGTACCGTGGGCCAGGGCGGCCAGGGCGAAGACGGCGCCGATCAACGCCGAGCGCGGGAGCCGGGGGTCTTGTCGCTGGCGTACCGCCAGGTAGACCCCCAGAGTGACCAGGAATACCGACAGCGTCGAGGGCAGCAGCAGAGTCTCGAAGAAGAAGAGCTGGTGATAGAGGGCGGCGGCGACGAGCACCCCCAGGGCCCACCAGCGCGGCAGCAGACGCCGGGCCGTCAGATAGACCAGCAACAGGGTGCCCAGACCGAGGAGGAGCTGCAACACCCGCACGGCCCAGTAGGTCCCCGGGAACAGGGCGTAGGCCCCGCCGATGAAGAGCTGGTAGAGCGGGCTCATGAAGAAGGGCGACTGTGGACCCTCTCCCCCCGCGACGGCCAACCCCTGGGTATGGTAATAACGCTCGTCGAGGCCCAGGTAGTCACCGTAGGGACCCTCGGCGAGCTGCCCCAGCAGGATCAGACGCAACGCCAGGGCCGCCAGCAGGACCAGGGCGACCCACAAGCGCTCGTCGCGCAACAGGTTGCGGAGTCGGCTCTCAGGCACGGGGAGCCTCCAGGTAGCGCCCCGGCTCCAGGGGCAGGTGGCGGTCCGGCGCGGTTGAGAAGGTCACGCTCAGGGGTCGGTCCCCCTGGTGGATCAGGCGCCCGCCGTGGACGGTCAGTCCCTCGGCGGAGCGGGCCAAGTCGACGAGCTCCCGGGGCGCGACGGTGCGGGCGCCGTTCTCCCGCGCCCAAGCCAACGCCCGGACGTAGACCTCGCCCCATCCGGGGTGGGCCGGGCCGAAGACGCGTTGGTGCCAGAGCAGGCTCAGGCAGGCTCCGGCCTCGCGGCCCGCCTTGAGGTGCGGCAGCAAGCGCTCCCAGGCCGCCTCGACCTCGACCGTGGCAGCGCCCCAGGGGCGGAAGAGAGCGCCGTCCATCACCGTCAGCGGCAGCTCGAAGAGTCTCAGGGGACGCTTCGACGCGTGGTTCCAGGGCCGGTAGGGTCCGCCGGTGCTCAGCCGCCAGCCCGGTTCATCGGCGAAACCCAGGCTGGCGTCGTACTCCAGTTCGGCCGCTTCCAGGGCGGCCAGGTCGGCGGGGCCGCGCAGACGCAGGTAGTGTGCCCGACCGCCGAAGCTTTCCAGGCCGGTCAAACGCCGCAGCTCTTCGGCCTCGTCGCGCAGCAGCTCAGGGTTTCCGGCGCTCAAATAGCCGTAGTGATGGCCGACCTCCTGCCCCGTGGCCAGCAGCTTCTCCAGCACTTTGCGATTGCGGGAGAGCCGGTAGTCGGGGTCGTGGGGGCCGCGGCGGCCGGGGTGAAGGTAGTAGCTCCCCGGGTCCGGGGCGTCGGCGGCGATGCAGTGCTCCAGGCGACGGTGGCGGTCGGGGCGGCGAAGCAGGCCCAGCATCCGCCGCCCGGCGCGCAGTCGCTCGCCGCTGAACCTCAAAGCCCCTGCGCTGATCAGTCGTAAGGCCCGCCCCAGACTGCGCTCGCCCAGGGAGTCGACATCGTGGGTCAGCGCCACGGACCAGGCCGCGCCATCAGGGTGCCGCCCGACCCGGGCGACGACGCCCTCGAGAGCCAGGACGGCGGCCAGGAAGACCCCCCAGTCCTCCAGCCGTGGACCGTCGTAGAAGACCGTCGGCGTTCGGGAGAGCCCCCGGGACAACCGGCCGTGCCCATCGCGACGCCGGGGATACTCAAGCTCCTCAATCTGGCCCAAGAGGTACCAGGTCGTGGCGACGGGGTCCACGGCGCAGCGCACCACGCCGCCGTCCAGGGTGATGCGGGGGCGTCTGCCCCCGTCGACGTAGAGTGGTTTCCCCGCCGGGTTTTCCCGTGAATCAAAGAGGGCGTGAAGCTGCCTAGGCCAAGGGAACCTGCCCGGTGGCTCGCCGACGCGGGTGAGCTCGATCAGGCGCGGCTCCGACTCCACGGACGGGCTGATCGTCACTTCCGCCAACTCGCCGTAGCCCAACCGCGAACCCCAGACGGCGGCGACACCGCCCAAACGCAGCAGCTCGCCCAGGGCGTAGCTGGCCCTTTCGGCGTTCAATCCGCCGGGGGCCGTGGTGATGTGAATCTCAACCATGGCGCAGGAGTCCGCCCAGGCGGCGCGTCAACCGCAGCGCCGGGCGGAAGACTTTGTGGGTCATCAAATAAGGCAGCAGGCGTCCGCCGAAACCACGCTTGAAGCGGCAGATCGCCGGGGTGTTGGCGCCGACGTAATCCAGCCCGCGATCCTCAGCGGCCAAGCCTTCCATCACATGGTGGACAAGCAGTGTCGGGGCTCCGTCGCCCCGGCCCTCCGGGTCGCGGGCGGCCAGGGCGTAGTACCCGGCACCCTCGTCCTCGACCAGCAGCAGTGCCGCCGAGAGACTACCGTCACAGCGTCGGGCCTCGATGACCTCGCCCCGCCGTCCCAGAGCCTCCGCCAGCTCCCGCGAGGCGGCAGGCAGACCGGCACGGCCCATCGCTCGCCGATAGAGGTCGTCCAACCCGGCGATCTCCCCGCCGCTGCGCACCTCCAAGCCCAATCCCCGGGCCTTCTTCAACTGTCGCCGTGTCGCCGAGTCGTAGTCCGCCGGATCCGCCGACTCCACCACGTAGGTATAGCGCGGGGTGACCCGCCAGCCGCGCTGGATGAAGGGCCGGGCGTCGATCACCGCCGGTGGATGGATCAGGCGGGCCTCGATGACACCGCGCCGGGTCAAGAACTCATCCACCGATCCGACCAGGGCGTCCCAGCGTGACTCGGTCTTGCCCGCCGCACCGCCGGGACTCGGCGTCGGATAGAGGCCCCAGTACTGCGCCAGCACGGGGACGACCGCCCGCCTACGCTGGATGAACAGCGGCAGCGCTGCCCGCAGCTCCTGACCGACGTAGACGCCCCACAGCTCCGTTGAAGAAGGCTCGACCTCGCGCAGCGCCTCAACGAAACCGTCGAGATACCACGCGCCGATCCCCGTGAAGTCGAGGTCCTTCAACTGCTCCAATTCCAGCGGCTTGAGTGTCGGTCGGGCCAAGAGCTGCCTTTCCTTTGCTGCTCCGACGATTCCGGCTTGCCCCCACGCCGCCGTAGACCCCGGCAAATGGGGCAGGAAACAAACACTGGTCGGCGCCGGCGTTGGCACGTTTCTTGCGGAGGCGGACACCGAGACTGGATAATCAGCGCCCCCTGGCGCAAGAAACGTGCCAACGCCTCCCCGATGGTGTTACCCGGAGCGCGGGCGCGATTGGGCCCTTTGCCGGGGTCTTCGGCGGCTTGCCCGCGGGGCCGGGAGCCTGCTAGACTTGGCGTCGAGTCTGGCGGAAAGGAGAACCGATGCGCCTGTTCATCGCCGTGGAGATACCGGCGGACGCGCGTGAGAGATTGGCCGAGGTGGGAGCGTTTTCCCGGGAGCGGTCCTGGCGCTGGGTCGCCCCGGAAAACGTCCACCTGACGTTGAAATTTTTGGGCGAGGTCGAACCGGAGCTCCAGGCCGAAATCAGGGCGGCGCTCGTCGGGGCGGCGGCGTCGACAGCGCCCTTCGAGGCGGCCCTGGCCGGTCTGGGCACGCTCCCCAGTGGTCGTCGTCCGCCCCGGGTGCTCTTCGCGGACCTGAGCGCCGGTCACGCCGGGCTGGGAGAGCTCCGGCGCGCCGTCGAGGCGACGTTGGAGCCGCTGGGTTTTCCGAAGGAGGGGCGGCCTTTCCGGCCCCACGCCACCCTGGCCCGGGTGCGTCGGGGGAGCCGGCCTCGGGACGTCGCCGAGTTGCGCTGGCGCTTCGCCGGGGTCGAGTTCGGCCGCTGGGAATGTGCGCGGGCGACGCTCTTCGAGAGCGTGCTCGGTCGCGGCGGCCCCCGTTATTCGGTGCTCGACGAGTTCCCGCTGGGGGGCTCGGATTGACGTTGATGCTTAAGAACACGCGCGACAAGGGCGTCGCGCAGCCGATCGGGCAGGCGGCCCACGGCGATCGAGCTCCGGGCTCCGCGACCGACGACGTAGCGCGGCCGGGGTCGGCGTCGGGTCAGGGCGCGCAGAATCACCCGGGCCACGGCCTCGGGGGGCGTCGCCCTGGCGGCGCCCTCGAGCACCCGGTCGAGGACTCGGTCGATCAGCCCGCCGTAACGCCTGACTCCCTCGGGCCCCAGCATCTCGCGCATCCGTCCGCGTTCGGCGGCCACTTTGTCCCAGATCGGGGTGCGGATCGGCCCGGGCTCGACGAGGACCACGGAGAGCCCCGATGGTCGCAGCTCGACGCGCAGGGAGTCGGCCAGGGCCTCGAGGGCGAACTTGCTGGCGCAGTAAGGACCCACCAGGGGCATGGCGGTGCGTCCGGAGACCGAGCCGATGAAGACGATCCGACCGACGCGACGGCGCAGCAGGGGCAGACAGGCCCGGGTCAACGCGTGGGGTCCGACGACGTTGACCTCCAGCACGCGGCGCAGGTCAGCCGGATCCAGGTACTCCAGGGGTCCGTCGATGCTGATGCCGGCGTTGTTGACCAGGCCGTCGAGGCCGTCGCCCTCGGTGGCGATGCGCTCCACGACAGCGGAGATCTGTCCGGCGTCGGTCATCTCGCAGAAGACCGGCTCGATGAGACCCTCGGCGTGTCGCGGGTCCGCCCGCCAGCGCTCGGCGTCGGCCTTGCGGCGCACACCGGCGTAGACGCGCCGGCCCCGGTCGGCCAGCATGTCCACCGCCGCCGCGCCGATGCCCGTCGAGGTGCCGGTTACCAGCACCCGCCTGATCCCATCTCCACTCATTCATGCACCTGGTTTTTGGAAAACAATGGAGAATCACATCTGTTTGTCGATCAGAATGCCATGTTCAGGCAGTCGTATATTGCTACCAACAGTACCCGCAACTAGTGCCGTGGGGGATCGCCAGACCCAACGGTCAGGCCTCAAGCAGCTAATGTTGGACGGCTTGCGTGAGCAGGCCGTTGCCTCAACGCAACCCGTATAAGATAAATAATGGGAAAATCACCAGAAACTGAACCAAGTATTAGCAATTGGTATTAGCAATTGGTGAAAGATGCATTGAGACGAGGGGCTGGTAACCACCCGCAACGTGTTGTCAAACAGCGAAGTTGGACAACGTTCTAAGCTGCTAAAGCGAGCAATGGAGCGTCGTCAGCAGGTCCTTACTCACAGCCTGGTCGAAACCTGATTGGAACCAACAGCCTCGCAGAGGGATGACAATGGCGGCGAGTGTGAGCTATAAGTCTATTAGCTGGATGAGTCGGTTCAGGTGCGAGTGATAATCCCTTACCTTTACCTTTTATTACGGCATTTGGGAGTCAATAGCCTTTGCTGTCAGAGAACAGACAAGCGCGCTGATAAAAGATGGCATCAAGGAACATGCTCGGACCAAGTCAGGCTGATGGGGAGCGGCCTGCCTGGCCGTAATCCACTAGGCATCACACACGACCATACACACGAGCATGGACCAGCCAACTCCAATTCGAAACACAATTCCACCTCGAAAAACGCTGCTGATACGAGGCTTTGCCGAATGATGCTTGGCCCGCCAACTCAACCCCACGACGCCTACTAGTTATATACTTGATAAAAATACGCTTAGCATCGATGCGCCATCATCGATGCTCGTTGCGCCAGGCAGTTGACAATGGAGCTGCCTGACGTCTCTACGGGCATCCTGGGAATATTAAAACCCACGTGCCTGCCACAAGCAGCTCACTCGATATGCACACCTGATTGCCTGCTGACCGCATGTCTCAGAACGTTATCCAGTAACACCATGGTCCGTGACAGTTAAGTGATCCCAAAAGATACCTGCTTCATTCTAGGTAATCTGGAACGTGTTCGGATCAAATCAGGCTGATGGGGAGCGGCCCGTTGGGCCGGCATTGACTTCCTGAAATACGCCTTCTAGCAGCAAGCGTTCATTTAGCATGCCTTTAATGCATGATATTATGACACATAGGCTTCAGTATCAATCTGCTTCCAGAGTAGATACTGGTCCGCTGGTATCGAGGTTTGCCAAGGATCAGGCCCCTGTTCGTTGCCACTTTTTGACTACACGTTTTGTGACAAGTCTCAGAGAATCATCATTATCAGCAGGTTACAATCACGATTCGGTCCGGATAGAGTATTCGATCCCATATTTTTAAAAACGGGTTGACAGCATTGGCAAGCCGGCTAGCGGGGGCAACACCAGACCGCGAGGTATATTATAAGCTATGGGATCATCACTCGCAGTTGAACTTGATGTGCTCTCTAACCTCTTATGATATAACGTATTATAGCTCACCCTGCCGTCATGTTCCGGCAGTTGTTGTCAGGCGCTGGATTGTTTACCGCACTCAGCGCCGTGTACTGCCGAAAAGACGACTCGCCCGCCGGTTGATCCGGTAGCTTTAACCAGACAAGGTTAAAGTTGAAGCAGTCTATTGCTTGTTTAAGGCCTATAGATCAGCCAGCGCTTTTTCGCGTAGACGCGATCAGCATTGCAAACATCAAGAATCAATCACTGGTAGCAGCTCCCAGCAGCTTTGGATAGTGGTTCAGATTCTTGTGTTATTCCCAACGAATTTCATTCCGGCCGCATTTCCATGAGCGAGCCCGGTGCATCTTCACAGCGCTGGAAGCTGACCGAAATCCACGGACAAAGTGAACAGAAACCCAAGATTAGCACAGCCCGCCGGGTTCATCAATGCGCCGCCCTTTCGACGGGGGGCGAGATGGTCTATAATAACGGTATCAGACAAAGACGACGGCACCAGCGACTGCAAACCCGGGCCGTCCATCCGGCGAGCCGCAACCAGGGGAGGTCCAAGATGGCGAAGAGGATAATGGGGCTTGGAAGACTGTCCATGCTTTCGGCGACGCTCCTGCTTCCGTTGCTGCTGGTGGCGATCGGCGGCTGCGACGAATCGGTCAGCGTCGACTTGACCAGCTACCCAGCGGACACCTACTTCGCTTTGGCGGTCACCGACAACGCCTGGGACTCCCACGACGTCGCCAACCTGGTCAAGCTCGACTTCAACGGCACGGTCCAGCCCGACACCGTGGCGCCGGTCCAGGTCGACACCCCGCCGACCATTGACGGCTCCGGCGGCGACGGCGCCTGGGGCAAGGCCGAGGGCACCGAGCTGGTTCTCGACGCCGTCGGCGGCGGCTGCGGCATCGTGGCGGTCACGGTCAAGTGCGTCTATACCGAAGAGCGAATCTACTTCCTGGTCAGTTGGCTGGACCCCAGCGGGACCAGGAGCGATGATCCCGGACGCTGGCTGCGTTACGACGGCCGCTGGACCAACCGCTACGATGAGAACGGCGATCCGGATCCCGACGGCGAGCTGATCGCCGAGGACATGCTGGCCTTCTTCTGGCCCATCGCCGACACCTATCCCGAGTTCACCCAGGAGGGCTGCGCGGGAACCTGCCACAACAACGGTTATGACCTCTACTGGCATTCGGCCGGTTACGGTCGATTCCTGGATGTCTGGAACTGGGGCGCCGGTCGGACCAACCCCCGTGACCAGGCCGACGACTACTACCTGACCGGCGTCTTCGGCGTCGACACCGGCGTCGGACCCTACCGTTTCAACCAGCCGGTCGAAGGTTTCGCGCCCTGGGGTCCCCTCTTCCAGCATCAGAACGACCCCAACGCCAACGTCGACTTCCTCTTCGTCGAGCAGGCCGTGGCCTATGATCCCCACGCCGGCTGGAACGACGGCAGCACGGTGCCCGGCTACGTGCTCCACCAGGCCGCCGATTCCCGCGGCGACGTGGAGGCTGCCGGTGGCTACAGCGGCGGCAGTTGGGCCGTCGAGCTGGCCCGCGACCTCGATACCGGCTGGCCGGCCCAGGATCACATCTTCACCTGGGAGGATACCGGCGCCGACGGCCGATGAAGACCGGCCGTCGGCGGATCGGTCTCTGGGATTACCTGCTCGGAGGTCTGGCCCTGGCCGGACTGGCCGGAGTGATCCTCGGCGCCCATCTGGCCCTGGGCTGGACTCCGCTTTGGCCCAAGCTGGCCCTGATTCCGGTGCTGCTGGCGGCCTGGCGCTTCGGTCTGCTCGGTGGCGCCGTCGCCGCGGCGATCGCCACGGCGACCCTGGCGCCGCAGTTGCTGACCTACTGGGGCGAGCTGGACGTTTTCGGCTGGACCGACATAGCCGAGCTGATCGTCCTGAACGTCGTCGGCTGGACCTTCGGCGTGGCCATGGACTACTACCGGCGCAGCGCCCGCCGAGCCGAGGCGCTGACTCGGGAGCTGGGAGCCGCCAACGCCGAGCTGGCCGAGCTGGTGGCCCTGCGCGAGCGCGCCGCCCACCTGGAGCGCCTGGAGACCGTCAATCGCCTGGCCGGCGGTGTGGCCCACGAGCTGCGCAACCCCTTGGCCGCCATCAAGCTCACCGCCCAGACCGTCGATCACCAAACCCTGGACGAGGAAACCCGGCGCGCCCTCGGGGTGATCGAGGAGGAGGTCGAGCGGGCCGACGCCGTCATCCGGCGACTGCTGGGGCGCAGCCGCGACGTCGAGGGCCGCGGTCGCTTTGATCTGTCCACCCTGCTCAGGGAAGCCGTTGACGAGGTCGAACCCCGCCGTGGATCGTTGAACATCGAAAGCTGCCTGCCCGAAGGAAACTGGCGGGTTACGGGCGAGGCCCGCGCCGTCAAGCAGGCCCTGGTGGATCTGCTGGTCAACGCCCTCGAGGCAGCCGACGAGCGGATCAGCGTCGAGCTTCGCGCAAGCCGACGCGAGCGCGACGCCACGGCGCGACGCCGGGCCGTGATCGTCATCGACGACGACGGACCCGGGGTGGCCGCCGCCGACATACCTCGTCTCTTCGAGCCCTTCTTCACCACCAAGAGCCGGGGCACCGGTCTGGGGCTCTACCTGGCCGCCCAGACCGCCCGCGGTTGCGGCGGCTCCCTCGAGTACGCGGCCGGACCCCTCGGCGGCGCCCGCTTCACCCTCAGCCTGCCCCTGGCCGGGGACTGAACCCGCGAACCACCTATCCCACCCCCCACCATCCGTTGTCCGAACACCCCGCCTGAAGCCCCACGCTTAATGGAAACACCGTGTTGCGGTCGTCATCACCGAGGGCATCGCTGGGAGTCGACTCGGTGGTTCCGCCCGGGTTTGGACACAGCATATCCCGACGGGGATGTCACTCGTTACCGGAGCAGGTGAATAACACACCAAATTGGATCAGCATCCCGGGTGACATATTGCCGCTGTCTGGGAGCTGTGCCGGCCGGACTGCTTTCAAATGCCTTCAAAACTCTTTGTCATCACACACGATCCCGGACCAGCCCACTTCAACTCGAAACTCCGTCCCCCTTCTAAAAAGCGGCTGAGACGAGGTTAAGCTGAATCAAGTTAAGCCTGCACCATATCCCCACAGTGCTGGCTCATTATATATGCATGTTATTAGGCCGCTTAGAATAGAAGGGCATAATGGAACGTGTTCGTATCAAATCAGGCTGATTGAGAACGACCTGCCAGGCCGTTATTGACTCCCTGGAATACGCCTTCTAGCAGCAAGCGTTCATTTGGTATGACCTTATTATATGATAATATGACACTTAGACTTCTGTGGCAATCTGTTTCCAAGGCAGATACAGGTCCGCTGGTATCTAGGTTCGCCAAGGAACAGGTCCGTGTTCGTTGCCACTTTTTGACTAGCCGTTTTGTGGCAGGCATCATAAGAGTATTGCCTCTATTGTCAACAGGATACAATCACGATCAGGTCCAGATAGGGTATACGATGCCAATAGAAGTGTCATCTTATAAGCCAACGGCGCCAAGCAGTTTTTGGTGTGCTGTTACGTCGCTACGGGCACCGAAAGAACGTGGTAATCCACGTACCTGCCACAAGCATCTCACATGATGTGCGCTCTTGTTTATTTGCTAACTGTATTTTTGGGGTTACAACTCGCTCCTGAACGGACTCCTCGAGCTGATAGACTGCCATTGGTTGCTTTATAGCTACTAATCGACGCCATTATCTTACCGCTGCGATGTCATACCGATGCATGATGGCGATGCACCTGGACCTGCCTTGAGTGCCGCCGGAAGCCGGAGGCTGTAAGTCCCGCTCACGAGTCGACCAAGCGGTGAGTAAATGATCTGCTGACGACGCTCTATTGCTCGCTTTAGCAGCTTCGATCATTATCCGACTTCGCTGGTTGACGCCACGCTGCGGTTTTTACCGAGCCCCTTCTCGAGACGGCTTTCCTGAGTTGCGAATACTTGGTTCAGTTTCTGGTGATGATCCCAGGAATCATTTTCAACGGAGCCCCCTCAAGCTGCGCGCAGTGGTCCCAAGTGTTGGTCAAGATCACGCTGATGCCTCTTATAATAATAACTAGCGACCAGAATAACTAACAACCAGTTAGACAAGCATATCTGCTCTTGTTTATGATATTATCTTTTCGCTACAGATGAAACCAAAGCTGAAAACCTCGTATCTTAATGCCCGTACAAACCCGCCCCTGAACCGGATACCGCTCCGCCTTATAAACGGTCGCGCCTCCCCCGAACGGCCAGCCGAACGGCCAGCCGAACGGCCAGCCACGGGCGACCATCATCGGCGGCGCAGCCGGATCAGTTGTTTCAACCCCTTGCAACACCGGAGAAAGCCGAGGAACCTCCATGCACGATCCCCGTTTGAACAAGCTCGCCCGCCTGATCGTCGATTATTCCCTGGACGTGAAGCCCGGCCTCGAGGTCTGCGTACAGGCCTCGGACCTGGCCAAGCCCCTGGTTCGGGAGTGCTACCGCGAGGCGCTGCGCGCCGGGGCGCACCCCACCGTCCGAGTCGCCATCGACGGGATACAAGAGATTTTCCTGAAGGAAGCCGCCGAGGAGCAGCTCAGCTACATCAGCCCGCTGGTTTGGACCAGGATCGAGAAGACCGACCGTTTCCTCAACATCCTCGGCGGCCACAACACCAAATCGCTGACCAACATCGACAACGCCAAGCTGCAGAAGACTCAACGCGCCCAGGCCGAGCTGGTCAAGCGCTACTCGGAGCGCGAGGCCGCCGGTGAGCTCAAGTGGTCGCTGTGCCAGTTCCCGACGCACTCCGGAGCCCAGGAGGCCTCGATGAGCCTGGACGAGTACTGGGAGTTCGTCATGGAGGCCTGCAAGCTCAATGAAGACGACCCCGTCAAAGCCTGGCGCGAGTTCCGCGACAAGCAGCAGCTCATCTGCGACTACCTGGTCGAGCACAGCGAATTCCACGTCGTGGCCGAGGGGACCGACCTGACCTACAGCGCCGCCGGACGCGTCTGGGTCAATTGCGACGGCACCCGCAACATGCCCGACGGCGAGGTCTTCACCGGTCCCATCGAGGACTCCGTCAACGGGCACATCAGCTACAGCTACCCGGCCATCCATCTGGGCCACGAGATCGAGAACGTGCGCCTCGAGTTCAAGGACGGAAAGGTGATCGACGCCACCGCCGACAAGGGCGAGGCTTTCCTGCACTCGGTGCTCGAGACCGACCCCGGCGCCCGCTACGTCGGTGAGGCGGCCATCGGCACCAACTACAACATCAAGCATTTCACCAAGAACATGCTCTTCGACGAAAAGATCGGCGGCACCTGCCACTTCGCCCTGGGCCGCTCGATTCCCGCCTCCGGCGGCAAGAACGAGAGCGTGATCCACTGGGACATGCTCTGCGACCTGACCAAGGGCGGCAGGTACTACGCCGACGGCGAGCTGTTCTACCAGGACGGACGCTTCATTAAGCCCATCGATTTCTAGGACGCCAGGACGGTTCCATCCCAATTAAAAGGGCGGGGTCTGAAACCTCGTCCTATATTATATATATGTTAATTTTACAGGATATAGATTACATTTATCGCTATGGACCGAATACCCTGCCTAGACCGAATCATAACTGTATCCAGCAGATGATACTAATGATGTCCCTCGGATACCAGTCAATAACAGGCAGTAAGGTCATACGAAATGAACGCTTGATCTAAAACGTGCATTTCAGAAAAGTGGATCGCAGCCCGGCAAGCCGCTTCCAATCAGCCTGCTTTGGTTCGAACACGTTCCATGATGCCTAGCGCTGATAAACTGGCAATCAATGCTGGATAGCTGAAAAAGCTGCCATCTTTAAAGAACCGATTATAGCAATAAAGAGCGACTCGCCTTTAGTGTTGTGGGAAGATGGAGACTGTTGGTCCCGCCCAGAGTTTTAGCGCTGATAGTGAGTGATATGCAAACTAACAGTAGGTTAGCGCCTTGTTTAAAAGCGGGATCATCACCAGAAACTGAACCAAGTATTCGCAATTGGTGAAAGACGCATTGAAACGAGGTCCTGGTATCCACCCGCAGCGTGTGGTCAACCAGCGAAGGCGGATAGCGGTTTATGCTGCTAAAGCGAGCAATAGAGCGTCATCAGCAGGTCATCTACTCACAGCCTGGTGGAAACCTGAACGGAACCAGCAACCTCGGGCTTCCGGCGGAACTCAAGGCAAGGCCGGGTTTCGCGCCATCATACATTGGTACGACAATGCAGCGGGATGAGAGTGGCGGCGAGTACGAACGATAAAGCAATCAATGACAATCTATTCGCTGGATGAGTCGGTTCAGGTGCGAGTGATAATCACAAAAAATATATTCCAGTTAGCCGCCCTCACGAGTTGACGCCTTGCGTCGAGTATTCTTTCATAGCTCCATTCCCGAATACAGTTATCCAGGTTACCGCAGTTGGGCCGTTTTCCTGTGATGATCCCACGAGCCAAAGGTTAATCTACTTCCCGCGGTGTCCACGGCGGGCCGCCAGCCAGCGGACCCAGACGGCCCCGAGGACGGCGCCACCGAAGTCGGCCAGGGCGTCGAAGGCCGAGGCGTCGCGTCCGGGCACCCGGGCCTGGTGCAGCTCGTCGAAGACGGCGTAGGCGACCACCAGGATCACGGCGGGCAGGATGGAGCCCTCGCCGCGACGCACACCGCAAGCGGCCTGGGCCGCCGCGCCCAGCAGGGCGTAGGCCAGGGCGTGCTGGAGCTTGTCGAGACCGGCCAGGGGCAGCTCTGGCTGCGGCAGGCGGGACTGGGCCGAAAGCAGGTAGAGACCGAACATCGCCCCCAGGACCGCCAGGGCGCTCAGGACCCGCCAACCGGGGGCGGGCCAGCTTCGTCTTTCGAGCTCCGGGCTGATCGCGGGGCTGCTCATCGAGTTAGACCAGTCTGCGGGTTGATAGCATAATCTCTTGCGATTATCAATCCGCAGGCTTGCTTAGTGGAAATCACTAAGATGATAAATAAGATGCAAATAACGAGCAATAACACTTGGGACAGAATGGTTAAGAAAACAGCCTTCAACCCACTTGAAGAAGGGGTCGTATACCCGGGCCGGACCTGACTGTGATTGTATCTTGTTGATAATTGAGGTGAGGATTATCGGATACCTGTCACAAAGCGGGTAGTTGAATAGTGACGGCTAATCCGGGCCTGATTCTTGGCGATCCTTGGCAATCCTTGGCGATGCTAGATATCGCCGAACCATAGTATACCTTGACAGCAGATTGCCACCGACTTCTTGTCGCTATCTTCTTGCCGCTATCATCTAGGTTTCGTAATAACAAGCAAGAAGGTCATGCTAAATGAATGTTTGCTCTTAAACGGCGCATTTCCGCGGAGTCAATAACGACCCGACAGGCCGATCCCCATCAGCCTGATTTGGTCCGAACACGATCCATGATGCCTTGAAGAAAGCGGGCGGTACAGGGGGTGCACCCCGGGCGCCCGTGCAAGAGTTTTGCTGCTGTGGGATCGCCGGGAACCTCGCGATAACGGCTCAAGATTGATTGCGGCTCCAGGAGAACCCAGCGGCTCAAGAGTGTCTTGATTCCGGTGCCGCAACGATGGGCGAACCGTGCCGAGCAATATGGTTGCTGGAAATCGGCTTGGGATCACTAAGCGGCAACGGACTAGTATTAATGGATAACATTTAGATAAGGGATTATCACTCGTATCTGAACCGACTCGTTCAGCTAATAGATTGTCATTCAATGTTTTATAGCTCATAGTCGCTGTCATTGTCATACCGTTACTTGGTGGCACTGAATCCGGTTTTGCCTTGAGTCCCGCCGGAAGCCGGAAGCCGTTGGTTTCATTCAGATTTCGATAATGCTGTGGGTGAGGGCTCTGCTGACGACGCTCCATTGCTCGCTCTAGCAGCTTCGACCGCTATCCGACTTCGCTGGGTGAAGCCTCGCTGAGGAAAGTTACCAAAGCTGCTTCTCAAAGCGGCTTTGCTGAGTTGCGAATTAGTTGTTCATCTTCTGTGATGATCCTTTAGATAAAAGCAGTTAGAATGTAATTAGCTGTGCCTATCGAGCGAGATGCTTGTGGCGGGTACGTGGATTACCACATTCTTTAGCTGCCCGTAGCGACGTAACCACACAAAAAACTGCCTGACGCCGTCGGCCCCGAAGAGTATGCTTCGATCATGTGCGCCCCGTAATCTAACAGATATTGAGTAAGCACCGTGGTGATAAGGTTGCAGTCTAAACCTGAATCAGTATTGCCTCGTCTCAGCCGCTTTTCGAAAGGAAGGCGTAGTTTCTGGCTGGAGAGAGCTGGACCGGGATCGTCTGTTATGCCATCGGTTTATCCCCTCCGCGGCGGACCAGGCGTTGCAAACGCCCCAGCGGGGATGCCGGAGCGCCGCAAGCACTCGCCGACGTTTCGCCTAGTAGCCGCCGAAGCTGGTGCCGAACTCGACGATCTCGTTCTCGACGATGGTCAGGATGGTCAGCGGCTTGTGGGCCTCGCCGTCAGCGTCGACGTGGGTTTCGCCGATCAATCCCGGATAGGCGCGCAGGGAACGCAGCTCGACGGCCAGCTCGGGCCGGGTCAGCGCTCCAGCGTCGATGCACCAGGCCAGCATACCGAAGCAATCGTAGGCGTGGGCGGCCAGGAAGGTCGGGTCCGAGCCCAGGCGGCTGCGGTAGCCGGCGATGAAGGACTGCACGTCGGCGTCACGGCTGCGCAGGTAGAGGGCGTCGCAGAAGATGGCGCCCTCGACGTAGCGCATCCCCATCCGGGTCACCGACTCGGCGTTCCAGCCGTTGCCGCCGACCAGTTCGGCGACGATGCCGTAGAAGACCAACTGGCTGGCCAGCTCGGTGATGTGGGGCTGGTGGGCCGCGATGAAGATGCCGTCGAGGCCCTGGCGGCGGAAAACCTTGCACTCGCTGGTATAGCTCTTGGCCTCGAGGGGGAAGGACTGCTCGACGACGACGTCGATGTTGTTGTCGTCGGCGGCCTCGCGAAAGGCCTGGCGCATCCCCTCGCCATAGGCCGTATCCTCGTAGAGGATGCCGAAGCGGCCCAGGCCCAGGCGGTCGCTGCAGAACTCGGCCAGGGTCTCGCACTGGTTCTCGTAGGTCATCGCGTTGCGGAAGGCGTAGTTGGAACGCTCGGCCAGGCCAGCCTCGGTGGCCGCCGGGGTGATCAGCGGCAGCTCGTAGTCCTCGGCCAGGGGAATGATCGCCCCGAAGGCCGTCGAGGAGAGGGGGCCGATGACGGCCACGGCCTGGGAATCCTCGGCCAGACTGCGCAGGCCCAGCTCGGCGCCCTCCGGCGTGCCCCGGCTGTCGACGACGACGATCTCGATCTTGCGCTCGTGGCCCGCGTTGTAGCGGCTGGCGGCCAGCTCCACCGCCGTGCGCACCTCGCGGCCGTAGGGCGCCCAGTCACCGGAGAGCGGCACCAGGCAGCCGATAACCTTGGGCTCGAGCCGGAGCTTCTCATTGACCTCGGTCAGCAGCTCGCGACCCGCCGTGCGGTAGGGCGTGTCCAGGGGGTGGTCCTCCAGGCGGCGCAGGTAGAGGGCGGCGGACTCCAGATCACCGCGTTGGTAGGACTCCTCGCCCAGGGTGTAGAACAGGTAGGCTCCCAGGTAGCTCTCGGCGAAGGTCTCCAACAACGCCCGCTTCTCGCCGCGGTCCAGGACGGCGAAGTGTTCCTGGAAGCTCTCCAGGGCGACATCGAAGAAGCGGCCGTCCGGGTTCGAGGCCAGCACACCCAGGCTCTGGGCCGCCTCGTAGTAACGGCCGCGCTCGCTCTGCGCCCGGGCGTAGAGCAGGCGGGCGTCGTCGATCAGTTCGTGTTCGGGGAAATCGCCGATGAAGCGGGCGAAGTGACCGGCCGCGCCGTCGAAGTCCCCGAGCTGGTACTCGGAATAGGCCAGGCGGTAGAGGGCCAGGGGGTAGAGCCGGGTGTAGGAGTAGATGTCGACCACGGCGGTGAAGCCGCTGATCGCCCCGGCGTAGTCGCCATCGTTGTAGGCCTCGCTGGCCCGCTCGAAGTGTTCCCTGGCCCGTTCGGGGATCTCGTCATCGTCGGGGGGCTGACAAGCTCCGACGAAGAGCAGACCGAGCAGGGTGGTGGTGATCATGAAAAGCATCAGTGGGCGCTTGGGCAAATCATCCTCCCGCGGCTGCCGCGAAGCCGGGCGTTCGAGGACGTCCGGCAGCGGGCGCAGGTATAGTTTTCCAGTGTAAAGGGTGGTTATTATACACCGCCGCCGCCGTGGCGGTCAAAAGACTTCGTCGCTGTGCTATCATCGAACACGAGACAAGCTCACGGTCTCCCGGAACCTTCCCATTCTCCTCACTTCGAGATCGATTGACCTGCATGCGTCTGACGGAGGATCACCCGGTCCCCGATCACCAGGAATGCTCTTGATTTCCGAAGGGATTATCACACGTTCATGAACAGGCATGTATCACTTATAGCTTGTTATTATGTGTCTCATAGCTGTAAATGCCGTCGCTGTCCGCGCGCTGTCTGGTGGCATGAAACAGTCGTAGTCTAAGCGGAGGCTTCAAAAAGAACGCTCTGCTTCGGGAAGTCGCCACTCCCGACCTGCATCCCGGGCTTCACAGTTCAAGAAGGGCTACCTGCTTTTAATAGCTGCTTTAGCAGATATGAAACTTATGGCATATCGAGCTGGAACCCTTCGCGAAGTAGTTGTCGGCACTTCCGCTCTAAGTGCGGCTCCTTATTCCTTCAACGTCGGTTCCGTTTCAAGTGATAATCCCTAGCTCAAAAAGCCACCACTATCCCCAGGGTAGATTTGTGGCAGATAACACTACAAGTGCAAGCAGGCTTGAAAGTGCGGAAGGTCGGCCGCCCCGCAGGCTAACCTGGAGATTGTAACGGGAGGACCAACGATAAGCCGGCTTTTATCTGGTAAAGCTACAATCAGCAGTCTTTCTCCTTATCCAGTAGACGCTTTCGCAGAGCGAGTATCAAATCCCCCTCGATCAAGCCCGCTCTATCTAGTTAGTGATATTGGTCCAGTTTGCATTGATGATCCATTATTGATCCCATGCCATGGAAAGCATCCGTCATAGGTATGCCACCCCATTGCCACCGAGCGACCCCACGGCTGATAACAGCGGCAGAGCAAAAGCCCGTTTGGACAGACTCTCACTCTGAGCCGCTGCCGGTGTTCCCACCGCCGCTTCAACCTGGCATGACCCCTCGCCCCGCAATGGACGGTCAACCGCGATCCCCAGACCGGTAACGTCTTCTCCCGCCGGGAGGTTGCAATGAAGCCCTTCCATCTGGTTTTGTTATTGGCGCTCGCCACCGGCGCCCTCGCCATGGACTATCTGATCCCCGGCGCCGTCGCCGATTCCCCCGTGGCCGAGGTGCGCACCGAGCTGGGCTCCTTCTACATCCTACTTCACGATGCCATCACCCCGGACACCGTCGCCAACTACATCGCCCTGGCCGAGTCCGGATTCTACGACGGTATCGGTTTCCATCGCGTCGTCGAGGGCCACGTCATCCAGGCTGGCTGCCCGCTCTGGGATACAGAACTGGCCGGCAGCGGCGGCCCGGGCTACACCATCCCCTTCGAGAACGCCGCGCTCATCCACCTCGAGGGCGCCGTGGGGATGGCCCGCAGCGCAGACCCAAACTCCGCCGGCAGCCAGTTCTACGTCTGCCTGGCCCCCCGACCCCACCTGGACGGCGACTACGTCGTCTTCGGCAGCGTGATCGCCGGGATGGAGGTCGTTCACGCCGTCGAGGTGGGCACACTGATCGAGACCGTCGAGATCCTCGACTACGCCGAGTTCCGCGAGCGCGCCCTGCGCCGCGATATCGACGACCCCCTGAAGATTAGACCGCGCACCGACGCCACCCCCGAGGTTGAAGATGACTAAACGCCTGCTTATCACAATCCCGGCCACGGCTCTGCTGATCCTGTCCGGCTGCTCCGAAAACGCCGCCGGACCCTACCCCGAGCCAAACGCCGAAACCCCCGTCGCCCGAGTGATCACCGACGCCGGCGAGTTCTACATCCTGCTCCACGAAAGCGTCAATCCCGAGACCGTCGCCAACTTCGTCGAACTCGCTGACGACGGCTTCTACGACGGCATAGGCTTCCACCGCGTCGAGCCCGGCGGCGTGATCCAGGCCGGCTGCCCCCACTGGGACGACCCCACCCTGGCCGGCACCGGTGGACCCGGTTACACGATTCCCTTCGAGAACGCCACGCTCTCCCACCTCGAAGGCGCCGTGGGCCTGGCCCGCGCCGCCGACCCCGACTCCGGCGGCAGCCAATTCTACGTCTGTCTCAACCCCCTGCCCCAGCTCGACGGCGACTACGTCGTCTTCGGCCAGATCGTCGGCGGGATGGAGGTCGTCTACAACGTCGTCATTGGAACCGTCATCGAGGCCATCGAACTGACCACCTGGGAGGATTTCCTCAACCGCGCCTCCCGGGGTGAGCTGGACCTGCGACCCCGCCGTTCCGCCGAGTCCACCGCTGAAATACCCGAACTAGATATCAGCGGCTGAGCGTCCCGCACCCCGCGACCCGGCGGAACCCTTGCCCCGGCGCCCGGCGAGCCGGCACCCCCGCGGCGGCGTTGGCACGTTTCTTGCGCAAGGACACCTGGCTTCCCAGTTCCAGCGCCCGACTCCGCAAGAAACGTGCCAACGCCGTCGCGGCCGCCAAAGAAAACCTAGCCGAGCTGGAAGGGGGGCAAGGGTTCCGCCGCCGCGAGCTTGACCACCTTAGCACAACAGCGCCTATATCGTTGACTATGATGCGCTTATGGTTAACGAATATGCTTGACATATTTTTCACAATGTAGTACGCTTCTCCCCGCTCGGCCCAGCAGCCGTCGATCACCCGCTCCATTCAAGAGGTCCCCGGCCTCATCGCCCTTTCACCCGGGGTCAACCCACCACAGGAGGAACGATGTCCGAGGAATACAGCGCGCTACGCCAGGCCCAGCGCGAGTTCGACAAGGTCGCCGAGATGATGGGCCTGGAGCAGAGCTACCGCAACGTGCTGCGGGAGCCGGCGCGCACCCTGTCGGTCAACGTCCCGGTGCGCATGGATGACGGCACCATCCGCACCTTCAAGGGCTACCGCTGCCAGCATAACACGGCCTGCGGCCCGGCCAAGGGCGGCATCCGCTACTCCCTCGACGTCACCGTCGACGAAGTCCAGGCCCTGGCCACCTGGATGACCTGGAAATGCTCCCTGGCCGGTATCCCCTACGGCGGCGGCAAGGGCGGCATCCACGTCGACGTCCACGAGCTCTCCGCCGGCGAGCTCGAGCGCCTTTCGCGACGTTTCTTCTCCGAGATCCAGCCTCTGGTCGGCCCCGAGAAAGACATCCCCGCTCCGGACATGAACACCGACGGCCGGATCATGAGCTGGTACATGGACACCTATTCGATGAACGTCGGCAAGACCACCCTGGGCGTGGTCACCGGCAAGCCCCTCTCGCTGGGCGGCTCCGAGGGCCGCACCGCCGCCACCGGTCGAGGCGTCTTCGTCGCGGCCATGAACGCGATGCGCAAGAAGGGCATCGAGCCCCGGGACGCCCGCATCGTCATCCAGGGCTTCGGCAACGTCGGCTACTGGGCCGCCGTGCTCTTCCACGAAGTAGGCTGCAAGGTCGTCGGACTCTCCGACTACTACGGCGGCGTTTACAACCCCAAGGGGCTCGATCCCACCAAGGGCAAAGAGCGCGCCATGAGCGAGGACGAGAGCGTCTGCAACATGCTCGAGGGCGACCGCATCACCAACGAGGAGCTGCTCACCCTGGATTGCGACGTGCTCTGCCCCTGCGCCCTGCAGAACCAGCTCACCGAATCCATCGCCCCGCGGATCAAGACCAAGCTGATCTCCGAGGGCGCCAACGGCCCCACCACCCCCGAGGCGGACCAGATTCTCTACGACAAGGGCGTCGTGGTCATCCCCGACTTCCTCGCCAACGCCGGCGGCGTGATCGTCAGCTACTTCGAGTGGGTTCAGGGGCTGCAGTTCTTCTTCTGGCACGAGAAAGAGGTCAACGCCAAGTTGGATGAGATCATGGACCGCAACCTGGACCGGGTCTGGGCCTTGGCCGAGGAGAAGAACATCTGCCTGCGCGACGCGGCCTACTGGTTCGCTATCGAGCGGGTGGCCCGGGCGACCCAGTTGCGGGGTATCTATCCCTAGAACCAGCTATTCAAAGGATATACCATCGGGGACCGCTTGGTCCCCGTTTTTTATTGGGAATCTGATTGGATACCTTGCCAATACCCGGGGCATCGGTCAGTTTACCCTGCACCGCAAGAACAAGGTGCACGATTTAAGGTAGGGGATTATCACCTGAAACTGAACCTACGTCGAAACCTAAAAACAGCGGCATTTAGAACGGATGCGCCCACAACTACCACATGAGGGCCTTCAGCTCGACGGGCCAAAGAGGTTTTACATATCAGCTAAACCAGCTATTTGTAAACATTTAGTCTTCAGATGACTGGTATGCCCGGGATACAAATCAGGAGTAGCGACTTCCCAACTCACAGCGTCCTGTTAGAGCAAGTCTGGATTTCCGCCAGCAGGGAACGCATGGACAGTGACAGGATGTGCAGAAATAAAACACATAAAACTAGCAATTTGCGAGAAATGCCGGTTTAAAAAACAAGTGATAACTACTAGCAATCGTCTGCGGCGCCCGCCTCAGTCAAGTCACTTATCAGTCAAGCGAACAATCAGCTCGATGAACAGTGTCAATCCAGCCGTACCCAGGGCGGCAGGTCGTCCTCCTCCTCGCGTTTACGCAGGCGCTCGCGCTCCCGGATGACATCCACATCCTCGCGACGTCCCTCGTCGAGCTTGAGGCGGCCCTCGTCGCGGGCGTCCAGCAACCGCTCGCGCTCGTCCAGGTTGCGCCGGTACTCTTGCAGGCGGCGCTTCCAGTAGGCCCGCTTGCGCTGTTCGTTGCGGACGAAGAAGCTGATCGAGAAGGCGATCAGGCCCTGGAAGGCCAGGCTGAGAGTCTGCCAGAGCGTGCCCGAGACCAGCAGATTGGCCCAGCTTGTCCGTTCACCGAAGACGGCCAGCCAGACAGTGCCGAGCAGAACGGATGCCAGCAGGCCCAGCAGCAGCCCCAGAACGAAGCTTTTGGGCGAGGGATAGCCGTCATCCTCTAGCTCGCGCTGGTAGAGCCAGCCCCCCAGGGCGGCCATGATCAGCGGCGCCAGGTAGAAGCCGCCGGCGCCGGAGAACAGGAAGGCGAAGCCGACGTGTCCCTCGGGAAACAGGGGCAGGCCGATCACGCCCAGAGCCAGTCCGACGGCCGTCGCCGCCAGGACCCAGAAGCGGTTCAGAAAGATCAGTGCGACGCAGGCCAGTCCGGTGATCAGGTTTGTGTAAGCCTCGACGTTGGCCATCGGCCGAACCGTCATCCCGCTGAGCGCGATCAGCCCGACCAGGGCCAGGGCGACGAGGAGGTTGCGCCAGGGGTTGGGGCTCTGGAAAGGCGCCTGGAACGTGGCTTCACCGGTGGCTTCCAAGGGGGCTTCGTCGGTCATGGGCAAGTTGGGGGTTAGTGGTGTGTGGTCTCGACGGATTGGTTCAAAGAAGATGCCGGGGCCGTCGCAGAGATGGAGACTATTGCGGCGTACCAGACCTGTATCATTGGCGGAGAAAGCTATATTTAGTGAGGGATTATCACCTGAAGCTGAACCTACGTCGAAAACGCAAATGAGCGGCATTTAGAACGGAAGTGTCGACAATCACTTCACGAAGGGCTGTTCATTCGACGAGCCAAAGAGTTGTCATACCTGCTAAAGTCTGTATTTTTAAGCGTTTAGTCTCATACAACCTGGGATGCAAATCAGTAGTCACGACTTCCCAAAGCAGAGCGCTATATTGAAAGCGCCTTCTTAGAGAACATCTTATATGCCACAAGGCAGCGCATGGACTGTGGCAGCCTGCAAAGCTATAAGACAAATAATAACAAGCTATTATTGATACATGTCAGTTCAAGCACGTGTGATAATCCCTTTAGTGAAAAGCTGCAAACTCACCGGCCCGAGCCCCTCTACTCGATACTGTAAAAAAAGCGTTAGTAATCCTGGCATCGTGGAACATGTCAGAAACGAATCAGGCTGATTGGGAACGGCCTGCCGGGCCGTTCTACACTTACCTGAGATGCACATTGTTGATCAATCATCTTTAGCATACCCTTATTACCTTTTATTACGACATTTAGGAGTCAGTGGCAATCTGCTGTCAGGGCATATACAAGTGCGCTGATATCTGTGTTTGGCAAGGAAGACATTCTTCTTAATTGCAAGGGATTATTACACGTTCCTGAACAGGCATATATCGCTAATAACTTGTTATCATGTACTTTATAGCTACGCAAGCTGTCACTTCCCGTGCGTTGCCAGGTGGCAAACACCAGGCTTGCCCGAAGCGGGCGCTTCCAAGAGGATGCTGAGAGGACGCTGAGAGACTGGAAGTCTCGACTCCTGACTTGCATTCCGGGCTTACCGGTAATATGGAGGCTAAATGTTTCCAAACAGCTGGTTTAACTGATATGTAAAACCTCTTTGGTCCGTCGAGCTGAAGGCCCTCATGTGGTAGTTGTCGGCACCTCCGTTCTAAATGCCGCTGTTTTTTAGGTTTCGACGTAGGTTCAGTTTCGGGGGATAATCCCTGCCAAGAATACTCGTAGCATCGTATACCCTATCTGGACCTGATCGTGATTGTATCCTGTTGACAATAGAGGCAATACTCTTATGATGCCTGCCACAAAACGGCTAGTCAAAAAGTGGCAACGAACACGGACCTGTTCCTTGGCGAACCTAGATACCAGCGGACCTGTATCTGCCTTGGAAACAGATTGCCACAGAAGTCTAAGTGTCATATTATCATATAATAAGGTCATACCAAATGAACGCTTGCTGCTAGAAGGCGTATTCCAGGGAGTCAATAACGGCCTGGCAGGTCGTTCTCAATCAGCCTGATTTGGTCCGAACACGTTCCATGATGCCTACTCGTAGCGCTGTCACCGCTCTCAAGTTGATTGGTAGCACTCTATGCAGACTTGTTTAAGATAGGATGCTGAGTGTCACCAAGCTGCGGCTCCCGAAGGGCCCCCAGGCCCGCCGGGGAGAGAGAAAAGCCGAATACACACCATTGCGAACTTTAGCTGATCCAACCGGCCTATTCCCTCTTTGTGGCGCTCTCTTGCCTTGATCAGGGCAAAAGGCCACGTCCGAGCAGCCTCTCCGTGAGTTGTGGATCTTGGTTTGCTACCTTGTGGTGCTCTCTTGCGTTTTCTTTCAGTTGCGGAACAGAAACAACCGGCTCAGTAGCAGTAATAAGAGTATTGGTAAGAGCGAACCCTGGCTCCGAGCCGTTCATGAAGCAGTCGAGGCCTCCCGACGGATTTTAAAAACAGGCCCCTACGAGAGCAACAGCTAGTGAAGGCCTTAGTTTATCGAACACAGCACCAATAACGGCTCATCCGGATGCTTTCCGATGATCGGCACATCGTTTCACGGCCGCTGCCGGCAACCGCCGATGCACCCTGTCACGCTTATAGGCTTCAAGCGATCGTATCACAGGCGAGTATACACCCTCAATTGAGCCGACGGAAGCTGGAGCTATCTGAGACACCGGCGACTCAACACCTGACGGGTATCGGATGTCCATCATCGATAAACACGCCCCTCAACGGCACCGCTGCAGCTTCTGCGCCGTCTATGCTATCCTGGAACGACGTGAACACACCACCCGACGCCCGGCCTTGTCACAAGGATGGAGTCCCGATGGACCACCTCCAACGCCAAACCCGCCGCGAGTACGCCGCCCGGATCAACCGCGTCCAGGATTATCTCGCCGCGCATCTGCAGGATGAACTGGACCTGGAGACCCTGGCCGAGGTGGCCGGCTTCAGCCCCTGGCACTTCCACCGCGTCTTCCGGGGGATGACCGGCGAGACCCTGGCCGCTTTCACCCAGCGCCTGCGCCTCCAGGCGGCGGCCAACCGGCTGATCAACAGCCCCCGCGAAAAGGTCTCCACGGTGGCCTACGACTGCGGCTTCTCCAGTCCGTCCAACTTCGCCCGGGCCTTCAAGCGCCACTTCGGGCTCAGCGCCGGTGAGTTCCGCCGCCGTCGCGATCGCAAGATCGGAGCGGTCTACCGCAAGCAGGGACAAGGGGAGGGCAAGGTGGGAGAAGAAACCTCGCCGACGATGACGCATACTGGGGACGGCGTCGAAGACGTCGACGATACCCACCCCAACAACCCTTTATACGAGGAGGCGCGGATGCTGGACTACAAAGTGGTGGACTTCCCCAAGCGCACGGTGGCCTATGTGCAGGTCTCCCAGGGCTACGATCCGCAGCACATCGGCCCGGCCTTCCAGAAGGTGATCACCTGGGCCCAGGCCCACGGCCTGATGGACCCGCGGACCGAGGTCATCGGTCGCTCCCTGGACGATCCCGAGGTCACCCCGCCGGACAAGTGCCGCTACGACGCCTGTGTCACCGTTCCCCCGGGAACCAAGGGCGAGGGTGAGATCGGCGTCACCGAGCTGCCCGCGGGCCGTTACGTGACGGCCCGCGTCGAGGGCGAGTACTCCCGGGTCTCCGAGGTGCTGGGCGCGGCCTGGAGCGAGTTGTTCAAGGAATGGTTCCCCACCAGCGGCTACAAGCCGGGCAACACCCCCTGCATGGAGATCTATCGCGAAACTGAAGAGGAGTACAAGCAGGGCAAGATGGTCTGTGACATCTGCGAGCCCGTCGAGCCGCTGTAGGAACGGCTGAGCAGCATCTTGCAGTGAAGAGGGGGCGGGGTCGTAACAGGCCCCGCCTATCGAGTCTTGACCCCCTCCCGCGACGGCGTTATTATCTCTGCTGATTCGCAACCGATCATCAACCCAAAGCCGAAGGAGGCAGATGGGCATCTTCGCAGCGGTGGGAGAGAAGGCCATCACCCGGGCCATCGTCAACGAGTGGTCGCGCTTCATCGAGGCCTACGCCGAGAGCGATGTCATCATCGTGGGCGGCGGTCCGGCCGGGCTGATCTGCGCCCACGATTTGGCCGCCGCCGGGGTAAAGGTCCTGGTCATCGAACGCAACCCCCACCTGGGCGGGGGCTTCTGGACCGGCGGCTACTTCATGGCCCCGCTGACCTACCGCTCACCGGCGGACAAAATCCTCGACGAGTTCAATATCCGCCACACGGAGGTCGAGCCAGGGCTGCACGTCTCGCCGGCGCCGCTGAACGTCTCGCGCTTCATCTGCGCCGCCTATGACGCCGGAGCCCGCTTCCTCAACTGCACCAGCGTCTTCGACGTCGTGCTGCGCGGCAAGCGGCCGGGTACCGACGTCGACCTCTCCGAGGCGCGCATCGGCGGCGTGGTGATCAACTGGACCTCGCTGGAATACCTGCCCCGGGGTCTCAACACCCTGGACCCGGTCTGTCTGGAGGCCAAGGTGATCATCGACGACACAGGCCACGAGGCCGGAGTGATGCACATGCTGGCCCGGCGAGGATTGATGGAGCTCAAGCAGGAACAGCCGATGTGGATCGAGCGCTCCGAGGATGAGATCGTCGAGCACACCGGCGAGGTCTACCCGGGCCTGGTGGCCATCGGGATGAGCGTGGCCAGCTTCCACGGCCTGACCCGCATGGGACCGACCTTCGGCGCCATGTTGCTCTCTGGTCGTCGCGGAGCCGAGGTGACCCGGGAGATCCTGGGGAAGTAGCCCGATGTCGATAAACCTATACGGTTACCACACCGCCCGTCCCGGGAGGCGCAATGTGTAGACTCCGGTATTGGATCGTTTTACTCCTTCTCGGCCTGCTTATCATCAGCGTCGCCGGTTGTGGTGATGAAGGTGATGATCCCGAGAACACCCAGACCGAAAGCGAGCAAACGCCGCGAGAGCTGGCCGAGGAACGGGCGCCCCGCGCCGTCGAGACGGCGAACGAGCTGTTGACCGCGCTGCGTGACGCCGATCGCGCCGCGATCGAGAAGCTCTGCTTCCGGGATATCGAAACCGTCGCCGACGAGCTGGGGCTCAGCGCCGAGGAGGTCGAGCGGAACCGGCTGGAGCAGCAGTTACAGTTGGTGGCCTTCGAGGCCTTCTGGAACGACATGGTCCTCTCCGGCGCCTACAGCCTGGATTCCTGGAGCGAGCCGACGGCGGCGGAGATCGCCCCGGCCGAGGGCCACCCGGAGCTGATCGTCTACCTGACCGTCAGCGACCTGGAGTACACGCTCTATGGCGAGCGGTTGACCGCCGAAGAGCTGGTGATCCCCGTGTTCAACCTGGGCGAGCGCTGGTACTGTCAGTGGCCGTTCTGAGCTGATTCGGGATAGATGTGAATGAAAACCGGCCCGCGGGCCGGTTTTCATTATCCAGCTCATCCCGGGGACGCGCCTCTCCCTCCCCCGGCCCGGCACGGTTCTCGCATTCGCGACGGACCCATAGGTCCGTCGCGGCAACAACCGCGCCGGGCCTTCGTTATCGGTATGCGGTGGCCTTGGTCGTGATTACCAGTCGATCGCGCTGTCCTGGATGTAGTAGCCCTTTTCGCCGTAGAACAGGCGCAGTTCGATGCGGGCGGGGTCGTCGAGGTCGCTGTCGAGGGCGAAATGAACGGCCAGGGTGTTCTGGTTGGAGTCGATCTCGCAGTAGTCGACGACGGCGTAGCCCGTGTCGCGCAGCTCGTCCAGGGCGGCGGTGAAGGCCGTGTGGTCTCGATCGTACTTGAAGAAGTCGCGCAGCGTCGCGGAGCTGTCGGCTTCGATGGCGGCGACGAGATCGTCGGCGAAGTCGTCGAGGTGGTAATGATCGGCCCCGCAGGCCAGCAGGAGCAGGACGGTCAGCGGGATCAGCGTCAGGCTGCGGATGATGGTCACGACGGCCCCCGGGGTTGGTTGGCGGTGTTTGTGCATACCAGATCCTATCGCTGGAATCATAGGCCAGCGGGCGGTAGACTGGCAAGGGTCTCAATTGGGTCGATTGACCTGGCTGGGGTACATTCCGTTCTATAGTGAGAATACTTCTCAACTAATCCGGCCTCGGTCGGTCCCCATTTACCTCAACTTTCGGAGGAACGATGAAGCGTCTTACCGTGCTCTTGGTCCTGCTGCTGGTCGTTGGCGCCCTGCCCGCCCTCGCCGACGCTGGCGACGCGGACTGCGTCTGCGATGTCGAAACCGGCCAGTGCTCCCGCTCCGAAGAAGACGGCGAGAGGACCGCCGCCGACTACGAACTCGACGACCCCTGTCCCTGCGGCTGCGGCCACACGCTGGAAAGCTGCACCTGCCCCGACGGCCACTGCGGCATCGAGATGCCCTGAGACCGATGATCATAATTGAGAGCGGACCACGACGGGGTCCGCTCTTTGTCTCAACAATGAAACTTTGTTGACATACGTCCGCGGGCCTGTTAGTCTGACATTCATCAAATATGATGCATAATTGCAGTTCACTGACCAAGTTAACCAAGGAGTTTCATGCTACGCAAACTGCTGCCCCTGCTGGTCATCGCCCTGATCTTGATCGCCGGTGTGGTGTTCGCCGAGACCACCCACGAAGAGAGCGGATGCACCGGTGAATGCGCTGATTGCGACGGCGATTGCGCTGATTGCGAAGACTGCGAGAGCGACTGCGATTGCAAGGACGACGAGGTCGAGGCCGAAAACTGCCCACCCGAACCCTGCGAGGGCTGCCCGCACAGCGGCTAGTAGATCCCGACGGATAGAAGAAAACCCCCGGTCCGGACCGGGGGTTTTCTATTGGGATCATCGCATGACCAGAACCGACGGCGGACCTTGAGACTTTCGACTAATGGTCGAATCCCGATGCGGAACCAACATCCGCGGACTTCCAGCGTAACTAAATGTAAGCCCAGATATATCGCCACCGAGCAGCGGTATGACAATGGCGACGACTATGAGCTATCAAGCGTTGAATGATAATCCATTAGCTGGATGAGTCGGTTTCGATACGAGTGATAATCCCTTCTTCTATGGTGCAAGAAACCCGCCCTACCGCGGGTTGAATAATGGTGACTGAGCTTTACGTAAATCATACTTCGAACAGGCTCCGCTTGGCGGCGATGGCCTTACCCGCGGCCGACAGGGCGCTGATGCCGTTGGGGCAGCGCGCGGCGCAGCGGGCGCAGCCCACGCAGTACTTGGCCAGCTCCTCCACGCGGTCATAGTTGCCCAGCCGGGTCTCGAGGACCATGGTCATCGGCAGGGGGACGTCGTCCTCGACGCGGCCCACGGGACAGACACCCACGCAGGCCTGGCAGTTGTAGCAGTTGAGGCTCTCGCCGGTGTTGCGGATGACCACGCCGGAGATCATGAAGTCGAGCATGAAGATGATGCCGTAGATGATGCAGAGCTGGAAGATCATCTCGCGGCTGAACTCGCCGTAGGTCAGCCATTGGAGAGCCTCGACGTAGAAGGGCTGCTCGCCTGCGCCGCCGGCCTGTTGGAGGGCCTGGTAGGCGGCGGACTTGATGCCGTCGGAGGTGTAGGTGGCTCCGGAGACGGCGTCGACGTCGAGGCTGCGCGCGGCGGCGATGCGGCCGGGCAGCTCGTCGATGGCTTCATCCACGGCGGGGCGACCCTGGGATTCGCTCTCGGCGGTGACCTCGAGTTCTACTGTACCGCCGACGCCGATGGTGGCGGTGACCTCGAGAGGCTCGACGGCGTTCTTGCCCACGCCGGTGCCCACGTAGGTCCCGGGCTGCAGGGCGGTGAAGTCGATACGCTCGGCCTCCTCGAGCAGGTAGTAGGAGGCGGTCAGCAGGGTCGGGACGATGAGGATCAGCCCGACCAGCACCAGGCGGTTCTTGCGCGCCCAGCGCAACCCCGGACCGACGAAGAAGAAGCTCAGACCCAGGATGATCACCAACAGCAGGCGGGCCGGGGGAAAGAAGATCGCCACGACGATGGTGGCCAGGGCGATACGCCAGGGGCGGCTGGGCAGCAGCCGGGCGACGAGGGAGCGCTCACCGCCGGGACGGCCCTGGGTGATCACCGCGCTGGACTCAGCGCTCGGCAACCTGCACCTCCTCCTGCTCGGCGATGATCGCCGTCATCTGCTCGTAGAGCCGAGCAACCTTGTCATAACCCTCGCGTGAATAGCGCGCCCGGGCGGCTTCAGGGGTCAGCGGCTCCCGGGTTCCGGGATCGATGAAGCCGTCCTCGAGCACCAGCTCGGCGGAGATCTTGCCATCCTCCAGGGCCTCCAGGGAAAGCTCCTGCATCCGGGCGGCGATCTCCGGGATGTTGATCTCGAGGATGCACCACTTGGTGCAGTTTCCGCACTGGGTGCAGCGCAGGCCGCCCTGACGGATGAAGCGCTCGTAGTCGGCGGTACGGCTGGCCACGACCATCTCGACGGGGTAGATGAACTCGGGGCAGTTCTCGCCCTCGGGCTGTGAGAGCACGCGCATGCAACTGCGATCCTCGAGACAGTAGACCGAATAGCCGGTGCCGATGAAAACGGACTTGAAGATGACGAAGGCCAGCGTCAGGGCGATAATCACCATGGCGATGCGGTTGAGATGCTTGGTGAGCATCCGGTGCTGGCTCTTCGAGATAAACTGGTAGCGGCGCACGCCGGGCAGGACCTCGATCTCCTCCCGGGGACGCTCATAGACCAGCCCGTCTTCACCGGTCGCCTTCTTGCGCTGTTTGTCGTCTTTCTCAGCCATTGTCGCCTAGGTGTGGGAACGGCTCAGTCAGCCGCCGGTTGGATGGCGTTCACTGTCGGATCAACCTGGAATTTGGGGCGGTCAATATTAAGTCAGCAGATACAGCACGGCAACCAACACGCCGCCCAGGGCCCCCTGCAACAGGCCCTTGCGGGTGCGAAAATCCATGGCGTAGGCGATGATCAAGCCGGAGATCGCCCCGCCGAAAAGGAAGGCCAGCCAAGTGGCGAAATCACTCATGGTTCACTTCCCGCGCTGCGGTGAGGTGCTTTGGTCGCCCCGGCGGCGCCGCGACACCCGGCCGCCAACCGTCGTCATTGCGAGACCCGCCCGGCGGCTGTGGCACGTTTCTTGCAGCAGGGCGAGGCGGCCGTTTCGCGGTCCCCGCGTCGGTTTCCGCAAGAAACGTGCCACAGCCGCCGGGGATGCGGGCGAGGGTTCGGCGTCGGTGTCGCGGCGCCGCCTCAGGTGGCCAACAGCAGAGCGCCGGCGATGGCCCCGCCCACGGCGCCCTGGGCCAGGGTGGTCAGGAAGGGCGTGGTTCCGGCGATGGCGAACAGGCCGCTGGGGTCGGGCAGGAACAGGGCGATGCTCATCATCACACCGGCCACGGCGCCACCGAGGAGAAAGGTGATCCAGGTGGCAACGTTCTGTTCGCGTTCCTGGGTCGGGGTGCGGCGTTTCTTGAAGCGGTTGGGGTTGATCAGCTTGACCACGCCGAAGCTGAAGATGAACACTACGGCCAGCAGACCGAAGTAGAGCCCCAGGTTCCTCAGGGTGAAGGGGTTGTGTGTCAGGACGAGGAAGCGCATGGTCAGCGCGGCCAGAGGGGTCATGCCGACCAGGATGCCGAAACTCTGGGCGTTGCGCAGGTAGCCGATCTCGGAGCGCACCATCCCTTCGGAGATGGTGCCGATGCCGCCGATGGGGCTTGGTCCGCAACTGGCGGCGGCGTTGACGATGAAGGCGGCCAGCACGCAGGCCAGCTGGTCGCCGGAGAGCAGCCCCGAGGCGCCGGGCAGCCATCCCGAGGCGGGACCCATGGCGACGACGACGGGGAGCAGGGCCGCGGCCAGGATGCGCCCGCAGGGCATGGGCATGATCGTCTCGAGCTGGACGAACAGGGCGATCATCCCGGCCACGCCCAGGCCGATGCCCAGGATCTTGAACTCGGCCAGCCAACGCAGCAGGTTGCTCAGGGCCTCGAAGCCGCCGGAGACGGCCAGGGAGCCGGCCATCAGGAAACCGGCCACCAGGGCGGTGATGGGGTGGAGGATGATTCCGGCGATCACCTGGCGGATGGAGAGCCGGGCGATGACCATGATCAGCACGGTGGCCACCAGCAGGGTGGTGGTGATGGGGGTCTTGCCGAAGAGGTTGAAGACGGCGCCGATCAGAGCCAGCAGGAAGATGCCCAGGGAGATGTAGCCGACGAGGGGGGCTTTGAACTTCTTGGCGATCTCGGCCTCTTCCTCGGCTGTTCTCGTCGAGGGATCGCGCTGTTCGGACACAGCGGCGTCCTCGGCGGCGGCGGCGCCGAGGCTGCGTCCCGAACCGGCCGAAGTTCCGACGGAGAGCTCCGAGGGGCCTTCGCTGAGCCGGATCTTCTCGTCCATGTCGAAGCGGGTGATGAACAGGCTGATGAACAGCGCCGTGAAGGCGGTGCCGATCATGATCCCGAATTCCTGGGCGTTGGTCAGCAGGCCCAGTTCCTGGAGGAAGCCCTCGCCGATCTGACCGATGCCGCCGATCTGGCTGGGTCCGCAACTGGCGGCGGCGTTGACGGCCAGGGCGGTGACCAGGACGACCATCTGCTTCTTGGTGATCAGCCGGACGCCCTCGGGTCCTAGGGTGATGATCACCGGCAGCAGCGCCGCCGCCTGGATGCGCCCGCAGGGCATGGCGAAGATGGTGGCGAACTGGGCGATGAAGACGAGGGTGCCGGCCATCCCCAGGGGTGTGCCGCGCATCTTGTTGATGACCACGCGCAGGGCGGCGAAGCCGCCGGAACCCTCGAGGGCACCGGCGACGAGGAAGCCGCCGGCCATGGCCATGATCGGCAGCAGAATCACGTTGGAGCCCACCGCCGAGGGCAGGCTCAACAGCTCGGAGAGGTTGCCGCCGTCGATCCACTTGCCCAACGCCGCCAGCAGGATGTTGATCAGCGAGCCCAGCACCAGCAGGGTCTGCAGGGGCAGGGGTATCAAACGGCGCCCCCCGACCATCAACAGCGGCCCGAGAACGCAGAAAATGAAGACGATCAGGGAGAGGATGCTGACGACCTCAGCGGCCAAGGCATCTCCTCAATGGCGAGCCGGTTTGACGAGCTCGGGCGGTGTGGTCCCGTTCAGTCGTCCGCTTTCTTTCGGGCCTCGTAGATCTCGACGACCCGGCGGGCGACCTCCAAGGGGTTGAAGGGCTTGTGCAGGATCAGCTCGGCGCCGATCTCGCGGCTGATGCGGGCGGTCAGGTCGTCGTCCAGGGCGGTGAGTATGATGATTGGCACCCCGGCCAGCTCCGGCACCTCGCTGAGGCTGTGGAAGGTGGCGAAGCCGTCGGCGCCGGGCATCATGATGTCCAGCAGCACGGCGTCGGGTTTTTCACGCTTGGCCGTCGGAACGGCCTTGAGCGGTTGGGTGAGGGTCACGGTCTGATGGCCCAGTCGCTGGAAGGCCATACTCATCGTCTGCAGGATGTGCTCCTCGTCGTCGATGATAAGAACTTTCATCGGTCGGCCTTTCCTTGGCGACTCCGTGCCGGAGTCCGCTCGCACATCCGGTTATGGGAGCCCCGTATGTTCGGCGGGAATTGCCTAGCGCCGGGGTCAATAATAACCGCGTCTTTGGAGCCTGGCAACCGCCGGGGATTAAATGAGAACCAGTTGCTTCAACAGGGTCAATCGGTCTCTGCTTCGCCGTCGCCGTTGGTGTCCGCTCCGGTATCAGCCTGGCTATCGGCTTCGTCACCATCTTCGTCGTCGTCGCTGCGTCGCTCGCGCACCACCACACTGCCCGACTTGCCCTTGCCGAACTTCTTCAGCTCGCCCTGGACGCTGGAGATCTCGGCGAAGCTCTCGAAGCTGCGCTTCTCGTTGCTGACCACCACCACGGTCACGGTGAGTTTGACCGGGAAGCGGCGCAGGTGGCCGGTGCGATCCTTGATCTCGAAGTAGCCCTTCTCGAGATCGGCGTCACTGTAGTATTGGCTCTGGCCCTCTTCGAAGAGCTCGATGATGCTGTCGGCCAGGTCGCGGTGGTCGTGGCGGCGGGTCATCACCACGAAGTCGTCGCCGCCGACGTGGCCGACGAAGGCGTCCTCGGCTCCGGCGGTCCTGGTGGCTTCGATGAGGCAGTTGGCCATGAACTTGATGATCAGGTCGCCCTGAGCGTAACCGTAGTAGTCGTTGTAGGCCTTGAAGCCGTCGATGTCCAGATAGTAGATGCTGAACGGCTCACCGGTGCGCAGAATCTCCTTGATGCGGTGCTCGATCTCCAGGTTGCCCGGCAGACCGGTCAGCGGGTTGCAGCCCATCTGGTAGCGCGTGCGGGCCAGGACCATCTTGGCCCGGGCCAAGAGCTCGCGGTGCGAGAAGGGTTTAGCGACGTAATCGTCGATCGAATGCCTGACGCCGCGCTCCAGGTCCAGGATGTCCTGCTTGGCGGTGAGCAGGATCACCGGGATATGGGCGGTCTCGAAGTTCTCCTTGAGGCGGCTGCAGACTTCGTAGCCGTCGATGCCGGGCATCATCACGTCGAGGATGATCAGCTCGGGCATGAACTCGCGGATGGCAACCAGTCCCTGTTCACCGTCGGGGGCGGTCTCGACCACGTAACCGTCCTGCTCGAAAATGACCTGGACGATGTTGCGGATGTCGGGATCGTCGTCGATGATCATCACGCGCGTCGACATATGAGGAACCACCCGGTTCGACGTGACAAGCGGCGGCCGCCGCCGAGGACGACGCTGCCAAGGCGTCCTGGAGCGATGTCCGTCTGACGGCCGCCCTTACACCACGGGCCTGCGGACGCCTCGACACCAATCAGCGCTCCAAAAGAAGCAAGGTGTTCGAGGCAAGGGCTCGGGAAGGGATTGAATCAAGGGAGCATCACAACAGACTGGACCAATATCTGTAGCGATTAAGAGCTGCTAGATGGAGTTACCCTTGAGGTTTGCTATGTTTTGGGCGTCATCTTGTTCAAGCATCTAGCTGAGACAAGTGCTGATACGGCCAATAGCCTGCTCTTGGCTCGTCCTCCAGCAGAAGCTGCAACAAGTCTGTCAAGGGGAACTAATAGCCACCCGGCCGCCCGCTGCGCAAAGCTCAGGTAATGCCCTGTCGCCACCAATCGACTATCGGGAAATGACAGTATATTGCGCTATAAAGCATTGAATGACAATCTACTAGTGACAAGTACCGGTCCAAAAACGAGTGATGATCCCTAACAAAAACATCATGGATCGTGCCCGGACCAAATCAGGCTGATTTGGAGCGGTTGTCTGGTGCTTTATCCCCTTCCCGTATATGCTTCCGTTCTTACTCCAACACTAATTAGAAGTGCGTTGATTGCATAAGAAATTATAGCACACCCTTGAACAGACAAATATCACCAGTTATTTATTTATGTGCTTCATAGCTTAAAATGTTGTCTCTATCCATACCTTGCCTGGTGGCACCAAAACCAAACGTGTGCAACGAGGATGCCGAGAGCCGGAAAGCCTCGACTCCAGATTAATCCCCAGAGCTGCTTTGATAGGGATCACTTAGCGGCGACGGACCATAGGATTACTGGATAACATTTAGATAAACGCAGTTAGACATTAATCGGGTGCGCACATCGAGCGAGATGCTTGTGGCAGGTACGTGGTTTACCATATGGTTTGGATGCCCGTAGCGACGTAACTACACGTTAAAAACTGCTTGAAGCCGTTGGTATCGATGACCATGCATCGTTCATAAGTGCCCTATAATCATGCATATATAATGAGTGAGCACCGTGGGGATAAGGTTGCAGGCTCAACTTGATTCAGCAAGGCCTCGTCTCAGCCGCTTTTCGAAGGAGGTCGGAGTTTCGAGTTGGAGTGGGCTGGTCCGGGATCGTGTGTGTTGCCCTTTGATATTCAAAGGCTAAGTGCATTTTTAATAGTAGCTTTAGCAGTTACTACAGCTCGTTGGCTGGTCGAACCGGTGTTTGCGAGAGATAGGCGCCGATAATCCCGTTCTCAATGCCGCACGTTGAGTTTTCGATGTAGGCTTGGTTTCTTATGAAAATCACTTGCCTGATAATGAGATGTCTATTGGGCGATTGCAAGCCGGCTGTCAGTGCAGATACAAGTGTGCTGATAACTGGGATCGTTGAGGATCATGCCCGTGTTAGCCGCCACTTTTCGACTACTCGTCTTGTGAAAGGTATCTGATGATCATCACCTCTAGTATCATCAGGCTACAATCACGATACCGTCCGGACGGTGCCTGCGAACACCAACGGACAACCCCGCGGCCGGGGCCTGTTTGACGGCTCTCTCAGGGCCGCCGTTCGGGGCAATCCTCCGCCGCGAAGCACAGAATCCCCCCCTGGACCGCCGGAGGGTGATACTTAATCAGGCGGGTTGGTATAGTTCATGCCGTGCAATATAGCTGATAACGGGCGGCGGGGTCAAGTAACGCAGCGATTGCCCCCGGGCGGCGCGTTCGCGCAGCAGGGTCGAGGAGACCGCGAAGGCGGGCATGGCGAGTTCGACGTGGCGCAGGCCCGGCACCGGCGCGGCTCGCGGCGTCGGCGAGCCCGGGCGCGGGGCGTAGGCGAAGCGGACCAGGCGGGCGAGCTCCCCGATGCGCAGCCAGGTGTCCAGCTCGGTCAGGTTGTCGGCGCCGATCAGCACGACGGGCGCGCCGCCGTGCCGTCGGCGCATCAACAGAACCGTTTCGATGGTGTACGAAACACCGCCCCGGCGCAGCTCGCAGTCCGAGACCTCGAAGGCCGGGTTGCCTTGCACGGCGGCGCGCAGCATGGCCAGGCGGTGCTCGGCGGCGGCCCGGGGCGCGGCGTCCTTGTGCGGACCTTGGGCCGCCGGAACGAAGATCACCCGCTCCAGGCCGAGCTGCTCGCGGGCGCTCTCGGCCAGCAGCAGGTGGCCGTAGTGGACCGGATCGAAGGTCCCCCCGCAGATGGCGTAGTCTCGCAGCATCCCCTACTCGCTCGGCCGGGTTCCAGGGTCGATTGTAGCAGACCACCCGCCCGAAAAGAACCACCGTCGCCGGGGGGGGGGCGCGGCGACGATGGTTCCGGGAACCCGATAACGACGAAACGGCCCCGGGGGACCGTTTCACCTTCGGCGTGTACCGCGGGAGTGCTTACAGCGCGATGCGCCAGCTCCACACGGTGTAGCCGTCGGATTCCTCCCCCCGCCTGATGAAACCCGAGTCCGGGTCTTCCGCGGGGTGATGAGGGGCGACCGTTTCTACTAATACCTGACGGTCGACCTCGGGCTCGAGCTCATCCAAGGAACCCACGGGTAGGCTGCGGACCAGCCGCACCGTGGCGCCCCAATCGTCGGGCAGGGGGAAGAGGGTGACCCGGAAGGTCTGATTGTCGCCGAGTTCGTAGGCGTTGTCCATGGGCACGCGCACCGTTCGTCCGTCGGCGTACTCCAGCTCGCAACTGAGGTACCCGCCGGCCGGCGCCGTGCCCTCGACGACCCAGATCGGCGTCGCCTCGTTATCTTTCTCCAGCTCCCGGGTCAATTCGCTCTGCGAGACAACCTCCACCTCGAAGTCGTCGGCGGCCTGGGCCTCGGTGTCGCCGAAGTTCAGCCAGCTCGCCGTCAACACCAGGGCGGCCAGAGAAAAGGCTAAGACGATGGCTTTGGGTTTCAAGGCATGACTCCGCAGGATGTCTCCGCCCGTTATTATAGCAAAAAGTGTGCCAGTTCTTTCCCTTTAAAGCAAAACACCAGTAACGTTATGATATTATGTTGCTTACACACCTGCCAAACCGGAGCATTCATGAGCAATGCAAAAAAGCCCTGGGTAGAAATGTAACAACACCTCAGGTTGGCAGGGCCGTTTTTGTATGCTACTCTTTTCGGCGGTCTTCATCCCAAACGTACGCAAAAGCGCATCCCGGGGGCGCTCGTCCCCTTCAACCACGGAGGAGCCATGGCCCGCGCCACGGTCGCCGTCGTCAAAGCCACACCCGAGACCGTCATCGCCGACACAGCCCGCGCCATGCGCTTGGCCGGCTACGAGAAGGCCCTGCCACCGGGCAAGACCACCATCCTCAAGGACAACATCTCCTGGCACCTGCCCATGCCCTCGGCCAACACCACCCCCTGGCAGCTCGAGGGGGTCATCCGGGCCATGCGCTCGAGCGAGGGCCGGGAAGACCTCGTCGCCGTCGAGAACAAGACCGTGGTCACCGTCGCCGAGAAGGGCGACGTCTACAACAAGTACCGCCCGCTCTACGAGAAGTACGACGTCCCCCTGCTGTTCAACTTCCGCGGCGACCACATGACCTGGCGCATCTACGAGCCCAAGGCCGAGATGCTGGTCCTCAACCGCATCTTCCCCGAGGGCATCCGCATCCCCGACTACTTCCACGGCAAGAACATCATCCACCTGCCCACCGTCAAGTGCCACATCTACACCACCACCACCGGGGCGATGAAGAACGCCTTCGGCGGCCTCCTGGCCACCCGGCGCCACTATACCCACTCCTGGATCCACAAGACCCTGGTCGATCTCTTGGCCATCCAGCGGGAGATCCATCCCGGCCTGTTCTGCGTGATGGACGGCACCACCGTCGGCAACGGACCCGGGCCGCGGACCCTCATCCCCGTGCGCAAGGACCTGATGCTGGCCTCGGCCGACCAGACCGCCATCGACGCCGTGGCCGCCAAGATGATGGGCTTCGAACCCCTCGAGCTCGAATACATCCGCCTGGCCCACGAGCGCGGCCTGGGCGTCGGCCGCCTCGAAGAAATGAACATCGTCGGCGACGTCGACGTCGAGAAGGAAAGCTGGGGCTTCCAGGTCGGCGACAACCTGGCCTCCACCGCCGGGGACTTCATCTGGTTCGGACCGCTGCGCCCGATCCAGAAACTGTTCTTCCACACCCCCCTGGTGTCGGTCTTCGTCGCCGCCAGCGACTTCTACCACGACACCTTCTGGTGGAACATCAAGGGCGCCAAGGTGTACCGCAACTGGCTGGACGAGTCGCCCTGGGGTCATTTGTTCGAAAAGTACGAACCGCACTTCGAGCGGGAGGGGTAACGACTAAGCTACAGATATACACAATAAATCTGCATTTCTTAAGACATCATGGATAATTTTCGGATCAAATCAAGCCGATTAGAGGCGGCTTGCTGGCCGCTATTCACTTCCTTATAATGCAGTTTATTGATCTATAATACATTTAGTATGCCTTTATCATCTATTGCTACTACACTTAAGAATTAATAGCACTCTGGTATAAGCGCAAATAAACGTACGCCGATAAAAGTATCTTTAGCGCATTATGATCTTTGTTGGCTGCCACTTCATACTCGCCATTTTTGTGACTAATAATAGATAATAATTACATCTATTGACAATAGAATATATCATAATCGGGTTCAGACAACGTATTCAATCCCCTGCTTTAATAAAGGTCTCCTCATGGGAGACCTTTTGTTGCAATCAACAGGAACGCTCGGCTATAGGAGTGCTATGTCAGTTTTTCAGGCTTTTTTTACAGGAGCTCAAGTGGCCTGATGGAGAACCCAGTTTGCATTTCCGCATTTGCACGGGGGGAAGGTCTCGCCTTTGGACAGGGCGATCTTGTTTGGGCAGTTTGTACAGCGATAAATCCCCGAACGTGGACACTTGTTGCCTGGTCTGTATCCCATAATCACCTCCAATAATGAGAGTGTATTCGGATTTTGTCTTCGTTGTGTGTTCTCGTCAACAGACAATAGTGTGCAGAACAAACTCGATTCTTTTTCACACGCCCACAGCGGTGACGATACCTCCTGGGGCGCCATCAAGGCCGAGAGCTTCTAACCGCCGATTCATACCAACCAGAGCCACGGCCGCCCGCGGGCGCCCGTGTCTTCAACGCGGGTCTATCTGATATTCCCCGCGAGACACCACGGCGGGGGGGGTTGCAACCATGCCCAAGCGCTACACCAGCCATCTGCGGAACCTCTTCGACAACCCCGAGCGCGCCCGGGCCTACGGCCGGCGCTCGGCCAAGCGCAACGCCGGTCCGGGGAGCTGCTACGCCGAGTACCTGAAAACGAGGGTGGACTACTAGGACGGGCGGATCCTGGACGCCGTCTGCGGCGGCGGCGAGCCCTGATCGAGCTGGCCAAGGCCTTCCCGTAAAGCGAGCTGGCGGGGGTGGACCTCTCCGAGGAGCTGCTGGCGTCGGCCAGGAGCCGGGCTGAGAAGGAAGGCGTCGTCGAGCGGTTGACCTTCAAGAGGGCCGACGTCACAGCCCTGCCCCTCCCCGACGACCACTTCGAGTTCGTCCTTAGTCAGGACATGCTCCAGGTTGTAACCGAACCGATCACGCTGCTCGATGAGCTGAAGCGGGTCACCAAGCCAGAGGGGTTCTTCTACCTACAGGCGATCAAGCGCTCTTGGCTGGCGGCGCTGGCGCCGATCCTGACGATCACCTATTCGGCCTCCGAAGCCCGGGAGCTGCTCGGGCGATCGAAACTGTCCACCAACGGCTGATCGAGAGGGGCTACGCCTACATCGTGGTTCCGCAGGGGATAGGGGTTTAAGGGTATCCTTCGACCGAAACACTGGTGTTGGGTTTTTGCAGTCGGTCAACGCTGACGGAATCCGGCGGAAGAATGACGTTTTAATGGTTTTTGGAGCTGACAACTTGACAGCAGTGGAAAAAGTTGGTATATTACCAACTGCGGGCTGAGTACGAAGGCGAACAGGGAGGTTAAATGCGATTATGAACGGCGATAGACTTGAGCCTGAGTTGGCTAGATTGGTGATCAACTTTTGTTTAGATGACGGCATTCTACATAGAACAAATCATTTCGACAAAGAACGTGAAAATGAAAAGGTAATGCTTGGTGATTGTACATTTGTGCTTGAAAATGGTTATATCTTCGAAGATCCTGTATGGGATGATGAGCACCATGAATGGAAATACCGCATAGATGGTTACGAGCCGGATGGAAAATGGCTCAATATCATCTTCAGTTTTACTGAGAAAGACAGTGCGAAGCTGATAACCGTCTTTTCCAGCAAACCCAGGAGAAAACCCGGTAAAGAACTATGACAAACAAGTGCAGTCTTTGCGGACACGAAATGGAGGAAACGCGGGGGGACTATCCCTTCCCCGAGAGCGGCCTTCCAAATGTGGTTCTTGTGAATATACCCCTTCTGAAGTGCCCGAACTGCGGTAACGTCGAACCGATGATCCACCGCGCCAAGCACCTCATCCGCGCCCTGGCCCGTATCTTGTTATCGAAGCCCTACGCCCTATGCGGGGCGGAGATACGCTATCTTCGCAAGCACGTAGGATGGAAAGCCATTGAGCTGGCACAAATACTGGGGGTCGATAAAACTACGGTCTCCAAGTGGGAGAATGACCAAGACCCCATCGGTTCCCAGAGCGATAGGTTGTTGAGGCTCATCGTTAGGAAACAGATTGAGGTCAAGGAATTGTATGAAGCCGCCGTTCGGGCCGAGAAGGAAAAGCGTTACAAGGAGCTGATCCGGGTCATTGAAAAGGAATACCGGGATTCACGACTCGACCACCTCTACAACATCCTCGACGTGAGGCGCTCCTCCGATCACACTTGCGCCAAGTTCATCGTCGAGGAGCGCGACGGCGAGTACCACGCCGAGATTGCCTGAGTCCACCCTGACCCGACCAGCAATAAAAAACACCCCTCGGGGTGTTTTTGCGCTAACGGAACCGGCGGCTAGTCGGCAATCTTCAACGGCGTATGAACTATACCGGCCGCCTCCTGGCGGCGCTTGTTGCCGATGGGTGTCGAGGACGAGGAGTCCAGGTTGAGCTCGCCGAAGATCAGCCCGGCCAGCAGGACCACGGCGCCGATGATCACCCCGGCCATGCCCCAGCCCCGGCGCTTGCGGCCGACCTCGATGGCCCGGGCGCCGGAGACGCGGATCTTCTCGAAGTTGCTGCCCGGCGGTCCGAAGGTCTTGGCCTCGCCGCGCTTGAGGTTGCAGCGGCCGATGAGGTACCAGATGAGACCGTTGGCGGCCAGGGAGAGACCGATGATGGTAAGATCGAGCATCTTTTTAGTATGGCTGGTATGGCGGAGAAGGATCATTGCTATCTTGAGCGGGATGATGGACAAACGGGGGCGGCGGCCCCCGTCAGTTTACCTCACAAGCCCGGTCGGGCGAAAGGTCAATGTCGGTAGCCGGTCAGCAGGAACATCTCGTCGGTGTCCAGGGTCATCCCCAGGTGGAGTCCGGTCTCGCGCATGGCCCGGGCCAGCTCGTCCAACGGCGGGAGATAGCCCTCCCGCTCCTCGTGCTCCCGGTTGATCGTCAGCCGCGCCTCGGAGTGGGCCACCACCAGGCGTCCGCCGAGGCGCAGGCCCCGGGCCAGGTGGGCGATGATGCCCGGATCGTCGGAGAAGTGGGGGAAGGAGGAGTAGCAGAGGATGGCGTCGTAATCGGCGCCGAGGTTGAAGCCGCCGATATCGGAGACGAAGTAGCGCAGCCCGGGATGCTCGGCCTCGGGGAACTTGCGCCGGGCCACCTCGACCATGCGCGGCGAGAGGTCCAGGGCGTCCACGCCGCCGCCGGGCGTGACGGCGCGCAGCAGATAGGGTATCATCACCCCGGTGCCGCAGCCGATGTCCAGCACCCGCTGCCCCGGGGCCAGCTCGAGCACGCCGGCGATGAACTCCAGCTTGTCCGGTCGGTGGGCGACGATCTTGTCCCACTCCTCGGCGAGGTTGTCGAAGAAGATGCGCTGGTTGACGGCGGGCATCGAGGTCGATCCTTCCGCTGTTGTCCTGGGATGTTTTTCGATGTTTATAAAGATAATCTGATAATGCCTTTTCCATGTGATACTTTACGCCTTTGAATCGGTATTATAATAAAGGAACGCTATGGTGTCCAGCACGTTTAGCTATCGCAATCAATGATTATCAAATCGGTAAGACGTCATGGAACGTATTTGAACCAAATTAAGCTGACTAGGAGCGGTTTGCCGGGCTGTCATCCACATTATGGTAAGGATTATCACCTGAAACTGAACCTACGTCAAAAACGCAATAGAGCGGCATTTAGAACGGATGTGCCCACAATCACCTCACGAATGGCTCCAACTCGATATGCAAACGTTTTGATATCTGCTAAAGTCGCAATATATAGCGTTGGCATCATGGAACGTGTTCGGACCAAATCAGGCTGATTGAGAACGACCTGCCGGGCCGTTGTTGACTCCCTGAGATACGCCTTCTAGCAGCAAGGGTTCATTCGGTATGCCCTTATTGCATGATATTATGACACTTAGGCTTCTGTGGCAATCTGTTTCCAGAGTGGATACAGGTCCGCTGGTATCTAGGTTCGCCAAGGCACAGGTCCGTGTTAGTTGCCACTTTTTGACTACCCGTTTTGTGGCAGGCATCATAAGAGTATCACCTCTATTATCAACAGTATACAATCACGATCAGGTCCAGATAGGGTATACGATGC
>CAZOOP010000013.1:0-82543 GCA_964581465.1 uncultured bacterium
GATCAACGGCTTCCACCACAAACGCAACAACAGCGACAAGGCCCTGGCCAATGGCGAGGTGCCTATCAACGGCCCAGAGAGCTCCCGAGGCTATGCTAAAAGCCTGCCACGGCGGCTTCAAACGCAACTTCAGGCTATTTATCAGGGAGATGGAGTTTCGATTCAACCATCGCGACGACGAAAACGCGCTATACTACCTCAGGAGCATACTTCACGCTTGTTCATAATTAGGTGATAATCCCTAATCAGATTTGCACATCGAGCGAGATGCTAGTGGTAGCTACGTGGATTACCACTTTCTTTAAGCGCGCGAAGCGACATGACGACACACGAAAACAACTGCTTGAAGCCGTTGGCCTCGATGACTATGCATCGTTGATAAGCACCATATATTCATGTATATATAACGAGTGAGCGTCAGGGATTAACGGTAGCAGTCTGAACTTGATTAAGCATAGCCTCGCCTTAGTCGTATTTCTAAGGGGGTCGGTGTTTCGAGTTGGAATGAGCTGGTCCATAATCGTGCGTGAGGTCTTGCGTCACCGGGCGAGGCACGGAAAGTGGCAGCTTGCACAGCTATAACGTACATTATAACAACCAATCAGCGATATATACCTGTACACACAAGTATGATAAACTCATCTTTAATGAATCTTTTGCTAATTAAGCTTGGCATCAAGGAAGGTGTTAAGAACAAATCAGGTTGTGTAGGAGCGGCTTGCCGGGCCGTTCTTCACTTACCAGAAATGCACCTTGTTGATCACACAATCATTTATTATGCCCTTATTACTTGTTATTGCGACACTTAAGCGTCAGGGACAATCTGCTGTCTAGGCATGGACAAGTGTGCGAATATCCAGGCTTACTTAGTATGACTATCTTCTTATCTGCAACTTTTGGCCCCCCGTTTTTGTGGCAGAATATCACAGCCCATCCCGTATGATAACAGCATGTTACACAGGTAGCGGCCCGAACACGGTAAACGATCCCTTAATAATATACAGGTGAGAGTCTATTGTTTAATGTCGGCATACATTTGCAGATGACAAAAAGGGCGGTGGCAGCCGCCCTTCAATGTATCGCAATATACGTCTCGCTAAGTACGTCTCGCCGCACCGTCATTGAACCGGCTGGTCAGCCGGAACCGCAGCCTCAGCTCTCGATCAGCTCGACGTTGGCTCTGGGCAGGATGACTTCGTCGCCCGAGGAGACAAGCTTGGCCTTGAGCACACGGACCTTGGCCTCGCTCTCCAACTGGGTCAGCTCGATAGGCAGATCGGTGACCGTGGCCAGGAGGCCGAAGTAGGGCTCGCGGATGACGCGGATGCGTGTGCCTACTAGCAGGTCGCCGCCTTCTTCGCCCGGGGTGGACTTGGTGTCGATGTCGCCGGGCTTGGGTACGATGATCTCAGGTCGGATGACTCCGGCGCGGATCTGGGTGGCGCCGTTGATGCTGGCCACCTGACCCTCCAGCCTCTGTAGCAGATCGAAGGTGTCGTGGGCCATGGCGATGGAGCCGAAGCCCTCGGTGACGATCAGGGTGACGCCCTTGTTCTCGTGGCCGGTGATGGCCACGCCGAGATCGAAGCCGAGGAAGTTATTGAGGTCCTTGTCGTGGAAACCGCCGGCGACGACGCCCACGGCGCCGACCTCGATTGCCCGGCGCAGGCCGACGTTGGTGACCAGGGAGCCGCCGACGACGACCTTGTCCTTGCAGTCCTCGGTGATCTTGTCCGGGGTGAGTTCATCGTCGGGAGAATCGACCACGACCTTGATCGCGCCGTGGGTCTCGCCACCGATGCCGAAGATGCCCTGGATGAAGGCGGCCTGGGTACGGATGACCACGCCTTCCTTGGGCAGGACCTTCTCGATTACGCCGTCGATGTAGGCGTTGACCTGGACCGGGTGGGGTGGCTCGCGCAGCAATACCTGGCCGGTGATTCCGGAGATATTCTCGATGGTGCCCTTGACCGGGGCGGGGAGCTCGCTTTTGAACAGGCCGAACAGGCCCTTGGTTTGGGCGATCAGTTGGCCTTTCTCGACCTCGTCGCCCTCCTGGACCAGCATGACCTCGGGAACGTCCTCGGGGGGCAGGGAGAACTTGTTGGCCACGTTGACGCTCTCGACGTTGCCCGGCAGGAAGGTGCGGGCGACGACATCCAGGGCGCCGACCTGCTGACCCTCCTCGACGAGGACGTCACCGAGCAGCGGCAGCTTGCGTTCTTTGGTCAGGGTGGCGTTGGGGGTGACCTTCAGGCCGGGGGTGTAGGCGTGTCCCACAGCGTGCCTCCTAAAACGGCTCTCTTATGGCGTGGTTCGTTAAGCTTGATACCGATTCGCCCCTTTACCGTCCGAGAGCACTCTCCGATAGTGTGGCCGCGCGGGTTGCGCAGACGGCATCGGACGGACGAGTCGATCTTAACAGTTCATCCTAAACGTTTCATCCAAATAGTTAATCGCCGCTGGAAGCCCCAGGGCCTCGCGACTGGCTCCATAGCTTTATCAAAGGCGTCCGGCCCGCGGCGGTCCGTCGGAGCTAAGAGCCTGCTTCGGCGAGGTCCTTGGAGGGCTACTCGTGCTTGTAGGCCGGGTAGCAATCCAGGGCGGCGTGCCAGTCCTTGAGCATCTCGATGCGCTTGGCGTCGTCCTCGGGCAGCTCGAAGGGTCGGCGGCCGCGGCCGTCGAAGATCAGCCCGGAGCGTCCGCCGGTGACCTTGGCCTCTATCTCCTTGCCGGGGCCGTTGCCGAAGTCGACGTTCTTCTCGGCCTTGACGACGCGGATCGTGGCCTCCTCGCCCCAAGGGAAGTCCATGGTCTCCAGGGCGCCGAAGGTCATCTCACGCTTGACGCTCTCGCCGCCGGGGAGCTCGATCTCCAACTCGGCAAGCTTGGCGCCAGGCTTGGCGTTGCAGATCGGGGCGATGCAGGTGCCCAGGTGGATCAGGCAGTCCTTGACGAAGACGTCGGTGGCGGCCTTCTCGTTGACGCGGCTGAGCACGCCCAACTGGGGCATCATGAAGATGGAGTCAACGGCCAGCTTGGTGAAGCCCTCGGGCAGGAAGGCGTCGATGAGCATAAGCGCCGACTGCTGGCGACGCGGGGCGTGGGAGAGCACTCCGCCGGAGCCGACCAGGATATCCAGGTCCAGCATATCGACCAGGCTCTCCGAACCCTTCTGCTCGAAGGTTTCGGTGATGGTGCGCAGGCGCTGGACGCCCTTGAGACCGACGGCCAGGCGCTTGTGCTGGATGAAGGCCAGTCGCAGCGCTTCGCGGGCGATGCCCTGCTCGATGATCAGGTCCTCCAGGGTCTGGGGGATGGTGGTCGGTCGGATCATCTTGTTGCGGATGCGGTTGCGCAGCTCGCTCTCGTCCATGTGGAAGGGCACCCAGCGCATCACGTTGTCGAAACCGGCCTCGGCCATCACGTTGGAGATCGAGTAGCTCATCCCCAGATTGGCCGAGACGGTGCGGTTGAAGACCGTCTCCTTGGTGTCCTCGAACTTTTCGCCCTTGAAGACGCTGAACACGTCGGTGGTGGCGCCGCCGATGTCCACGCCGACCACAGTGATATCCTCGCGGCGGGCGATGGTCTGGATGATCTCGCCCACGGCGCCCGGGGTGGGCATGATGGGGATCTTCTCGCCGGTGGTGTCCCTGGCCCAGGTCATCAGCTTGGCGTAGCCCGGCGCCTGGGCCATCACGTGCTCCATGAAGAGGTTGTGGATGGCGTGGCGGGCCGGACCCAGGTTCTCGCGCTCCAGGACGGGGCGGATGTTGTCGACGATCATCAGCGCCGTTTTTTCTTCCAGGTCCTGCTTGACCTTGTCGCGGGCGGCGATGTTGCCGGCGTAGATGACCGGCAGGTCGTAACCGGCGCCGAAGCGGGGCTTGGGGTCGGCGGCGGCGATGATCTCGGAGAGCTCGACCACGTGCTTGATGGTTCCGCCGTCGATACCCCCGGAGAGCAGGATGATGTCGGGACGCAGTCGGCGGATCGACTCGATCTTCTCATGATTGGGCCGGCGGTCGTTGGTGGCCAGCACGTCCATCACGATGGCACCGGCGCCCAGGGCCGCTCGCTCGGCGGATTCACCGGTCATCTCCTTGACCACCCCGGCGACCATCATCTGCAGGCCGCCGCCGGCGGAGCTGGTCGAGAGGTAGACGTCGCAGCCGCTTTCCGGATTGGCCGTGACCAGGATCGTGCCGTCGTCGGAGACCAGTTTGCGCTTGACCAGCTCCTCGACCTCGCTGACGGCGTTGACCACGCCGCGGGTGACGTCCTCGGCCGGGGCCTCGACGGTGGTCGGAGCCTCGCCGCGGACGATCAGCCGGTAGGTGCCGTCGTCCTGCTTCTGGATCAGGATGGCCTTGGTGGTGGTGGAGCCGCAGTCCGTAGCAAGGATTGTGTTCATTGACCTGCCTCGTTCTAGCTTGCCGACGGGGACCCGTCGAGTACAGCGGTTATCGGCACGTCGACCGGTCGCATCATTGTGTTGGGACACCGTGAAGACTATCGGCCGACGGTACGTTGTATACGAGTGGCGTCTATTCTAACAGTTTTCTCCGCAAAAAGACCAGCCCCGCCGGAGCGTCCGAAGGGAATCATTAAGACCAGCACCAGGAACGTTGGAAAGCGACGCTCGATCGGTACGCGGCGTGGGCGACTAACGCTGTTAGCCTCGAGTATCCGCCGCCGCTTACAGAGCGGCAAAACATGGGAAGCATACGATCAAGTCGGCTTCGATGGCAATTAACCCGGCGGGCATCAATTCGATTTGAATTACTAATTACTGCAAATTGATTGTGTTTTAACGCTGGTATCGCGTGCCCTGTTCTGAACGGATTGTGATTGTAATCCGCTGATAATCTACGGGTGGTATCAGAAGTATCCGTCGCAGAGAAGCGGGAAAGTGGCGTGCTCTATGTACGATCCACAATGACAGCAGCTTGTTGTTAACGCTCATTCAAGCCACGATTACCTGTTCGGTGAACCGCTCGATGAACCGCGTTTTTCAAACCGCCCTGTTTGATCCGAATACGTTGCTTGATTTATTTGTCAGGTGGGAAGCCGCTAATGATGGGTGAGGCGTCAAGGGCCGGCTGGTGACTGCATTAGGCCTCGAATCGCCAGACGCTTGATCGAGTTGAAGATGTAAGCAAGCTGATAGCAGGATCCGCTTCATCAATCCCGATCGTCATTGTTCTAAGTATCGAGTTTCCACCGACACGCATGTCTAGCTCATGCTCAGCGCCAGCGCCAGCGCTTGTTCTTGGCCGTCTTGCGCCGGGCCAGTCGGTCGTCGATGTACTCGTCCATCCTCGCCAGCAGCCGCTGGACCAGCCGGCGGTTCTCCATCAGCGCCTGGAACTTGCGGTAGGGGATGCCGGGGAAGAAAAGGTCCAGGGAGCCGCCGAGCAACGGTTCGAGGACCAGCAGGGCCTGGCTGCCGTAAAAGGTCGCGGGGTAGGTGGTCTCCAGGGCCAGCACGGCAGCTTCGAGCAGGTGCTTCTCGGCCAGCTTTTTGCAGATGGCCTCGATGAGCTCGTCGGCCTCCTCTTCAGTGATGGAGGCCTCCTGGCGTGTGGAAAACATGTGGCGCAGGCTGAAGGGCCGCTTGGTCTGAGAAACATTATCCGTCGGTTTCGTTGTCACGTTGTCATCTCGTTTGATCTCGGAAGTGTTGTACGAATCCGGCTCATGTCGGCTGCGGGGATCGCGAGACGGCGGAGTGGAGCGTACTTCGGCGACGCTCCCTCCGCGCTGCGGCTGATAACGGCATCCATGGCGCTTTCTTCGGTACGGAGCAGACTTGCTTCAGCGGTGTAACTGCAAAGCAGCAACAACGCGCAGTAGCTTACGCCGCGGCGTCTGCGCTGTCAAGGCGTCGGGCCGCTCTTCACCGTCCGTCGGCGCTATGGTATCCTAGACGGCGCAAGCGTACCAGGATCGACAATCACCCCCGCGGGAGGTAACATGCCCAGGATCGGCGTCATCGGCGGCTCCGGACTCTACGAGATCGAGTCGCTGACAAACAAGCGCGAGGAGTTCATCAGCACCCCCTTCGGCGAGCCCAGCGCCCAGGTAGTCGTCGGCGAGCTCGATGGCCGCGAGGTGGCCTTCGTACCCCGTCACGGCCACGGCCACGTCCTCAACCCCGGCGAGGTCAACTACCGCGCCAACATCTGCGCCCTCAAGCAGCTCGGGGTCAAGTTCATCATCTCGGTCAGCGCCGTGGGCTCTCTCAAAGAGGAAATCGCCCCCAAGCATCTGGTCGTCCCCGACCAGTTCATCGACCGCACCCGACACCGCCCCGACACCTTCTTCTCCGACGGCATCGTGGCCCACGTCTCCCTGGCCGATCCCTTCTGCAACGAGCTGCGCGCGATCTTCATCGAGGAGGCCTCCAAGCTCGAGGTCACCGTCCACGACGGCGGCACCTACATCTGCATGGAGGGTCCCCAGTTCTCCACCCGGGCCGAGAGCCGGCTCTACCGCTCCTGGGGCGCCGACATCATCGGAATGACCAACCTCACCGAGGCCCGCCTGGCCCGCGAGGCCGAGATCGCCTACGCCACCCTGGCCTTCTCCACCGACTACGACTGCTGGCATGAAGAGGACGTCACCGCCGAGATGGTCATCGAGAACTTCACCTACAACGTCGAGAACGCCCGCAAGCTGATCAAGGCCATCGTCCCGGCCATCGACCCCGAGGCCGACTACCCGGCGCACCACGCCCTCGAAAACTCCATCGTCACCCGACCTGAGAACATCCCCCAGGCCGTCAAGGTGCGCCTGAAGCCCATCGCCGGGAAGCACCTTGGTTAATCGAGCCGCGTCCACGCCGACTGAAGCGCCCCGCTACGGGGCGCTTTCTGCTGGGATTATCACATCCAACCTGGTAGCCTCGGCTGACGGTTGCAAGCGGAGTAAGCGGTATTGCGGATAGGCCTTGGGATATACCCGGTGAATACGTCAAGTTTAACACCGCAAGGCGCATACGCCGTCGCTCCCCACTTAACACCGGCATAACACCGGCACAGCCGGGTGGTTTCAATGCCGCAAGGGCGGGAAACGGTTGACGCTGTCCAGGGCGACCTCCGCCCCGGCCTCCGCTCCGCTAAAACCCTCGACCGAGCAGCGGTGAGGCGTTGGCACGTTTCTTGCGGAAAGCGGGGGTGGAACGTGAAAGAGGCCGCCCCGCCCAGCTGCAAGAAACGTGCCAACGCCGGGGCCGGCGGGTGTGTTCTGGGATGAGTGGGGGCGGAGGTCGCCGGTGTATCGGCGTTTGCTCAGATTCATCCGACGTCGTTATCAATATAGCATAGAGTATATCACACATGCCTGAGCCTGCATACAGCGCTAACAACCAGTTGTTGTGTGCTTTACAGCAGCCTAGGCCGTCATTATCCATGCTTTTATTGGTGGCGGGAAACCAGACTTGCTCTAGGATAGCGCATCTATGAGAGAGCTGAGCCACGGGAGGTCGCGACTCCTGTTTCGCCTGCCGGGCTTAGCAGTTATAAGGGCGCTAACTGCTTTCAAATAGCCGCTTTAGTTGAGGTAAACACTCTGGGGCTCGTCGATCTAGTGCTTTTGATGAGATAGTTGTCGGCCCTTCGGTTCCAAAGCGGATCTTGTAGTTTCAGGTGATAATCCCAGACAACAACACCGGGGCCGATCGGCCCCGGTGTTGGATCAGATTGCGGGTGGTTCAGAGCTCGAGGAAGGCCTTGAGCAGCTTGGAGCGGCTGGGGTGGCGCAGCTTGCGCAGGGCCTTGGCCTCGATCTGTCGCACGCGTTCCCGGGTGACGTTGAAGATGGTGCCGACCTCATCCAGGGTGCGCGGGCAGCCGTCGCCGACTCCGAAGCGGAAGCGCAGTACCTTCTCTTCACGCCGGGTGAGGCTCTTGAGGACCTCTTCGATCTTCTCGCTCATGATGATGTAGGCGGCGGAGCGGGCCGGGGAGACGGCGTTCTTGTCCTCGACGAAGTCGGCGAGGTGGGAATCCTCCTCTTGACCGATGGGGGTCTCCAGGGAGATGGGCTCCTGGGCGATCTTGAGGATGCGGCGGACCTTGTCGGCGCTCATGCCCAGCTCGTCGGCGATCTCGGTGGGGGTGGGCTCGCGTCCCAGCTCATGGAGGAGCTGGCGGCTGGTGCGGATGACCTTGTTGATGGCCTCGATCATGTGCACCGGGATGCGGATGGTGCGGGCCTGGTCGGCGATGGAGCGGGTGACGGCCTGGCGGATCCACCAGGTGGCGTAGGTGGAGAACTTGTAGCCCTTCTTGTAGTCGAACTTGTCCACGGCGCGCATCAGGCCGATGTTGCCTTCCTGGATCAGGTCGAGGAAGTGCAGGCCGCGGTTGGTGTACTTCTTGGCGATGGAGACCACCAACCGGACGTTGCTCTTGACGAGCATCATCTTGGCGTCGTGAACCGCCTGGCGTCCCTCGCGGACCCGGGCTACGATCTCCTGGAGCTCGTCGGCGTTCATGCCGACCTGGCGTTCGACCTGGCGGACCTTCTCGACGGCTTTGCGCACACGCTGGACGGCGCGGTTGAGACCCTCCTCGTTGAGCTTGAGTTTATCGGCGATGCGCCGGGCCGCGGGATGCTCGGGATCGACGCCGTCGGCCAGCTCGAGGGCCTCGTCGGCGTTCAGGTCGAGGCGGCGGCAGACGGCCTTGAGGTCCCGACGCTTGATGTTGATCAGGCGCATCAGGTCGATAATGCGGTCGGCGAAGCGGTCGATGTGGCGGGGGGCGAAGCCGACCTCGAGCAGCAACTCGCGGATGTGCTGTTCGTGGGCCTCGATCTGCGAATAGTCGAGGCGGGTGCCTTCTTCGTGGGAGCGCTTCTGGGCGTCGGTGATCTTGAGATGCTCGGCGTAGGCCTCGCCCAGCAGCTTGCAGGTTTTGCGGATGTACTCTTTTTGCTTGTATAGGGGCAGCCGGCCCTCGGCGTTGATCTTGACGACCTTCTCGATCTTCAGTTCGTTGTTGCGCAATTTCTCGGCCAGGGCGTCGAGGTCGCGATGCGTGGAGTAGACGCTGAATACGGCGTCCTGGATGACGTTCTGGCCGTACTCGATGCGCTTGGCCAGATTGATCTCGCCCTCGCGGGAGAGCAGGGGCACGCGGCCCATCTCGCGCAGGTAGAGGCGGACGGGATCGTCAGTGCGCACCTTCTCGGTGTCGGCCATGGCCTCGGCGTACTCCTTGGCCAGGGTGATCTCCTTGTCCTCTTCGCTCTGACTGGTGATCTGGGCCTTGGAGTTGTCGATGATCTCGATATCCATCTCGTCGAAGAGCATCAGCAGCTCGTCGATCTGCTCCGGGCTGACGACGTCGTCGGGCAGGGCGTCGTAAAGCTCGGAGTAGGTCAGGCGGCCTTTTTCCTGAGCCGACTTGATGAGCTTGGCGATGCTTTCAGTGGCCGGGATATCGTAACCGTTGTTGCCGGTCTTCTCGCTGCTGTTGGTTTCCTTCTCCATCACACCCTCGGGGTTGCCGTTGTCGGTGCCTTTGTCTGCCAAGTGAGTCCTCCGTGATGAGTTGACGGAGTTTTATGAAGGAATGCGCCCGGAAGCGCTCGGGGTTCCGCGACGATTAAGCCGGGATTGGCGGACGGGATTTCACCCGGACTGGACGACCAGCCGCCGCCGGGAATCCTGGAGTGTGGCCGGATCGAATCAGGTTGCTATGGAATACCGCGGGAATATGGGCAAGTGTTGATTCCTGGAGTCTCTCAGATAAGGCTCTTTTGCTCATGGTGTCGATATGCTCAAGGGCCGCACCTCTGTGTATCCAAAGCTAATACATTGATAAATAAGGCATTATAGCTAATTGCATCGTTCATTGGTTAATCTATGGCATTATTTCTCAACTTTGTGCGGCGATAAGCCGTCGGGTCGTCTCTCGCCTGTCAACCCTTGAAGCCGTTCACTTTGGATACTGCGTATAAAGCGTGTGTGTCTGTTTTGACTCAGTTAGCAGATAAACGCTTGGTAGAGTTTCCAGCTTTATGAAGGCGGATATCCAGCTCAACCGCTTGACTGTGCCACTCAGTCGCCTCGGTTTATCGTCCGGTTTCCCGTGATAACAACGGAGTGTACCGCGCGAGATCGCCTTGATCAATCGTCGTGAAAAACGCACGGTTCAGATTGTTCAACTTGTTCAACCGCGCTTGTGTATTGGTCGGAATGGCCCATGCAGCCGCTGTGCAGGGTGATGAAGGTGCCGGGGTAAGGATGGCGATCCAGTTCAGTTGAGCGAACCCCAAAAAAATATTTGTCTCAGTTTAGTATAGTCCGCTAAGTCTCGTATTTCTAAGAATTCTCAAGCTTCTGGCGTTGGGCGAGCAGCTCGTGGACCCGCACCCTGTCGCCGCGGCGGTAGGCCTCTTTCAGTTCCGCGCGCAGCTTGAGCAGCTCGCGGCGCCGGGCTCGGTCGCGCAGACTGGTGACGCAGGCCCGGCGGGCCATCTCCCGTTCCTCGGGGTGGATCTCGCCGTCGACGGCCTCGAAGAGGGCCGTGCGGGCCTGGGGCTCCAGCAGGTCGGCTGTCTCGGTGACCGGCGGCAGCTCGTCCAGATCGGCGTCTAGGACCCGGGCGACGGCGGGGCGCAGCTCCGGGGGGAACAGCTCGATCTCGAGCTCGCCGCGGAGCTCCCGGCGGCGCTCGTTGTCGTTGAAAAGCAGCCAGAGCAGCAGACGCACGTCCTGGGCCAGGCGCAGCGGGCGGACGTTGACCTCCGCATTCTCCGGGCGGGGCGGCTGATCGGCGTTTAACCCGCCTCGACCTGTGGGGGCGGTCTCGCGCCGGTTCTCCTTGAGCCGGCGACGCAGGTCCAGGCGCAGGGAGCGCTCGTCCACACCCAGCTTATCCGCGAAGCGGTCGATGATCAGGTCCCGGGCCACCCGCTCCTTGACCAGCAGCAGCAGGCGGGTCATCTCATCGAGGAGCTCCAGCTTGCCCGTGGTCGTCGAGTAGTCGTGGCGCTCGACCAGGGCGTGGACGATGAAGTCGTCGAGCTCGAAGGCGCCGTCGATAAGCGCGTCGACGGCATTGCGGCCGCCCTCACGGGCGACGTCGTCGGGGTCCGAGCCCGACGGCGGCGTGGCCACGCGCACGGCGATCCCGGTGTTGACCAATCCGACCAGGGAACGCAGGGCGGCGCTGCGACCGGCGGCGTCGCCGTCGAAGAGGACGATAACGCCGTGGTCCCCGGCGTAGCGTCCCAGCAAACGGGCTTGCTCATCGGTGAGCGCGGTGCCCAGCGGGGCCGTCGCCGTGGGGTGACCGGCGCCGTGGAGGCTGATCACGTCCAGGTAGCCCTCGACGAGCAGCGCCGGGGCCTGTCGTAGCTCCCGGCGGGCCAGATCGAGGCCGTAGAGCACCTCGCCTTTGTGGTAGAGCGGCGTCTCGGGCGAATTGAGGTACTTGGGCGCCCGCTCCTCGCCGGAGAGGTCTCGTCCGCCGAAGCCGATCACTCGGCCGCGCAGGTCGCGCACGGGGAAGATGACCCGGTTGCGCAGGCGATCGTAGAGGCGGTCGCTCTTGGGGCTGCGAGCGCAGAGTCCGACCTCGACCAAGCGCTCTTCGGGAACGCCGCGCCGGGTGAAGGCCCGGGCCAGGGCGTCCCACTCCGGCGGGGCGTAGCCCAGGCCGAAGGACTGGCGAAGACCGCCCTCGACACGGCGGGCGTCGAGAAACTCGCGTCCCGGCTTGCCGGCGTCGGCGTCGAGGAGGCGGCGGTAGAAGACGGCGGCCTGCTCGAGCAGCTCGTACAGGGCCTCACGGCGGCGCCTGCCGGAGCCGTCGTCGCGGCGTCCGGTCTCAGTTATCTGGACGTTATAGCGTTGAGCAAGCAGGCGCACGGATTCGGGGAAGTCCAGGTTCTCCATCTCCATCACGAAACTGAAAACATCCCCTCCGACACCGCAGCCGAAGCAGTGGTAGAACTGTCTGGCGGGATTGACGTTGAAGGAGGGGGTTTTCTCTTCGTGGAAGGGGCAGAGGCCGACGTGGTTGCGTCCGGCGCGCTTGAGCCGGACGTACTCGCCGACGACGGCGACGATGTCGGCGGCCTTGCGAACCCGCTCAATGCTGGCGTCGTCGATGGCCACTTTGTTTATCCGGCTCGCTGCGTCTGGCAAGAGGGCAAGATAGCCGCTCTTTCGTTATCTGTCAAGGTTAAAAGTTGAATTTTATCAAACCTATACCCAGTTTGCTACCTAATTGTGAAGGGTAAACAACGAAGGGAAGCGTCGCTTAAGCGGCGGCCCGGTGAATCGTCGTCTGTGGATGTGGTTACCAGGCGGTTCGTTTGCTGGATTTTCCATAAGCTGTTGACGTATTGAGGATGTCCCGCCTGATTGAGCTGCTCCGGCTACTCGACGGGATCGCCCCGCTGGATGATCCAGAGCGCGCCGTCGCCGTCGACCAAGTAGAGGGCGCGGTCGCCGATTCGCGAGGCCGCCGCCGCGCTGTCACCACGTGGTTGAAAGAGGCTGGGTGGGAAGACGACGGCGTCGAAGGCCCGACGCCAGGCCGGGCTGGGCTCGTTGAAACCGGGTTTCTCGCCGGCGAAGGGTGTAGCCTCGAGGTTTATCGCCGCCAGCTCGGTGACGCCCAAGGGCAGGATCAGCTCATCGCCGCGTGTGAGGCCCCCGGGGCGGGGGACGGCGCCCAGTTCCAGCGTCGTCTCCAGTCCGTCGTGGCGATGAAAGAGCAGCCGTCCGTCCAGGGTTGCCACGGCAACGGAGCCGTTGGGCAAGGGATAGAGGGCGGCGGGTGGAGCGCCGAGTTCGTGGACCTCGACCAGAGGCGCCGTCGGGCGGCTGGGGTCGAAGACGTAAAGCCGGTGGTCGCCCGCGGCGCAGTAGATCAGACCACCGGAAACCCGGGGCTGTAATTGCAAAGCGCCGCCGAGGTTATGATTCCAGCGCGCCCCGCCGTTGATGTCGACGGCCTGGATCGAGCGCCCCGCGCCGTAGTAGACACGCTCACCCAGCACCACGGGGGATGAGGTGACCCTGGTCGGCAGCCGCACCGGTGGGGCCTGCGTTTTCTCGGCGGGATCGACGACGGCCATTGCGCCGTCGGCAAGGCAGAACAGCAATGGGGCGCCCTGTTGTTCAAACACGGCGCAGATGGGCGGGGTCTCTGCGGGAAATGTACCCGACCAATCGACCTTGCCGGCGGCGTCGACGAGGTAAACGCCGCCGGCTTCATCGACCAGTGCGATCAGTCCGGACCCGATGGGGTGGAGTTCCACGGCGGGAGCAAACAGCTCCAGGCTCCAGGCGGCCGAGGGTCCGGCGCCCAGCTTGCAGAGCCGGGGTGTCGAGCCGCCGACGGCGAAGAATACGGCTCCGGGCGTGGTGGCCACAGCGGTGATCGGCGCGTCGCCGCGCAAAACACCACCACCGTTGGTGAAGGAGAAACGCAGCTCCGGGGATCGGGCGGGCTTGAGCTCGGCGGCCGCCCGCCAAGTCGAGTCAAAGAACGCATCGAAGCGCGGATCGAGCACCGGCGCACGTCGTACCGCGCCCGTGCGGTCCCGATAGATTAGACCGGGAGGGACGCGTCCGCTGTCAGCCAGTCGGAAACCTTCCGCCCAAGGGGCGATGCCGTCGGTGAACACACGGGAGCCGGCTTGCCAACTCGTCACGGCGAGAGAGCCGGGATCTAGCCGCAGATCGCCGGCGCCGGGATGGAACATCCGCCAGTCGTAAGCCGGCGGCGAAGACAACCGGGCGACGACGCCCGTGTAGCCCTCGGGCGGTCCGGCCTCTTCGCCGTAGAGAAGCACCAGTCCGGTTTCCGGGTCGGCAACATCGACGAGGCGGCTCTCCAGGGCGGCGTGGGGCGGTCTGCGCCGATTGGGCATGAACCAGCGGCGCTCGAGAGAGATTAAGCTCTCGGTCCAGTCGCCGCCAGCGGTTTCGTCTCCCAAGATCAGGATCGGCGAGGTGTCGAGGGGATCCAGGGGTGCCCGAACCAGCAGAGTGAAGGGTATCGGCCCAACAGCCTCGGATTCGTCGGCGCCGGGTGAATCGACGATCTCCACGCCGGGTTGCTGCGCGGCTGCCAATAGAACGGCGCTGATGATCGGCAGATTCATCGGAGCCTTGCGATAAACTGGGTTGATGGACAAAGGTATTCCGTGGCCGTCAGGGCGCGATGGCGTCGTCGGCCTCGAGTGGCGGTGTTTCGGCCAGCGGATTCCCGCCGGGCGCCAGGAGCTCGAAGACGCTCAAACCTCCGCTGCGGCCCAAAAGGCGCAAACCGGGACGCAGCTTCGGGGGGGCCTGGTCGGCGGTCATAACCACCAGTCGGGAGCCGGTGGCCCGGGCGAAGCTGATCAGCTCGGCGGGGTCCGTGGGCGCCCAGGGCCGGGCGTAGCTCAGGGTGGGGTCCAGGCCCAGCATGCCGGCCGGAGAGAGAGCGGGAACGAGGCGTCCGTCGTCGGGGTCGTAGATCTGCCAGGTGGTGCTGGCGACGCCCTCGGCCGCGTCGACACCGGCCTCTTCGGCCATCCGGAACACGGCGGCGGCATTGCGGCGCACCGTGACGCCTTCCTCGACGCGCCGGTGTACCTCGGGATAGCTCAGGCGCAGCAGCATGATCATCAGGGCCAGGTAGGGGATGGCCCAGGAACGGTCGCGGAACCAGATACCGGCGGCGGCTACAGCCAGAGCGGGTCCCAGGGCCGCCAGAGCGCCCTCGTTAAGCCCGGCGGTCTGCGGGCTGAAACCGGCCGCCAGGGCCAGAACTCCACCGCCCAGAGCGGTGATGGCCAACTGGTTTTCGTCGAGTTCGTCCAGACGGCCGCGGTTGCGCCAGAGGCCCCACCAGCCCAGGGCGCCCAGGGGCCAGAGTGTCTGCCAGGTTGTGCGTCCGATCCCGCCCAGCCAGTGCCCGAACAGCTTCAAGGGATGCTTGGAGGCCAGCCACCAAAGGGTGTAACGATCGGCGGACTGGGCGTCCTGGAATATCTCCCAGCCGAGGATGCGAAAGCTCAACTGGTGGAAGGGGTTGCCGTGGGCGATGGTTGTCAGGATAAGCTGGGGTAGCGCCCCGAGCAGCCAGCCGCCGATGAACAGGCCGAACTCGCCCAGTTGGTTTTTACGCAGACGCAGGGCGGCCAGCAGGCCGAAGATCAGCAGGGCCAGGGCCTGGTAGCGGAAGAGATAGGCGGCTCCGCTGAAAACGCCGGCGGCGAAGAGTCCCAGCTTGCGGCGTCGGGCCGTCGAGGCGGCGTAGATGGCCCAGACGGCCAGGGCGGCGTAGGGCAGCCCCGGCGAGGCCAGCAGGGCGTCCCCGGCCAGTGGGGCGAAGAGGGCCACGAAGGGCAGGCAGGAGCGGGCCAGTCCTCGACGTCCGGTCAGCGCTTCGATGATATGATAAACTCCGGCCAGCAACAGCCCCAACGAGGCGATCGCCACCATGCGGGCCGCCAGCAGGGTGTCGCCGGTCAGGTTGCTGATGCCCTCCAGCAGTAGCGGGTAACCGCTGGGCCACAACCCCCGGGCCAGGGTCGAGGGCTCCTCGAACTCGATCAACCAGGCCGACAGGCCGCGCTGCAGCAGGGGGGTCTCCGGCGCCGGGTTGAGCACCAGGGTCAGCGTCAGGTAAACGGCGCAGATGCCCAGGATGATCAGCCATGAACGCCAGTGGCGGTACAAACCCAACGGCGCATTGAGACTGTCGGCGGTCGCTTTCATCAAGATAGAATCCTTCTGCGCTCAGTTGGTTTTTGCCTGATGTATTATACAGTGTCAGCGAACCAAAATATGTCGATAAACAGATTCGAAAAAGGAAAGGGATCACTTGGCGGCGACGAACCAAGTAAATCCTGTTAGGGATCGCCTACCCTTTCCGGACCTGTTTATGATTGTAACCTGCTGATAATACATATGATGATCCACATATACCTGTCACAAAACGGGCAGACGAAGAGTGGCGGCAATCAAAGGAAGAAATCTGTGGTGATCCTGATATCAGCGAGCATAGTTTTTATGACAGCAAATGTGATTGTTTGTTAAGTGTCGTAATAACAAGCAATAAGGGCTTGCAAGATAAACGAGCGATTGAAGATGGAGCATATCCGGATGGGGCGCAACGACCCAGCAAACCGCTCCCGAGCAGCCTGATTAGGTCCGATATGGTTAGATGATACTAAAAACATTTAGCCCCATTATAAGTGGTAAGCACAGGATGCAAATCATGAGTCGTGACTTCCCGACTCTCAGAGCCTTTTAAGAAGTGCCCTTTTTTAGCACATCTGGTTTTCTGCCACCACGCAACACACGGACAGTGACAGCTTGCACGGCCATAAAGCACATAATAACAAGCTATTGGCGATATATGCCTATTCGGTTACGTATGTTATTCCTTTGTTTATGTCTGTAGATCTGGAACCTCAGAACTCCAGTGTTATTGTTTCATTTATCCTGAGCACTCCCGGTCAGACCGCACTGCTTTCGATTCAATCTTTCTTTACAAAGCCAAAAGACCTGCTCACGGGCCGAATCCGTGTTCGGTTACTTCGCGGGGGTGGCACTGGTGTGCTTTGACGAGTCGCGAGATTTCGACGCGGGTATATCGCTGGGTCTCGGCCAGGCGGCGGTGCCCGAGCAGCTCGTTGACCAACCGGATGCCGGCGCCCCCGGCGAGCAGGTGGGTGGCGAAGCTGTGGCGCAACTGGTGGGGCGTGGCCGGTGGGTCCAGGCCGCAATCTGCGCTCAGCTTGCTCAGCAGGGTGTTGACGGCCCGGCGCTGGAGCGGTCTCCCCCGGGGTCCGACGAAGACGGGATCGCCCGCCGGGGCGGCCAAGTCGGCACGCAACCGCCGCAGGCTCAGGCGGGCGCTCTCACCGAAGGGGACGACACGTCGTCGTCCGCCCTTGCCCCGCAGGCGGACGAAGCCGTCGTCAAGGTCGAGGTCGCGCCAGTTCAGCCCCAGGGCCTCGCCGACGCGCAGCCCGGCGGCATAGAGCAGCTCCAGCAAGGCGCAATCGCGCAGAGCCCGCAGGTAGTGGGGCGCGCGCGGCGGTCCAGCCTCGAAGGCCCTCTGGTATTCCAGTCGTTGCGGCAGCAGACGCGCCGTCAGCCGGGCGGTGGTCGTGGTGAAGTCGCGTCGCAGGCGGCTCTGGGCGGCGGGGCTCGGTAAAATGCGCACGCCGTCGCCGCCAGGAGCACTGACAGGCTGGGTCAGCACCGACCAGGCCTCGGCCAGTTCGAGGTCGGCGTTGAGCGGATTGCCGGGGTCCAGCGAGGCGGTGTCGGTGGGCAGGTGCTCGATCTCGGCGGCGGTCAGGCCGAACTCGCCGCTCAGGCGCAATACTACCAGGGCCGTCAGCGCGCGGTGTCCGTCGGTAGCGGCGGCTTGCTCCAGGCGTTCCCGGGCGGCCCCGAGCAGCGCTTCGACCTGATCGACGCCGAGGGCGCGGGGCAGGGCGGGACGCTTCCCGGGCAGCGGCAGGGCTCCAGCCGTGCCGCGACGCCGACCCTCGAGCTCCAGATAGGCCGTCCAGACTCGCAGGGTGCACAGGCGGCGGCGCAGGGTGGAATCGGCGACGCCCCGGGCGCGCTCCCAGGCCAGATAGCGGCTGACGGCTCGTGGCGTCGGGTCGTCGAGGGGGTCGTTGACGCCGGCCCCGGCGGCGTAGTGTGCGAAGGAGCGCAGGTCCTCGCCGTAGGCCCGAATGGTGGCCTCGGCCAGACCGCGCTCCTGACTGAGGTAGTCCAGAAAAGACCGCCTGAGCTCCGCCCTCTCCGCGTCCACGGCGGCCGCCTAGGGAACCATATCGAAGTACTGTAGGCGGTGGTTGCCGCCGTCGGCGACCCAGAGTCGACCATCGTGGTAGGCCGCCGCGGCCGGCAGGGTGAAGGCGCCCAGTCGCTCGCCCTGCTCGCCGTAATCCGCCAGGTAGTCAACGGAGTAGTCGAGGTAATCGTAAAGCACCAGTTGGGACTGGGTGGCGTCGGTGACGACGAGGAGGTCGTCGGCGCGGCAGAGGCCCAGGGGTTGCTGCAGGCCGCCGCCGATGGTTCCCGCCGGCTCATGGCCGCTGCCGTAGAAGCAGTCGAACAGGTAGACCTCGCCGGCCAGAGCGTCGGAGACGGCGATGAATACGCTGTCGGAGTCCGACTCCAGCAGGGCCAGACCCACCGGGTTGTCCAGGGGGCCGTCGCCGTCATCTAGGGAAAAACTATCGAGGAAGGCGCCGTCGTTGTCCAGCACAAACAGCTCGCCGTTGGTGACGTCGATGATCAGCACAGCGTCGAGCTGGGGCCAGTAGGCCAGATCGCCGGGTTCGCCGAAGCCGTCGGGCTGGTTCCAGTTTTCCAAGTGGGCGCCGTCGGCGGCGTCGAACAGGTCCAGGCGGTCGTTGATGGGATCGGCGACCAGCAGGGCGTCGCGGCCGGGGAGCCAGAGCACCGTAGCCGGTGAGTAGTCGGACTGCCCGGAGAAGCCGACGCTGTAATCCAGCACGCCGTCGGCGTGGTAGGCCGTCAGCTCGCCGGCCTCGGGATCGACCACGAAGACCTCGCCGGTGTCGGAGAGGCTCAGGTCCGTGGGCAGCAGGTGTTGCCAGTCGTAGTCGCCGAAAGCGCCCAGTCGCCCGGCGACGCTGAGGTTTGGATCATCAACGCTGTGGGCGGTCAGCGAGAGTGTGGTGATTTGTCCCTCTTCGACGTCGGCCCGTCCGGCGGCGGTGTAGAGGATCACGCCGGCCTCGGCCACATCGACCTCGACCAGGCGGTTGTAGCCCGCCGGGCAGTCGACCACGCCGGAAGCCGAGTTGCCGTCGATCTCCAGTTCGGCCCAGATCTCCTCGGCGATGTCCCCGGCGGTGATCCGCACCCGGACGCTGTCGACGGCCTCGGCGTCGGCGAGGCCGCTAAGATCGAGCACCAGGCCGCTGTCGTCGGTGGTCGGACCCGCGGGATCGCAGGCCGTAAGTGCCAGCCCCAGGAGGGCGATGGCGATGATTGCTCGTTTGCCGTTCATGTCTTCTCCCCCCTAGTCCCAGTTGATGTTGATGCTGATCCCGCCTTCGTCGTCGTCATCGCCGCCGTCGTCATCGAGATCGGCGGCGACCACGGCGGCCGTGGCGCCCACGACGCCCACGGCGCCGACGATGATCCAGGGGAAGCCCCCGGCGGCCGAGGTGCCGGCGGCGGCGCCACCGGTCTGAGCTCCTTCGGTCAGGGTGGTCAGCGCGCCGTCGGCGGCTCCGGAGAGGGCCACGCCGGGCAGGCTGAGCAGTCCGCCGGCCCAGCTCTCCAGGGCGGCGATCTCGACGGCGGTCAAGGCGACGGGCTCGGCCAGGGCGCCCTCGACGGGGACCACGGTCTTGGTCGACTCGGTGAGAGTCACCGCCTCGCCGGTCGTCGTCTGCGTAGCCTCGACCTCGCCGTGGAGCACTTGGTAGGTGGTGGTTCCGTCCTCGGCCACCTCGGCGGCGAAGAGCGTCCCTCGCACCGAACCCGAGGCGCTGCGCGAGGAGACGCGGAAGCCCGCGCCGTCGTCGGCGGCGCCGTTGATGGCCGCCAGCACCCCGCCGTAGTAGGTGTCGATGTCGTAGCTAGAGGTGGTGGTGGCCAGGCGCACCCGGCTGTTGGAGCGGATGCGCACCCGCTGCCCCGTGCCCAGGCTGATCTCGACGCTGGAGTTGCGCGTAGCCTCGATGACATCGTCCTCGTGGACGTCGTCGCCCTTGTCCAGCTTGTCGGTTTCGCCGTCCCGGGTGACGGTCACCCGGCCGACGACCTCGACGACCTCGCCCAGGCGGCGGCCGAGGCCGAAGGAGGCCGGGGCCAACGCCAGGGCGAGCAGGATAATGAGGGGAAGAGTAATCGACCTAGTTTTCATCGTGCCTCCGTTCGGGCGGTTCGGCGATCGGTTCGGCCCTCGGCTGAACCACCGCGGTTTGCAAAGAATGGGGCTGCCTGAATAACGGACGAATTGCAATTGTGCCCTGATTGGCCTGTTCATCCAGGGGTGATTATCTCAGAATGAACCGTATTCCTAAGCTAACGGTCAAAGATCAGCTTGGTGATCGACCACGCTCGGCTCTTGGTGGATCGGGGCATGCGGCAACTGTCCAGCCTGATGCTCCGTCAAGCGACACCTCGGTAAAACATCGGTGGCAAGTCTTCGGTCGTTACTGACGCTTCTCGGCCTGGAGAGCAATCCGGGAAAGCCCCGAGCGGGAACGCGTTTTGAGAGCAGCCTTTCCGACAGGAGCCATTCAGGAGTTGTTGAGACGGGTAGCCACCGGCTGTCCCCCGGGAGCCCCTGATCTCCATCTCCTTTATTGCGCGCCGTTTATCGCCCACCCGCGATACACCATCGATACACCGTCGTGCAGCGCCCGGTTGAAGTCGCCCCGTTTATTGCCATTGTCTTATTGAACAATTAAAGTATATCACCTTCGGGGCGCTCTGACCAGCTTCGGCTGTGCTTGACGACCCGCGGAGCCGCTGATATAGTTTACTGGTAGATAAACGTCCTAGTTGAATGATTAATGATTACTTAAGCTCCGGCCTCCGTGTCGCCGCGGTTGGTTCATCGGTTCACAGCTGTTTGAAGCAGACCGCAAAACGTGGCTATTCGGGGGAATCGCCGGCGACAGCGGACCCGCTCGCTGATATATTTAAAAGCGCCAGGGATCGCAGACCCTTTTCGGACCTGATCGTCATTGTATCCTGTTGATAATAGAGATGATAATTAACGGATGCAAAACACACGACCATACACACGGCCATACACAAGAGCATGGACCAGCCAACTCCAACTCGAAACACCACCCCACCTCGAAAAACGCTGCTGATACGCGGCTTTGCCAAATGATGCCTGGCCCGCCAACTCAACCTCACGACGCCTGCTAGTCATATGTACATGATAATAGCACGCTTAGGGCAGATGCGCCATCATCGATGCTCGTTGCGCCAGGCAGTTGACAATGGAGCTGCCTGACGTCTCTACCTGGGAATGTGAAAACCCACGTGCCTGCCTCAAGCGGCTCACTCGATGTGCGCGCCTGATTGCCTGCTGACCGCATGTCTCTGAACGTTATCCAGTGCCACTTGGTCCGTGACAGTTAAGTGATCCCTTAACGGATGCCAGTCACAGAACGGTCAGCCTGTATATGGCGGCGTAGATGGGCCTGACCCCTAGCTATCCCTAGCTATACCTAGCGATCGATAGCTATCCTAGATATCAGCGGACCTGTATCCGCCCTGACAGCGAATTGCCCCTAACGCATAAGTGCCATAATAACAAGTAATAAGGGAATGCCAAATGAACGTTTGCTCATAAACAGGCATTTCCGGGATGCCAATACCGGCCCGGCAGGTTGATCCCCATCAGCCCGATTTAGCCCGAACACATTTCATGATGCCTTCCCGTATTAACTCGTTCAGAAGCGGGTGAACCCCGATCGATACACTGAGGCCATTCCCGTGGAGCACCAGTAGGCAGCGGAGTCTTAAACATCACCCCGCGAGGCCGCCGTGTCGCTGATCAGCCCCCAGGTTCAGACCCTAATCGACGCGGCCCTGGCCGAAGACCGCCCTTCGGCGGACTACACCACCCTGGCGACGGTCCCGGCGGACCGCCATGCCGAGGGTGTGATCGTCGCCCGTCAGGCCCTGCGCCTCTGCGGCGTGGCGGTCGTCGCGGCCGTCTTCGAGCGCGGCGGGGGAGCAATCGAATACGCACCCGGGGCCGCCGATGGTGACGACCTGGAGGCCGGCGCGGTCATCGCCCGGATCGCCGGACCGGCGCGGGAGCTGCTCAGCCTGGAGCGTCCGGCGCTCAACTTCCTTGGCCGGCTCTGCGGCGTGGCCACCCGGGCCCGGGACTGGACCGGGGAGCTGCGGCGGGCCTGGGAGGCCCTGCCCGTCGCCGCGCGCCCGCCGTTGCCGCCGCGCCTGGTCGACACCCGCAAGACCATCCCCGGCTGGCGCGAACTGGACAAGTACGCCGTGCGCACCGGCGGGGCGGGCAACCACCGTCACGACCTGGCCGGAGGCGTGCTGATCAAGGACAACCACCTGATCGCCGCCGGCGGGGTGGAGGCGGCTCTGCTCGCGGCGCGCGAGATAGCCCCCCACGGACTGCGCCTGGAGATCGAGGTCACAAGCTTGGAGCAGCTCCAGGAGGCCCTGGCCGCCGGGGCCGAGGCCTGCCTGCTCGATAATATGGAGGGTGACGAGCTGGCCGACGCCGTCGCCCGCTGCCGCGAGGCCGACGTAATCAGCGAGGTCTCCGGCGGGGTGGGCTTCGCCGAGTTGGCAGCCCTGGCCGCCCTGGGTCCCGACGTGATCTCCTCGGGTGCGCTGACCCACTCGGCCCCTTGCGCCGACATCGCCCTCGACTTCACCCGTTCCTGGAAGACCGCATAGCGAATCGGGGTGTTCATGGACCAGTTCCTGCCCGACCTCCACCTGATCTGGCGTCCTGTCGAGTTCGCCAGTGTGGGCGGCATCGACGCCCTCTACAAGGAGTACCGCCGCTTGATCAAGACCGGCGGTCACGCCTGGTGGACCCAGCGGCTCTCGCTCACTTACGTGCGCCTGCTGGATCAGGTCATCGAGGATAAGGGACCCGTCTACCTGTATCCCGTCGAGGACCCCCGCGAGGCCGGCAACCAGGTCTTCAAGCTCCGCGCGCGTATCGACGGCGTTCTCTACAACCCCGACGGCTCCTTCGTCCCCCAGCCCGACGACAACCTGCCTTACCGTCGTGAAGGCGGTGACCGCATCTACTCGGCCTGTTGGGTACGCCTGGTCTCGATGGAGGTCATTCCCTTCGAGGAGCTGCCCGAGCCCACAGATTACGTCGTGCTGCCCTACGGCGACGACGTTGTCGAGGCCCTGGGCGGCAAGTTCTCCAAGGGCTTCATCCTCCCCACGGACCAATACTCCCAGTTCAAGAAGACCAGCCTGGCCCAGCGCCTGGAGGCCCTGGAAAGGGTGGCCGAGAACGTGGCCGCCGAGAAGCCCATGGTGACCAAGCTCCATGACTTCGAGAAGCGGATCGCCGAGACCGTGGCCCGCGACGCCGCCGCCGGCGAGTCGGTCTTCGATGTGGCCGGCGAGCCCGGCCTCAGCGTGCACCTGCGCGAGGAGCGGGCCGAGCGGATAACGTCCGGCACAACAAGCGGCGAGCACGAGCTGCGCCTGGACACCGACGATGACTCGCTGATTATCGGCGCCCCGGGGCTGGAGTTGGACCGCGACGAGGAACGGCGCAGCTACGGCGAGGTCAGCCTGGATCTCTCCCAGGGCGGGCGCGTCGTATCCGAGCGCAACGTAGACACCTTCAAGCTGGACCGCGAGCTGACCGACCTCGAGGAGGACGGCGGCCTAAGCCGTGAGGATCGTCAGCTCATCGAGCTGGGCATCGACTGGGACGTGCTGCACCGTATGCGGCGCAAGCTGGCCCGCTACGATGATTCGGGCCTCGAGCGTCCCAGCGGTGAGAGTGCCGTCATCGACAGCACCCGGCGCACGGTGGCGGAGTTCGATTCCAGCGAGGATGAGGAAGCCGCCGTCGTTGAAGACACCAAGCCGACAACGCCCACCGAGGACCTGCCACCCGTCGAGCCCGTGCCCGAGTTTGGCGGCGAGGCCGTCGGCGAGGACTTGGAAGAAGAGGAGCCATCCAAGGCCTCCCTGCCCACCCCCGAGGACATCGCCCGGGCGCTCAGCGAGCGCGGCCCAAGACGCGAATCCCGTCCCGAGGCGGAGGAGAACGTTCCGGCCACCATTGAGCCACTGGAAACGCCGGAACCGAGCGTATCGAGCGAACCGATCAAACAGACGCCCCCCGAGGAGCCCTTCGAGCACATCTCGATCCTGGCCAACCTTAGAAACTCCAGCGAACGGAGCGAACCCGTCCGTCGACCCGAACCGGCTGAAGAAGCGCCCGTTGAGAAATCACCCCTCGAAGAAAAGCCTGGTGAAAAAGACGAACGAATCGGCGCCCTGGCCTCGCTCCGCGAGGAACCGGTGAAAGAAGAGCCCAAGCCCGTTGCCGACAAACCGCCGACTGAGCGCGTCGAGGCCCTGGGCCGACTGCGTGAAAGCCCAACTCCGGACGCTCAACCATCCAAGACCGCCGAGACCACAGATGACTTCAACCGAGCCGTCGAAGAGGAGGTTGCCCGGCGCCTGGAGGCCCTGGGCCGCGTGCGCGAGGAGACGCCGCCGGAAGACAAACCGGCCGAGATCGCGGAAACAAAAGCCGAAGCGGACGCCGGGACGGACAGTGAAGAAGCCGTCCCAGCCGCACTGCGCGAGGTCCGGGAGCCGACCGAGGAATCCGCCGACGTCGACGCCGCACCAGCCGCCGAAGAGCCCTTCCGTCCCCTCGAGGAGCTGCTGGGTGACGAGGACGAGGACGCGCAGAGCCCACCGGAACCGGCGCTGACCTCGCGGGAGCTCGAAGAGCCTCTGGACGATGACGACGAAGCCTTCTCCTTCCCGGACCTGCCACCGCTGAAAGAAGAAGGCAAGCCGCGCTCGATCCCGACTGGCTCGGCCATGCCTCCGGGGCTCAACCTCTTCGCCGACGAGGAGCCCACGGATACCCCGCGGCCCCTGACGGAGTCCGGGGAGACCGAGAGCCTGCTGATCCCCACCGTCGACTCCCTGCTGCGCAACGCCGAGGCCCGGGATAGCCGGGAGAAAGCGACCCCGGAGCCCGCCGACGTCCCCCTGGCTCTGCCCCGCGAGGTGGCCTCGGGCATCCGCAAGATCCGTGAGCACCTGGTGATCGACTCCGAGCAGGTGGCCCACATCATCACCAACCTGCTGCTGGGCAAGCACGTCATCATCGGCGGACCGACGGGCTGCGGCAAGACCACCCTGGCACGGCTGATCCCCAGCCTGATCTGGAACATCTATCCGGAGATCGTCCAGGCCATGTCCTCCTGGGGCGCCGGTGATCTGCTCGGCCAGGTCTACCCCCTGCCCGACGGCGGCTCCGCCGTCTCCGGCATCCTGACCCGGACCATCCTCAAGAACTACCAGTCCCAGAGCCGGGGCTACAGCCGCGCCCCCTTCCGCGCCCCCAACGGCGCCCAGTACGAGGGGGTCTGGTTGGTCCTCGACGAGCTGGACAACAGCGACTGGACGGCGCTGATCAGCGACTTCCTTGCCGCCAGCGACGCCGACAGCCTGCGCATCCCCGTGGTCAGCTCGCCGGGCGAGCACGTCAAGATCCCCCTGCCCCGGGACTTCCGCCTGCTGGCCACCTTCAACGACCCCGACGGACCCCGCCGCCTGGAGAAGCTGTCCCAGTCCACCCGTCGCCGCCTGGCCTTCGTCGAGCTCCACTCGCCCTCCGACGAGGCGGCAGAGCGAAAGGCCGTGCGCCGCAACGTCCAGTCCACAGTCTACGAGCAGCTCGGTCTGGCAACCCGGGCCAGCGACCTCGGCGGCCAGATCGAGAACACCCTCTTCCGCTTCGTCCGCCTCACCCGCAGCTACCGCGACATCGGCACCGCCCCCTTGGTGACCATCCTGGCCGACGTCCAGGTCGAGACCCAGATGGGGTTGGAGGCTTGGAAGACCCTGGACGAGGCGATCTCGACCAACATCATCCCACTGCTGGGCGGCCTCGAGTCCGGTGTGCTGCGGATCATCGGCAACCTGGCCGCCAACACCCCGGAGCGCATCCACGCCTATCTGGCCAGTAACCTCCCCAAGCGCTACGCCGACGAGGGTTTCCGCCAACAACTCCAGAGCTATCTCGAGTTCCTGCTGCGCACCAGCCGCTATCGCCGCGACGACCTCCACGAGGACATCGAGGAGCTGGTAGAGCTCGTCTCCACCGGCATCCCCCAGGGCGAGGTCCAGACTTTGGTCCGCGCCCTGGAGCTGCGTGAGGGCAATTTGGGCTCCACCCTGCTGCCCGCCGTGAAGCTGGGTTCGACCCTCTTCGAGACCATCCGTGGTCTGACCAGACTGATCAACGTCGCCCAGGGAAGACGCTAGGAGATCATGGCCATTCGCTGGCGTATCGAACGCTACGAGAACCTGCCCTCCACCAACGACATCGCCCGCCGCGTCGGGCGGGCGGGGGCGCCGGAGGGACTGGTCGTAGTCGCCCGCAGCCAGCGGAGCGGTCGCGGTCGCCGCGGCGACGCCTGGTACAGCCCCCTGGGTGGCCTGTGGTTCAGTCTCCTGCTGCGTCCTGACCTGCCCGCCGTCGAGAACGACCTCTACGCCCAGTACGCCGCCGTGGCCCTCTATGAACCCCTCGCCAGGCACCTGAACGTCCAGATCAAGCCCCCCAACGACCTCTACTGCTGCGGGCGAAAGTTCGCCGGGATTCTCGTCGAAACCGAGGTGCGGGGCTCGAAGAGCTCCTTCGCGGTCATCGGCATCGGCGTCAACGTCAACTTCGACCGCCGCCAACTCCCCGATGACGTGCAGCATCGCGCCACAACCATGTTCACCGAGTCCGGCCGCGTCTTCGCCCTCGAGAAGCTGCTCGACGAGCTGCTGGATTCCCTGGCCGAGCACTACGAGCTGCTGCTCCGCGATCCCCTGGAAATCCGCGACGAATACCTGGCCCTGGTCGCCGCCAACCACGAACCGCTGTAACGTCCGCCTCCCTTCGAGTCTCCCCATCCCGACTGAGCGCTCCAAACCACCGCCGGTTGCCGGTCAGCATCCGGCTGTTTTTGTATATCAATACACGGCTTACGATACGGGTCGGTCAGCCGGCTACACAGTTCAGCATCGCCGACTAATTGATAATGATCCACGGCAGCATCGCACTGTATGCTGATAGGGATTATCGCATGGAACTAAACCGACATCGGGAAAACAAAGATGGACATTTAAAACAGTAGTGCCGACAATCATCTCACGCAAAAGATCAACTCGAAGAATCATGAGTTTTTATATAAATAACCTAAGTTATTTATTAATAAGCAGCTAGCTTGATTGTGTCCGTGAAACCCAGGATGTGAATCAGGAGCCGCGGCTTCCCGATTCTCAGCATCCAAATTGTCAAAGCCTGTTTACCCACCACAAATCAACTCCGCCATGAACGGAACATCAGGCTATAAGTGGTATAATTTCTAGTCGTTAGCAATATACATCTCTGACAAGAACGCTTGCTAACCTGATAAGCGGATCAGTTGACCCCAGTTGGGCGCCTTACCCCTCATAACTGCGAACAGCCGCTCTATCCTTCTCAGGACGCTTGCGGCCCAATTGCGCAGCGTGGTTTCCTAAACAGGCAACCGATCAACCAACCCAAGCTGCCCGGATTAAGCAAAATCACGCCAAGTGAGTGTACATCATCCAGCACACTATCGAGACCTTACTCGACCGTACAGGTTTCGTACTCCTCAGGCACAGACCGCTTATACAATAGCGGCAGTCTGACGGCCATCGTTTACAACTCTTTGATACTCGTTCGCCTAACGAGCAATCAGCCGGCCCCATCGGCCCGCGCCACACCGCCGCCGGAGGACCACGAGGCTTTGGCACGTTTCTTGCAAACCCTTCGCTGTGCTTCGCGACTACCATTGGTTGTAGAGCCACGATACGCCGTGGGGCTTCGGGGAGGATTGCAAGAAACGTGCCAAAGCCGGGCCCGGGCGGGACTGCTTGCAACCGGTTGGTCTCCGGGTAGGCCGACGGGGATGTGTGCCGCCGCGGGATCAGGCGAGGCGACCGCCGCACAGGTCGGCCGGTTTTGTTATTATCGGACGGACGCTTTCAAGGGGAAAACAATGCGCATTCTGGTCAGCGAAAACAAAATCCAGCGACGTGTCGGCGAGTTGGCGGCGCTGATCAACCGCGACTACGCCGGTCGGCGCCTGCTGGTGCTTGGCATCCTCAAGGGCTCGCTGATCTTTTTGGCCGATCTGGTCCGCCGCATCCGGGTGCCGCTGCGCTACGAGGTGGTGGTGATCTCCAGCTACCGCGACGGCACGGAGCCCGGCGCGGTGGATTTCTACGGCGAACTGCCGGCGGCCGAGCCCGACGAGGCGATCCTCGTCGTCGAAGACATCATCGACACCGGGCAGACGATGAGCAAGCTGCGGCGCTGGCTGGACGCGCACTACAACCGCTCCGTCGGCCTGTGTGTGATGCTTGACAAGCAGGGCCGGCGCAACAACCAGGTCGAGCTGGACTACGTCGGTTTCACCCTGGAGACCAACGACTTCCTGGTCGGCTACGGCCTCGACTACGCCGGCGGGATGCGCAACCTGCCCTTCATCGCCGCCCTGGACGAGGGTGAGACGGAATGAGCGGACCCTTCGACAGTCTTGTGGAGCGTTACGAGTCTTGGTACGAGGACCACCCCGACGTATTCAATCAGGAGATCGCCCTGCTGCGGACCTATTGGCCGATTTCGGGGCTGCGGCTGGAGCTGGGCAGCGGCACGGGTCGCTTCGGCGCGTCCCTGGGCGTCGAGATCGGCTGCGAGCCCTCGGCGGCGATGAACGCCCGCGCCCTCGGACGCCTGCCCGCCGTGGTCCGGGGCGTCGGTGAGGCGCTGCCCTTTCGCGACGGACTCTTCGACGCTGTGCTGGCCGTCGGTGTGCTGGCGTTTGTCGAGGATGCCGCCGCCGTTCTTGGCGAGATTCGTCGGGTGCTAGCCGAGCGGGGGCGATTGCTGGTCGGCTTCGTCGACGCGCGGAGCCCCCTCGGGCGGCATTACGCCGAGGAGCTCACCGACGATCCCTTCTACCGGGCCGCTCGTTTTCACAGCGCCGCCGAGCTCGATGAGCTGGTCCGGCGTGGTGGATTCGAGACGCCCTTCTTCGCTCAGACCCTCCTCGGTCCGCCGGAGCGACCCCTGGCCCTGCCGGGCTGCGTCCAGGGCAGCGGCCGGGGGGGCTTCAGTTGCCTGGTGGCCCGCAAGGCTCCATGTTGACGCGAGCCTCGGGGCGCTGGTAGTATCGCTTGCAACTCAAACGGCCCCGACGGCGTAGGCAAGCAGACACAAACGAGCCTGGAAAGCCGTCGTTACAGGGCCCCCGCCGACTTAAAAGCGAAAGAGTCGACGGCGGTCCGCGGTAAGGAGTCACCCTGAACAAGGTCCTCAAAAGCATCCTGCCCTGGGTCATCATCCTGGGCGGCGCCCTGTTGTTACTGCACTTCCTTTCGCCCAGCGGGCTGGAGGAGAAGAGCATTACCGAATTCGAACGCATGCTGTCCGCCGGCGGCATCGCCAAGGTGGTCATCACCGATGAGGAGCTGCTGGTCTACAAACAGGGCGAGGGCGCCAGTCCCGAGGGTCCCGACTTCACCGTCAGCTACTCCTCGGCCGACAGCGAGTTCATCAATCGTCTGGTCCAGCAGGGGGTCAACGTCAGCGAGGAGAAGGGCCAGGGGATGTTCTGGACCCTGTTGATCTCGCTGGGTCCGGTTATCCTGATCGTGGTGCTCTTCCTCTTCATGATGCGGCGGATGCGCGGAGCGGGCAATCAGGCCTTCCAGTTCGGCAAGAGCAAGGCGCGGTTGATCAACCGGGCCAAGAACAAGATCACCTTCGACGACGTCGCCGGCTGCGACGAGGCCAAGGAAGAGCTCACCGAGGTGATCAGCTTCCTGCGCCAGCCCAAGAAGTTCCAGAAGCTGGGCGGCAAGATCCCCCACGGCATCCTGCTGGTCGGACCGCCGGGCACCGGCAAGACCCTGCTGGCCAAAGCCGTGGCCGGTGAAGCCAACGCGCCCTTCTTCAGCATCTCCGGTTCCGATTTCGTCGAGATGTTCGTCGGCGTGGGCGCCTCCCGGGTGCGCGACCTGTTCAACACCGGCCGCCGCAACGCTCCCTGCATCATCTTCGTCGACGAGCTCGACGCCGTGGGGCGGCAGCGCGGCGCCGGTCTGGGCGGCGGACACGACGAGCGCGAGCAGACCCTCAACCAACTGCTTATCGAGATGGACGGCTTCGAGACCGACGAGTCGGTCATCCTGATGGCCGCCACCAACCGTCCCGACGTCCTCGATCCGGCGCTGCTGCGCCCGGGTCGTTTCGACCGTCAGGTCGTCGTCGATCTGCCAGATATCGACGGCCGCGAGGCCATCCTGCGGGTCCACGCCCAGGAGAAACCGCTGGCCGATGACGTCGACCTGCACAAGATCGCCCGCAGCACACCCTTCTTCTCCGGGGCCGACCTGGCCAACCTGCTCAACGAGGCCGCCATTCTGGCCGCCCGCTACGATATGAGCGCCATCACCCAGGAGGTGATGGAGGAGGCCCGGGACAAGGTCATGATGGGTCCGGAGCGGCGTTCGCGCCGTCTCGACGAGACCGACAAGCGGCTGGTGGCCTACCACGAGGCCGGTCATGCCTTGGTCTCTCTGCTACTGCCCGGCTACGATCCGGTGCACAAGGTGACCATCATCCCCCGGGGTCGCGCCCTGGGACTGACTATGCCCCTGCCGCGCAAGGAGCGGCTCAACTTCGACCCCGATTATCTCAAGAAGCGCCTGGCCGTGCTGATGGGCGGCCGCGCCGCCGAGGAGATCATCTACAACCGGGGCAGCTCCGGCGCCGCCAACGATATCGAGAAGGTCACCGAGCTGGCCCGCCGGATGGTCACCCAGTGGGGAATGAGCGAGCGGCTGGGACCCATCGCCTTTGGCCAGAAGTCCGAGGAGATATTCCTCGGTCGCGAGATCTCCCAGCACCGCGATTTCTCCGAGCAGACCGCCCAAATCATCGACGACGAGGTCCGACGCATCGTCGAGGAGGCCCACGCCACGGCCAAGAAGCTTCTCACCGAGCACCGCGAACACTTGGAGAGAATGGCCGAGGCACTGCTGGAGCGCGAGACCCTGGACGACGAGGAGGCCCTGGCCCTGGCCCGCGGCGAGGAGCTGCCCGAGTACGACCGCGAACTGCCCGATCTGCGCGCCGAATACGCCCGGGAGCAGGCCGAGGAGCGCGAGCGTCGCCTGAAGGAAAGCGACGATCCCGCCTACTGGCCCGGCGACGATCCCGACTCCGCCGACACCGCGCCGCTGGGTAGCGGGAGCGGTTCCGAGAACTCGGCCGAAACCGAGGAAGACTGATCTTGCCATCGATGCTTCGCGAAACCGGGCGGCGCACCAGCCGCCCGGCGCCGTTTTCACCCCCTCAGCGGGATGGCCGACGGCCTGATCGGCTGTCGTCGTTTCCTTTGGTCGGTCCGGAAGCTTCAACTGATGCAGGATAGGCAAAAAAGTAGCCTGCTGCTTGGTTTAACCCTTGCGACAGTCGGGAGTTTGCTTGAATTGACAGCCAACAATAGAGCAAGCATCGAGAACTACTCCCTCCTAGCCGCTCTCTGAGATAAGGTGCGACAAGTCATGCGCTACCGTATCCGCCCCTGCCGTATCGACCGGCCCGCCGACGCCGTCGCGCTGATGGAGCGCGCCGGTGTCTCCGGCGCCGGCGTGCGCCTGATGATACCCAAGCTGAGTTTCCACGTCCTGCAGATTGCCGGCCTGCGCTTCACCCCGGCCACGATCCTCAAACAGGAGGCCCTGGTCGTCGGCGCCGAGGCCGCCGTGCACAAGGGCCTGGTGGTGCGTGGAGTCGAAACCACCGACGTGATCCTCGGCGGCACCCGGACCCAACTGGACCGACTGCGCGCCAAGCTCGACGGTCAGCAGTTCGGCTTGAGCGCCCTGGCCGAGGAGTTGGGCGTCGTCATCGACGCTCTCCGGGGCGTTCCCGTCTGGCGGGTTCGGGGACGGGAAGTCGAGCTGAGGGAGCCCCTCGTGATGGGCATCCTCAATCTGACCGAGGACTCCTTCTCCGGCGACGGTCTGGCCGCTGACGCCGACGCGGCCCTGGAGCGGGCCGGGCGGATGCTCGAAGCGGGCGCGGCGATCATCGATGTCGGCGCGGAGAGCACCCGTCCCGGCGCCGAGCCCGTCCCCGCCGAGATCGAACTGGAGCGCCTGCTGCCCGTGGTCCGCGCTCTGGCGGAGCGCACCGACGCCCTGATCAGCGTGGACACCTACAAGGGAGCCGTGGCCCGGGCCTGCCTGCAGGCCGGTGCGCACATCGTCAACGACATCACCGCCCTGAGGGGCCTTGGCGACGACGACGGCACGGTGGAAGCCGCCGCCGAATTCGACGCCGGGGTGATCCTGATGCATATGCGCGGCACCCCCCGCGACATGCAGCGCGAGCCCCGCTACGACGACCTGGCCGGCGAGCTGCACGCCTTCTTCACCGAGCGCGTCGCCACCGCCGTCGCCGCCGGGATACCCCGCGAGAACCTGGCCCTGGACCCGGGCATCGGCTTCGGCAAGCGTCTCCAGGACAATCTGGCCCTGCTCAACCACCTGGAGTGGTTCGGCGGTTTCGGTCGTCCCTTGGTGGTCGGGGCCTCGCGCAAGTCCTTCATCGGAACGCTCAGCGGCACCCAGGTCGGGGACCGTCTGCCCGGAACGCTTGCCGCCCACACCGCCGCCCTGCTGCGCGGCGCCCGAGTGCTGCGCGTCCACGATGTCGCCGCCGCCGTCCAGGCGGCCAAGGTGGCCGCGGCGATCGCCGGAGCGGGTCAGTGAAGGTCCTGGCCGCCACCGTGGCCCTGCCGGTGATCATCGGCCTGGGTCTGGGCGCCCTGGCGTTGACCATCGGCCTGTCGGCGGACTGCCGCGAGGACGCCCCGCCCCTGGCCGAGCGCGGACGGCTGGAGCGCGCCGAGACGGCCCTTGTCGTGCAGCTTCTTCTGGTCCACCTGGCCCGCGAGGAATCCGCCGCCTTCGCCACCGGCGGGTTGAAATCCCAGCCCCTGGACGTCTCCCCGGAGCAGCGCCGGGCGGCCCTCGAAGCCTACCACGCCCTGGCCGACTACCTGGAAGACCTGGAATCACGCCTGTCCGTCGAACACCCGAACGCCCCCCTCCTCGACGAGCTGATCTCCCTCTGGGACACCTACCTGCGCCTGGCCGTCTCCTGGCTCGAGGTCCAGCAGGAGCTGGAGGCGGACAGCGGCTTCAACAAGTACCTGGAGCGCCCGCTGAAGAGCGAGCGCCCCCACCTGGTCGAGGTCGATCGACTGCTGGCCCGGGCCGACGTCGAGCGCGCCCGGGCGATGGGCGGTATCGTCCTGGGCCAGCGCTCCCTGGTCTGGCGCCGGGGCGCCGAGATTTCCGCCGCCGTCCTGGCCCGCTAGACAGCGCCCGCCTCCTGGTGTACGATTGACCCATCTTGGCATAACTCCCCGCCATCGCCCCCCACCGTTACGTCGGCGGACTGCTTCACCGCCGCGCTCCGCTCCGGCCGCCCGGCCCGGCGAGGCGCCCTTTCCGCGAGGTTAACCGTGGCCAGCAAAGCCCTCCAGCGAAGTCTAACAATTGCCGCGGGCGGCGTCCTGCTGATCGCCTTGACGCTGGGCTGCGCCGCCGAGCCGCGCTCCGGTGAACGCGAAGCGACCTGGGGCCTGGCCGGCGTTGTCCTGCCCAACGCCGAATGGCGCCTGATCGAGAGCGACGACGCCCTGCTGGTCCGCCGCTACTATCGCACCAGTCTGCTGGGCGAGCTCAAGCTGTACTACGGCGGCGAGGGTCTACAGACCGAAACACAGATCCGCAACGCCGGCGAGGAGCAGGACTTCCTCCTCGAGGCCGCCGACATCCTGCGCGAGCAGATCGAGCTCTCCGGCAACCAGGTCCGCCTGGAGAACCTGGAACCGCGCCTGATCACCGAGCCTTATTTGGCCGCCGAGTACAGCTATCACGACCGAACCGCCGGACATGATCAGTTCCACCTCGAGCGCCTCTACTTCGTGGGCAGCCGCTACTGGTTCCTCGACGCCGGCTGCCTGGCCGAGGAGGAAGAGGAGCTGCGCCCCGAGCTGTTGGCCGTCCTCGACAGCCTGGACTTCGGCGAAGACCAGTTCCCCGACCGCCTGACCACTCCGCTCGATGAGGACTTCGAGACGCCGAGCGAGCAGGAGCTGGAGAGCATGGAGGAGTTCAGTGGGGACTGGAACCTTTAGCCCCGCCGGTCAACTCTTTCGATATCCGCTCCCGGCGGTCGTTTGTTTGCTGATCATCGGTGGTTGTGTAAACGAACCCGGACCGGGAACGACGGTTCGCCGGGCGGGATACGCGGTGACGACGCCCAATGACGCCTGGGAGCTCCCGGAGGGTCGCGGTCTCCGCCTGGCGCGTCGCGAGGGCGACGCCGATGAGACGGCCTACCTGGAGCTCCAGCCCTATGACGACTACCTGGACGATGAGGACTACGCCCGTGAGAACGGGCTGACGACCATCGTCCACAAGGATCTGGAAACACTGCTGCGTCGCGAGGTCGAGACACGGGCGACGGACGTGCGCTGGATCGCCGGTCCGGCGGTATGGACCGCGCCGACCATCGGCGTGCTGCTCCACTTCACCGACGCGCAGGATCAGCTTAACACCGCGGGGCGGGCCGTCTGCTTCAACGAGGCCGCCCTGATCCTCGTCGGCGGTGAACTGCACTTCCACCACGCCTACGGCTACGCCGACCGTCTGCCCGCGCTACGCGAGGAGCTGGACGCCCTGCGCAATTCGCTGGTCTTCGAAGGCCGCCGCCTCTTCCCGACGGTCGAGCCGGCGTCCGAGCGCTGAAGCGGGAGCGCTGGTCCGCATGGCCGATTGTCCCGCGCCGGCATCAGGGTGCGCGCCCCCCTTGCCGAACAGCGGGTTCCGGTCGGCATCAGCTCATAATGGAACCGCCGACTACAACCGCTTCGAAGCTTCTTTACTGAAAACAACCAGGTCTGCCGGTGTTAATCCGGCGCCAGCGGCGGTTTGACGAAGGCTCATACTACCAAGCGGCTTTAACCGGAGAACTCGGAACATGTCGCCAGACGCCTTAACCAGCCTTCGGTCGGGACGCCGCCTCGCCCTGATCGGTCTGGCCGCCCTGGCCGTTCTGCCGCTCGGCTCCTGCGGTGGTGGGGAGGAGGAGGTACCGGAGCGCACGGCCCCGGAGATCGTCGTCAGCGGCGACGATGATGACGACGACGGTACCGCGGACATCGGTCCCGGCGCCGAGTACACCAACGGACCATACACCCTGCGCACGCCCAACGCCCTTTGGCGCAACCTCTCTTTCCGCGATCGGCTGTTCTTCGCTCGCCGCTCCGGCCCCACAGTCAACGATGAGATCGCCTACCTCGAGGCCTACTCCCTGCCGGTGATACCCGAGAGCGTGCGCCGCGCCCTGGACAGCGGGGCGCGTCTGGATAACGCCCTGGCCGCGGCCCTGCTCGAACTGCTGGAGGAGAAGGTGCCAGGCGTCGAGGTTCAGGAGACCCTGACCGGCTACCACGGCAGTCACCCGGCGGCCACCGTGGTTTACCGGGACCGACGGGAGACCTTCCTCGGTGTCGAAGCCACGGCGCACAACGAGGTCACTCTGGTGCAGGTGCCCCGCCGCTGCCACCTGATCGCCGTCTACTGCTACGCCGACTACGCCGAGACGTTAAGCGGCGAGTTCTCGCAGTTGGTCCACTCGCTGCGCATCGAGCCCCCGCCACCGCCCCCGCTCCCCGAGGACGCCGGAGAGGTCGAGGATGGCGAAGGCGGCGAGTCGGAAGCCGAGACCACCTCAGAGGCCGCTGACGATCCCCCGGTCGCCGAAGGAGGCGACGCCTCGTGAGCACACCCTTCAGCTTCGTCGAGCTCATCGCCCGCAAGCGCGACGGCAAGAAGCTGCGCGACGCGGACTGGCGGGTTGTGGCCCGATCCGCCGCCGCTCTGAAGCGCGACCCCGACAACGCCCCGGTGCCCACCTGCCAGCTCAGCGCCCTGTTAATGGCCGCCTATCTGCGCGGGATGGCCTTTTCCGAGACCCGAGCGCTGACCACGGCCGTGGCCGACTCCGGCGAGCGCCTCGACTGGTCCGGCGTCGACCGTCCCACCGTCGACAAGCACTCCACCGGCGGGGTGGGCGACAAGCTCTCGTTGATCGCGGTTCCCCTGTTGGCCGCCTGCGGCGCCGCCGTGCCCAAGCTCTCCGGACGCGCCCTGGGCCACACCGGCGGAACCATCGACAAGCTGGAGTCCATCCCCGGCCTGCGGCTGGAGTACACCGCCGCCGAGCTGGGCGTTCTGCTGCGCGAGAACGGCTGCTTCATCGCCGGGCACAGCGCCGCTCTGGCCCCCGCCGACGCCGTTCTCTACCATCTGCGCGACGTCACCGCCACCGTGGCCTCGCGCCCCCTGGTGGCGGCCAGTATCGTCGGCAAGAAGCTGGCCGCCGGCGCCGGGACCTTCGTCATCGACGTCAAGAGCGGTCGCGGGGCCATCTTCCGCTCGCAGCGGGAGAGCCTGCGCCTGGCCCGGGATATCGTCCGTCTGGCCAGGGACGCCGGGCGGCGCTGCGTTTGCCTGCTGACCGGCATGGATCAACCCCTGGGACGCGCCGTGGGCAACGCCCTGGAGGTCGAGGAGGCTTTGGCCGTCCTCGACGGCGAGGGACCGGGCGCTGTGCGCGACCTGGCTTTGGAGCTGACGGCCCGGGGTCTCAAGACCTGCGGACTGGCCGGGACGATCGACGAAGCCCGGGAGACAGCCCGACGGCGCCTCGACGACGGCGCGGCTCACGAGTTCTTCGAGCGGATGATAACCGCCCAGGGCGGCGACCTGTGCGCCTTTGTCAAACGATCCCACCACGGTATAGCCGAAGAGACCCTGACCGCGCCAAGTTCCGGCTGGCTGCGCCGGATCGGCGCGCGGGCCGTGGCCCGGGCCGCGATGCTCCTCGGCGCCGGTCGCGAGCGTTCCGCCGACGCAATCGACCACGAGGCCGGGGTGCTGCTGGCCGTCGAGCGCGGCGATCGGGTGGAAACCGGTCAACCCCTGGCCCGGCTCCACACCCGTCGCCCGGAGACCCTGGCCGCGGCGCGCAAGGCCCTGGCCGGAGCCTTCGTTATCAGCGCGGACCGCCCGACGCCCCACAGGCTGCTGCGCGAGGTGGTCGAGTAGACGACCGGTTCAGCTCAGCCACCAGGCAAAACCACGGCGGGGTCTTTAGACCCCGCCGCTGCATTCCGGAAGGGGTCATGACAAGAAACCGAAACAAACATCCGCATCTTCGGGCAGCCGCTTGGTCAGAAGGCTTGGCAATTTTCTTGCGCGGCGTCAACCAGCGAAAACGGTGTCCTGTCGAAGCATAGCAATGCTAAAGAGCTCAGTGACGACGGCGCAGGAAGCGAGGGCTGAAGCGAGGATGGGGATGGCGAAGCGCTTCATGGTCGCTCCTAGCATTTTCCTCTACATAAATCTAGTGGAAAACGCAACATGACTGGGGCAGGTGCAAAACTCCCTTGAGCATGGCCCGCAAGGCGTTGTTTACACGCCGCGGCGCCGGATGGCGGGAGTCACGACCGGGCGCGTGGGGCGTGAGGTATGAGGGCGAAGAGGACGAGACGACGGTTTGTTATCGAAGGGATTATCACCAGAGACTGAACGGGCTTCGAAAAGACAAAGCGCGGCACATAGGCGACACATCGGAGGAAATGCTGTTGATATATCACGAATGATCCTGGATCGATAATCTAATAGACGCCTTCATCTTTGATATAGCTATCAGGATAAAGCAGATAGTCCGCTTGATACTACGAAGCCGGGTTGCAAGTCAACAATCCGGACTCCCCGACTCTCAGCGTCCTGTTTTAACGCGCCTGGCTAGAACCTGCTGGTTTTGCGCCATTGGCAGAGTAAAAATGAAACGAAAAACGCTGCGAAAACGCCGATAAACAAGCCACCATTCGAGTATAAGCCGCTGATATCAGTGTAAAACCGCCGCTGTGCTAATAATGTCTGTCGGTTATTAACAGGCCCGTGTTTTATCTCGACATATAATAATAACATAAGATAATATATAAACGTATGTATGTTGTTTACGCTAACTTTTTCTTACAGCAGATAACCTCAAAAGGAGGGCGGAGAATGAAACGGATGCTGTTACTCGTTTTGGCCTTGGTGTTAGTTGCAACCGCAGGCGCTGATGAATGGGTTATCGAGACGGTCGATTCCGATGATGATGTCGGTTGGTACACCTCCTTGGCGCTGGATTCCAGCGGCAACCCGCACATCTCGTACCACGACGACGGCAACGAAAACCTCAAGTACGCCCGCTGGAACGGCGCGAGCTGGGAGATCGAGACGGTCGATTCCGATGATGATGTCGGTTGGTACACCTCCCTGGCGCTTGATTCCAGCGGCAACCCGCACATCTCTTACCACGACAAGGGCACCGGCGACCTTCAGTACGCCGCCTGGAATGGCGCGAGCTGGCAGATCGAGACGGTGGATTCGGGTGGTGATGTAGGCGATTCGACCTCCTTGGCGCTGGATTCCAGCAATAACCCACACATCTCCTACTATGACATCATCAACGACAATCTCAAGTACGCCGCCTGGAATGGCGCGAGCTGGGAGATCGAGACGGTGGATTCGGCAGATTATGTAGGCAAGTACACTTCCCTGGCGCTGGATTCCAGCGGCAACCCGCATATTTCATATTACGATGACGATAACAAAGACCTCAAGTACGCCGTCTGGAACGGTTCGAGCTGGCTAATCGAGACGGTGGATTCGACTGGTGATGTCGGCAGTTACACCTCCATTGATCTGGATTCCCAAGGCAACGCACACATCTCCTATCACGACAATACCAACGGAAACCTCAAGTACGCTTGGAATAATCAGTCTCCAACGGCCTTCAGCCTGCTCAGTCCCGCCGACGGCGCCACCGTCGACGACTACCCCCTGTGCGACTGGGAGGATTCGACCGACCCCGAAGGCGGGGATATCACCTACGATCTGTGGTATTCAACCGATGACCAGTTCGACACCTACGAGGAGCTCATCGGCCTGACCGACTCGGAGCACCAGTTCAGCGACACCGAGCTGGATCCGGATACCACCTACCACTGGAAGGTCGTTGCCACCGACGGCTATCTCGAAACCTGGTCCAGTGAGACTTGGAGCTTCTACGTGCCGAACAATGTCAGCATCGACGGCGTCGAGCTGGCGGCGAATCCCGCCGCCGACGGCGTTCTGCTGGGCTGGAGCATCAGCGGCGACGTGCCCGCCGGTGTTCGCATCCTGCGCGGTGTGGATGAACCCGTCGGTGTTTCAGGTTCGTTAGGTGGTGAGACCACCCGCTGGCTGGATCGTGGTGTCGAACCCGGCGGGAGCTACGTCTACTGGCTCGAAGCCACCGATAGCGACGGTCGCACCGAGCGATACGGCCCGACGGCTGCCGTGGTCGTTCCCGAGACTCAGAGCGTCCTGACCCTGGAGGCCCCCTGGCCCAGTCCGGCGACGAACGGCGTGACACTGGCCTTCGAACTGCCGCCGGATGCGGGCGATGCGAGCGTCACCATCTACGACTTGGCCGGACGGATCGTCGAGACCGTCGACATCGACGCCATCCCCGGACGCCAAACATTGATGATAGACACCACCGCCTATCGCCCCGGGGTCTATCTGCTAAGGCTGGAGACGTGGAACGAATCGCTCAGCCGCCGGGTGGTTATCGGCCACTAGAGGGCGATTGGCATAGTTGATGTATTGTTGTGCGGGGTCTTTAGACCCCGCCGCTTGTTTCCGGTACGGTTATGCAGCGCTTGTTACCTGCCGACGCAGGAGGTCGGATGGTGAAGGCGCTCGACATAACAACCCGCTGATGCCTTCAACTCGATCAACGGCCTGTTGATATATGGGCCAAGCCAGCTAACAACCCGCTTTCAGCGTATCATCCGGCAAAGGCTGCCTTCAGACGGCTCCAGGATTAGGCGTAGTCCCAAGGGGGGCGGCCCACAGACCGACCCCCTTGCTAAACCAATCAGTGATCCGTTGAGCAGGTCCGTAGAGCACTAGGCCGCCTTCAGGCGGTGACGCAGCCTGCCCACGGCGAAGACGATCAGTCCTAGGCCCATCACCAGGGCGATGCTCACTTCAAGGACCAATGAAGGCCAGTTTCCGTCGGTTACCGAGCCAAAACCCCGTGCAAGCCAGTAGGTGGGCAGCCACCACATGGTGGCCTCCCAGGCGGGTGGAATCAGGGCGGCCACGACCGGGGGGAAGATGATGATCGCCATGGCCTTGAAGTAGGTCATCATCTGCATCTCGGAGTTGGCGTAGAGGCCGAGCAGCAATCCCAGACCCGACCCCGTGGCCACTCCCACGGCGGAAACGGCCAACAGGGCGCCCCAGTTGACGCTCAGACCCATCAGCAGGTAGATCAACGGCGGCAATACAAAGGAGAGCAGCCCGGCGGCCAGGGACTTTCCCACCAGGTACTCGGAACGGGAGAGGGGGCTGACGGCCAGGGCGGCGCTGACTCCGGAGATGCGCTCCTCCATCAGCGAGAAGCCCACGGCCAGGGCGCCGACCACTCCGCCGAAGAGGGCGAAGCACTGGGCGAAGACGTTGCGCCAGCGCGTCAGGGCGTTGTCCTCGTCGACGACTACCTCGATGGAGGACCCGGGCAGCGGAGATCCCTCCAGGGCCGCCTGGGCGACCGCCACAGCCCTGCCGGCGGCCTCGAGGGCGCCTTCATCTTCATCGCCCTGGAGCAGCAGGGTCAGCTCGCCGTCACGCAGCACCACGCCGGGGGTGTCGCTCTGTCGGGCGACGACGTCCTCCAGCTCGTCGCGGTCGTCGACCTCGATCAGTTTGGCCAGCCGGGAAAGCTCGCTCCGGGCCGCGGCGGGGAGATCGTCGGGAACGGCCAACACCAGTTCGAAGCTGGCGGCGGCGGGGAGGATCAGTTGGAAGATCAAGACCATCAGCAGGGGACCGAAGAGCCCGAAGATGACCATCCGATTGCGGAAGATGCTCTTGTACTCCCTGCGGAGGGATGTCAGCAGGCGGCGCGTTTTCATCGGAGGGCCTCCTTTCCTTGGCCGTCACCAATACCCAGGGAGACGCCCCAGAGTCGACGGCGGAATACCCAGCCCCCGAAGACCAGGGCGAAGGCGGTCACGGCGATGGCGTAGGCGAGGTTGAGCCAGAGAACGTCGGCCTGTCCGGTGGGGAAGAAGGCCTCGCGGACCAGGCGCAGGATCGGGTAGGTCGGCAAGTAGGCGAACTCGGGGAAGCTCGGCACGAAGAGGGAGCTCACGGGCAGGCTGATGCCGAAGGTCACCAGGGCGCCGGTGAGGATGAAGCCGGTCAACGATTTGAAGAAGCCGGAAAGCAGGAAGGCCAGCCCGGCGGCGAACAGGCAGAGCAGCACGGCGGAGACCATCGCCAGGCCCAGGCCGGGGAAGAGCCCCCAGACGCCCACAGTGGTCACGAAGGCCTCGGCGAGGACGAAGATGCTCAGCGCCAGGGCCTTGGCGGTGAGGATCTCGCCCATGCCGGCGGGGCTGGTGCGCAGGGAGTCGATGGTGCCCCGGCTGCGCTCGCCTGTCATCAGCACCGCGCCGAACCAGAGCCCGATGATGAAGGCCTCGCCGAAGACGAACATGGGAACTATGGCCCGTCCTGCAGTGGGTTTCTCGCTCCAGGAATAGCCGGGCAACAGCTCGCGCGGCGGCTCCTCCAGCTCTTCACCGTCGGTGAGCAGGGAAGCCAGCCATTGGTCCGTCGTCTGGGCCGTCAACCGCCGGGTGGTCTCGGGCAGCAGGTCGGGCATCAGGTGACGGAAAGCGTAGCCGCCGGCGGCGTCTGCCTCGATGACGATGCCGAAGCCGACGTCGACCTCGGTGACGGCACGGCGGACCGCCGCCTCGTCTTCCAGCCAGGCGAAGCGCTTGGTTTCCCGGGCGTCGAGCTCACCAGGCTCCACTTCCATCCAGCCCTCGTTTTCGAGGGCCGGGCCGAGCACGGCGGCCAGGTTGTCACCGGTGGCGTCGTGGAGGAAGAGGGCCTCGTCGACGACGACCTCGCTGCCGCCGAGCAGGTGTCCCAGGACGATCCCAGCGACGACCATGGCCACGGTGATCCAGATCAGGTTGCTCTGGACGATATGGCGCAGGTCGGCCCGGGTGAGTTGCCAGATTCGGTTGAGCACTTCTCACCTCCCTAGAGATGCTGGCCGACCAGCTTGACGAAGGCGTCCTCCAGGGTCGCCTCCTTGGTGTGCATGGTGACGACGGCGCCCTCGACCAGCCAGCGGCCCAGCCGCTCGCGGTCCTCGGCGTCGTCCAGGGATAGCTCACGGGTCGTCGAGCGGCCGTCCTCGATCACCTCGACGGCGATCCGCCGTTCCCCCAGGGCCAGCTTGAGATCGTGGGGGGTGTCCACGGCGGCCAGCCGACCGCGGTGGATGAAGGCCACCCGATCGCAGAGGCTGTCGGCTTCGTACATGTTGTGGGTTGTCAGGAAAACCGTCACCCCGTTGTCGAGCGCCCGGTGGATCGCCTCGCGGATCACCAGGGCGATGTCGGGGTCGAGGCCGCCGGTGGGCTCATCGAGAAAGAGCGCCCGGGGATCGGGGATCAGAGCCCGGGCGAAGACCAGGCGCTGGAGCATCCCACGGGAACACTCGGAGCCCCGTTTGTCGGCGGCGTCACCGAGTCCGACCAGCTCGAGCAACTCCTTGGGGTCCCGGGTCTCGCCGCTGTAGAGGCGGCGGTAGAACTCCAGGTTCTCCAGCACGGTGAACTTTTCGTAGATGTTGGGCAGCTCGAAGCTGACACCGATCTGCTCGAAGTAGGCCGGTTCGGGGTTGCGCAGGTCGTGGTCCAGGATGCGCACCGTGCCCCCCTGCAGGGGCAACTGGCCGGTGAGCAGCTTGATCGTTGTCGACTTGCCGGCGCCGTTGGGGCCGAGGAAGCCGAAGCACTCGCCGCGCTCGACGGTGAAGTCGATGCCGTCGACGGCGGGCGGGGCGTCTTTCTCGTAACGAAAACGCAGGTTCTCGACCGTGATCATGGTTCCTCCAGTGTGTTGTAAGTCTGTTCAAAAACAGGTTTGTCAGGCAAACTAACTTGGGCAAAAAAGATGAAATGGTCAGGGATTATCACTCGCTCTTGGACCGGTTTGGATCGCTCTCGGTTGTCATTCTACGCTGGACAGCTCAGCATCCCGTGATTTCCTGATGATCGATTTGCGGCGACGGTGATTGTCCGCTCGTGGCGCCGTTTGCAATCGAGAGGTTGCCGGTCCGGACAAGCCGTCTGGAATCGCGACCGATCGAGTCAGCGACCTGGGCGAGGAGGGCATAAAGAGCATCCACCTCGTAGCGGCTCTGGTCGCTCCTGCTGTTCGTCCGGTACACTCTGACAATCCTGCCGCGCTTGGTGTCAGTCAGCGGTTCTGGATATGCGGTGATCGACGCGTTACCAGAGGTGTTTCGGCAGGAAGCGATCGGCTCGGGTCTCGCCGGTCACTCCGAGCGGGTAGACTCGGCGGGGTCTCGGTCCGGGGCTATTGGTCGGCTTCGGGTGATTCATCGTCGTCCCGGGCGCCGGCGATGATCTCCTCGAGCAGCGCCAGGTAGGCCGAGAAGTCGCGACGGCCCGTCGGCGTGGCGCTGTAGCTGGTGCGGGGGATACGCTCGACGAACTCCTTCTTTACCCTGAGGTAGCCGGCCTCCTCCAGCTTGCGCAGGTGCAGGGAGAGGTTGCCCTTGGTCAGGTTCAGCCGCTTGAGCAGCTCGGTGAACTCCAACGGCTCCTCGGCGGTGCAGATCAGGCTCATGATGGCCATCCGCGTGCGCTGGTGCAGCACCGGGTTGAGGTTGAAGATTTTGACCGGATTGCCCATGGTCAGTCACGGGGGCCGTCTTCGACCCGGCTGAAGGCGATCAGGGGCAGGCCCCAGCAGACGGCGACCTTGTAAAAGGGGTAGCCGTGGAGAAGGAAGGTCGCCGGCAGGGCCAGGGCGAGCGCGCTGAGGCCCAGCACCAGCACGCTGCGCAGACGCACGATGGAGGTGAAGGCGGTCAGCATCGCCGCGGCGGCGGCGGAGAGGAAGCCGAAGATGTAGTCTCCCTGTCCGGCCCGGGCCAGCAGGATCGTTCCCAGGGCGCCGACGAGGGCGAAGGGCACCAGGCGCAGGTAATCGGCGCGCATCATCTGGCCGATGACGCCGAAGAGGGAGTAGCCCTCGCGCCGGGCCGCCCGGGCGATCCCCAGGCTCTTGATGGCGGTGAAGACGGCGATGGCCAGCCCGCCAACGATCCAGAGCACGCTGGACTTCTCCAGACCGGCGATGACCGGCGGGGCGTAGTCGAGGATCAACTGCATCCCGACGCCGATGACCACGGCGGCGATCCCCATGAGCAGAAAGAGGTGGCTGATCTCTTGGGAGACCTTGCGGAACAGGGCGCTCTTGCCGCTTTTATCGACCAGGCGCCGGATGTGACGCAGGTCCTCGATGCTCTCGCGGACATCCTCGGGCAGTTGTCGCTGGTTCATCTCTCCACCTGACGGGGGCGGCCTGTCTGATTGCAGACCGGTATGTGTCACAAACCGCTTGCTAGTATAGACCAAATCCGTTGGTTCGTCAAGCGCCGGGAGACTCTTTTGCTGGCGATTCAATTACGTTTAGTTAGAAGCAGGGATCCTCATCCTTGCCTGAACTGACATACATCGCTAATAGTTTGTTATTATGTGCGTTATAGTTGTTTCTGTGCCTTGCTTGGTGGCGCGAAACCAGTTGGGTTATTAAGAGACCAGCTCAAAGAGAAGACAGAGAGTCGGGGAGTCCGGATTGTTGATTTGCATCCCGGCTTCCCAGTGACAAGTAAGCTATCTGCTTTCTAATAATGTCTTTATCAGGGGATTATCACTCGCACCTGAACCGACTCATCCAGCGAATAGATTGTCATTGGTTGCTTTATAGTTCACACTCGCCGCCATTGTTATCCCTTTGCTTGGTGGCGATGCACCTGGACCTGCGTTGAGTACCGCCGGAAGCCCGAGGCAGTTGGTCCCGCTCGTGAGTCGACCGCGCTGTGAGTAAATGACCTGCTGACGACGCCCTATTGCTCGCTTTATCAGCTTAGACCGCTATTCGCTTTCGCTGGTTGACCCCTCGCCGCGGGTGATAACCAGGATCACTTCTTAATGCGTCTTGCTCAAATTGCGAATGCTTGGTCCGGTTTCTGGTGACGATTCCTTATCAGGAAAAAGTATTTTAGGGAGGGATTATCACCGGATACTGAACCGACGTTATTAACTATAAAAAGCGGCTTTTCGAACGGAGGTGCTTTCAAATACCCCGTGATAGGCTTTAGATCGATAAGCCGAAGATTAATCATACCTGCTAAAGCCGCTATTTGAAAGCGTTTAGTCTCATACTACCTGGTAGGTCCGGGATGCAAATCAGGAGTCGCGACTTCCCGACTCTCAGCGTCCTAGAAGCGCCCACATAGAGCAAGTCTGGTTTTCCGCCACCAGGCAACGCACAAACAGGGACAACCTGCAACTATAAGCCACTACACATCAAGCTAATAGCGATACGTATCTGTTCAAGCACGTGTGATAATCCCTTTTGGGATTATTGATCTTGAGCCACCTGGGTGACTCGACGGATGCTGACGCCTCAACAGTTGTTAATCATTCATTTCCTCTTACATTTCCTCTTAACATGGCAATCATGAAAGGCATCATATAACCTGATCGGACCAGATCAGGCTGCTCGGGAGCGGCGAGCTGGGCCGTTATTTCCTACCGGGACAGACTCCGTCATTAATCAGGAGTTCATCTTGTAAACCCTTACTGCTTGTTATTTAAGCACTTGTGAGCCAGTAGCAGTCTGCTGTCAGGGCATACATACGTATGCTGATGTCGGGGCAGCAAAAGAACAGGCCCGTGTTGGCCGCCACTTTTTGACTGCCCGTCTCGTGGTAGATTACTGATGATCAGCATCTCTATGAACAACAGTATCAAATCACGATCCGGTCCGGTAAGGGCATACTATCCCAAATAAAAAAACCACCCCGGTGGACGGCGGCGGTTCGTTTTATTGCTCGACTAATGGTCTATACCGGCTTTTTCCGGCCTTTTCTGAAGTTGACGCAGCGCTGGACGACCTCGTCGGCCAGGCTGGCGAAATCCGAGGAGCCCCGCGAGGCCGGTGAGTACTCGAAGACGGTTTGGGCGTGGTTGGGCGCTTCGGAGATCTTGCGCGAGTAGCGGATGATGGTCTCGGTCAGCAGCTCGCCGAAGTGTCCCCGGGCCAGACGCAGGATCGCCCGGTGGGCCTTGTCGAAGCGGTTATAAAAGTTGGGCGCGACCCCGAGGATGTGGGGGGCGTGCTCCGGGGGCAGCTCGCGCAGGGCGTTGATCGTCTTCACGGCGGTGATCGCCGTCAGGTAGTCGGTCGAAAAGGGAAGAAGAACATGGTCGGCGGCGTAGAGTATGTTGTAGGTGAGTACGTTGAGCGCCGGGGGGCAGTCGAAGATGATGTAGTCGAGACGGCTCAGACGCGAGAGGATCCGGCCGAGCACATGGTAGCGATCGACGCGCTGATCGATCAGGCTGGAGATCTCCCAGAGGTCGTAGCCACCGGAGCTGATCAGGACCAGGTTGTCACGCAGCCGCTGCAGGGCGACCTCTTCGCCCATCAACAACTCGGCCAGCCCTCCGCCGACGGGCTGGAGATTGAAGTAGGTGGCGATGGTGCCCTGGGGGTCGCCGTCGATTAGAATCACGCGCTTGCCCTGCAGGGCAAGCGCCGCGGATAGGTTGACCGCGGTGGTGGTTTTGCCCGTGCCGCCCTTGGCGATGAAAACGGCGATGGATTCCACGTTCTCGATGACGCCTTTCGTTATCGTTCGAGTGCGCGGGAGCGTTCCGGTGCTCATGCTGATCATTGCCACAAACCCGCATCTGATGCTCGTTGAGCTGAACAGGACGGGGGTGGGGCTTCCAGCAGGCTAACGCTCCGGACACTTCTTTCAAGGATGTTGCCCGGTCTAGCCCCAATTGCAATCGCGCGGTCATGCGAGTGGACGATGTTAGCGAAGCTATGTCGATCCCACAGGCTGTTTAGCTATCGATGTATGGAGCATGAGCCGAGAGCGACTGGAGACCAGACACGCAGCGCAATCAGTTGTTGCTTTACTCGATCCGGCGGGTTGGCGTACGGGACACCCTGCCGGGCAGTACAGTAACAGGCGGGCTCAGACAAGGCTTGACAAAGGGGAAGGTCCGGCTGGCAGATTGCGTGAGACAAGTTGTTACGTGGATTAAGCTAGTATAAAGGATGGGCAATGTCAAAGGGCTGATTCGGGTTCGCAGCCCACCGCGGCAGGCGCCTCGACAAGGAACAAGGCTAGGAACACGGTTAATGAACCCAGTGATAGAGCAGCTCCCGGACGATTTCCACAGAGTGCGCACACGGGTTGCTCCGGGAATGTTCCGCGCCTTCACCTCACCGGGCGCCTCTGCTATACTTACGCGACCCAGGAGCGTCGGGTGGTCCTGAGCTTTCCAGAGGGCTGTGTTTACGAGACGAGGAGTAGGCGTGGAAGAAAAGCACCCAACCGATCAGGGCCCCACCCGCACCGGCCGGGTGCCGCTCTACGTACTGATGGTCATCTTCCTGGTCTTTCTGGCCATCTTCTTCTACTACGTCTGGGACGTCATCACCCCGCTTTTGATCTGGCTGATCCTGGTCTTCATCCTGATCCCCTTCGCCTCGAATGATCCCCGGGCCGTCGCGCTGATCATCCTGATCACTGTCATCGGGCTGATCTACGGTGTGATAAGCCTATGGGACGCCTTCTTCCCCTTCGTGGTCGCCCTGGTGCTGGCCTTCTTCCTCGATCCAATCGCCGACCGCTTCGACATCTGGTACAATCGCCTGCTCGCCAAGCGCGAGCGCTCCGAGCCGCCCACGGACAAAAAAGGCCTGCGCCTGCGCGCTCTGGCCGCGGCGACGACGGTGCTTCTGGTCATCGGCGTCCTAGTCGGCGTGGGCTTCCTGCTTGCCCCGACGATCCAGCACGACCTGGATCGGCTGGACGGCTTCAACTTCAACACTATCCTCGTCGAACTCCAGAGCTGGGTCGACGAGGTCACCGCCGATAATCCCTCACTCCGGGAACCCCTGCAGAACGTCAGCGAGGACCTTAAAACCGCCGCCTCCGAAGCTCTGCCCTCGGCCACCCAGGTAATGAATACCGCCTTCGCCCAATTGGGCAACCTGGGCAACCTGATCCTGATCCCCATCTTCACCTTCCTGTTGCTGCGCGACGTGGACCGCTTCAAGGCCAAGCTGCGCACCCTGATCCCCCTGCAGCTCAAGAACCGCATCGGCGGTCTGGCCAAGGACGCCAACCGCGTCTTCATCGGTTTCTTCCGGGCCAAGTCCATCGGCTGCGCCTTCGTGGCGTTATGGGTGGGCACCGGGCTCTACCTGCTCGACGTGCCCTTCTACGTGCCCATCGCCCTGATCACCGGCGTGCTCAACTTCATCCCCTTCGTCGGCCCCTTCCTCGGGGCGGTAATCGCCGTGCCCGTCTCCTTCCTGGCGCCGGATCCCATGCTGGCGGCGCTGTTGACCATGGCGCTCTACCTCTCGGCCAACGCCATCGACGGCTACATCCTCGATCCGCTGATCGTCGGCCGCAAGATGGGCATCGGACCGGTCCTGCTGCTGTTGGCCGTGCTGGTCGGTTTTGAGTTCGGCCTGCTCTGGGCGTTTATGGCAGTGCCCCTGGCCGCTCTGGTCAAGATCATCGCCCTGCAGGTCGAAAGGTATTACCGCAAGAGTCCCATTTACCTGGGTCCGCATAATAAAGCCGACGAGGAGACACTGCGCCAAGAAGAGGAGGAAAACCTGGCCCAGGAGGAACGCCTGCGGCACAAGCTGGACGATCCCGAGGATGACGTCGCCGACGACAAGCCTTGACACCCACTCCCTGACACGAGACAATACCGAGAGAACCAATCGAGAATTATGCGCATCGGCTTACCACGAGTACTGATCCACCACTACCGCTATCTACCCCTGTTCGCAGGTTTCTTCCGCGCCCTGGGGCTCGAGGTGGTCATCAGCCCACCGACGCGTAAGGACATCGTCAGCCGGGGCATCGCCTCCACTGTCGACGACGCCTGCCTGCCGCTCAAGGTGGCCTTCGGCCATCTCTTCGAACTGCTCGAGGCCGGGGTCGACCGTATCTTCCTGCCACGACTGGTCAGCCTGGAGCCCGGCTCATCGCTCTGCCCCAAGATCATCGGGCTGCCCGACATGGCGCTGAGCTGCGTGGACACCGCCCTGCCCCTGCTGTCCCCCGCCGCCGACGTCAACCGCGGTCTGGGCGGTGTGCTGGAGACGCTGGAAGCGGCGGGACGCGAGCTTGGACTCTCCGAAAACGAGATAGACAAGGCCCTCAGCGAAGCAGAGACCGCCCAGGCAACCTTCCGCGCCGACTGCCTGGCCGGACGCGACCCCGAGGCCCTGCTCGACTCCATCGAGAGCGGCAAGCCCTACCGGGAACCCTCGCAGGGCGACGAGCTCGAGGTGCGGGTCATCGGACGATCCTACCTGATCTTCGATCCGGGCAGCTCCCTGGACCTGCTGGCCAAGCTGCGCCGGATGGGCTGCCGGGTGCTGACCCACGAGGCCGTAGACCACCGCACCCTGGACCGCGAGCTGGCCGGTTTCAAGCGCGCCCCCTACTGGACGCTGGGTCGGGAAATCCTCGGCGCCGCCGGTTTCTTCCTGCGCCAGTCCAGCGTCGACGGCCTGATCTTCGTCCCGCCCTTCCAGTGCGGTCCGGCCTCGCTGCTCGAGACGCTCATCGAAGCCCTGGCCCGCAAACATCCCCAGACCGGTTACACCACCCTGGTCCTCGACGAGCACACCGGCGAGGCCGGGCTGCTGACACGCCTGGAAGCCTTCCTGGACATGATCCGCCGCCGTAAGCGCCTGGCCCGATCCAAGGGCTGATCAACGCGGCCTCGGCTTTCTCAAGATGCGCGCTCACAACGCGAAGGCGGCGTTGGCACGTTTCTTGCGAAATGCGACTCCCCGGGCGCCAGGCCGCGTGCGACTCTGCAAGAAACGTGCCAACGCCGCCCCGGTAGCCGAACATCGATAGCTGTTGATACAAGAATGGCCGGCCGAGGCCGCGCCGTGCTTTTATCCTCTATGATTGGACACTTCTACTTGGTAGCAAGGCGACCTAGTAACTTTCCGCTTCGAAGGTTTATTGGGACTGACAAGGGAAACGTCCTAGAATCGCGAACCGGCGCAGGATTCGCGGATGAATCGTGCAAGCGCGCCCCACGGCAGCGCACACCCGAACAGTAAAACGGAAGGCGGCCGGTGAAGCTCAGCTTCCCCCACATGGGCAATATGCACATCGCGCTACGGGTCTTGTTGGAGGCTTTGGGGCGGGAGTACGTGGTGCCACCGCCCTGCTCGAAGCGCACGCTCGAGCTGGGTGTGCGCCACAGCCCGGAGACGGCCTGTCTGCCGCTGAAGATCAACCTGGGCAACTTCCTGGAGGCCATCGAGGAGGGCGCCGACACCCTGCTGGTCATCGGCGGCGGCGGCCCCTGCCGCTTCGGTTACTACGGTTCGATCCAGGAGCAGATACTCAAGAATCTGGGTTACGACGTCACCTTCCACTACTTCAGCCAGGACACCAAAGAAGACTTCATCAACATGTTCCGCACGATCTCGAAGCGCTCCGGTCTGCTGCGTTTATGGCGGGCCTTCCGCTTCGGTCTGCGCAAGCTCCAGGCCATCGAGTTCGTCGAGGAGTCGGCCCGTCGCGCCCGCTGGCGCGCCGCCGATCCCCGCCGGGCCGAAAAGCTGCAACAGAAATACCTCAAGCGCATCGACGACGCCGGTTGGTATCTCTCGCTGCGCGCCGCCGAGATCAGCGCCCGGCGGGATTTCGCCGCCCTGTCCGACCGCGACGACAAGCCGGAGAAACCACTGCGCGTCGGTGTCGTCGGCGAGCTCTACGTGGTCCTCGAGCGCTTCGTCAACTTCGAGATCGAGCGGCGCCTGGGCGAGATGGGCGTCTGGGTCGAGCGCCCGGTCTCGCTGTCGGCCTGGCTGCACCACAAGATGACCACGGGCGGTGTCGGCGGCGACGCCGACCGCGAGACGGCCAAGCGTTACGCGGAGAAGTACCTGGCCTACGACGCCGGCGGCGAGAGCGTGGTCAGCGTCGGCCAAACCGTCCGCATGGCCCGCGAGGGTTACGACGGCGTGGTCCACCTGATGCCGTTTACCTGCATGCCCGAGATCGTGGCCCAGAACATCCTCACCCGGGTCTCCAACGAGCTGGGCATCCCGGTGCTGACGCTGATCATGGACGAGCACACCGCCGAGGCCGGGATCGTCACCCGGCTGGAGGCCTTTGTTGATTTGCTGGCCCGCAAGCGCGGCCTGACCCGGACCGAGCCGCTGCCGTCGGCTTGAACCGTCCCTGTCTTACGGCCGGTTAATCAACGGCTGCAATATTTCTTAGAAATGAGTTTATCTATCAGCACCAGCATCGGTAACCATAGAGAGCCGCATCGGTTAATGGCTTCTTGAAACTGCTTCTGCGCAGGGCGTCAACTCTCGAAGGCTGCTGGCCGCAACAGGGGTCTAATCAAACAATTGACTGCAATCAGCGTGTCATGCAATCATAGCTTCCATGAGCCTTGAACTGGATCAACAGCTTCCCGATTCCAGTAGTACGTACTACTAGTCGAGGTTATTGTTAAAGTCGGCGGTACGATAATGACTGCTATATGAGCTATGATGCGCTTAACAGCGATTGGCGTCATGGAACGTGATCGGGCCAAATCAGGCTGATTGGTAGCGGCTTGCCGGGCGGTGTTTCACTTAGCTGTAATGCACGTTGTTGACCAAGCATGCATTTGGCTTGATCTTATTACTTGTTATTACGACACTTAAGCGTCAGTGGCAATCTGCTGTCAGGTTGTGGACAAGTGTGGATATCCAGGCTTACCAAGGATGACGCTCTTCTTAGCTGCCACTTTTTGACTGCCCGTTATGTGACAGGCACCTGATACCAATCACACCTATTATCAGTGTGATACAATCACGATCAGGTCCGGTCAGGGTATTCGATGCCTAGCGGTTTTTGGGCGAGAAGTGCCGTTCCGAAAATAGGTAAAAATCCCGATACTTATAGATAAGAGCTGCGTATAGCCACCTGACGCGGACTGAGGTGCTTGGTGCGCGACTATTGAAACAACCGATACCCTTGCGCCGTTCATGGAATAGCCCATTTGTCGGCGGCCTCCTGAGTTTGAACAACCCGCCATCAAAACCCGCACTCCAGTTCATTGTTACAAGCAACCTCCAGTTCGAGGAGCCATCTTGACTGAGCGCTATTATCTCGGCGTCGACGTGGGCTCGGTGAGCACCAATTTCGCCCTGGTCGACGAGGGCGGCGCGGTCTCCCAGTCCCTCTACCTGCGCACCCAGGGCCGACCAATCGAGACCGTCCAGCGCGGTCTGGCCCAGCTCAACAAACTGCTCGACGGTCGCTCCGATCTCATCGCCGGCGTGGGCACAACGGGCTCGGCTCGTCAGCTCACCGCGGTGCTGGTCGGCGCCGATTCGGTCAAGAACGAGATCACGGCCCACGCCATCGCCGCTGGGCTCGAGATCCCCGGCGTACGCACGGTCTTCGAAATCGGCGGCCAGGACTCCAAGATCATCATCCTGCGCGAGGGCATCGTCGTCGACTTCGCGATGAACACTGTCTGCGCGGCGGGCACCGGTTCGTTTCTCGACCAGCAGGCGGCGCGGCTGGACATCGCCATCGAGGAGTTCGGCGGCTACGCGCTCAAGTCGACCAGCGCGGTGCGCATCGCCGGACGCTGCACCGTCTTCGCCGAAAGCGACATGATCCACAAGCAGCAGATGGGCCACTCCACTGAGGACATCATCGCCGGCTTGAGCGAGGCCCTGGTGCGCAACTACCTGAACAACATCGCCCGGGGCAAGGACATCCAGCCCCCGATGGTTTTCCAGGGCGGCGTGGCGGCCAACGTTGGCATCAAGCGGGCCTTCGAGAAGGCTTTGGGCCACGAGGTCATCGTCCCCGAGCATCACAAGGTGATGGGGGCCATCGGCGCGGCGCAACTGGCGCGTGAGCGCGTCGAGATCACCGGTTCGACTCGCTTCAAAGGCTTCGACGCCGCCGAGTTCAGCTACCGCACCCGGGGCTTCGAGTGTGGCTACTGCCCCAATGTCTGCGAGGTCGTCGAGATACTGCAGGACGGCGCGGTGATAAGCCGCTGGGGCGACAAGTGCGGCCGCTGGCAGAACCTGGATGTTCCCAGCCCCGTCGGCAAGCGCTGATAAGCCCTGGGCGGCGGATCGACTGAAACCGTCGGAGAAAACCGCCTAAGGTCTTGACCTGTCATCAATAATCCGGTAACATCAAAATTCCTTACGGTTCTGCATTCTCCAACGTAGAAGACATACGTTTTTCCGGTTGCTGCATACTAGGCTGACTGGTGAATCGCGGGTTGTTATTATCCAACCCGGAGCGGCTTCAAGGAGTCGGCAATGACCAAAGCGGATCTGGCCCAGAAGATATCAAAAAGCACCGGTCTGACACTCAAGCAGACTACGGAGCTGATCAACGCCATCCTGGAGACGCTCATCGAGTGCCTGACGACGCCCGGCGACGAAGAGACACTCAAGAAGCAGCGTGTCGAGATCCGGGGCTTCGGCACCTTCCGCTTGCGCCATAAGCGCGCCCGACAGGCCCGCAACCCGCGCACCGGCGAGATTATCGAGGTCAAAGAGAAGTGGGTTCCCCACTTCAAGCCCTCGAAGAAACTCAAGAGCATGCTGCCCGACGGCTAAGGTCCTGACCTAACAACCTTTGCATTTCGACCGGCCCCCTGGGGCCGGTTGTTTATTCGAGACAGAGACGAGCGTTCGCCAGTCGGCATTACGGCTTCAACAACCTGTTCCGCTCGTAGTGTCTGGTAATGCGTTGTTCATTCCATTTATCTCCAGGTCCTGGTTACGTCGGCACATTCCCGCCTGATAGTAGCCCGTAGAGAACCGGCCGCGGATTTGCTTGAAGTACTCTCCTCGAACAGGGGGGGACCGAAGGGTTTCCCGGACGGCTTGCCTTTTCCCGTCCCAACAGGTACAATACCCGCTCATATTCAATGGGTTGACGCGCAGCACCCGCCCTTCGTCACTTGCCAGCTTCGATTGACCCTAGCGGCCGCTGAGAGGAGAAACGTGGGTTCGAGCAAAAAGCGCAAGCGCAAAAAGATCGCCACGCACAAGCGCAAGAAGAAGCGCCGTGCGAATCGGCACAAGAAGAAGAAGTAACCAAAGCCCCTGTCGCGGGGGCTTTTTTTTGGGGAATCTGTGCATCAATGGCTGGGACGTAGGGTGGCTATATGGCCTATGGGTCTGGACACCAGCAGGCCGTCGTTTTGATGATGAATGGCGGGGATTTCAAAACCTGCTGTTTTATCCATTTGCGCAATCGGCATGCGTGGCAGGCTAATAGAAACGCCCCACTGTAGACATTTGAAAAATCAGCCCACCCGAATACCACCGAAATGCACATAACCCCCATTATCGGAAGCGCGCTACATAGCGTATCACAAAAAGGAGTCTCCTCGACTATCGTTTGGGTGTCTCCTGGTGAATGAAGCATCGAGTGAAAATTTCCGGGTCTTAATTGTAAAGGCCGGGTTTAATTCCTGAAACACACAAATGAACTTTCGATCAAGCGCAATAAATAATGGAGCAGACTTGATATTACAGCTCTGCTCCATAGGGTAACTCATTGATCAAGCATTCAAGAGAGGTGTTTATTCGCGCCGTCGTTAACTATTCGATAACTTGCGCGCTAGTTGCGATATCAATCAGCAGCTTGTGAATCAAGGGTACTAAAACCCCTCCCCGGTCGGTGATCGGCGCTCTCCGGCTTTCTCAGAGGCCCGTTTATTAGCAGGTGCTAATGCTTTGGGGCTAGCTCTCGCCGGTTCCTCCCCGCTTCTCCAGGCGACGCGGCTGGAGGTTGTGCTCGTCGATGGAGAGCATGGTAACCAGTTTTTGCTTGGCCTTGGTCGGGTCATCGGACCGGGTGACGGCGCTGATCACGGCGGTGTAGGCCGGGTGGGCGTCGAGGACCAGGGCCAGCTTGTCCGGGGTGATGCCGCCGATGGCGCAGACCGGCAGCTCGCAGGCGGCGGTTATCTCCTTGACGGCGCCGACGCCGATGGGCTCGAGAGCGGGCTTGGTCTGGGTGCCGAAACAGGGGCCGGCGGCCAGGTAGCTGGCTCCGTCCCGCTGGGCATCCACGGCCTGCTGCCTGTTTCTGACGGTGCGGCCGATCAGCAGCTCGCCACCGACCAGGCGGCGGACCACCTCGACGGGCAGGTCGTCGGCGCCCAGGTGGACGCCGTCTGCTCCGGCGGCCAGGGCGATGTCCACCCGGTCGTTGACGATGAAGGGCACCCCGGCCTCGTGGCAGCGACGCGAGAACTCCAACGCGGCCTGGTGGAACTCGCGATCGCTCAGGTTGTCGAAGCGCAACTGGAACACCCCGCAGCCGGCCAGAAACTCCGTGGTAAGGAGCTTCAGGTTGGCCTCGAGGCCCAGCGTTTCGTCGGTTATCAGATAGAGACGAGCCATCATACACCTGTGGGATCGGTGGGGGTTCGACGATACATGAAGTGATTGATAGCTGTTATATTGCGGGATTGTCCCGCTCGAAGGAACCTGTTCGGATCAGATCCGGCTGATAAGAGCGGCTTGCTGGAGCGCTAGACCCTTCCATCAAATAGCACGCTGTTAACACTCTTAATGACTGTAATTAAGTCATGGAATCGTATACCCTATCCGGACCTGATTGCGATTGTATACTGTTGACAATAGAGATTGGGATCGTATACCGTGTTCGGACCGATACATGTATGTAACATGCTGTTAACATACGGGATGGGCTGTGATATTCTGCCACAAAAAGGGGGGTCAAAAAGTGGCAACGAATACAGGCCTGATCCTTGGCAATCCAAGATATCAGCGTATCTGTATCTACCCTGGCGGCAGATTGCCGCAGAAGCCTAAGTGTCATAATATCATGCAATAAGGGCATGCCATATGAGCGCTTGCTGCGAGAAGGCTTGTTTCAGGGAGTCAATAACGGCCCGACGGGTTGATCCCAATCAGCCTGATTTGGTCCGAACACGTTCCATGATGCCTAGAGATTATACCCTTAAAACCTGTCAGAAAACGAGCAGTCAACAAGTGGGCAACTAACTCGGGCCTGATCCTTTACGAATCCTGATATCAGAGCTCTTGCATAAGGTACTTGCATAAGCTCTGACAGTAGATCTCCTCTGACTCCTAAATGTCGTAATAACAAGTATTAAGGGAATGTTAAATGTATTTGTAAAAAACGCGAAGTATATCCGAGTAGTGAATTACGGCCAAGCAAGCCGCTCCCAATCAGCCTGATTTGGTCCGAACATGTCCCTTGATGTCAAAGTCATTTATTAACCAGTGGCAATCCTCCGTCACAGGTTTGCTCGAAGAATGCTGATAACGCAATACCCCCCCCCCGGGGGGGGATCGTGCTTCTCTTATCTGCCACTGTACTTACAGCGGGATACGGCAACGATCCATTCCGAACAGGGTTCACACCCAAGCAGATTATCCAACACTTTGACTGTCGCAGAGGTTTTCTATCAAACCGATGGTCACCGATCAAACGCTTTTCGGACTCGAGGCCACCATTCCAGCTTTGTCCCGGCTCAGTCGTAGAAGACCCAGGAGAAGCTCAGGTGGAAACCCGGCGGCGCGGTCAGACGACCCAGGCCGTCGAACTCCATCCCTCCGCCGATCAGGTTGTTCAACCGCAGGCTGATATCGAAGTCGATCACCCGGGCGCGGATAAGCAGGTCCAGGGTGAACAGGTCCGTATCCGGCGTCGAGCCCGGCTCCCCCGGGTAGGCGGTGTCGAGGATGCGGTTGGCGTAGCTCAGGTGGGCCTCGCCGGTGAGGGTCAAATCACCCTGGAAGAAGCGCCCGGCGTAGCCCAGGGCGGCGCGGCCCATGAACCAGGGTCCTTCGGCGTCCCGCCAGGCCAGTGAACCGACCAGGCGCAGCCGCAGCGGTGAGCCGTGGAGTTCAGCGTTCTTCTGCTCGACCTGATCGTGTCCGATGCCGCCCTGGATCCAGGGATCCCCGTGGTGTCCCAGAGTCAGCTCGAGCTCACCGCCATAGAGCTCCCGTGACTCGGCGGCGTTGACCAGACCGGTGACTTCATCGCTCAGCGCATCCTCCAGACCGCCGTAATAGCCGGTCAGTTGAAGCTTTAGCGGGTCAAGCCGGGTAACGCGCAGCCCGGCCTCCAGGTTCCAGCCGCGCTCGGGCTCTAGTTCGCCGATGGAACGTTGGCGCTCCTCCAGGCTCGGTGGACGGCGACCGTCGGCGTAATTGACAAAGACCGAGTCCAGACCCAGGCGATGCTGAAGGCCCTGGAGAAAGCCCAGGCTGAAGGCCGGCGCGCCGCCGCAGCGGGAGTCCTCGTCGTAGCGGGCGGCGGCGACAATTTGGGTCAGCCCCTCGAAGAGTCCCTGCTCCAGGCTAAGCGCACCGCCGTAGCGGTGGATCAGCTCGCCGTCGTAAGCCGGGGAGTCCTCCAGCCAACCGTCCAGGGCCAAGCCGAGACGGGCTCCCCTCCAGGGGGACAGGTCCAGTTTGAGCAGCCCGTCGTAGACATCGGCCTCGTAGTAACTCGGCTCGGGCAACTCACCGGGGAAGAGCAGGTCGTACTCGGTCAGGCTGCGCGAGCGCTCGCGGTCGTTGTAGCGCAGATCGCCGCGCAGGCGGCCCCAGTCGGCCAGGGGCAGCTCGAGCCAGGCGCCGTAGCTGTAGAGGTTCAGGTCGTCGCGACGTTGCGCCTCGGAGTGTGACCAGCGGTCGCCGTAGCGCGAGTAGTGGCTGCGGACGTAGATGCCGATGCGGCCGTCGTCGTAGCGCTCTCCGGGTTGGGTGAGCCCCAGGTCGAAGGCCAGTTCGGCGTCCAGGTCACCGCCGTCGAAATCCAGGCCGTGTTCGGCGGCGTCGGCGCTCCACTTGGAGCCGCCAACCTTGTAGGCCAGTCGCCAGCGCTGATCGGTAAAGCGTCCCCAGTAGCTCTGATCGTTGTAGGTGCCGCTGCCCCCGCCCACCTGAGACACGGCCAGGGTGGGACGTCGAGCTGAGCGGGTGACCACGTTGATCACCCCGCCGGGGGTCCCGGCGTAGAGTCCGCCGCCGGGGGTGCGCAGGATCTCCACCCGGCGGACCAGATTGAGCGGGATGCGGGCCAGGGCCTCGCTCCACCAGACGCCGTGATCGACGGGCAGGCCGTCGATGTAGACGCGCAGGTGCTGGGTGGAGTGACCGCGCACCGCCAGGCCGCCGTTGTCGCCCAGTCGGTAGCGCTGATCCGGGTAGAGGCCGGCCTCGAAGGCCAGGGCGTCGGCCAGGCCGGCGTAGTTGAACTCGCGCAGGCGGGCGCCGGAGATCACGCTGACGGCGAAGGGCGTGCTCTCCACGTTACGCAGTGAGCCGCCGATGATCAGGCTGTCGGTGAGGTCGTCTTCGAGGTAGGCTTCGTGGAAGGCTTCGGCGAGGAGACGGTCGCGTTCGAGCTGCTCCGGGGTCAGCTCGGGTCGGGGCTTTTCGGGCAGGTCCTGCTGTGCGAGGGCGCCGGCGACCATCAGGATCGACAGTGCGGCGACCAGGCTGAAACCGCGACGGGGCGGGGGGTTCAATCCGTCTCCCGGCGCTCCCCGTTCTCGCTGGAACGGTCGACCAGCAGACCCTCGACGCCCAGGGGGTTGTAGCCGTCGTCGCTCTCGGACGCGTCGTCTTCGAGGTCGAAGAGGTCGTCTTCGGTGGGGGAGGATTCTCTGTTCTCGGACACCGTCTCGTCCGTCGACCCATCCACCAGTTCGTCGGAGAGATCGATTTCCTCGGCGTCGGCGGGCTCCGCTGATTCTCCGGCGGCGCGTATTGTCGGATCAACCCTCATACTGTCGACATCGGTCCCGTCGGGCGCTTCATCGTTTCCGGGGCTTTCGGGGAAATCGGCGGGGCGGCTGGGAGCGGGGACTTCGTCGGTGGGTTCATCCTCGACGGCCGTGGGCTTATACTCGGTTTCATCGAGGAAACCGCTGGGGCGCTCGTCGGATACGCCGGGCTCGGTCGATTCCTCACCGCCGGATTCGAGCGGTTCGAGCCGTTTCTCGGTGGAGGATTGTTCCGGTGCGACGCTTTCTTCACCGCCGTTCTCGTCTGGAAGGTCTACATCGGGTCGCTCGGACGGGGCCTCGGGTTGTGCGGCGGGCGTCTGCGCAGGCTCGTTGACAGCGGACTCGGGGGTGGTCTCAGGCTCCACCGGCGTCGGCGTCTTCGGGGCGGGCTCGAGCTCCAGAGCCTCATCGAGCTCGGCGATGAGGGCGTCGAGGCGTTCGACGGCGTTGCGGCGCAGCTTCTCCAGCTCCTCCAGTTGCCGCTGGAGTTCCTCACCGGCGGCCGCGCGCTCCTTGGCCTCTTCGAGCTCCATGTTCAACAGCTCGTTGTCCTCGGCCATGGATTGGTTGAGACGCGAGAGGTCACCGTTGGAGCGCTTTAGCTCGCCGATCTTCTCGACGGCCAGCCGGATGCGGCTCTGTAGTTTGTCGAGCAGTTCTTCCACGGCCAACCTCCGTTTCGTCGCCTTCGTGGTAAACCGACCTTTGCGTTGCCCTGATCGTGACCTAGATCTCCAATACGTTAAGTATCTTAACACACCGATTCGCATCCCGGTAGCCCAAAGGGAGGCCCTTGGGGCGCTCACTGGTTGCGCGGCCGCTGTCGTCGCGCGGTGGTTTTTGATGCGGAGATAAGCCCAGCCTTCAAACACGGTCAATCGGCTTCTGTCGGCGTTCCACCGTCGTTGATCGTTCGCTCTGCGTGGAGCGGGACGTTACGAGCGCAGCTCAGCGCCCAGCTCCTCGGCCAGGGCCTTGACGATCGCGGCGTGACGGGCGTCCACCTCGTCGTCGGTCAGCGTGCGCTCCGGCGAGCGGAAGCTCAGCGCGTAGGCCAGGGAGCGCCTGCCGGTTCCGATCTGCTTGCCGGTGTAGACATCGAAGATATCCACACTCTCCAGCAGCTCGTCAGCGGCGGCCTCGATCACCTCGAGAACGCGGCCGTGGGTCACTCCCTCCTCGACGACCAAGGCCAGGTCCCGTGTGACTGGGGGATAGGCGGGCGGGTGCTGGAAAACCGGCTCGCCGCGAAGCTCGATCAGCTTGGCCACGTCCAGCTCCAACCCCCAGGCCGGATCGTCCTCCAGCTCGTAGGTCTCCAGCAGCTCACCGGCGAAGCGCACCAGCCGACCCAAGCGCTCGCCGTCGAGTTCCACGGCCAGGCGCAGCGTCGTGTCCGGCGTGGTCTCCAGTGGTTTCAACTCCACCTCGGGAAGCTTGAGTGAATCGAGCAGCGCTTCCAGCAGCCCCTTGAGGTCGTAGAAGTCGTAGGCGCGCTCGACGGCGTGCCAGCTATCGCCGGGGCGCTTGCCCGCCAGCACGGCGCAGAGGCGCTGGCTCTCCCGGGGAGCCTCGTCGCCCTGGTGGAAGCTGGTTGAGAACTCGTAGAAGCCTCCACCGGCCAGACCGCGACGGCGGTTGTGACCAGCGGCGTTGAGCTGGCCGATGAAACCGGTGGGTCGCAGGAAGGGGTGGCCCTTGTCCAGAGGATTGCGCACCCGGACTAGCTCCTCTTCAGCGAAACCGAAGCCGGCTGCCTCCTCGGCGGCGACGAAGTCCGTGCAGAGGACCTCGCGACAGCCGCCGGCGGCCAGGGCGGCGTGGAGGCGTCCGCGTGGGTCGGGCGGGTTGAGGCGCTCGGCGCGCAGCGGGGGTAGCTCGACGGGCACGGCGTCGTAGCCGATGACCTGGCCGAGTTCTTCGATCAGGTCGATCTCCCGGGTCAGGTCGGGCCGGTGGCTGGGGGCGGCCCAGCGGGTGGTCGCACCCGCGTCCTCGAGCAGCTCGCAGCCCAGGCCGCGCAGGCTCTCCCGCAATCGCTCATCGGTAACGCTAAACCCCAGAACCGCCTCGGCCCGCGCCCGGCGCAGCTCGATCCGCGGCGCCGTCCAGGGGCGGGGATGGGCGTCGTGGAGTACCTCGTCTACTTCGCCGCCGGCAATCTCGACGATCAGCTCAGCGGCCAGTCGGGCGGCCTCGGGAGCCAGCTCCGGATCGGCTCCACGACTGAACAGATGGCTCGACGAGGAATGGACATCCAGGGCGTTGGCCGTGGCCCGCACCGAGGTGGGCTCGAACCAGGCGCTTTCGATGAGGATGTCGCGAGTGTCCTCGTCGACGCCGGAGTCACGGCCGCCCATCACCCCGGCCACCGCCACGGGCTTCTCCGCGTCGGCGATGACCAGCATCTCTTCGCCCAGGGCGCATTCGTCACCGTCCAGGGTGACGATGCCCTCACCGAAACGGGCGCGGCGGACGACGATCCGGCCGCCCGCGAGCCTGTTCAGATCGAAGGCGTGCAGCGGCTGGCCTAGGCCGTGGAGGATGTAGTTGGTCACGTCGACGATGTTCGAGATCGGCCGGTGTCCGATGGCGATCAGCCGCTGGGCCAGCCAGTCCGGACTGGGTCCGACTCTCACGCCGCGCACGATCAACCCGACGTAGCGTCGACAGAGCTCCGGGGCCTCGACGGCCACCACATCGGGATCATCAACGACCCGGGGGGTTATCCGCGCCCGGGGTGGCTCGAAGTCCAGGCCGTGGATCGCCGCCAACTGCCGGGCCAGGCCCAGATGGGACAGCGAGTCGGGCCGGTTGGGCGTGGTCTCGAAATCGATCACGGCGCCGTCGTCCGGCGCCAGGCGCGCCAGGGATTCACCCGGCCGCCATTCGCCCTCGTCCAACAGCCGGATGCCCGAGTGGTCCGCCGACAGCCCCAGCTCCAGAGTGCTGGCCAGCATACCCCGACTGAGCACGCCCAGAATCTCGCGCTCGCCCACCGTCAGCAGGGGCAGTCGGGTGCCCGGCGGCACGTAGGGCACCAGGCGGCCGGCGGCTTCGGCGGTGTTAGGTGCCCCGGCCACGACCTCGACCCGCCCGCCGTCGACCTCAACCAAACACCGGTAAAGCTTCTTCGACTTTGGCAGCGGCTCGACCTCCAACACCCGACAGGCTGTAATCTTTCGAAGGTGTTCAAAGGCAATGATAAAACCCTCGCTGACGGCACAGGATGCGGTCAGGTCGTCGGCTATCTGTTCCGGCGTGCGATCGAAGCTATTTGGCAGGTAGTCGGCCAGCCAGGTGGTGTAGCACTTCACAGGCGTACCCCGGGGTTTAGGTGGTTTGGGTCGATTGGTCGCGGGCGGGAACGGTCGTCACGGGCAAGACGCTCGCGCTTCAATCGAAACAGCAGGAGGGATATCATCGCTGATAAGATGGGCGGTTATCGGATCATCGAGTCCGCACTTCTACCGGACTGATTATCGCCGCCGTCAATGGTCTTTCCATATCCGGAAGGGATCATCACAGGAAACTGAACCAACGTCAAAACTCAACAGGGCGGCATTTGGATCAATAGTACTGACTACTACCTCATGATTGGCTTCGTTCGACGAGGCGAAGAGTTGCTATACCTGCCAAGGCAGCTATTTGACAACAGTCAGCCTCCCCATGGCTGACAAGCTCAGGGGGGCGAGATTGAAATCGCGACATCCCGACTCTCAGCGTCCCCATAGGAGCAAGACAGGAGCAAATCTGGTTTTGTGCCACCAGGCCACACATGGATTGTGACAGCTTACGCAGCTATCAAGCGCATCATAACAAGCTATTGTCGATAGATGCCTGTTCAGGCGCTTGTGATAACCCCCAACCTCTTATCAGGTGCGCACTTCGAGCGGGATGCTCCTGGCGGGTACATGGAATACCACATCTCTGGGATACCCGTAGCGACGGCACACACGATATAACTGCTGAAAACATTAGCCCTGATGATAATACTTATATGCTATACATCCTATTAACATACATATATATAACGCATAAGCGCCGAGGCCTCAAGGTTGCAGGCTGAACTTGATTCAGCATGGCCTCGTATCAGACGCTTTCTCAACCGGCGCTGGTGTTTCGATTTGCTGATAGTTGGTTCTGGCTCGTTGCGTTACCGATAACTCGAGCCTTGTTCTACTAACCGACGATGGGTTTCATGCACGTATTTCCAGTTTCGACATGGATTATCACACGCGTCCAGGGGGCGCATTTCGCTGACGGCACAAGCTGTGCTAGCAGTCACCGTGTGTGTTGCCTGGGGGCGCAAAACCGGATGTGCTCTAAAAGGGCGCTGAGATTAATTATCAGAGTTTTCAATCTAAATGCCGCTTTGTCGAGTTTGCGACCCGGGTTCAGTCTCGGATGATAACCCCTTCGACTCATCATCCGCTGGTAAAATGAAAAGGGATCATCAACAGAAACTTAAACAAACCTTTGCAACTTCGAAAGCCGCATCGAGATATGGCTTGGTAGCTACCGGCGGCGAGTCGTTAAGCAGTGGATGCTGAAAACGCCCGAAGCTTCCAAAGCAGGCCGTCAAGCGCCGTCAGCGGGTCCTTCGTTCACAGTTTGTTCGACTACTTAGCGGAACCAACAGCCTCGGGCTTACGGCGACACTCAAGGCGAGCCCGGGCTCAGCGCCATCATGCGTTGGCATGACAATGCAGCGGTGTGACAATGGCGGCGATTGTGCGCCATAAAGCATTTAATGACACTCTATTGGCTGGATAAATCGGCTCAGGTGCGAATGATAATCCCAAATCTAAAGCTCGGTCCCGGCGTTGAACTACCTGACGCCGTTTCGAAGATTGCCCCAGTTTGGGAAGAGATCGTTCGCAACGGCGACGGGGAGGCGTTGGCGCGTTTGTTGCGCAGGCGAGGGTTGGTTCGCAGTGGTGGTGCGCACTCGCAAGAAACGTGCCAACGCCGGTTCAGGCCGGATGCTAGAACTGGTCCAGGAAGCGGACGTCGTTGTCGTAAAACAGGCGGATGTCGTCGATGCCGTAGCGCACCATGGCAATGCGTTCCGGCCCGATGCCGAAGGCGAAGCCGGTGAACACTTCGGTGTTCACGCCCATCGGCTCCAGCACCGCCGGATCGACCATCCCGGAACCGCCGAGCTCGATCCAGCCCGTTCCCGAACAGGTCCGGCAGCCGTCACCGTCGCAGGCCGGGCAGGTTGACTCGATTTCCGCCGAGGGTTCGGTGAAGGGGAAGAAGTGGGGTCGGAAGCGCACCCGGGTCTTCGAACCGAAGAGCGCGCGGGCGAACTCCATCAACACGCCCTTGAGGTGGGCGAAGCTGACGCCCCGGTCGATCCAGAGGCCCTCGATCTGGTGGAAGACCGGGTAATGGCGGGCGTCGGCGGTATCGTTGCGGTAGCAGCGTCCCGGTGCGATGATGCGTATCGGCGGCTTGGTCTTCTCCAGGGTGCGGATCTGCACGGGGCTGGTCTCGGTGCGCAGCAGCAGGTCGCAACCCTCGATGTAGAGTGTGTCCTTCTCGTCGCGGGCCGGGTGGTCATTCGGGGTGTTGAGGGCGTCGAAGTTGTGGTACTCGTCCTCGATCAGCGGCCCTTCGGCGGTGGTGAAGCCCAGGTCGCAGAAGATGTCGACCAGCTCGTCGATAACCTGGTTGACCGGGTGGCGGCGGTGGACCTCGAAGCGGCGCCCGGGCAGAGTGCAGTCGAGCTGCGGAACCTTACGGCGCGGGGCGCTGAGCTCTGCGGCGCGGGCGGTCAGGCGGCGCTGGATGTCGCCCTTGATCTCGTTGGCCAGGGCGCCGGCGCGGGGGCGGTCCTCGGGGGGCAGGGAGCCCAGTCGGCGCAGCTTCTCGGTCAGACGGCCCTTGCGGCCCAGGTACTCGACCCGGACGGACTCGAGTTCGGCGGTTTCGGCGGCTTCGTCCACGCGCTTGAGCGCTTCGCGTCGGATATTCTCTAGGGCGTCGAACACGGTTGCTCCAGCTCTATCTAGGCGGTTGGCACGGGTTGTGAGTTAACAGTTCTTGGGGCTACTGGGGAATCCGCTGGGTCTTCGCTTGCTGTGATAAAGGCTATGGCTACCCGGCAGAATGAAAGCCCCCGGGTGAGGGGGCCAGCGGCTTACGGCACATTCTCGCCACACCCCCCGAGATCGGCGAGGTCCTGGGCGATGGCGGCGTAACCGGTTGCGCTTGTCGAGCCTAGGACTCTACCGCCTCGACGACGCTGGCGAAGGCCGCCGGGTCGGTGGCGGCCAGATCGGCCAGGATCTTGCGGTCCAGTTCAACGCCGGCCCTGCCCAGACCGTTGATAAATCGACTGTAGCTGGTGCCGTTGATTCGGCAGGCGGCGTTGATGCGGGCGATCCAGAGGCGGCGGAAGTGTCCCTTGCGTTTGCGGCGGTCGCGGTAGGCGTACTGCAAAGACTTGGTCACCGCGTCCTTGGCGGTGCGGAACAACCGGCTGCGGCCGTGCTTGAAACCCGAGGCCCGCTTGAGGACCTTGCGACGACGGCGGCGGCTGGCGACGTTGTTGATGGCGCGGGGCATGGGATATCTCCTGCAAAAAGCGCGACACTACTTGTTGAGCATCCGCTTGATCTTCTTGACGTCACCCTTGACCGGAACGCTGGTCGACTGGCGCAGACGGCGCTTGCGGTCCGCGCTCTTCTTGGTCAGGATGTGGTTGCAGTTGGCGCGATGACGCATCAGCTTGCCCCGACGGGTCAAACGGAAGCGCTTGGCGGTTCCCTTGTGGGTCTTGGCCTTGGGCACGACTCTACTCCTTGAATGTTGCGGGGATGCAAACGCTTTGGGGAGATGGCGGTTATCGGCCTTACAAGGACGGCCTGATGGAGATTGGTTCTGATGTCTGGTCCCGGCCGCAATACCAGGCCGACGCCGATCCGTCTATCTCGTAACCCCGCTGTTGGCGGGGAGTATAGCACAAAGGCATGATAAAGGGGAAGGCCTTCCTTGCCTCCATCGAGCAATAAAACGAGCAAGAAACCGAGCAGGTATCAAGGCGGCGGTTTCCCGAGGATACCCGCTTACCGGGGTTTCCCGGCTTATCGGGTGGGGTCGCCGCCAGAGCTCCCGGTCGGGTTTCAGGATTCCTCTTCGGCTTCCTTGTAGTAATCGCCCGGGGCCAGGATCATGGTCATGTTCCGGCCGTCGAGGTGGGGCCGTTTCTCTACCTCGACCTTGTCCTCGAAGTGCTCGCAGATGCGCTCCAGGATCTCCCGGCCGATCTCGGGGTGGGACATTTCCCGCCCACGGAACATGATAGTGACCTTGACCTTGTTGAGCTGCTTGAGGAATCGCTCGATGTGCTTGACCTTGAACAGGTAGTCGTGCTCGCCGGTCTTGGGTCGCAGCTTGATCTCCTTCAGCGAGACGTTGTGCTGCTTCTTGCGGGCCTCGTGCTCTCGCTTGGTCTGCTTGTAACGGTACTTGCCGTAGTCCATGATCCGGCAGACCGGCGGTCGGGCGTTGGGCGCCACCTCGACGAGGTCGAGCTTCTTCTTCTTGGCCAGGTCCAGGGCGTCCAGGGTCCGCATGATGCCGATCTGCGTGCCGTCCTCATCGACCACACGGACTTCTCGGACGCGGATCCTTTCGTTGACGCGGGTCTTACGCTGACTTCCCTTTATCACGCACCTCCAGGTAGTGCTTTCAATGGTTGCCGTCCGAACGTTGAATCAGCCGTCAGCGGCCGCTCAACGCCCGGTGAACGTAAATGCCGCTTCGATAAACACGGGCGAGGAATACTGTATTCGTTTACGGTGTAAAGCCCGGTCGGCGACAATGCGTTAGAGTGGATTTATAACACGCGATTCGTCCGGGCGTCAAGCCCGGCGGGGCCGAAACCCCGTCGGGTGAGGGGGATCAGGTCAGCTCCAGTGGCCGATGAGCAAACGCTCGTCGCGCTCCCGGGTCAATTCGTCGAGAGTCTTCTGCAGTGAGACGTTGAAGGGCTTTTCTCCGTGGGGCCGCAGGTTGATATCGCCTGCTTCGACCTCCTTGGCGCCGACAACGGCGACGTAGCGCACCTTGGCGGTCTCGGCGGCGGCGATGCGCGCTCCCAGCTTCCGGTTGGCGTCGTCCACCGACGCCCGGAAGCCGCGCTCGGCGAAGCGGGCGGCGACGCCGCGGGCGTAGTCGTTGAACTCGTCGGCCACGGGCAGCACGCGCAGTTGTTCCGGAGCCAGCCAGAGCGGGAAGTCGCCAGCGAAGTGCTCGATCAGTACACCGATGAAGCGCTCGAAGCTGCCCAGGATGGCCCGATGGACCAGCACCACGCGATGACGCGCCCCGTCCTCGCCGACGTAGGTCAGGTCGAAGCGCTCGGGGAGGTTGAAGTCGGCCTGACAGGTCGAGGTCTGCCACTCCCGGCCCAGGGCGTCGGTGACGTGGACATCGATTTTTGGGCCATAGAAGGCCCCGCCCCCCTCGTCGACGTCGTAGTCGAGACCCGAGTGCTCCAGGGCTCCGCGCAGGGCCGCCGTGGCCGATTCCCAGATCTCGTCGGAACCCATCGAATCCTCGGGCCGCGTCGAGAGAGTGTAGCGCACGGGCAGGCCGAAGACGGCGAAGAGGTCGCGCACGAAGGCCAGCACGCCCTCGATCTCGCCGCCCAATTGCTCCGGCGTGCAGAAGATATGGGCGTCGTCGATGGTGAAGCCGCGCACGCGCAGCATCCCGTGGAGCACACCGGAGAGCTCGTTGCGGTAGACCTGGCCGAACTCGTAGATGCGGTAGGGCAGCTCGCGGTAGGAGTGCAGCCCGGTGTCGTAGATCAGCACGTGACCGGGGCAGTTCATCGGCTTGACGGCGTAGTCGGCGTCGTCGCCCTCCAGGCGGGCGAAGAACATCTTGTCCCGGTAGTGCTCGTAATGGCCGGAGATGCGCCACAGCTCGCTGCGGAAGATGTGTGGCGTGCGCACCAAGCGGTAGCCTCTCTCGCGGTACATCCGGTGGACCAGGCGCTCGATTTCGTGGAACAGCACGGCGCCGGCGGGGTGGTAGAGGATCATTCCCGGTCCGTGGTCCTCGGCGACGCTGAACAGCTCCAGCTCCTTGCCCAGTTTGCGGTGGTCGCGGCGCTTGGCCTCGGCGATGCGTTCCAGGTATTCGTCGAGCTGCTTGCGCTTGGGGAAGGCCGTGCCGTAGATACGCGAGAGCATCGGCCGCTTCTCGTCGCCGCGCCAGTAGGCCCCGGCCACGCTGAGCAGCTTGGGCACCCCCAGCCGTCCCGTCGAGGGCAGGTGGGGTCCCTTGCAGAGATCGACGAAGTCGCCGTCGTGGTAGAAGCTGACCACGGCGTCCTCGGGCAGTTCGTCGATCAACTCGACCTTGAGCGTCTCGCCGCGCCGCTCCATCTCGTCACGAGCCGCGTCGCGATCGACGACCTCGCGCTCCAGGGGCAGGTCCTCCTTGATGATCCGGACCATCTCGGCCTCGATGGCTTCCAGATCGTCTTCGGTGAACGGTTTCTCGACCAGGAAGTCGTAGTAGTAGCCCTCGTCGATGGCCGGGCCGATGCCGTAGCGCACCTCGGGGAAGAGGCGCCCCACCGCCGTGGCCAGCACGTGGGCCGCCGTGTGCCAGTAGAACTCTTTGCCCTCGGGGTCGTCGAACTTGACCAGCTCGAAAGCGTGCTCCCCGACGGGCAGCTCGCGGCCCAGGTCCCAGGGCTCGCCGTCGACCAGGGCGCCCACGGCGGCGCGGGCCAGTCCGGCGCTGATGCCCCGGGCGACAGCCAGGGGCGTCGCCCCGGCGGGGTGCTGCTGCGACGAGCCGTCGGGCAGGCGCAGCTTGATGTTCGCGGGCATAGTCTCTCCTTCAAAGGTAATCGCTATCCGCCCAGCGGCGGTTGCTCGTTATCGGGTTCGTACAGAAGGTGGAAAAAGAAGCCGCACGGTCGCCCCGTCGGCGCCCTGCGGTTCTTTTGCGCTATTATCTGCACGGGCCGGGTCCGGCATTTGAAACCAATGGAAACAACACGAACGTACCCAGCCCAGAAAACAGCCCTTCCGCAGGCGCCCCGGGGATCAACTAAAGAAGCCGGGGACGGTGGTCAACAGGACACCCAGGAAGAAGACGATCTGACCCGCGACGGCCGCCAACGGACCGACGACCTTCACCCAGCGGCGCTTCGAAACCGAAGCGCGCCAGAAGCCGCCGACCAGCAGGGCCAAGCCAAATAACGCCATTCCTGAATATCCCCAGGCCACCTCGATGCCTTTCGGATGGGTTGCAGTTTGCTTGTGCTAGAATATAGGCGTTCAAGGCCGAGCTGTCAAGTGAGTTAGTAGTCAAGGGGGTCGACCGCTGAAAGAGCCGCAAGCCCAAACCGGATAGCTTGGGCACGCTGGTCCGGACGCTCACCATGCGCAACGTCGCCCCTTGGATGAGCACCGGGGTAACCGCAACGGCGGCGCCCCATTCCGTTTCGCTCCTTCATCAGCCGAGAGGTTCCCGCGTGACCCCACCAAACCGAACAGCCGTCCGCCTGTTCATTGCGCTAGCCATCATGGGCGGCTCGGTGTCTTCCCCCGCCGCGCCCCGGGTAGTTGTCGAGGCCGCCGTCGACGCCGCCTGGACCATCGAGGCCCGGGCCTCCTACGAGCTGATCAACGACACCGCCGAGCCCCGGCGGGAGTGGTTGTTCAGCTTTCCGACCAACCGCGACGCCGACCCCGGCTTCGTCGGGACCGTCGAGGCGCTGGATCTCTACGCCGATAACGAGCGTGGCCCCTACCGCTTCGACGCGCCGGCGGAGCTGCTGGCGGTGAGAACGGCTGGCCGTTCGGCTGGCGACGCTGTGAAATCCTGGAGCCTGACGGGGACCGAACTGAGTGTCGTGCTCGAAGAGGCCGTTCAGCCCGGCCAGTCCTTGGACCTGGAGCTGCACTGGCGTCAGCCGGTTCCCGAGTTCCGCCATTACTGGGGTCGCAGCGCCGAGCTCTGTCTGCTGGCCGACTGGTACCCGCTGCCGCGACCGAACCCGGCCCTGGAGCCCAATACCTTCATTCCCGAAAAACCCTGGATCGCCCCGCCGCCCCTCGAGCATGAGCTGGAGGTCAACCTGACCCCGCCACCGGGTTGGGCCTTGGTCGGCGACGCCGGCGCCGAGGTCCTGCTGCTGCCTGAGGCGCGTCTCGACGCGGTGGGCACCGAGGTCTGGGAAGGTCGGACGGTGAAGCTGGTCGGCCTGGTCGATGAACCGGCCCCGGACTTCGCCTGGGCGGCGCGCTTCGAAGAGCTCTTCGCCGACTGGATCGGCGGAGCCCCGCCCCGGCTGATCCTCTCGGCGGATGTTCCCGTCACCGGCAACGAGGCCTATCGTGAAGTCATCGTCATCGGCGAGGGCAACCGGCCCTGGCTCTGGCGGGCCAACCACCTGCTGCTGGCCCGGCAGATCGTCCGCCGCCGCCTGGAGCGCCCCGACCTCGCCCTCTCCCTGCTGGAGGCGCTGAGCCAGCGCCTCGCCCGACGTGCCCTCGTCGAAACCCTGGGCGAAGGCCGGGACCTGCTGCCCCATGAGTTTCCCGCCGAGTTCTTCGATGTCACCCAGCAGCGCTGGAACGAAAACCTTATTTACAGCTACCGCGCCTTCGGCTACCCCGATGATTTCCTGCGCCATGCCGAGCGCCAGCCCACGCCGGAGCTCTACGACATCGCCGCCCGACGCATCCCCGATGAGCGACTGGCTGAACTCGAGGAGGGCCTGGGCTTCGAACGCTTCCTCACCGCGGTGCGTTACTTCCTCGGGGGCGCCCTCCCCGACGATCCAGAGCTGCTGCGCGCCTTCGCCGAAGCTGATTCCCGAACGACCGATCAGCAGCAGCCTACCACCGATGAAGACGAAAACAACGACGACCCCGACACCTGGATCCGCCTGCTGCCCGAGCTTTTCTCACCGGAGCGCTGGACGCTGTCGGTCTCGCCCTTCGGCTGGCTCGACGAGGACGACAGCCTCTCCCTGGGCTGTGCCCTCTGGGGCCGCCGCGGGGTCTCCCTGGCCCCGATGGAGCTCTGGGGCACCGACGATGTCCTGCTGGTGGCCAACTACAACCTCGAACACGACGACTACAATCTACTGGCCCAGTACACCACGCCGCTCGCTCCGGGTCCGGGGCGGCCGAGGTTCGGTCTGGGCGCCTTCGCCCGGCACGACGAGATCGGCGCTCAGGCGCTGCTGAACCTCCAATGGAGCGATTATCCGGGCCACGCCCCGCGCCGTGAGCTGACCCTGGGGCTCGAATACGCCTGGCTGCGGCCCTTCGTCTCCTACTATCCCAACGGCCTGGAGGGCGACGACGGCCGCCAGCTTTCGGCCTACGCGAGCTTCTTCCTCGACGGCCGGGGACCACTGGGCGGAGTGCAGTCGCTGACCCGACTCGAATACGCCTTCGATCCACTGCCCGGACTCTCCAGCGATCCGGCGATCGATTACTGGCGGCTCTGGCTGGTCAACCAGCTCGAGTACCGCCTGGCGAGCCACCTGCATCACCGTTGGCGACTCACCGTGGGCCAGGTCTTCGGTCACGCCCCGGCCCAGCGCCTGCCCGAGCTCACCGAGGACAACGTCGAGCCCCAGTACCACCTGCTGCGCCGACCCCAGGCCGCCGAGATGCGCGGCTACAACGATCTCGACATCTTCGGCGAGGGAGTCTGCGTCCTTTCGGCGGAGCTGAACACGCCTCTGCTTTGGGGGCTGGAGGCCGGGGTCTTCTGCGATTATGGCGAGGGCGGCGCGCCTCTCGGCGAGCTCTTCGACACCTTCGACAACTGGCGGGCCTCCGCCGGACCGCTGCTGCGCTGGCGGCTCGCCGGGGCCTCCGTCGAGGCCCACTTCCCCCTCTGGATCAACCGGCCCTACGATTCCGCGACCCGCCTCGAAGATCCCGCCGCCCCGCGCTGGGATTGGCGGGTGGATCTGGACGCCTCGCTGAGCTTTTGATGACGCGGCTTCCAGCTTGGACCTGTTGGGCGTTCATTCACTGTGAAACCCGTGCGCACAACCTCACAGAAACACCCCCGGCGAATGTGGTACAGTCAAGGCCGCCTCCGCTTGCATTGAGCGCTTGAACGTCGCCCCCCTTCGTTTCACCGCTTGTTGGTAGTAAGCTGTTCGAACTGGAATGAACCGGGAAAGCGGCGTCTTCGTAGATAGCGAGAACAGCGTTCCCATCGGCGCTATCGTTTGCTCCGACCCCTCGATAAGCCCGTCAACCACGTAAACCAGGCTTTCAGATCAACCCGACCGACCCTGGAAGGCCCATGCTCTGGGACCTGATCAAGAACGTCTTCGCCCAGATGCGCGCCCACCTGATGCGCAGCATCCTGACGATGTTGGGGATCATCATCGCGGTGATGACCGTGGTGACGATCCTCTCCCTGGTGGGCGGTCTGGACGCCTTCGTGCGCGAGCAGATCGGCAACCTGGGCGCCAACAGCATCATCATCAACCGTATGGGCATCATCAACAGTCATGATGACTGGATGCAGGCGGTCAAGCGGCCCCGGGTGACCCTGGACGACTACGAGGACCTGACCCGGCGGATGCGCGGCCGCTACCTCTACGCCTCGCCGCGCATCTTCGCCTACCTGAACCTCAAGGCCGGCAACACAGCGTTGCGCTTCGTGATGAGCGTGGGCTGCAACGAGCAGATGATCAGCATCAACGAGCGCTCCCTGGAGGCCGGGCGCTACTTCTCCGCCGCCGAAGTGCGCCACAAGCGCAACGTGGCGGTCCTTGGCTCGGAGATCGCCGAGCAGCTCTACGGCGAGACCGATCCCATCGGCCGCCGGGTCTACATCGGTGGACGCCCCTTCACCGTCATCGGCGTCTACGAGGCCCAGGGCACGGTGATGGGCCAACCCACCGACGATTTCATCGAGCTGCCCCACACCAGCCTGACCAAGAGCTTCGGTTCGCGACGCTCCATCGCCATCGCCCTGCGCGCCGCCAGCCACGAGGACCTGCAGGAGCTCATCGACACCGCCGAGCGCGAGATGCGGCAGATCCGCCGCCTGGACGCCGGGGAACCCAACAACTTCGGCATCATCACCGAGGAGCTGATGCTCTCCACCTTTGAGCAGATGAGCGGGCTGATTTTCGCCGTGATGATCGTCGTCGGCGCCGTCAGCCTGCTCGTCGGCGGCATCGGGATCATGAACGTCATGCTGGTCTCGGTCTCCGAGCGCACCCGGGAGATCGGCATCCGCAAGGCCGTCGGTGCCACCAACCGCGACATTCTGCGCCAGTTTCTCACCGAGGCCGTTGCCATCACCGCCGTGGGCGGGCTGATCGGCATCGGCCTGGGCGCCCTGCTGGGCAACTTCATCGGCGGTCTGGTCGACCTGCCGGTGAGCATCTCCGTGCTCTCGGTGATCCTCTCGCTGGGCTTCTCCGGCCTGGTGGGGATCAGCTTCGGCATCTTCCCGGCGCTCAAGGCCTCGCGCCTGGACCCCATCGTCGCCCTGCAAAAGGTTTAGTATTGCTTATGGTTGTTCATGTCCGAATGGCCCACTTGTCATCAACGGGCCGATATGTGCTGCAAGCCTTATCGCTCACGGCGGTCAGCCGGTGATCCACCGCTTCGCCCGTCCCCGTCGGGGCTGCTCCCGCGTTTCCAGAAGGGATTATCACTCGCAAAAGAACCAACTCATCCAGCTAATAGTCGCCGCCATTGTCATACCGCTGCTCGGTGGCGATATACCTGGGCTTCTATTGAGTTCCGCCGGAAACCGGAGGCGGTTGGTTCCGCATCAGCAACCGACCAGGCTGTGAGTGAGGACCTGTTGACGGCGCTCTATTGTTCGCATTAGCAGCTTCGACCGATATTCGCCTTCGCTGGTTGACGCCCCGCTGAGGACAATCTCCAAGCACCATTCTCGAGGTGGCTTACCTGAGTTGCGAATATGATGTTCGTCTTCTGAGATGATCCATTCCAGAATCTTGCCTGATCCTTCGCCACAGCTCCTAATCGCCGCAGTTATCCTCCCCGCTACTTTCAAACGGCAGACCCTTACTCGCTTCGCGCGCCTCCGGAAACCAATGGTCCAGCAAAGCGCACCAAATCAGTCTGAGGTGGTCCGTTTACCATCCGTGACGCTCGGATGGGCCTGGTTGCGCTTATCAGCTTGAACCCTCTTCGTATCAGCCCCCATCCGCGCTTGCTGAGCGTGTTCCGGGTTGCGGACGGCATCGTCTTGAGCTAACTGACTACACGCGGAAATGGCCGCCCACGGGCGACCATTTTGCATTGTTGTTGGAAGCCTTCATACTGGATAAACTTCGGCTACTCCACCAGGTAGGTCAGGATGTCCTCGAAGAGGCCGGCGGTGTCTTTGGGTAAGGAGTGCGCCGAGCCTGGTTCGACGACGAAACGCAGCTCGACGCCGGCGCCTTCCAGGACACCGGCTGCCTCGCGCAGGGACTCCACCCGCTCGGCGTCGTCCTCCAGGCCGATCCAGAGGTAGCAACGCTGCCCAGCCTCGGCGGCTTCGGCGGCGTATTCGGCCCAGAGCGGGTTCCAGCCTCCAGCCAGGGGGAAGATTCCGCCAAAGGCCCCGGGGTTGCGCAGGCCAACCCCCAGGCAGACAGCGCCGCCCTGGCTGAACCCGCCCAGCAGCACGCGGCTCTCGTCGATACCGTACTCGGTTTCCAGAAGCTCCAGGGTCTCCAACACCCGGGCCTCGGCGCCTTCGATGTCGCTCCAAACGAAGGCCCGGGGGCCGCGGACCTCGTCGGCGTAGGGGGCGGCGAAGAGGTCGCCCCGCTCGGTGAAGGTTCCGGCGATCTCGTCGCGCAGCAAGGGCTCCGGGCTCCCGCCGTAGCCGTGGAGCATGACGACCACGGGATAACCGCTCTCGCCGGTGGGTTCGTTCGGCGGCACAACCTCGGGGGGCCAATTCTTCTCCTGGAGCTCCTCGATGAGCCCAAGAACCTCAACGATGCGTTGCTGGAAGGCATCGCCGTCTCGGATGGCGTCGAAGTCGGTGTCGTCGATGAAAGAGTAGATGCCCAGCTCGATGGCCCGATCCAGGTAGAGCAGGGCGCGGTCGGCCTCTCCAATCAGGGCGTAGCAACAAGCGGTGTTGTAGGCCGTGTAGGGGCAGTCGGGGTGGTTGATGTAGTGCTCATCGAGCAGACGGGCGGCCTCGGCGTAGTCCCCGGCGTCGTACAACTCCATGGCCTCGAGATAGCGGTTGTGCTCCTGCTGGGCGAAAACCAGCGCTGGAAGCAGGAGCGAGAGCAATAGCGGAAAAAGGCGCTTCATTTTGGACCTCCCCTGGTTGGGGTAAGCTCATCGTTACTGGACTCCGCTATCTAGGTTACACTTCCTTACCCGCCGGTTGCGTTGTTCACGAGATGGTGGTCCAGCAAGTCGAACCGCGCCGGTTCAATAAGATGTTATAATACAGTCCGGTTAGAGTTATAATACAGTCAGGTTAGAAAAAATGCGCCCTGTCGTATTATTGTTTTTATAAGAACATTATATTTTTATATCCTGATTGGTATACACGAAAAAGGCTTTTCTGTATGCCTTGTTTATATTATGATAATAAGAATTATGATTATGGAGTTAACATACAGTCGCTTAGCATAGCACCTATCTGCTATTAGAATTATTGTATATTAGTTTGACGAATAGCTATAAAGAGTGTTGTTATAATTGGTAATGATGCTATTTAATATCGTTAATCCATATTTTACCTGGTAGACATATAAAACATATCAGGAGTCGTGACTTCCCGACTCTTAGCGTTCTCTTATGAGCCGGTTAGAACAAGTTAGTATAATATAAGAGAGTCTGGTATTCTGCCACCAGGCAATGCTCGGATAGTGACAGCTTGGACAGATATAGCCTACATAATAACAGGCTATTGGCCATATATGCCTGTCCAGGTACCTGTAGTTATCCTCTATATAATGACCCCTCAATGTGAAGTTCCTGAGGGGCGTTTTCATATCAAATGCAGCATCGTAGAGGTGTTAAGTACTTCAGTACTGATACTAACCTTCCTGTTCTGTCCTTAATCGTTCTGTTTTCGCCGCTTGAAATCCGCAGCATGGTCGGTGACCCGGTTACGATATACATACCCTAGGCGTCAGAGTCGACAGGATCGACGGCGTTATTCGGTCGGTGGAGTTTACGGCCGAAGAAGCGCCTGAAAAGGCGACTGACGGCGGCGAAGCCATCGCGCAGCGAGGTGCGTAGGGAATCGGCGATGGGCCGCAGCAGGTAGAAGCGGGTCATGCCGCGCACGATGGTGCGCAAAGCTCCCCGTCGCCAGGTGAACAGACGGGGCAGTAAAGCGCCGCTGCGACTGAGATAGTCCAGGTATTCTCCGCCGTAACGCTCGATCAAGGAACGCTCTTCGCGGCCCAGCCTGTACAGGACCAGCGGCAGGGTGAGGACGAGGTTCGCCGGTCCGGCAAGCAGATTCCAGACCAGCAGGGGTTGGGCCAGCCCCCAGAGCAGGTGGGAGGCGTACATCGGGTGGCGCAGACGGGCGTAGACGCCCGTAGTCACCAGGTCGGCGCTCTCCCGCGGCTCGGCTCCCGGGCTCCAGTTGGAGGCCAGGTCGGCGTGGGAGCGCCAGAGCAACCAGGCCGCGCCGAGCATCAGCACCGAACCCACCGGGACCGCCCAGCGTCCCAGGCTGTAATCGAAGACCGCCAGCCAGTCCGTGGCCGCATAAACAACGGGCAGAACGAACATCCCGGTGAAGGGAAGCAGGGTCAACAGAAGTCCCGTCAACCCGAACCGACGTTCTCCTTTCCGCGGTCGACTACCCAGGGTGTAGACGACGCGCAGCGCCGTGAGCAGCGCCAGCAGGGCGAAGTAGACGTAGACGCCGTTGGGTCGCATCGGGTCGTCCTTGTACTAAAAACGCCTTTGGTCGGAAGCTTCGAGATTATCGGAAGCGGGCAAAGGCAAGCGGTTGTGATTCTAATACAGCCCGCCGCGCCGGGCAACGGCGGGGTGGGATTGACGATTGCCGGCGACCTCGGCTCGTCGTTCTCACAGGACTGGGTCGAAATCCGGCTTTGGCACGTTTTTTGCGGAGTCCCGCCGCCCCTGTTCGACCGGTGGGGTCTTCCGTTTGCAAAAAACGTGCCAAAGCCTACCCGCTTGAAGAACTTGAGGGGCTCGGCGGGGAGTAAGCCGAGGTCGCCGGGGCGTTGGCTGACTGAACGCGGATCGACAAATAACCGCCGCTACATGGGGAGTGGTTTTCTCGGCCGGTCGTTCAGCCGGAAACAATAAATGAGTCTAGCCCTGCTTCGCGTTTTTTGCTGACTTGTATGATGATAGCTGACAACGGCATCATGGAAGGTCTTAGGACCCAATCAGGCTGATTGGGATAAACCTGCTGGGCCGATATTGACTCCCCGGAAATGCGCCGTATAGAAGCAAGCGCCCATCTTGAATGCCCTTATTCCTCGTTATTACAATACTTAAAAGCTAGTGGCAATCTGCGATCAGGGTATATAATCGTCCGCTGATATCTGGGATAGCTGAAGAACAGGCTCCTATTAGCCGCCACCTCTTTAACTACCTGTCTTCTGACGGATTACAGAGGATCATCACCTCTATTATTAAAAGGGTACAATCACAATCAGATCCGGACTGGGTATACGATTCCCTTTTATGAGATTATCATAAGTGCATGAACCGACTCATCCAGTTGATAGATTTTCATTCATTGCTTTATATTTCAAAATCGCCGCCATTGTCATTCCTCCGCATTGTCGTAAAAATACATGCAGGTGCTATACACGGGTCTGCCTTGAGATCCGCCGAAAACCCGCGGCTGTTGGTCCCGCATCAGGAGTCGATCATGCTGAGGGTTACGGCTCCGCTGAGGACTGTATTATGAATACTTAAGAAGAATCGTTCGCTATCCGCCCGCGCTTGTTAAAAACATCACTGTGGGTTGTTAACAAGTCTGCTCGAGGTGGCTTTCCCGATTTGCGAGTACATGGTTCGGTTTCTGTTGATGAGCAATTACTTCGAGTGGCAATCCCGATCAGATTGGATACGGCTTCTCGGCTCGAGACGAAACGCTGAGGTATCCTTCGCGTCGCCTCTCTAAAGCGGCCGGGTCCGAGGACCCGGCCGCGCGTTTATCCGTGGTTGGGCTATCGGCCTAGCGCCAGTGGTCGTGCAGGAAGGCGTCGACCTCGGGCAGGCCGCCCTGGAGCACCACGTAGGCGTTGTACTGCTCACGCTCGGTGATTTCGCCGTTGACCGGGGTGAGCATCAGTTCCTTGACCCGCTCGGCGTCGTCGCTCATCCCCAAGGCCCAGCCCAGCTTGATGTAGGCGGCCTCGGGCAGCATGTTGGCCAGGGGAACTACCCCCAGTTCCATCAGGTCGCGCCCGGTGTCGTAAACGTACATCTGGGCGTAGCCCCAGAGGGTCTGCACGGTCATATAGACCTGGACGCCGGAGTCGCAGGCCCGACGCAGCGGATCGTAGAGTGGTTTGTTGACGTGGCCCAGTCCGGTGCCGGCGATAACGATGCCCCTGTAACCGTTGTCGATCAGGCTTTCGATGATGTCGGGCTGCATGTTGGGGTAGTAGTAAACGATGGCCACGCGCTCTTCGAAGACGTCATAGAGCTTGAGCTTTCGCTCGGGATCGCGCCGGGTAAAATCGCGACGCAACGGCTCGGGCGGGGTCTCCGGGGTGACGGTGGCCAGCGGGATGTCGCCCAGGGTGCGGAAGGTGCTGCGGTAGGAGCTGTGCATCTTGCGAACCCGGGTGCCGCGGTGCAGCAGATTGTAGCGGTCCGAGGTCGGACCGAACATGCAGACCAGCACCTCGGCCAGCTCGCCGTGGGCGGCGGACTGGGCGGCGCACTGCAGGTTGAAGGCGGCGTCCGAGGAGGGGCGGTCGCTGGAGCGCTGGCTGCCCACCAGGATCACCGGCACGGGGAGGTCCTGGAGCATGTAGGACATGGCGGCGGCGGTATGGTGCAGGGTGTCGGTGCCGTGGCCGATAATGATTCCGGCGACGCCGTTTTCGATCTGCTTGGCGATTTCCCGGGCGGTGATCAGGTACTGCTCGGGACCCATGTTCTCGCTGAAGACGCCGAAGAGTTTTTTGGTCTCGAGGTTGCAGATGTCGGCCAGCTCGGGGCAGGCGCCGTAGAGCTCACCGGGGCTGAAGGCGGGGATAACCGCTCCTGTGCGGTAGTCCAGGCGGCTGGCGATGGTCCCCCCCGTGCCCAACAGCGTCACGTTGGGCTTGGCGGGATCGAAGGGGAACTCCTGCTCGGGAATCTTGTAATGGGCCTCTTTGTAGTCATGCTCGACGATGCTCTGGATGCGTTCCACGGCGATGCCGATGTTGTAGCCCGTGTTCATCTTGAGCACGATGTGGCGGTCGTCGGCCTGCTCGGAACGCGGCAGGATGATGCCGGAGAACTCGCCGGTGTCGGTGGTGATGGTGCAGTCGCTCCAGACCCGGGCGCCGAGCCGCTTGAGCAGCTCGCGTCCCCGGCCGCGGTAGCCCTTGTAGGGATCGGGGGTGTCGGTCATCGTCGCTCCAGTGTCTTTGCGTCCGGATGCAGCTTCCAGTATGGTTGTCCGGCGAGAGAGGCGATTGTAGCAACGCTCGACCTCTTTAGTAAAGCCTCTCAAGCCGGGCCTTCGACCGGAGGGAAAGCCGACCATTCACGCTTCGGGTCGGGAATGCCCCACAGTTGCCAGGCCGCACGTCGCCTGCTTAGTGAGTCTTTGTCGACATCCGCTTTCAGGCATACCCGTCGTCCCGCGAGGACGTTACTTTCTTGCCTGTCGATAACCGCACCACACAGTAAAGCGAAAGGAGCCCGCTATGAAACGACTGCTGCCCCTGCTATTAGCGGCGGGCGTGATGGCCCTGCCCGCGGCCGAAGCCGCCGCCCTGGTCGACGACGTCCTCTTCAACGAGAACTGGGGCGATCCCGCCTTCTGGAACATCAACAATCCGCCCACCGGCTGGACGATCAACGACCTGGTCCCCGGCGGCAACCCGGGCTGGGTCCACGACACCTTCCAGGACGGCCACAGCGCCCATGTGGATTACAGCCCCACGGAAACCAGCCTCCAGTACGAGCTGCTGATGGAGACCCACAGCGTGGACTGCTCCGGCTACAACGAGATCGAGCTGGCGATGGACTTCGTCCTCGACTGATACACCACCGCCGGCAGCGTCTTCGAGATCCGGGTCTCCACCGACGATTGGACCGGCTACGACGTCGCGTTGACCCACGGCTACGCCGACGGCAGCGTGGGCTACTACGATTGCTGAGGCGGCGCCCACTCTTACGAGGCCGTGGTTTACGGTCTCACAGACTACGCCGCCGGATATGGCAACGTCAAGCTGGGCTTCGTCCTTTCGGGAACCAGCACCTACGACAACCTGGACGGTTTGCTGATCGACAATTTGGAGATTCGCGGGGAGACGGGCAGCCGGACCGAGGTTGCCAGCTTCGGCAAGATCAAGGTCGCCTACCACTAGGCTGCGTGAGGTAAATGAGCGATGCGACAAGGGACCGGCCTCGCCGGTCCCTTCGTTATTGGGCGGGTGAAGCATCAACTGGTGAACCATCTTCGGATAGGCAACGTGTGCTGAACACAGGCGCCCGGGATGTCATCAGCGGGCTATCTGCTTTTGGGAAGGTTCGCATTGAAACGACTTGCATCTAGGACGGGGACGAGCCGTCGAGGAAGTACATCCTGACAACTGATTCCAAGTGAAAGCCACGTGGGGCGTCATCCATGGCAAGCCTTGATTTCAGCACACTTGTCCAGGCCCTGACAGGGGATTGTCACCGGCTGCGGAGTACCGGAACAAGAGGTAGGGAAAACACATGATCCCGGACCAGCCAGCTCCAGCACGACACTCCCGCCCCCCCCCTCGATAAAGCGGACGAGACGAGGCCAGGCTGGATCAAGATCAGCCTGCAACCTTAACCACTTGGCGCTCACTCATTATTTATGCATGATTATAGCATCCTTATAACGCTGCATGGTCATCGGGGCCAACGGTTTCAAGCAGTTTGGCTCCATGGATCTGTTCGGACCAAATCAAGCTGTTTGGGAGCGGCTTGCCTCGCCGTTATTCTCTATTCGGATATGCTACGCTTTTTTCAAAAATTCATATAGCATATCCTTAAAACTTGTTTTCTTGACATTTGGGAGTAAGAGGCGATCTGCTGTCATAGCATATGCAAGTGCGCTGATTTCTGGGTTCGCTAAGGATCAGGCCTGTGTTGGTTGCCACTTTTTGACTGCCCGTTCTGTAAGAGGTATCACAAGATTATCACCTCTTTTATCAACAGGATAGAATCACGAGCAGGTTCTGTCTGAGTATACGATCCCAAGCTTGATACCTTTATTGATAAGCACCTAGCTGGCTTGTACCCAGGAAACCCAGGATGTGAACCAGGAGTCGCAGCTTCCCGTCTTTCGGCATCCGCCCGGGGAAGTCTGGTTTACAATCCACTAAGCCATTCTAAACACCTGACAGCAGTCCAGGATACAAGATTAATAATGAATGCCATTAGCGATATGTATCAGTTGAGGTGCGTGTAACAACTCCAACCAAAAAGCCCGCCGGAGCGGGCTTTTGGTTTATCTAGTTTCTGGACGAGCATGGAGCTATTCGGGTTCACCCTCGGCGAACTCGGCGTGGTGCTCGTGGTCGCATTCGCCGCCCAGGTCCATCTTGTCCATCTCCGGGCATTCGCCGTTGCGGCGGCAGCGGTAATGAGCGATCGCGGCGCGCAGGGCGTCGGTGGCCAGGTTGCTGCAATGCATCTTGATCTTGGGCAAGCCGCCCAGAGCCTGGGCGACGGCGTCCCGCGTAAGCTTCTCGGCTTCGTCCAGAGTCATCCCCTTGGCCAGCTCCGTGGTGATCGAGCTGGTGGCGATCGCCGCGCCGCAGCCGAATGTCTTGAAGGTGCAGTCGGTGATGCGCTCGTCCTCATCGACCTTGATGTAGATCTCCATGATGTCGCCGCAGGAGGGGTTGCCGACGCGGCCGATGCCGTCGGCGTCCTCCAGGGTTCCCACGTTGCGCGGGTTCATGAAGTGGTCCATCACCTTTTCGGTGTAAGCGTCCATCTCTTTGTTACCTCGGTTGGAGTGTGAACTTTACCAGCTTGGCACACTCCCAGTATGCCACAAAAGGAATAAAACGGCAATCATGTAGGGAATTATCTTCAGCGGTCTGAGCGGCGGAGGTCTCCACCCACATTCGACCGATAGTCGAGAAGCAGTAGCCTCCCCACGAAGCTGAACAGGCAGGTTCGCACAGATAGCCGCCGCAAGGGAGTTACGCCATATCTGGTTTTCCGTTTGGGACTATCACTCGTATTCGAACCGCTAGATACAGTTAGGCATCGAGGTAGGTGCTCAGACCAAACAATGCTGGGAAAGAGAGGCACATCGAGCTGACAGTCTCCTTCCTGGCGCATCGCGCTTTAAATCCCTATGGGATTATCACCTAATTATGAACAAGCGTGAAGTATGCTCCTGAGGTAGTATA
>CAZOOP010000014.1:0-79256 GCA_964581465.1 uncultured bacterium
CGCCGAGATAAGTACCCAACTGCAATAGCTGATGTTCATCTTCTGTGATGATCCCCTCCCTATTTCACCAAGCGCTTCTTTAGTGCATGGTAATAACACACTTATATGTAAAGCTAAATCAGGTGAGCGTAAATTGCAAACCACCGCATAGTTAAGTATCAAAAGAGCATACATCTTGTCTCCGCCAATTTATAACTGCTTATACCTTACAGGTACTTCTGAGACTACACGCGTATTATCAAAAGATTACAATCACTATCCGGTCTGAACAGGTGCGATATCCTCTACTTTTTAGCTAAACGTCGGAAACACAGCCGCCCAGTTTCGCGCGGCATATATTCAGGTAACGTAGAATCACCGCATACAATCGCCGGTATGTGTCAGTTATCTACGCTGGAAAGCTATTATTGACGTTCGGTTGGCATTATACGCGCTGCAAAAGCGCGGGATAATCAAAGCGGCTGTTTAACCGCCGCGAGGTTTGGGCAAGTTTTAGCTGACACCACGGACCTGCCGCCTTGAATTGATAGACAGCCAGTCAGCAGGGTATTCCTGTCCAGCTTCGTTAATGATAGTACAACGGGGCGGTCCGGACCGCCCCGTCATGCAAGGCGTGGACGCCTCGCCCGCTAGGCTTTCCGCCGGCGACGGAGGCGGCGGATCAGCAAGAAGATTCCCAGCCCCAGGCCGCTAACGGGCACCCCGACCACCAGGACGATGATCAGCACCCGCAGCACGTGGAGCAGGATGATGTAGCCTCGGGTGAAGCCTGCTCCGGTGAGCCGGGCCGCCGGATCGGCGATCAGTCCCTCCTCGGCGGTCAAGGTAAGGTAGACCGGGGTGACGCCGGATGCGCCATCCAGACTCGGGTATTGAGCCAGCAGGGCTGCTTCTTCGTTTTCGATGGTCAGCAGACGGTAGCGCAGCTCTGTGGCCTCGGCGGTTCCGGCCTCCTCGAGCTGGCGCTCCAGGGCGGCGTGCTGAGCCCGCAGGTCTCGCAGCTCGGCGTCGGCCGTGTGGTACTCGAGGCTGACGTCGACGGTGTAGCGCTCCTCGCGCAGCACCTCGCCCAGGGCGCCCAGGCGGCGCAGCAGGCGGTCTCGCTCGGCGACGTCGACCAGTTGGAGCAGCCAGCCGGCGGCGGGTTCGTCGGTGGGCCGCAGGTAGGAAAGGCGGGCCAGGTAGCCGTCATGGTCGTTCAACAGCTCCCGGATGCTCTCCAGCGTCCCGCTGAAATCCTCGACCTGGAGAACCAGGCTGGTGGTCACGCGGAGCATCCGGGGCCGGGTGACGGTGTCGTAGCCGGAGCCGTCGGGTCGGGGCAGGGTCAGGGTGACCTCGTCGCCGGCGGGCTCGACGGCGGGGACGACGGCGTAGTCCTCGAGATGCTCCTCGAGGGCCGGCCCCTCATAGGATGTGCTCTCGCAGCCGGAGAGGGCCAGCGTTGCGGCTAGGGCCAGGGCGAAGGCGCTGGTTGCTCGGCGCATCACTCCCCCTTCCGCTCGCGCAGACGGCCGATGCGCAGCCCGATGAAGAAGGCCAGGATGACGATCACCAGGGCGGGGACCACGGTGGTGAAGATGAAGCGGGCCGCCGGGCCGAAGGCCGGATCGGGCCGGGGGGTCAGGACCAGCTCGAGGCTGTGGCGCTCGGCGGCGTCGCTCAGTTCGTCGAGGCGTCGCCGGGTGTCCTCGAGTTCGCCCTCCAGTGTGCTTAGCTGACGCTGGCGGCGGATGCGCTCATCGGCGGTGAGGCCGGACTGCTCCACGGCCACGCTCGCGGAGGCGACGCGCCCCTCGAGGCGCTCGACCTGCGCGTTCAGTTCTGCGAGCAGGTCACCGACGACATCCAGGCGCGAGGTCTCGCTTTCGACAACCCCCAGGCCGCGCAGCTCGCTCACGGTGCGCCGGGAGGTCTCGGCGGGCAGGCGGTAGTCCAGATATGCGATCCGACCGTCGGCCGACTCCTCGACCTCTCGGGAGACCAGCAGGGCGCCTCGCTCGGCCAGCAGGGTCTCGACGCTGGTCAATCCGGCGTCGAATTCATCGAGGGCCAGAACCAGCTCGACCTCGTAGACCCGGGGAGCGGCGTGCGACGGCAGAGACAGGACAGCCAGGGCCGTCGCCGTCAGGATCGGGATTGCGCGGCGCACGATTACTCACCGCCCCGGCGCAGCAACCGGACGATCCAGCGGGCCAACAGGAAGGTCGGCACGCCGAGCGCGGCCAGGGCCAGAACCACGCCGATGATTACCACGAAGACGCGCAGGATGTTGACGATGGCTATGTAGGCCATCTCGAAGCCGTCGGCGATGACCCGGTCACCGCGGAAGGTCGTCCCGGGCTCGTCCTCGGTCAGCGTGATGGAGATCTTGGGCAGGGTTACCAGGTCGTCGAAGTTCTTCAGCCGACCCTCGGCCTCGGAGAGGTTATAGTCCATCTCGTTGAGGCGGCGGTCGAGTTCGCGCAGCTCCTCGGCCGAGGCCCCGCGTTCTACGGCGTCGTCGTACTCGGCCTTGAGGATGTCGTACTCGCGCTGCAGGCGGTCGCGCAGGCGCTCGGCGTCGACGTACTGCCGGGTGACGTCCTCGGCGGTCGAGTACTCCTCGGCGATCTCGCCCAGGTCGCGCAGCTCCCGAATCAGCTCTTGGCGCTCGTCCTTGTGGCAGCGGATCTCGAAGGTAACCGAACCGGCCACCCCGGCTATGCGGGTCACGTCGACGCTGGTGATGATCACATCGGTGACGCCGGGCTTGTGGTGGGCGTCGATGAGCTCCTCGAGCTTATCCCGACCCTCGTCGAGGTCGTCGACCACCACGGTCATCTCGGTCTCGTAGACCATCATCCGCTCGAGACCCAGGGTCTCGGTGGTTGTGGTGGGCTGGTCCTCGTCACCGGCCGGTGCGCCGTCGACGTCCCGAGGCCGCTCCTCGGCCAGCACGTCGTCTTGATAATCCTGGACCGCGCCGCCGGTAGCCAAGTCCATTTCGCCGGCGGCCTGGGGCGGGGCGGCCTCGTTCTCCACGCTCCCCTCGTAGTCGGCGTACTCGTCGAAGGCCTCTTCGACGGCGTCCTCGAAGTAGGCGTAGGCCTCCTCGGAGGCTGTGTCGCCCGCGGTCTCGTAGTCCTCGCTGCAGCCGGCCAGGATCATCATCAGCGGCAGCGCAATCAACAACAGCCGGGGAAGGTGCCTCATCGAAAACCTCCTCGTCGGAGCGCCGCCTTGCCGCCGGCGCAGTCCTGATCGCAAACGTTGCGATGGATGTGTGATAACTGGTGATCGCGGAGAGCGATACTGTTCTGTAGAAACCGGGCGGTCCATGACGCCGGCTATACTCCCACTATACTCCGCTGGTCTCCCTTTGTTCGCGAGCGGGGCCGAACCGATGGCCCTGAGAACGCCCCGCCCAATACCGGCGCTTCACCGGCGCCGACCTAAAAGCCGCGGCTTTCGTCAATCGTAATTCGTCAATCGCAAAAGGAGGAGTCCAACTCCTCCTATACAATCACCTACCATAAGTATACCGCTTCCCGCGTCATTCGTCCATCGGCGGGCCGAATCAGGGCTCCGCGGCCCCTTCCTCCAGGCCCAGGCTGGCCGCCGCCGCGCCCAGCTCCAGGCTCTCGGTGGGCAGCAGCTCCAGCACCTTGCGCGGTTTGGCTTCGTAGGCGCGCAGCGGTGTCAGCATTCGGCGGTCGTAGGGGGTGGGGCTGTCCGGGGTGAGGGGGGCGCCCAGGTCCAGGGAGTAGAGCGGGTAATGAATCTCGCCGATGCGCGCCAGATACTCGTCGCGGGTGATGTCGGAGCGCAGGCCGTCGTTGAGGTACATCGCGCCGATTCCGAGCAGGATCGCTCCGACGACGACGGCGGGCACCACCCAGCCGGGCAGGCGCTTATTCTTGCCCAGACGGACCTCCAGGGCTCCGGGGACCGGGCAGACGTCCAGACAGCGCAGGCAGAGATGGCACTCATCGGAGACGACGACCTCGACCTTCTCCAGCTTGATCCAGGCCGGGCAGACCCGGTCGCAGTCCTTGCAGCCCAGGGCGCAGCGCGAGCTGTCGCGGTGGATCTTCACCGGGCTGAGCATGGAGAAGACGCCCAGCAGGGCGCCGTAGGGGCACAGATAGCGGCAGAAGAAACGGGGCACGAAGACCGACACCAGCACCAGGCCGCCCAGGGCGTAGTAGAGCCAGTCCGGGCCGTCGGTGATGAAGTACCACATCCGCAGGTCGCTGAGCTTGACCGCCGGGGAGTAGGCCAGCAGGTGCAGCGTCTCGGCGGTCAGGCCGGCGATCTTGACAAGGAAGAAGACCAACAGGGCGTACTTGGCCAGGCGCAGCGGCAGGTCGATGAAGGCCGGCAGGCGCAGATCGCGCCCCTTGGTGATCTTGCGGCCCAGCCACCAGAGCCCCTCGGAGAGCGTCCCCACCGGGCAGACATGACTGCAGAAACCTTTTTTTATCGCAATAGAGAGCAACAACAACAGTATTAAAAACGCCAACGCCGGGGTGTGGACGTCGACGGCGCCGACGCGCACCGCGTGGGCCAGCTCGATATAACCCAGGTGCGGAGTGACCGCCTCGATGGCCGTTGGTCGCGCCGGGCCGTCCTCGACGCGCTCCTCGATGGAGTCCAGCCAGAGGGCGTAGAAGATGAACAGGCACGCGAAGGCCAGCAGGAACAGCACCTGCACCATCAGGCGGAAGCGCCCCGGGCGCGATCGCTTCTTGAAAATGTCCCCCAATCAAGCCCCTTGCCCCTGAGTCCATCGAGTAATATAAAACCTCGCTGTGCTTGAACGCAAGGGCAACGGGCGAGAAAATGCCCCCCGTCACCTTAACCATCGGCCCGAGAACAAGTTGACCAGTCGCGGAACAGTTCCCGGCGCCGGGCTCATCCCGATTACGGAGCCGATTCACCCGAATCAAACCGCGCATCGCTCGCCTGGCGCCTTGCCTCTGTGCGCTTGTTTCGATTTGGGATTATCCCTCGCATCTGACCGGACTCATCCAGTTGATAGACTGCCATTCATTGCTTGATAGCTGATAATCGACGCCATTGTCATCCCGCCACATTGCCATCCCGTCGCATTGTCATGCCTATGCATGATGGCGCTGAACCGGCCGTGTACTGAGTTCCGCCGGAAGCCCGACGCTGTTGGTTTCATTCAGGTTTCTGCAATGCAGTAAGTGAGTGATTCGCTGACGGTGCTCCATGGCCGGCTTCAGTAGTTTCGACCTATCTGCGTTTTAACGAGTTGACACCGTACTGGTGGCTGAATGGGAGCGGCTCGCTGGGCCGTTATTGACTTTCCTGAAATGCACATCGATAACCAGGCAAGTGCCTAGTATACCTATATGCTTGTTATTACAATACCTTACAAAAACTTATAAGCCATAGGAGTCAGCGGCGACCCGCCGCCAGTGCGGTTATAGGTGCGCTGATATCCGGGTTCGCGCATGATCAGAACTGAATCAGCCGCCACATTTCGACCGTCGATTTATGACAAGTGCCTGATGATCATAAACTTCATTATCAACAATATACAGTCACATCAGCTCCGTTTAGGATATCCGATCCCTACTCGTATAGCTCATCATGATGGCGCTGAGCGCGACTTGTGCTATGCGAATAATGACGCTAATTGACATTACTTTATTGTGGATTACAGACAGCGCCTCGGTGAGCAAACCTCCCTCGCCCGATTCCGGCGGCAACCCTCACATTGTGTACAAGTCCTCCAATGGCTTGATGTACGCCTGGCGGTGATGCGCCCCCCCTTATCCACGGACGGGCCGGGGCGTCTCCCCGTCCTTGGTTTTGGAGCCTTCGGTTGATTGACATCCCCGCCGGGATGGGCCACAATCGGACCCCTGATGGAAGGCGACCTGCAACAGATCCGCGAGCGTCTGCGCGAGCTGGGCTACCTGCGCAACCCGGCCGAGCGCTTCGTCGTCGGCGCAAACGGAGGGGACGCTCCCGGTCCCCGGCGGCTCTGGGGCGCCTCACTGCGCGCCTGGCTGGTCATCGGCGGCCTCTGGGCGGCCTGGCTTACCCTGGCCCTGGTCGAGTCCCACAGCGTTTACCTGGCGAGCTTCCTCGAAGGCTCTTTGTTTGCGGTTTACTGCTTCGTGCCGATCTTGATCGTCAGCGCCCTTCCCCAGGCCCTGCCGACCCTGGCCGCCCAGCTCCTGGCCCGGCGTCCGCTAAGCGACCGGAGCGCCCGGGTGCTGCGGACCTGGTTGAGCCGGCTTACGGCGACGCTCTTCGGCGGCTCGGCGGCGGCCTTCTGGATCACGGGGCGCCTCCTACCGGGCGGTGAAGCTCTTGCGCCGCTCTGGCTCAGCGCTGTGTTCCTGGCCGGCTGCGTGGTGTTGGGTCTGACGGCGCATCGCCTGACGAGTCTGGTGGTCGGCTACTACCTGGGCGGCGGCTGGACGGCCCGTCGCCGTCTGCGCACCCTGCTGATCGCCGGCGGCCTGGTCTCGGCGGCGGTGCTGGCTCTGCTGCTGCTGGACCTGAATGATGAACGGCCGACTGAGCCGCCGCGACTGGAGCCCGGCCCGCCCGTGGTCTGCCTGGCCCTGGACTACCTGGACCCCGCAGAGGTCGGCCCCGGGACGCCCGAGCTGCTGGCCCAGCGGGAGCGTTCCCGCGTCTACGCGCTGACTTTCCCGCCGGCCGCTTCTCCGGCGCAGAGCTGGGCCACCCTGGCCAGCGGCCGCCTCCCCGAGGATCACGGTATCAGCGAGCTCTCCTCACTGCGCCTGGCCGGGATACGCTCGCCCCTGCAACCCCGCGGGGCGGCCCTGGGCGCCGGGGCCTATCTGACGGCTGTCTGGAGACTCCTGGGCCTGGCAGAGCCCCTGCCGGTAACCAGCCGGGACTGGCGCGAGCCCCCCATCTGGGAGCTCATCTGCTCCGCCGGGGAGGAGTACGGAGCAGCGGTGTTCAACTGGTGGGCCACCTACCCGGCTCTGGGTCGGCGTGGTCTGCACATGTTCACCGATGTGGCCCAGGCAGCGGTCAGCAGAGGTGAAGAACTTCCGCCCAACGCCCTCTTCCCGCCGTCGGGCGAAGATGTCGAACAAAGGCCGTTGCGGCTGCTGCTGCAACTGTTCAACGGCCGCGAGCGCGCCCGGCGGATGGGCGCGGCCATCCCGCCCGTCGAATCCCTCGAACGCGGCTTCGCCGAGGCCGAGGCCAACTGGCGACGGATGCTGACCGCCTCGGGAAACTCGACCGCCCCCGTGGTCGTAGTTATCCTGAAGCCCGAATCCGGCGTCCAGGGTGAAATCTGGGTCCAGGCCGCCGGTCTCGAAACCGGCCGGAACGGCAAACTGCGCCTGGTCGACGCCGCCGCCCTGCTCTTCCGACTCTGCGGTCTGCCCCTCTCCCGAGAGCTGCCCGGCACACCACCGGAACTAGGCTTGACGGAGTCGCGTTACGTCGAGGATTACGGCCCCCGCCGCCTGCCGGCGCCCACACCGGGTTCGCTAGACGACGCCTGGGAGAGCCTGCGCAGCCTGGGTTACATCCAGTGAAGCCAACCGGTTCGAGTGACTCGCTATCTCTTGAGTAGTTATTCCAAGCCCAGAATCCCGACGACGCCCCCCGGGACTCTAAGGAACATATTAATATGCAGTTATGAGTGCCGGCCGCTGGCGTGTCATGGCGCTCGGCTTAACCGTTGTCAGCCAAATTATCGTCTCAACCTTTTATAAAAGGTTTGGCATCATGGAACATGTTCGGACCAAATCAGGCTGATTGGGAGCGGCTTGCTGGATAGTAACTCACTTCCCCGAACTGCGCGTTTTTAACCAATCATTCGCCCAGCATACCCGTATTACCTGTTATTACGACACTTAGGAGTCAGTGACAATCTGCTGTCAGGGCAAATACAAGTCTGCTGTTATCTGGGTTCGCTAAAGATCCGGCCCGTATTAGCCGCCACTTTTTGACTGCCCGTTTTGTGACAAATAACTGATGATCATCACCTCTTTTATCAGCAGGATACAATTATAATCAGGTCCGGATCAGGTATGCGGTCCCAAAGGTTATAAAACGCGTTTTAACCGGTACATCCGGCTAATAGCTTGTCGTTAAATGCTTTATAGCTTGTCTTGCACCTTTCTCACACCGCCGATATGTGGCATCAACCTCGCTTTGCTATTCTTGTTCTTGGCATCATATGCGATCCCGGACCAGCTAACTCCAACTCAAAACACCGACCAGCCTCGAAAAAACTGCTGATACGAGGCCATCACGAATTCAGTATAGCCCACAGCCTTGATCCCTCGGAGGTCACATGTTACATGCGCATGTAAACAGGCGACTTATGGTATAGGCATTGTCATCAAGGCCAACGGCGTCAAGCGGTTGATTTTTGAGCGCCTAGACGCCCATTGGGGAATCTGAAGAATGTGGAAATCCACGTACCTGCCAAAAAATGTTCGCTCGATGTGCGTACCTGATTGCCTGCTAACTGCATATCTCCGAACGTTATCCAGTAACAAAACGGGCCGTAACCGCTAAGTCGCCCCCTGTTGTTTTTGTCCGTTATTTAGTGTTGCGTGAAGCCGGAGCCTTTCGAACCCAACCAAATTATTTCTGCTTATCTTGAGTGGCATGCTAAAAGCAGGCTATTGATTGGTTCAGCACCTGTAAATAGCTGGTCGACCTCACTTGTTGACGCCTTCCGACGAGTGTTTATCGAGCCCCCACTCGATGCGGCTCCCGATGGTTACAAATGCTGGTCCTGTTTCTTGTCCAGTTTCTTGTGTTGATCCAATTCTTCATATCATTTTCGTTCGCCGCCCTCGGTTTTATTGACTTGAGGATTTTTTTAATGTACGGTTTTCCAGCTAGATAAGACTCTCTCGACTCTACGGCAACCAGGCCGTTCACTCAGACTGTCCATTCAGACGCTTCAAGGAGAAGCTTCCACGGGACAGCTCATCGGTAGCGTTTCATCGTCGGTTAATCGGCTGTAAATGGTCGATGGCTTGCCGACTGCTTCGGTGACACATAAACGCTAACCAAAACAGGTTTCTAGTTTCGCGCCATAGTCCATAGAAAGCGCAACGCTACAGCCGATGAACCCCGTCAAGCGGCTTCTCCCAACAGTTTTTGTTTATTGTTGGAACGGTACCGGAAGCGAGCGCCTCATCGGGGTGCTCTATGGGATTCTCCACTGAGTCTGCGACCGGTCTGTTTCCTTTTTACCTTCCAGTTTTGATGTCACTCCCGGCCCGCCACGGTACGGCATGGGTTGCCCGGCGATTCCGAGCAATCCCGAGCGGAGGCCCCTCGGTAGACGCACCTGCCGAGTCCCGGCACCGCAAGCAATCCCGACCGCTGGAAACGGGCTACAACGCCTTTATCTGATGGCGCACGTCTCCGTCTCCGCCTTGGGACCCGCCCGTCCACCGCACCACGGACGGCGGGTCTATTCGTCGTGCGACGGAAGCGTCCATCCATCCACCGAGGTTTTCATTGAAGAAGGAAATACTGGTCAACGTCACTCCGCTGGAGACGCGGGTGGCCTCCCTAGAGGACGGCCGTCTGGTGGAGATCATGACCGAGGGCGCGGGCTCCTCCCGCATCGTCGGCAACATCTACAAGGGTAGGGTCAGCGAGATACTGCCGGGCCTGCAGGCCGCCTTCATCGATATCGGGCTGGACCGCAACGCCTTCCTCCACGTCGAGGACCTGGTCACCGACGCCCACGACATCGGTAACTTTCTCGACAAGGATTACCACCACAACCACAAGCGCGGCAACCTGCCCTCCATCGAGAAGATCCTCAACAAGGGCCAGGACATCCTGGTCCAGATCACCAAGGAGCCCATCGGCAAGAAGGGACCCCGGGCCACCGCCAACATCACCCTGGCCGGACGCTTTCTGGTGCTGATGCCCTACGCCGACCATATCGGCGTCAGCCGCAAGATATCCTCCTCCTCCGAGCGCAACAGGCTGCGCAAGCTCGTCAAGGGCCTGCGCACCGGCGACTCGGGTTTTATTATCCGCACCGTGGGCGAGGGCGCCACCAAACGTCAAATGCGCACCGAGATGCGTTACCTCAAGCGCCTGGCCCGGGACATCGTCCGCCGGGCCAGGAAAGAGGAAGCCCCCTGCCTGGCCTACGACGACCTGGGCCTGGTGCTCTCCCTAATCCGCGACGTGGTCTCCGATGAAATCGACAATCTGGTCATCGACGACCGCAAGGTCTACAATCGGGTCAAGGACTTCGCCCGCAAAGTGGCCACCGACATCAGCGCCCGTGTCGAGTACTACTCGGGCAAGTACCCCATCTTCGAAGCCTACGACGTCCAGCGCGATATCGAACGCCTCACCCACCGGCGGGCCTGGCTCAGGTCCGGCGGCTACATCGTCATCGAGCAGACCGAGGCCCTGATCTCCATCGACGTCAACACCGGCAAGTACGTCGGCAAGAGCAACCTGGAGAAGACGGTCTACGAGACCAATCTGGAGGCCGCCGAGGAAATCGCCCGCCAACTGCGCCTACGCGACATGGGCGGGATCATCATTATCGACTTCATCGACATGGAGGTGCACAAGCACCGCGAGCACGTCGTGCGCAAGCTCAACCAAGCCCTCGCCAACGACCGCTCCAAAACACGGGTGCGCAAGATGAGCGATCTGGGCCTGGTCGAAATGACCCGCAAGCGGGTGCGGCGCAGCGTCACCGCCCAGATGACCAGCAAATGTCCCTGCTGCGAGGGCACCGGCCTGGTACTCTCCGAACGGCCCCTCGTCACCAAGTGCCGCAGCACCCTCAAGCGCGGTCTCTCGAAGAGCGAATCCAACCGCCTCCAACTGCTCTGCAACCCCCACGTGGCCCAACTGCTCAAGTCCCGCTACCAAGACGTGCTGGATCACCTCGCCGCCGAATACGACCGCCAGATAATCATCCAGACAAACCCCACCATGCCCCTGGACCGGCTCGAGGTCAAGGACCTCAAGGACACCCGCAAACAAGCCCGGAGCCCTCGACGACGAGGCCGACGCCCAACCAAGGACAAAGGTCGGAAGGACCAGAGTCGGGAGAAGACGGGCTCATGACCGAGCTGCGGCCCCACCACGTCGTCTGTCTGGCCGCCTTCATCGGCCGGGGATACTCGCCCGAGTTCATCGAGGCCCTCCAGCGCCTGCAGGCGCTCTACCTGATCCCGGAAACCCGCGTTAGAATCGTCCAGGCTCCCGACGACGCCTGCCGGGCCTGTCCCAACCTCGAAGGCGTCCGCTGCGCCCTCGACGACCACGCCGTCGCCGTCCTCGATGAGCGGGTGCGCGTCGCCCTGTCCCTCGCCAATACCGAATACACCGCCGGCGAGCTCCACCGCCGCCTGGCGGACTACCTGACCGATCACAACCTCACCGAACTCTGTGGCGAGTGCCGCTGGCGCGACGTGGTCGACTGCGCGGCAGTCATCGACAAACGGCTAAACGAGCTTGGACCAGCCTGTGTTGCCCAACGGCCGAGACCGCGGTTCGGAAGATGACAGTCCGTTTCACGCGGCGGCTTTGGCACATTTCTTGCGGAATCGAACGTGACTCGCGCGGTAACACCGCCCCGCCCTGCTGCAAGAAATGTGCCAAAGCCGCCCCGCGCATCCGGCGATAACGATTATTGAACGATGTCGCCGCGGTCTCGGCCTCGTCCAGGAGTGTCCGTCCCGCAGCCATGCTCAGCCCTTGAACACCAAGTCCCGGGTTAGACCAAACTATGCCTGAACCAACGGCCGGAAGAGACGCGTTGCATCCCAAAAGCGAGCGCGGCGTGGCCTTGGCCATGGCCTTGATCGTCCTGGCGGTGCTCTCCACCCTGGCGGCCCTACTGCTTGCTCTGGCGCACTATGAGACGTCCTCGGCGGCGGACACCCGCCTGGCGATCCAGTGCGAAGCCTTGGCCGAGTCGGGCTGGAATCTGGCCTTCCGCGAGCTTGCCGGGACGCGCTTCGACGGCAGCTCGACCCACCTGCTGGACGCCGATGGCCGTCTGGTTCCCAACACCGAACAACCTTTGATCCCGGCAATCGTCAGCCCCCTATCCGGCGAGGTCGTCGCGGTTATCGACGACGAGGGTGACGACGAGGGCCTGCTGCGCAACCTGGACGACGGGGCCTACGTCTGGAGTTGGGCTCCCGGCGACGCCCACGGGAACCTTTCCGGCGCCGGGGTGCCCGAGGAGCTGCGCATCAAGGTGTATTATAACGACGAGAACCGGCTCAGCTTCAGCATCCTCGTCGAGGCCGTCCTGACCACGCCGACGAACCCGGTAATCCGCAAGCTGCTGGTCAGCGGCCGCACCCAGCCCCTGGAGCAGTACGTGCTCTTCTCGGCGGCCGATCTGGCCCTGGCCGGCGAGGCCGACCGACTGGTCGACGGCGCCGTGCACGCCAACGGCGATGTTTTCATCCAGCCGGAGAACGCCCTGGTCAGGCTGGCGGGGGAGCGCCTGACCGCCGGCGGCCGCCTGCTGCGCCTGCGCGACGCCTGGGAACGGGAGAACCTGGCCGGCGAGGTGATCGTGGAACTGACCGACGAGGAGGGCGAACCCGAGGACATCCTCTGGTTCACCGAGCCGCCCTTCGACTCCGAGCATCTCGAGGAGGCCGAAGGCTACGCCTTCTACGACAACGATCCCACCAACAACATCATCGGCTGCCAAGAGCTCTTCCGCGGCACCATTCGCGACGGCTACATGGGTACAGGCGATTTCCAGGCACCCTACCTGGCCGACGCCGCTTGGTTACGCGCCCGGGCCGACCTGGCCTTCGTCCGCGACGGCGCCGTGATCAGTTGCTTCGATCCCGAGGGGGTCTATCAGGCCGCCCCGCTGGAAGCCGTGAGTTACGTCCCCTTCGTCAACCCGGCCACGGGCTACAGCGGCGAGCTGATCGAGCTGGACCTGGCCCGGCTGGCCGATCCCAACGGCGACGGCGAGGGCGACGACTCCCTCTGGCCCGCCGGAGGCATCCTCTTCATCGAGGGCGACTGCCGGCTGCGCGGCCTGCGCTCCTTGCCCGCCGAGCTGGTCGTGCTGACCGACGGCAGCCTCTACACCGTCGGCGACGTCAACGTCGAGGCTCCGCGCCACCTTTCCTTGGTCGCACCACTGGGGCGGGTCTGGCACCTGAGTGAAAACTGGGACGACGCCGCGGCGGTCCAGCCCGTTAATGCCCGACCCGCCGCCGACACCCGGATCATCGCCGTCATCGCCGACGGCGCGCCGCTGATCGAGGAGCAGAACTACGTCGGCGGCGAGGGTACCGCCCCGGCGGCCGCGCTGCACCTGCTCGAGGACTGGACCGGCCGAACCCTGCGCCTGGAGGGCTGCATCCTGCACCTGCGTACGGCCTCGATGGCGCCCCTGGGCGAAGCCCCGGGCGAGAGCGAGCTGGCCTGGCTCACCGCCGAGGCGTACGCGCCGCCCCGCCTCGAGCTTGTCTACGATCGCCGCCTGGAGACCGAGCGCGGTCCCTTCCCGCTCACCGGCGCCCGGATCATCGCCTGGCAACGTTTGAGCGACTAGTGCGGCCTTGTTGAACCCACCGTCGGCCGGTTCAGTCCACCGGTCCAATCGAGGGGGGACGTTGCTCAAGACGCTCCGCTTGATCGCGCCGCTGGTCCTCCCGCTGTCGGTGGCCGCCGCCTCGCTGGCCTACGTCGCCGAGGGTGGCGCGGGTCCCCGGATCGTTATTCTCGATATCGAGGACGCCGAGGACGCCTCCGAGACGCTGATCCTGGATTCAGCCGACCGGCCCGCCTGGAGCCCCGACGGATCCCGGCTGGCCTATAGCGGCAACGATCAGAACCGCGAAGCGCTCTACGTCGTCGATCTTTTCAACCTCGAAAACACCGCCGATCCCATCCCGCGCGTCCTGGCGCTGACCGACGGCTCGCCGGTCTGGAGTCCCGACGGCCGCCGGATCGCCTTCGCCGACAACCGAGGCGATGACGCCCGGCTGCGCCTGATCGATCTCGACGGCGACGCGGAGCACGAGCTCAGCGGACAGGCCTATCAGATCCCGCCGTGGAGCGTCGCCTGGAGCCCCGACGGAACCCGACTGGCCTTCACCAGGCTGACCGATTGCGAGGATCCGCAGATCCACGTCATCAACGTCAACAGCGGTGTCGTCGGCGGTGTCATCGGCGGAAACGAGCGGCGCCTGACCGACGACGGCTGGCACGTCGTCTACGACTGGAGCGACGCCGGTCTGCTCCACACCCGCGACGCCGACATCTACCTGCTGGATCCGGACTCGGGCGAGACGCGCCGCCTGACCAACAGCGGCTACTTCTGGAATCCCGCCCTAAGCCCCGGCGGCGAAAGCGTCGTCTTCAACAGCACCTACCACCTCTATCTGCTGGACGTCGCCGAGGGAACCGTGCAACAGCTAACCAGCCGGGGACGCAACAACCAGCCCGTCTGGAGCCCCGACGGCGAGAGTATCGCCTTCGTCTCCGACCGCGACGGCGACCGGGAGATATGGATCATCGACGCCGACGGGGGGAACCCGCGTCAAGTGACCGACAACACGAACGACGATCACAGCCCCACCTGGCGACCGGAGTAGGTCCGCCCACCGGAGACGTTTCGAATAACAATAGGCATCCCACACGATCCCGGACCAGCCAACTCCGTCTCGAAACACCGACCCACTTCGAAAAAGCGGCCGATACGAGGCTATGTCGAAGAAAGTATTCCTGCCGCCTATCCAAACGCAGCGATAATTCGTTGTAAGCGCTAGTTGGAAGACCGCTTAGGATCGATAATGCGCCAAAGTGACCAATTGCGCCAAGCAGTTGGTTTTGAGCGCCGAGACGTCAAAACGGGTATCCTATGAATGTGCACAATCCACGTGCCAGCCACCAACAACTCGCTCGATGTGTAATCCTGTTATTCTCCTAGCCACTTTTAACTAAATGACATCCAGTAATGCTGTGATCCATTGTCCCCAAGTGATCCCTAACAATAAAAAACGCGACCTGAAGGAGTGACGTGCCCCTACGCTACGACAACCGCAAGCCCGCAGACCTGCGCGAGGTCAAGTTCACCCGCGAGTACATCGAGCACGCCGAAGGCTCCGTGCTGGTCGAGTTCGGCAAGACCCGGCTTATCTGCACCGCCACGGTGGGCGAGGGCGTGCCCTCCTGGCTCAAGGGCTCGGGTCGGGGCTGGGTGACCGCCGAGTACGACATGCTGCCCCGGGCCACCAGCCGCCGCAACACCCGCGATGTCTTCAAGGGCCAGATGAGCGGCCGCTCGATGGAGATCGGCCGCTTGATCGGCCGCAGCCTGCGCGCCGTGACCAAACTCGACAAGCTGGGTGAGCGCACCATTACCGTGGACTGCGACGTGATCAGCGCCGACGGCGGCACGCGCACCGCGGCGATCACCGGCGGCTTCCTGGCCCTGCATGACGCACTGGCCTGGCTCGGCGGCGGCAAGCAGACCGGCGCCCTGCCCCTGGACGACCACGTGGCCGCGGTCAGCGTCGGCTACGTCCACGGCGAGCTGCTGTTGGACCTTTGCTACCGCGAGGATGTCTCCGCCGATGTGGACTGCACCATCGTGATGACGGGCAAGGACAAGCTGATCGAGGTCCAGGCCACCGCCGAGGGCCGCCTCTACGATCGCGCCATGCTCGAGGATATCCTGGACCTGGGCTCCCGGGGCATCGACGAACTCATCGCCCTGCAGAAAGCCTCCCTGGATGAGGCCGAGTAATGGAACGACCGACGCCCGCAGAGACAACCGCGACGACGGGGGAAGCCGAAGAGGGCCGCGTCCTCGCCTGGTCCGTCTTTCCGGCCACCCTGTACCTCTGGCGCTCCCTGGCCGGGCTGGCTGTCATCGCCCTGACCGTGGTCTTCCTCTCCTACTACGCCGGCGGGCCGCTGATCGGCGCCGCCGCCGGGCTGCTGCTCTTCCTGATGCTCCACGATTCCTACCTGCCCACCAGCTACCGCCTCGACGAACGCGGCGTGGTTCGCCGGCGCCTGTTCTTCAAAAAGCGCCGACCCTGGAGCGACTTCAAGTGCTTCTACTGCGACCGCTTCGGGATGATGCTCTCCACCCGGGAGCGGCCCACCCGGCTGGACACCTGGCGCGGGATGTCGCTGTGGTTCCCCAACGATGAGCGCGCCGCCGAGCGCGGCGAGCCGGACCGCCAGGCCATCAAGGCCTTCGTCGCCGAGCGCGTACCGCCCTACCGCCCGCCCGTGGACCACCGCGAACTGCTGGGCTGAGAGGTTCACCGGTTGCCCCCGCATCAACCAGTCTCTCCAAATCCGTAAAACGAACGGACCCACGGGGTCCGTTTTCATTTTCAGAGTAGTGTTGTCTACCAGAGTCGGTTCGGCCTTGTAACTTGTCGTCAAACTCCGGATTGGTTTAGCTGCCTTGCCGATGATGTAACCTGACAAAGGCTTTGGGAGTTGGCGTAAAAAGCTGGAAGCCGTCGTGATTGGTATTGTATCAAGGATTATCACTCGCACCTGAGCCGAATCATCCAACTGATAGACCGTCATTCAGTGCTCAACTGCTAAAGACATCATGGAACGTGTTCGGACTAAATCAGGCTGATGGGGATCAACCTGCCGGGACGTTGTTGATTCCCTGAAGTACGCCTTCAAGAAGCAAGCGTTCATTTAGCATGGCCTTATTGCTTGATATTAAGATGCTTACGGCGATGGTTTCAATCAGCGGTCAGGGCAGATACTGGTCCGCTGGGATCTAGCATCGTTAAGGATCGCTCAGGATCAGGCCCGGATTCGCCGCCACGTTTCAACGGCCCGTTCTATGACAGATATCCGATGATCATCACCATAATTATCAACAGGATACAATCACAATCAGGTCCGGATAGGGTTTGCGATCCCTTGCCAAAATCGACGCCATTGTCATAACGCTGCTAGGTAGGGATGCGCTTTGACTGGCGTTATGTGCCGCCGGCAGCCGAAGGCTGTTGATCCGCTCGGGAGTCGATCACGCCGTGGGAGAAAAACCTGCCGATGATGCTCTATTGCTCGCGTTGGCAGCTTCGACCGTTGTCCGTCTTCCCTGGTTACCCCTCGTCGCGGGTAGTTACCAAGACCCCTTCTCGAGGCGGCTTTCCTGAGTTGCGAATACCTGTTTCGGTTTCTGGTGATGATCCCTTATATTACAATGCTGCTTTGCCGTTAAGTGATCATAGGCGATATTTATTCACGCACGTCTAAGACTCCATTATGTTAATCCGGCAGGGGGTAACCGGCGGACGACGGCGTGACAACCGCTGCGTCAGTCCTCTTCGTAACGCGGGGCGATGATGTCGGCCCGGAAGTCGGTCACTCCGCCGACGTGGAGCTGGCGGCACATCTCGTAGAGCCGGGAGCGCAGTCGGGAGCCCACCCGGTCCTCCAGGGTTTCCTTCTGATTCTTCGAGCGCTGATCCGGGTAGTTGGTGGTAATCAGCAGGTGGCGTCGCGCGTTGAAGCGCCGGGTGATAATGTCGCCGAAGGTGTCCAGGACCCAACTGGTGAGGTGGTAGGCGCCCAGGTCGTCGAGGAGCAGCAGGTCGACGCTGAGCACGCGATCGATGAGCGAACGGTGGTCGATGGGCGAGCCGTCGTCGAAGCTGCGCCGGATCTCGCCGATCAGTTCGCGAGAGTCGGCGAACAGGCAGCTATAGCCTTTCTCGGCGGCGACCTCGCGCAGTACGCCCACGGCCAGGTGCGTCTTGCCGACCCCGCAGGGGCCGCTGTATAGCAGCCCGGCCTCCAGGTGGGGGAACTCGTCGATGAAGCTTCGGCTGGCCCGCATCGCCCGTTTCTGGGTCGGCGACTGGGCGATGTAGTTGTCCAGGGTGCAGTGCTCGTAGCGCGGCGGGATGCGTGAGGCGGCCAGTAGACCCGCACGACGCCTGTTCATCCTGCACGGACACGGACGCACGACATCGCGCCCGGCCTCGTCGACGATTCTAAGCCAGCCCTCACCACCGCAGCGGGGGCATTTTTCATCGGTCATGTCTGTCCGTCGGTTATCCCACGACGCCCGGGACGTTCTAGTGTGTTCGTGGTGTAGAAATCGAATAAAGTGTTCTTGCTAAGGAATCACCTAGCGGCAGCGGATTTTGTATTACAGGATAACCTTTAGATAAAAGCAGTTAGAATGCAATCAGCTGTGCAAATCGAGCGAGCTGCTTGTGGCAAGTATGTGGATTGCCATATTCTTCAGGCGCCCATAGCGACATCACTACAATAAAAAACTGCTTGACGCCCTTGGCCTCGATGATTGGCCTCGATGACGATGCTACGAACATAAGTGGCCTATTAACATGCATATATAATGAGTCGGCACCGAGGGATTAAGGTTGCAGCCTAAACTTGATTTAGCTTAACCAAGTCACGGCCACTGTTTCGAAGGGGGGCGGAGTTTCGAGTTGGAGTTGACTGGTTCGGGATCGTGTGTGATGCCAAACACCTTGGCAGTGCAGAGCCTGTTAGGTCTGTAGCATTTTCATGACATGCTGATGATTAACACGATCTGCTACAAGTATCTGTCTGGAACAGGTAGTTTTAGTGATGGTAAAGCAAGCACAATCCGAGATAATTCCGCCACCAGCATTCTTCAATCCACACCTTACGGCGGATTGTCCTTGGCTGATAAGTCCCTTCATACAGCCTAAGCTGGTCCGAAAACGCTCCATGACGCCATGCACCTTATCTAACGTCTCCAGCCGGTTTACGGGGCACTTGAATAAGTCGGCACATGACGTCAAGGAACTATCGACTTATATTCCAACCCGCCGGACATGCCGGCCGGTTAGAATGCTATACCCTCGCTGACACCAGACAGACCCTTGGCGGCTTCGAAAACGAACCACTGTAACGTGTGACTCCGACAACTACCTTCGTTCCAGCGACCGGCGTCTCCGCCCCGGGAAAAATCAACCGCTCAATTAGCGCCGGGGCGGGCGTTGGCACGTTTCTTGCATTGACGCCCGGGCGCCCGTGCCCCTTCGAGCAACCAGCGGACACGATCGCGCGACGGCGGGCGCGCGTGATAGCAAGAAACGTGCCAACGCCGGGTGGTGCGGTGTGGGTGATTCAAATTGTCGAGACGCCGGTCGCGGCCTACTCGGCCCCATCGTCCCCGTCGGGTGAGATGTAGCGGCTGATGACCTCGAGGTTGGGACGGATTGTCTGGGCGGTGCGGAAGCCGCGCGGCAGGGTGTATTCGACGAAGGGGTGGTCGTCGGTGACCGGCTCGATACCCTCGACGTAGTCGCGGAAGCTGTCGTTTTCGAGGGCCAGGGTCTGGTAGAGGGCCAGCGGGCCAGGCACCCCGACCTCGGTCAGGGTGGCGGTGATGTCCCGGTCGGCCGCGGCCATTCGGAAGCGCTCGATGTCCAGGTTCAGCGGCTCGTTGGAACCCAGCAGCACGGCGTCGTCGCCGGTGACCCAGAGCTGGATGTGGGGGAAGACCTGGGCGAAGCTGGCGGCCATGGCCCGCATGTCGGCCACGGGCACCTGGTAGAGGGGGATCCACTGGGTAAAGATGCCGCCGGGCTTGAGCGCCTGGGAGCAGAGCTCGTAGTACTCGACGGTATAGAGGTTGACCACGCCGGCCAGGGCCGGATGCATCGGCTCCGCGGTGATGACGTCGTAGTCGCGATCGGTGCAGAGCAGGTAATTGCGGCCGTCGTCGATGATCACTCGGGCCCGGGGGTCCTCGAGAACATCGAGGTTGAAAGCGCTGAAGTAGGGCGCCATCTCGATCACGCCGGGGGCGATTTCGACACAGTCAACACAGCGGACGCTTTCGTGGAGGGCCAGGGAGCCGAAGGTCGAGCCCGAACCGAAGCAGATCACCAGCACGTCCTCGGGGTGCGGGTGGACCAGCATGGGCAGGTGGGCCAGCAGGCGGTTCTTGCGCATATCGGCCACGGCGGTGTAGGTGGCCTGGTTGCCGTCGATGAGCAAGGTCCGGGTAGGCAGTCCGGCGGTGCCGACCTGCTCGGGGCGCTCGCGGACCTCGATGACGCCGGAGGCGGTCTCGGCGTAGTCCAGCAAGACCTCGCCGTCCTGGAGGAAATTGGCGCCGAGCTTGTCGAAGGGCAGCCAGAGCAGGCCGAATACCAGGGCTGCGCCGCAGACGATCAGGCCGACCAGGCGGCGCGTCTTCTTCTCGACGTAGCGCCGGAAGGCAACGGCGGCGATGGTGATGCTGATCCCGGCCAACAGGAAGAGGCTCCACTGGAAGCCGATCAACGGCACCAGGACGAAACCGGTCAGCAGGCTGCCCAGGATGGTCCCCAGACCGTTGGCGGCGTAGACCTCGCCGACGCGCTCGCCGACCCGGCCGACCTCGCGGGCGTAGAGTTTGATCACCACGGGGAAGAGCATCCCCAGAAGCAGCGTGGGCAGGATCATCACGATCAGGGTCAGCACCAGGGAGCTGCCCACCAGTGAACCCCAGTCGTTCAGGCCGCCGACGACGGCCTGGCTGAGGTTGCCCATCGCCCGGGGCCAGTTGAGGACCAGCCCGGTGGAGAGCAGGGCGGTGAAACCGACCCCGGCCTCGAGCCAGGCGAAGGCCGTCGCGGGACGCTTCAGGCGCTTGACCAGACGGGAGCCGATCAGGCCGCCGATCGCCAGGCCGATCAGATAAATACCCAACATCGCCGAGAAGGTGTAGGTAATGTTGGAGAACCAGAGGATCAGCGTCCGGGTCCAGACCAGCTCCATCCCCAGGGCGGCCAACCCGCTCAGGGCGTAGAGCCAGAGCAGCAGCCGCGCCCGGTTCGGTTTCTCGGGCGCGGGGGTGCGCTCCGGTTCGATGAGCGCCCCCTGCCCCCGACTCAAGAGGTAGGCCAGGACGCCGGCCAGCAGGTTCAGCCCGGCGGCCAGGTAGGTGGCTCCCCAGAGGCCCAGCTTCTCGATAAGCAGAAAACCGGCCAGGAAGGTGCCGACAACCGCGCCGGCGGTGTTGAGGCCGTAGAGCAGCCCTACCCGGCGGCCGATGGTTTCGGGTTTCGAGGAAACGTGACGGGCCAGCACGGGCAGCGTGGCGCCCATCAGCGTCGTTGGCAGTACCAGCACCAGCAGGGCCAGCAGTCCGCGCACGACGACGAACAGCGCCCCGCCGCCGCCGGTGGCGTTATAGAGCGGAACGTAGATCTGCTCGACCAGGGCCAGCAGCAGCGGCACGGCCAGGCCCAGTACGGCGACGCCGCCCTGGAGCAGGGAGAACAGGCGCAGGGGTCGCCGGACGCGGTCGCCCCAGCGTCCCAGCAGCCAGCTTCCCAGGGCCAGGCCGCCCATGAAGGCCGCCAACACCGTTGCTGTGGCCTGACTGGTGGCACCGAAGACGAAGGACATCCGGCGCAGCCAGACAACCTCGTAGATCAAACCGGCGGCGCCGGAGACGACGAAAAGGGCCGCCACGGCGGAGAAGCGGGAGACGCGTTTGGCAGTGGTCATCGGTGAAAGGGGTCCGGGTTGGGGTGGTTGTCGCGGATCCGGGCCTGGAGTAGAAGCGGTCGATCCGGGTTGCTATCAACCCCACGCTCCGCCGAGCACCCATTGAGCCCGACGACAAGCTGAGGAGTCGGCGCTGGATCGGAACCGAGCGCCCGGACTCGACGACGGAGCATTATACGATAGCCGGCGCGCCGGCGTCATCCGGCGCGGCATCAGAAGAAGGGCGTGCTCAGATAGGCGTAGAGCCAGTAGAAGATGTTGAAGTAGGGCCGCAGCACGCCGGTGAAGATCAACAGGATGATCAGCAGGAAACCGAACTGGCTGTAGCGCGCCACGAACATCGCCGCCCGGGGCGGCAGGAAGGTCAACAGGATGCTCGAGCCGTCCAGTGGCGGCACGGGCAGGATGTTGAAACCGGCCAGGATCAGGTTCAACAGCACGCCGAAGTGCAGCAGCGTCAGGAAGATCCCCGAGGCGTTCATCTGCCCGTAGGACCAGGGGTCGACGCCGAAGAGGTAGGCCGCCTGGAGCGCCAGGGTGAAGATCAGCGCCAGAATGATGTTAGATCCCGGACCGACCAGGCTGACGTAGAGGCGGTCCCACTTGGGATCTCGCAGGTTGCGCACGTCCACGGGCACGGGCTTGGCCGCCCCGATGATGAACCCGGCCTGGCTGATGATCAGCAGCGCCGGCAGCAGGATCGTGCCGAAGAGATCGATGTGCGGGATCGGGTTCAGCGTCAGCCGACCGGCCAGGCGGGCGGTGTCGTCGCCGCGGCGGTCGGCCATCCAGGCGTGGGCCGCCTCGTGGAAGGAGAGGCTGAACAACAGCACGGGGATGGAGATGATGATCTCGAACCATTGCATGGGGCTAGGTACCTCTCCATGTCAAGTCGTCAGTTCGCAGGCCAGTAAACAACGAAATCTCTTTCAACGATTATGCTGTGTTCTTAACAGATTATCAAGCTGGTTGCGGTGCCTATAACATCAACGTGTGCTCTATAACCGTCACCTTACTCTTGACATTAAGATTTTACAATGCTATAGTAGAAATATCTTTTCTAGATTAGAAAAAAGGTACCCATTTTGACTTTACCCTTTATACGGAGTAGCGCATCATGAAAAAGCAACTCGCTTGCGTGCTTGGTTTTGCATTGTTCCTCGTTTCCGGTAGCTGTGACAACAACGACAAGTCAGATACAGAAACTATAGTTGATGGAACGATTGAAAATATATTTTACAGCACTCCGGAAAAGCTATTGGAAGAATTTAGTAGTGCAGTTAACAGTAGCAATTACGAAGTTCTTGAAAATATGATACAAGACCCAAACATAATTTTTAATTTGATAAATAGAATTGAAAAATATGGATGGACTATAAATACTTATAGCATTAAGGATATTGACAAAAATACAGTGTCTGTCTCTTTCGCACAAGACACTAAACAAATTATAGATGATGGTTATTTTATACAAGAGTTGGAATTAAAACAAATTAATGATAATGATGTTTCCAAAACTAGTTGGGTTATAGATAATGAAATATGGCGTTTATTTATCTACCGAATACTATTTTCATCCAATCGAACAGGCGAACATAATTTGTATGTAATAGATCCAACTGGATTTAACGATGAGCGTCTTACGACAAATGGTGGAGGCTCTCCTCACTGTAGGGCAGACGGTGAGCTAATAGTATATGTGAGAAATGGGAAGATTTACACCATGAGTCCAGACGGTACTAATCAGCAATATATAACACAAGGTGAAGAACCAGAGTGGAGTTGGGACGGAAAAAGGATAGCATACTCATATAATGGAGGTATATACATTTACACTCTAGAAGAAGGGACGAATATATATGTACCTTCCCCTTCTAAATCACATTCTCCATCTTGGAGTCCAGATGACCAGAAGTTAGTATTTGTATCCTATCATAACGGATTGGAAGGTGAAGTATATACTGTCAATACAGATGGAGACAGTCTTAGGAGAATATCATCAGATGGTAGTTACCCATCCTGGAGCATTGAGAACAATATTGTTTATGGTGTTAATAACGGTTTGGAAGTTACCGACTCTAATGGTAATAACAGCTCATATTTGTTCTTACCTAGAGCCATGCAACCGGCTTGGAGCCCAGACGGTAGACGCATTGCATTTAGCCGTTACCCTGATATGTCAAACTTAACTCTTGAAGATTTTGCTTCAGTCAGTTCTCCTGACGAATTAAATATAGGTAAGATAAATATATTTATTTCTGATGCAAACGGAAATAATGTAATACAACTTACAGAAGAAGGGGGCGTTCAACCAGCGTGGCTCTTGTCCGAACAAACTGAGCCAAAGCTATACGGCAGGGCTGACTATCCCGAAACGTCGTACTTAACGATATGGTCTGGTCCGTTGAATTTACGTGACGCTCCTAATATTGATTCTGAAGTTGTTGATAAACTGAGAACAGGCCAAAGAGTATGGTTCGTTGATGAGGGACCGATGGACTATAGAGCTAATCACAATGCACCCTGGATTAAGGTGGTTACACAAGGTGGGATTGAGGGTTATATATTCAGTTATTTTAGCGATTACTAAACATTTAGTATAGTCATTGTTATTAGCTTGAATCACCTACTAGGTGAATTCAAGCTTTTTATCAATTTCTCCTCCTTAAAGTCAAATGACACTAGTTATGATTCTAATAAACACGTTTCTAACAGGGAACCCGCTAGAACAGCGGCTCGGCGCTGCGGGTGTCTGTGGGTATCTCCAGCTCGCCGCGGTTCCAGACGGCGAAGAGCGCCTCGACGCAGCGGCCGTCCAGCTTGCCGGCCTCGACCTCGCGGCGCAGGATGCTGAAGGCTTCCTCGGGAGCTAGAGGTTCCTTGTAGTGGCGGCGCTGGGTGAGGGCGTCGAAGATGTCGGCGACCATCATCATCCGGGCGCCGGCGGGGATCTCCTCGCCGCGCAGGCCGTCGGGGTAGCCGGAACCGTCGAGTTTCTCGTGGTGCGCCCCGGCGACGTCGGGGACGTCGCGCAGCCCGCGCTCGAAGCGAATGCGCCGGAGCAGTTGCTTGCTGATCACCACGTGGCTCTTCATCTCCTCGTACTCTTCGGGGGTGAAGCGCCCGGCCTTGCAGAGGATGCGGTCGCGCACGCCGATCTTGCCGACGTCGTGGAGCAGGGCGGCCACGCGCAGGGCCTCCAGTTCGCCGTCGTCCAGTCCCATCTCGCGACCGATGATCACGGTATAGCGGGTGACGTTGAGGATGTGGTCGCCGGTGATCTTGTCTTTGGCGTCGACGGCTCGGGAGAGGGTCTCGGTGAAGGAGAGGAACATCTCGCGGCGCTGGTCGTAGAGCAGGTTGTTCTCGATGGAGACGGCGGCCTGGGCGGCCAGGATGCCCAGCAGTTGCTCGTCGTCGGCGGTAAAGGGTTCGCTGTCCTCCAGCCGGCCGCCCGGGGGGCGCTTGTTGAGCACCTGGAAGACACCCATTACCCGGCCGGACTTGTCGTGCAGCGGCAGAGCCAGGATCGACTTGGTGCGATAGCCGGTCCGCCTGTCGATGGCCCGGTTGAAGCGGGGGTCGTCGTAGGCGTCGGGGATGTTGAGCGGGCGGTCCTCGGCGACAACGGCGCCGGCGATGCCCTTGTCGGCGGGGAAGCGGATCTCCGTGGCGCCCTCGGCGACCATGCTCCACAGCTCGTTGGTGTCGGCGTCGAGGACGAAGACCGTCGAGCGGTCGGCCTCGAGGATGTCGGTGGCCAGCTTGGCCAGGATGGTCAACAGCTCGCCGATGGGCATGATGCGCCCGATGGCCTGGCCGGCCTCGAGCAGCACGCTCTGCCGATGGAGCAGCTTCTCGTTCTCCCGGCTCATCAGGGCGTTGGCCACGGCCACTCCGATCAGGCCGGTCATCACCCGCAACTGCTCCTCGTCGTCGAAGTTGAACAGGCCGCGACGCTTGTTGAGCACCTGGATGACACCGAGCACCCGGCCCTGCCGCGAGCGCATCGGCATCACCAGCATGTTGCGGGTGCGGTAGCCGGTCTCGCGGTCGACCTCGGGGTTGAAGCGCGGGTCGGCGTAGGCGTCGGGGATGTTGACCAGCTCGCCGGAGGAGGCTACGTAGCCGGCGATTCCGGCGGCGGCGGGCAGGCGGATGGTTTTCTCGGCCATCCCCTCGGCGACTATGCTCCACAGCTCGTCGCTCTGCTCGTCGAGCAGGAAAACCGTGGTGCGCTCGGCGTCCATCACCTCGCTGGTCACCCGGGCGGCCAGCTTGAGCAGGCTGCGCAGGTCGCGCTCGCCGTAGAGCGCCCGGCCGACCTCGAGCAGGCGGCGCTGGTTGCGGATCAGGGCCTCGTTCTGCCGATGGCGAGCCGAGGTCTCCAGGCTCACCGCGCCGTACTCGACCAGGCGGGCCGAGAGGGCGGCGTCGTGCTTGGTGAAGCGGCTTTTGCGCTTGTTGAACACGGCCAGCACACCGAAGACCCGCCCCAGACCTCCGGTCAGCGGCAGGCAGAGGGCGTTGCGCGGCTGGAATCCCGTCTCGTCGAAGAGCCGGCGCTCTTCCGCCGCGGCGCTTGAGCGGTAGAAGGTCAGCGCCTCTCCCTCTTCGAGCACCGGACTCAGATAGGCCAGGCGGTCTCCATCGAGGACGAGTTGCCGTCCCACCCCGGCGGCGCCCCAGAGGCCGTCGTAGGCCGCCGGAGTGAAATAGATCTCGGCGCTCTCGGCGTCCACCGCCGCGGCGGCGTGGCGGGAAAACTGGACCAGCAGCTCCTTGAGGTCCAGCTTGCCGGTGAGGTCCCGGGCCGCCTCGAGCAGGCGGCGGGTCTCGTCGAGACGCAGGCGGAGCTTGTCGTCGGATCGGGCCATGGCGGTCTCCCGTGACGTCGGTTCGGCCGAGGGGCTACCCCCGGTCCGGCCGGAAGTGTCTCCATCTTATCATACGTCGCCGGGCCGTGTTTGTCACCGATTACCCGGCTGGGCCGCCTGATGTCCCTGTAGAACGGGGTTCACCAACGCCGCTTGTCGCCATAACTGTAGGGCGGGGTCTTTATGCCCCGCCGTTTTTCATCAACCCAAGAGATTAGTCCAAGAGATTAGTGATACGGGTGTTTTACTGAGGATTCAAAGCCCCTTGTTCATCCTCAAAGCCGCAAATGGTCAGGAGGCGGGAACTACATATATTCAAGGCACTTCGCACTTATCCATCTGCGGGAGTTGTATATTGTATGGGATCATCACAGAAGATGAACAACACATTCGCAACCCAGAAAAGCCACCTCGAGAATGACGCTTGGATATTATCCGCAGCGGGGCGTCAACCAGCGAAGACGGATAACGTTCGCAACTAATAAAGCAGTCAATGGAGCGTCGTCAGCAGATCCTTCACCCACAGCCTGGTTGAATCCTGAGCGGAACCAACAGCCGCGGGCTTCCAGCGGAACTCAAGGCAAAGCCAGGTGCATCGCCGTCATGCGTTGGTATGACAATGCAACGGTCTGGTAATGGCGGCGACGATGAGCGATAAAGCGTTGAATGACGGTTTGTTAGCAGGATGAGTCGGTTCAGATACGATTAATAATCCCAAGGGATCGTATACCCTATCCGGACCTATTTGTGATTGTATACTGTTGATAATAGAGGTGATACATGAATGATACCTGTCATAAAACGGGCAGTCAATAAGTGGCAAATTACTCGGGTCTGATCCTTGGTGAACCTAGATAGCAGCGGACCTGTATCTACTCTGGAAGCAGATTGATACGGAAGCCTAAGTGTCATAATATCATGCATTAAAGGCATACAAAATGAACGCTTGCTGCTAGAAGGCGTATTTCAGGTAGTCAACAACGGCCCGGCAGGTCGTTCTCAATCAGCCTGATTTGGTCCGAACACGTTCTATGATGCCTAATGGAATGCCATATGAACGATTGTTCAAAAACTTGTATTTCAGCTAAGTGAAGAACGACCCGGCAAGCCGCTCCCAATCAGCCTGATTTGGTCAGAACATGATCCTTGATGCCAATCCCTATTGTATCTCAGCAGTTATGATCGGGGCTGATGATCCGATCGTTTCCTGGATAACCTGTAGTGATACAAAAACGGCGCGGGTTGGAGACCCGCGCCGCGCTTCGATCCATCATCATCCGAGACTAAGGCTCCAGGCGCTTGATCGTCCGCGGGAAGGGGATCACCTCGCGGATGTGCCGCACCCCGCCCAACCACTGGACCAGGCGCTCCAGACCCAGCCCGAAACCGCCGTGGGGCACGCTGCCGTAGCGCCGCACATCCAGGTACCACTGGAAGTCGGCCAGGTCCAGCTTGTGCTCGGCGATGCGTTGTTTGAGCAGCTCGATGTCGTGGATGCGGATGCTGCCGCCGATCAGCTCGCCGTAGCCGGCGGTGGCGATCAGGTCGTCGCAGAGGACGTAGCGCTCGTCGGCGGGGTCGGGCTCCATGTAGAAGGCTTTGGCTTGAGCCGGCCAACGCTCGACGAAGACCGGCACATCGAAGTCTCGCACCAGGGCGCTCTCGTGGGGCGCGCCGAAATCATCGCCCCACTCCAGCGGTTCGTCGTTTTTCGCCAGAACCTCCAGGGCCTCGTCGTAGGTCAGGCGAACGAAGGCTTCGTCGCCGGCCTTGACCAATCTGGCCAGGACCTCCTCGGCGCTCTCCTCGTCGGCGGCGAAGTCCAGGCCCCGCTTGTCATGGATGTCGGCGATCAGCCCGGCGTCATTCTCCAGCACCTTCTTAACCACGTATTTCAGCATCGCCTCCTGGAGACCCAGGTTGCCGTTCTGTGAGAGGAAGGCCACTTCGGGTTCGAGCATCCAGAACTCGGTCAGGTGCTTACGGGTGAAGGATTTTTCCGCTCTAAAACTTGGGCCGAAGCAGTAGACCTTGCGCAGGGCCTGGCAAGCCGGCTCGACGTAGAGCTGGCCCGACTGGGAGAGGTAGGCCGGGCGGCCGAAGTAGTCTACCTCGAACAGCGTGCTGGTGCCCTCGCAGGCGTTGGCCGTCAGGATGGGCGAGTCGATGAGGGTGAAGCCGCGGGAGTCGAAGAAGCTGCGCAGATAGAAAACGGTGCGGTCGCGCAGGCGCATGATCGCCCGCTGGCGCGGCGTGCGCAACCAGAGGTGTCGATGGTTGAGCAGGAAGTCGGCGCCGTGTGCCTCCTCGCCCTTGCCCCGTTGCTGTAGCGGATAGTCGTCGGGGCTGGGGCCGACCAGGCGGAACCCGGTCACGGTGAGCTCGAAACCCGAGGGGGCGCGCTCGTCGGCGCGTACCAGGCCGTCGACCTCGCAGGAGCACTCCAGGGTCGCGGCGGCGGCGGCGTCGAAGCCCGCCTCGCCGATATCGTTGAGGGCCACCACCCCCTGGATGGTGCCGCTGCCGTCGCGCAACTGCAAAAAAAGCAGCTTCTTGGAGCTCTGCCGCTTATTATGGACCCAGCCCTTGATGGTGACGCTGCGGCCCACCTGCTCGGCGATCTCGCTGATCAGGACTTCCACGCTGCCTCCTTTCTCGTCTGTTTGCTACCGCTGTAGGCTTTGTTTGCTGTTTGTTAGTCCGGTATCTTTGTGGATGCGGTTGGAGCTGGTTGCTGTAAAGCCTTCGACTCCCGGTTGAGTGAGCGGTGGTGAGCGGCCGTAGAAAAGGCGTGGGAGGTTGGGTAAAGCTGATAGCACCGCCCTGATTCAATACGGGGATTAGCGGCAATATGACAAATTTGCTAAGAGGTTGGTCGAGCCGGCGGCGGATCGTATCCACCAACGCCACCGACTCTGAGCGCTCGTAGCCGCAAGAACACCTCGGTAAAACGTTCAGGAGTCCGCCTTGTAACCGCCGGTCAGGCGGCGTCCCGAAAAGACCCCGCCTCGTCAGCTCTCATCAGCGGCTGTTGCCGCCTTGGCTGGTCACGCCGCGCAACCACCTCCACCAACACCCACCCTTCGTCCGCTTGCAGAAAACGCCCGACGGCGGGCGCGGGGGTTGGATTCTACCGGGGCGGACCGGGGTAGTCAAGGACTGGTGAAGCGCCGTCGCGAGAGTTCGAGGGCCTTATTGCCGATCTGTTCGACGGGGGTCTTGAAAAGGGTTGTGATACGCTCGTGGAGGTCGTCGCGCAGGCGGCGAAAACCCTTGAGCCGCTCGCCGTAGTCCTCGGGCACCTCGCCGGGGGCGGGGTAGCTCCAGCAGATGGTGGCCGAGCCGGCCCAGCGGGGCAGGACCGCGCGAACGTCGTCACCCAGCACGATGACCAGGTCAAAGCCCTCACCGGCGACCTCGAGGGTGGATTTGGGCCGCTGGTTTCCAAAGGCGACGCCGATCTCGCTGAGCACGACGTAGCTCAGGGGATGGATCTCGTCGGCGGGCTCGACTCCGGCGCTGAAAGAGCCGAAGGTACCGGAGGAGACGTGGCGCAAAAGGGCCTCGGCCAACTGTCCCCGGGCGGCGTCTGACCAGGAGACGAAGAGGACCTTGTAGTGGTAGCGACGCCGGCGGGCGTCGGGGCTGGGCAGCCAGTTGCGCTTGACCATCGTTTTCGGGGGGTTTGTGGTGTTGATTGATTGAGGCGGCTGTCACCGCTGGCGGCGCGATACCGGAGTGGGGGCGTCGCAAGAAGCTTGCTGTACCTGTTACAGGGAGCGGCAGGGAAGCGGGAGCGGGCTAGGTTTCTATCGTGGAATCAGTGGAGAGAAGCAGCCGCTGGCCGCGTTCAACCGCAGACTCCATCAAGACCTGCGTTAAGCCTGACCGTCGGTCTCGGTTTCCAGCCTGCCGGACAGAACCGACGCCTTCCCGCGCTTCCAGTATCGTTTAATAAATGGAAGGATCGCATAAGTTGTCCGGACCGAATCATGATTGTAACCTGCTGAGATAACCAATGCCGACTCTCAGTTTTTTTCGGAATCAGTTATTGGCAAGGGACCATAGTATTACTGGATAACATATTGATAAAAGCAGTTTGTTTATAGCAGGAGCGTACATCGAGCGAGTTGCTTGTGGCAGGTAAGTGGATTGACACATTCTTTGGGTGCCCGTTGCGATGCAACTACACACGAAAAACTGCCTGAAGCCGTTGGCTTCGATGATGATGCTTCGATCCTAAACAGGCTATTAATATGCAGATATAATGAGTGAGCACCGTTGAGATAAGGTTGCGGCCTGAACTTGATTCAACATGGCCACGTCTCAGCCGCTTTATCAAAGGGGGCGTAGTTTCGAGTTGTGGTGAGCTGGTCCGGGATCGTGTATGAAGCCTAAGGGTTTATCACAAGCGCCTGAACAGACATGTATTGCTAATAGCTTGTTATTCTATGCTTTATAGCTGCGTGAGTTGTCATGATCCGTGGCCGACCTGGTGGCAGCAAACCAGACCTGCCCCCATGAGGGCACTACCAAGAGGACTAAGAGGACGCTGAGACTCGGGAAGGCGCGACTCCACTTATGTGCCGTAGGCTTCCCGTTCATAATGAGGCTAACTGTTTTTAAATAGTTGACTTAGCAGGTATGACAACTCTTTGCTCGTCGAGCTGAAGCCTCTCCTTAGTTGGTAGTCGGCACTACTATTCCAAATGCCGCTCTGTTGAGTTTTCAACATCGGTTCGGTTTCAGATGATGATCCCTTTGATTAAACCGTCAGTTGAAGTGGCGGCAATCAACTGACGTTAGCAGATCCTACCATCAGCGTGTTGCGTGTGTCTAAGTCCAGTAATAACATATAACAAGGTCACACAAAATGAATGCTTGATCTGAAAATGTGCTTTTCAGGGAAGTGAATCACAACCCGGCAACCCACTCCCAATCTGCCTGCTTTGGTCCGAACACATTCCACGATACCGAAAGGGATTTCAAACACAGCCGGTCACCGGGGTTGATCCGGTCCTTGCTTCAAGCCGCCGGCCCGGCTCTCGGGAGCTGTTGCAGACGCGACCCCAGGCACTTCACTGTGTCAGAACCATGTCAGAAGCCGTGTAATCGCCGTCAAGCCCAGGGCGCAAGGCTGAAGCTGTCCAAGTTGGCAGATTAGTTATTGTAGCCCAACTCGAAGTCGGTAACAAGGCCGCTGTCGCCGAGTGACGCCGGGCTGACGCAGCGGCCGGGGCTGTGGTATCTTTGACTATAAAGCTGAGACTCGATAGCCTAGACTCGATTGTCGACCTCATCGCCTAACCGATAGCGAAACGCTTTGACCGGCAAGGCAACCGACGCCTCCACCCCAAGGACCATCCATGGACAAGTTCGTCATCCAGGGGCCGGCCGCCCTCGAGGGCTCGATCCGCATCTCCGGCTCAAAGAACGCCTCGCTGCCCATGTACGCCGCCGCCATCCTCGCCCATGACAAACCCCTCGTTCTGGACAACATCCCCCGACTGCGCGACGTCTTCACCATGCTCGAGGTCCTCGGCGTGCTGGGCGTGGAGTCGAGCTGGAGCGACGAGCACACCGTCAGCCTGGACGCCACCGGCGGGATCTCCGAGACCGCGCCCTACGAGCTGGTGCGCAAGATGCGGGCCAGCGTCAACGTCCTGGGCCCGCTGCTGGCCCGGCTGGGCAAGGCCCGGGTCTCCCTGCCCGGCGGCTGCGCCATCGGCACCCGGCCCGTCGATCTGCACCTCAAGGGCCTGGCCGCCCTGGGGGCCGTGATCGACGTCGAACACGGCTACATCGTCGCCCGGGCCGAAAAGCTCCGTGGAGCCAGAATCAACCTGCTGGGCGCCAACGGCCCCTCCCGAGGCGCCACCGCCAACGTGCTGATGGCCGCCGTCCTGGCCGAGGGCGTCACGACGATCGAGGGCGCCGCCCGCGAGCCGGAGACCGCCGACCTCTGCAACCTGCTCAACGCCATGGGGGCGCGCATCGAGGGCATCGGCGAATCCACCCTGACCATCCACGGCGTCGCCTCCCTTCACGGCGTCGATTACCCGGTGATGAGCGACACCATCGAGGCCGGAACCTACATCGCCGCCGCCGGGATCACCCGCTCGCGCATCGTGCTCGAGAGCTGCCCCACGGCGATGATGCAACCCATCAACGCCGTGTTCTCCCAAGCCGGTATCCGCCTCCAGGAGCTGGACGACGGCCGCCTGTCCGTCGACGGAACCGACGGCCTGCGACCCGTCGAGGCCCGCACCGCCCCCTGGCCCGGCTTCCCCACCGACATGCAGGCCCAACTGATGGCCATGTGCTGCCTGGCCCCGGGGATCAGCGTCTTCACCGAGAGCATCTACCCGGACCGCTTCATGCACGTGCCCGAGTTGGTTCGTCTGGGCGCCCTGATCACCCGCGACACCGCCACGGCGATCGTCCACGGCGTGGCCGGTCTCCAGGGCGCCCACGTGATGGCCACCGACCTGCGGGCTTCCGCCGCCCTGGTCCTGGCCGGACTGGCCGCCCAAGGCGAGACCCAGGTCCTGCGTGTCTACCACCTGGACCGGGGCTACGAGGGAATGGAACTCAAGCTCCAAGCCCTGGGCGCCGACGTGCACCGCGTCAGCGAGGACTGAGCGCGCACCAACCCCGCGAGCCAGCGGCGATACGCCCGGCGACCGGCTTTGGCACGTTTCTTGCAAAGCCGTCGCCAGGTCTCGACGGATCGCCGACCGCTACGCCACCGTTCCGGGCCGTCGCGCCGGCGGCGGGATAGCAAGAAACGTGCCAAAGCCGGTCGCCGGAACAACGAGCAACGCTTCGGTCCGCTGCGCCAAACGGAGAACACGAGGGTTCTCCGTTTGGCTATCTCGTGTGTCGAGGGTCAGTCAGGCTCGTAGGCGTCGAGGACGGTGGCGGCGTCGAGGGCCAGGGTGGACATCTTCAGGTGGGTCTTCTCGATACGACGGGAGTCCTCTCCGCCGAAGGCGCCGAAGAGTGGCTTGTCGGCCAGGGGCAGGGCGATCACGCACTGCAGCGAGGCGGCGAGCACCTGGTGAATCCGCGCGGTGGCGAAGGCGGCGCTGGTCTCACCGTCGATGATGTGTCCGCCCTTGATCCGCACGTACTCGCCCAGTTCGCGGTCCTGGGCCAGCATCGAGTCGGCGCTGAAGGTCCGCACGCTGTGGACGTCGACGTCGAGTTCCCCCGTGCGCTCCTTCAGCCGGGCTTCGAGTTGCAGGACCAGGCTCTCGTCGATGGTGACGCGCCAGCCGAAGGGGTCGTCTAGGAAGTGATCGGCGCCGTGGTAGCGGCTGTAGCCCTCGCCGCAGATGCTGGTACGGACTACGGCGACGTCGCCCAGGCGCATTTCGTCGTAGAGTCCGCTGGAGCGGCCGATGAGCAGGAAGCGCTCGGCTCCGCCGGTGATCAGGGTCAGCATCGCCTGCCCCACGCGGCAGGCGCCGTTGTGGGTCAGCACGACGGTCAACTCGCGACCGCCGTAGCGACCGGTGACGGCGGCAAACCAGCCGTTGTGCTCCTCGGGCTCGTCGTCCCAGAGTTTGGCGAAACTCTCCAGGGGCCAGTGGGTGCTCAGCACGACGGTGCGGGCCAGGTCGTCGGGACGACAGCCGAAGTGGGTCTGGATCAGGCGGCGGGGGTCTAGCTCGAGCATGGCTTCCCTCGGGGTTACCGGTTACGGTCGATCTTATCGGTGCGATTGTAAACCGGCGGTGGCGGCGCTGACAAGGGCGCTCAGGCCGAACCCCGATGACGGAAGCCGTAGCCCAGGACCTCGTGGACGTCGGTGATGGTCATGAAGGCCTGGGGATCGGCGGCGCGGACCAGCTTCTTCAGACGCTGGACCTCGCGCCGTCCGACCACGCAGTAGATCAGCGACTTTCCCTCGCCGGTGTACATCCCCTCGGCGGGGAGGCGGGTGGCGCCGCGGTTGAGCCCGGCCATGATCTGATAATAGACGATGTCGGGTACCTCGGTGACGATCAGCGCCGCCCGGGCGTAACCGAAGCCCTCGAGCACCACGTCGATGACCTTGATCGAGACGAAAAGGGCGCCGAAGCCGTAGAGCACCAGGTCCAGGCTCTCGAAGACGAAGCCGGCGAAGAAGATGATCGCCGCGTCGAAGAACAAGAAGCTGATCCCGGTGGAGAGGCCGGTGTAACGCGAGAGCACCCGGGCCGGGATATCGGTGCCGCCGGTGGAGCCTCCGCCGCGGAAGACCAGCCCCAACCCCAGTCCCAGGAGCACCGCGCCGTAGACCGCCGCCATCAGCTTGTCCGTTGTCAGCGGCCCCAGGTTGACCACCAAGTCGAGCAGGTCGGTGAAGACGGAGTAGAGGACCATACCCACCACGGTGCGCACCCCGAAACCGCCGCCGAGGAAGCGGATTCCCACCAGGAACAGCGGCACGTTGAAGGCCAGCATGGTCACACCCACGGGGAAGCCCAGCAGGTGGTGCAGGGCGGTGGCCAGACCGCCGATACCGCCGGGGGCGATCTTGAAGGGCACCAGGAAGGCCACCAGACCGAAGCTGCCAATAGCCGCGCCGACCACGATCAGCGCGTAGTCCCGCAGGGCGTTCTTCCAGTTGATCTCGTTGAGGCGCCCCCCGGCGCGGCGCAAGACCTTGCGAAAAGACATGGCGCGGACCTCTCGATAAAAACCGCGAAGCGTTGGCGACCCGCGGTGTTGAAACGCCTGACGACGCTATGGCTTGGCTCAGATGGGCGAACAATCGTTCGATCGTTGCTGACAGGGTATAAGTACGGGGGTCATCACGGCGAACTGAACCAGTATCTACTGCTGCTCAGAGTCACTACCAGCGATTAGCACTTGTTGCTCACCTTGTTGAGGGCGTCACCAAGAAAATGCGTCTGGATGATCCAAGGGCTATATCAAGCCACAGCTGTTTGTAGCCAGGTCTTCACTTACTGAGGCTGCCGAACCAACCAGCGGGATGGTCGTCTTTCCGGCTTGCCGTGGCGCGAAGTACAGTACACACCCGGGATCACGTAACAACTGCCGGGAAATGACAGTTAGTCTATCCATAATGAATTATTTACCAAAATATTATAAGTGTATTCCAGTTCGAATGCGAGCGATAGTCGATTGAATGTGATAATCCCGGGCGGATCTTTTGTGTTTAAAGCGTCTTGGGATCGTATACCCTATCCGGACCTGACTGTGATTGTATCCTTTTGATAATAGAGATGATGATCATCGGATACCTGTCACGGAACGGGCCGTTGAAAAGTGGCGGCGAATACGGGTCTGATCCTTGGCGATCCTTGGCGATCCCTGATACCACGGACCTGTATCTGCCCTGGCGGCAGATTGCCACAGAAACCTAAGTATCATAATATCATGCAATAACGACATGCCAAATGAACGCTTACTGTTAGAAGGCGTATTTCAGGGCATCAATAACGGCCCGGCGGGTTGATCCCAATCAGCCTGATTTGGTCCGAGCACGATCCATGATGCCAACGTCCTTTACCACCACTTGTTAACTGCGCCATCCGGCAGTCATGCGAAGCATCCTGTTGCCTGGATATACTGACGACAGCAAGGAAAGCAAAGCAGCGCACCTTGGAAGGCTGGATTCACAAGGAAGACCATACCTTGCGAAGTGATGTGATCGACCTCCGCCGTTCAAGGCGACAGTGTTGGACAACCTTCCACTTGTCGGGCGCTCATCTTCACCATGCTCTTCCAAAAAGGGAGCCGGACCTGCTGGCGGCTCCCTCGGCGGCAGTGTAGTAAAAGGCGGACCCCTTTTCAACCCCTAGGGTGAAGGGTCGGCGGCGGTCAGTCGAGCCTCCAGTTCGACGGCGTCCAACTCCCGGGGCAGCGAGATTCGGTACCCGGGCACAGCGACGGCGAGGTCGCGCAGCGTGTCGATGATTCGCGAGCTGAAGCGCCGCGCGTTGCCGTAGCTGACCACGGTGCGCAGCAGTCCCCTCAGCAGCAGCGGCGGCTCCAGGCGTTCCAGTTCGATGCTTGGCCCCTTCTCCAACAGCATCAGAGCGCTCAACGGAGCAACCTTTTGTCGTGGTGAGACGATGCCCAGATCGCCGCAGAAGGGAGTGTAGAGCACCCGCGGACCTTCAACGTCGAGGAGCAGGGCCGGCGCCTCATCGCTCAAAACGCTCCAGCCGCTCTCGAGCAGGTTGCGGGCCAGTGTCGTCTTGCCGGCCTCGGAGCGTCCGGTCGCCAGGCAGCCCCGGCCCGATGGAGTGACGAAGCCGGCGGCGTGGAACAGGGCGCCGTCGGGCGGCAGCAACAGCATCGCCGTCCACTGCATCAATACCCGCCCCAGCCCGATAACGTTGAGATTGCGCAACAGGACCCGACAGTCGTCGTTATACTGCTCGAGGCGGTACCAGGAACTCGTCAGGCGGCCGCCGTGGGGAGTGTAATCAACGACGGGATTCTCGTCGGTGACCCCGGCCAGCGGCCAGGGAACCTGCTCGATGACCAGCCGGCGATCGGCGGGCTCCTCGGTCAGCGCTTTGCTGAAGCGCGTCTCCACCTGGGCGAGGTAGGCCGCGGTGGCTTCGACGGCCAAAACTCCGTCGAGGAAGTGCAGGCGGAGCTCAGCGTTCACGGGGAACCTCCAGGCCCTGGCGGCGCAGCAGCTCCAGGCTGGGTTCGAGGGGCAGGCCGATCACGTTGGAGAGGGAACCGGTCACCCCGGCGACGAGAAAGCCCCCCGGCGGTGGTTGGTAACGTCCTTCGCGGTCCCGGGCCAGGATGTCCGCCACGGCGGGAAAGCGACCACCCAGGTCGTCCTGGACGGCGTAGGCCCCGGCCTTGTCCAGCGGCGAACCCCCGGCGACGTAAGCGGCGATCGTCCGGGTGTCGAGACTCCGCAGGCGCACCCGGCTGTCCACGCGGATCGTCCGCACCTCGCCGCCGACGACGCCGACGGCGACGCCGCCGGTGACGATATGCTCCCGACCGGAGAGCCGGGCCAGCATGGTTCGAGCCTGGGCCTCATCGGCGGGTTTGCCCAGCACCCGGCCGTCCAGGTGGACGATGGTGTCGGCGGCCAGCAACAGCTCGCCGGGTCGTCGCCGGGCGGCGACGCAGCCCAGCTTGCGCCGGGCCAGGGCCACGGCCTGGTCCGGATCGTCGTCGGGCCAGCTCTCGTCTACGTCGGGAACGTCGATGACGAAGCGCAGGCCCAGATCGGCCAGCATCCGGCGCCGTCGGGGGCTGCCGCTGGCCAGGATGAACTCGCGACGCGTGGTGGATCGGTCTGCGGTCATAGCGGCGGGACGGCGGGGCCGTCCCGTGGTCGAAGGGGGATTGGGTTCTTGGGTCTGGCTACCCGACCGCAGTGTCAGCCCTCGTCGAGCTCATCGGTGGTGTCTTCACGGATCAGGCGCACCAGACCCACGCGGCGCGGGGTGGCCTTGACGACCTCCAGACGCAGGTTCTCGTAACTGACGACCTCGCCGGGTGAGGGGATGTGTCCCAACTCGGCGATGATGAAACCGCCCAGGCTCTCGTAGTCCTCGTCGGGCAGCTCGACCTCCAGGGCTTCGTTGAGCTCGCCGATGTCGTGGCGAGCGTCGATCATCCAGCCGCCGTCCTCGAGGGGCTGAATGAGCTCCTGCTCCTCGTCGAACTCGTCTTCGATCTCGCCGACGATCTCCTCGAGGATGTCCTCGAGGGTGATGATGCCTGCGGTGCCGCCGTACTCGTCGACGACGACGGCCATCTGGGTCTTGGAGCCCTGGAACTCTCGCAACAGTGTGCCGATGAGCTTGGTTTCGGGCACGAAGATGGGCTCGTGGAGGAAGTCCGGGGTCAGGGGCTCGGCGCTGCGGGGATCGTCTAGCTGTAACAGCTCCTTGACGTAAAGGATGCCCAGGATGTCGTCGATGGTCTCCTGATAGACCGGCACGCGGGAGTGGCCGCGCTGGGTGATCTCGCCGGTAATCTCGGAAAGCGGGGTGTCGATATCCAGGCTGAAGACGTCGATGCGCGGGACCATGACCTCCTTGACCGTCTTCTCGGGGAAGTCGGCCAACTGGCGGGCCATCTCCCGGGCCTGGCGCTCGGCCTCGCTCTCGATGATCTCGCCGGAGGGAGCTTCCAGACCGATCAGGAAGGGGTCCTCCTCGCAGTACTGGTGACCGGTGAGACGCAGCAGGGGCCAGCCGAGGAGGCGGATCAGCAGCCAGACCGGCCAGACCAGGATCGCCGGGACCATCAGCAGGCGACGCAGCCCCTCGGCGCGGCCGTTGCGCAGGCCCAGGTTGCGCGAGAGGAGCTGGATGAAGACACCGCAGATAATCACCGCGGCGGCCAGGCCGTAGTAGGCGCTGCCGGGAACTCGGACCACGGACTCGAAGAAGCGCACCCCGAACAGCACGGCCCCGCCCAGGGTGACGAGTTCGAGCACGGGGAACAGGCGCAGGGTAAGGGGGGATTCGCGCCGCCGGCGGCGCACCGCGAAGGCGTAGAGTGACACCGAGGTCAGGAAGGCCAGCAGCAGGCCGCCGAGGAAGAGGATCAGGTCCAGCCAGGAGGGCGTCATCGGACCACCCCCACGGCGAGGGTCGGCTGGACGGCGGTCCGGGCCGGGATGGATTGGGGAGGGGGCTCGCTGTCCTCAGCGGCGGGGGGCGTGGTCGAGGGCGAAGCTTCGCCGCCCTCGACGATGGTACTGGGCAGTTCGCTCATGTTTGTTTGGGCGGCCGGTCCGCTGCGTCGGCCCTATGCGGCCGGGCGGTCCGGACTTGGAAGGCGTTCGGGATGCGGAAGGGCTGATCGAGCCGCCAGGTCACGGCGATGTTAAAAGGGTTGGAGGAGATAGAGCTTATCACAGCGGACCCGAAGCGTCAACGTTCCGCCGGGGCGGCCGCGATGAAATCCAGCAGCCGCCGGAGCTGGTGCTCGAAGAGGGGATCGCCGGCGACCTCGGGGTGACGTTCCGCGACTCCCCGGGCCAGGTCCCCGGCGGCACCGGGCTCACCGAGCAGGACCAAGTAACGGGCGGCCGTCAGCTCGGAGCGGACGCCGGGCTGCAAATGGACTATACGCTCCAGGGAACGCAGGCTCAGCGTCATGTAGAGGGTCGGCCACACCCGTTCACCCAGGGCTTCGCGCAACGGCGGATAGCCGTGCCAGCGGGCCAAGGCTGCGCCGATGCGCTCCGGCGAGGCGGCTTCTCCCGGTCCGACGGCCAAGGCCCAGACGGCATTGCGCAGGGCCGACTGGTTGGTCAGGACCTCGTTGAGCAGGCTGCCTCCGGCGACGGCTCGGGAACGAACCAACAGCTCCAGGGCTGCCGGGGCGCGGGGTCGCTCACCGGCGATCTCTAAAGAGCGCAATTGGAGCTGGCGGGCGGCGCGGAAGCGCAGGCGCTCCCAGAAGCCCTGGCCGTTGTCCAGGTAGGCGTCGCCGTCGGGAATGTCTCGCAGGCTCGGGTGGTCGGCGGCGGACAGGTGGGGCCAGGGCGCCGGTCGATCGGCGGCGCTGTCCGCGCCGAAGGGCAGGCGGGTCGTGCCGTACTGGGGATCGCCGCGCAGGCCGTCATCGGGGTTGACCGTGACGATACCTCGCTGGATTATCAACGGCTCGGTCGGATCCGCGGCCAGCCGGGCCAGCAGAACCTCGCGCTCCTGCGGCGGCAGGGTGGGGTAACGGGGTCCCAGAGGACCGCGGTTGACGTTGCCCAGGGCGTCGAGTACCCGGATGTCGGGACGCCGGTCGAGGACCGTTGTTGCATAGAGTGGGCCGAAGAGTGCGTCGTCGCCTTCGGCCAGGCAGACCGACCCCGGCGTCAGGCAGCGTAGCTCGTCGGCGTCGGCGGCCCGCTGGAGCGCACCGGCGGGCTCACGCTTCGCGCCGAGACCCCAGTAGACCCCGGCGGCCAGGGCCGCCGCCGCTCCCAGGCCCCAGAGGACGCCGCGCAACACCCGTCGTCTCTTCAACCACAAGCCGACCTGTTTTGCGCCGGCTCCGGCGAAGACGGCGGCGACCAGCACCACGGGCAGCAGGTAGTCCAGGGGATCGACGATGCGGTAAAGCCTGAGCAGCAGGAGATTCAACGGCAAAACGGCCAGCAGCGCAGCCACCGCACCGGCGCCCCGACGGAACAGGTGGTAGAGACCCGGTGGCACCAGCAGCCACAGCGGCCAGGGCAGGGAGTCGAAGAGCGCCGCCAGGGCCGCGCCGATCAGGCCGGGCTGCTCGGCGGTCAATCCTTGGCGCAGAGTGTAGGTCTTGGCGCTCAGGTGGGCCAGCAGGTTGGGCGCCGAGCCGACCATGCCGAAGTCGTAGGCGGACGAGGCCCCGGCGCGCAGCGGCAGGTAGAGGTAGAGGGAGAGCCCCAGCAGGCCGGCGGACAGGCTCAGCGCCACCCCGGTGGTTCGCCCCCCCCGGGGCGATCGCAGCAGGCCGCGCAGCCAGGCGTAGAGGAAGAAGGGTGCCAGCGTCAGGGCCGAGAGGTGGTTGGCGAAGAGCAGTCCCAGGGTGAAAGCCAGCAGCACCGCCGGGCGGGCGTCGTCGGCGTTACGCTCCGCCGTCCTCGACCCCGGCAGGCAGCGCGTCGCCGCCCAGAGGGCCAGGGCGAGGAGCAGTTGCTGCAGGGCGTGGACCTCGAAGGTCAGCGCCTGCTCGACGACCAGCATCCCGCAGCCGAAGGCCAGCGCGCCCAGCAGCGCCGTCCGGTAACCCATCCGCAGCTCCTCCAGGGAGCGCAGGACCAACAGGGCGGCGAAGAGGGAGAAGACCAGGGAGAGCGTGTTGAAGGCCGCGTCGGGCGAGAGCCCGGCCAAGGTGCAACCGGCCAGGCGCAGGTGGCCCGTCAGCATCAGCAGGGGATAGCCGGGCGGGTGGGCCACGCCCAGTTCGGCGGCGGCGCCGGCCAGCTCCGGCGAATCACCGATGAACAGCCCGTCGGCGAGGAAGGGCAGCCGCAGGGCCAGCAGAACCAGGATCAGCACCCAGCCCAGGCGGGCCGAGAGTCGGCGCTCTTCCTGATGGGCGGCGAGTCCGGGGGAGCGTTCCGGAGCCTTCATCGAGAACTCCCGGGGTCGTCGACGGACTGCAATCGGGCCAGCTCGGCGTAGCGGCTGCCCCGGGCCAGCAGCTCGTCATGGCTGCCGCTCTCGATGATGCGGCCGTTCTCCAGGAAGTGGATGCGCTCGGCGTCGCGCACCGTGGCCAGGCGGTGGGCCACCACCAGCACGCCGCGCCCCGAGGTCGCCGCGTTCAGGGAGCTATGGACGCGGCGCTCGCTCTCGGCGTCCAGGTTGGCCGTCGGTTCGTCGAGAACCAGCAGTCGCGGATCGCGCAGCAGCGCGCGGGCGATGGCCAGGCGCTGGCCCTCGCCGCCGGAGAGTAACCCGCCGCGCTCGCCTATCTCGGCATCCAGACCCTCGGGCAGCCGACGGACCACCCCGGCGGCGTCGGCGGCCTCCAGGGCGCGCCAGAGTTCTTCGTCGGTGGCCTCGGGGCGGGCCAGTCGCAGGTTCTCGGCCACCGTCCCGGCGCTGAGGACGATCTCCTGTGGCACCAGGGCCTGGCGGCGGCGCAACAGGCGGGGGTCGTAGGTCGAGAGCGGGCGACCGTCGAGAAGCACCCGGCCCTCGTCGGGCTCCAGCAGCCCCAGGGCCAGGTTGAGCAGGGTCGACTTCCCCGCTCCGCTGGGGCCGACCAGGGCGGTCACCCCGGTCGCCGGGACGCTGAAGCCGACCCCATCGAGAATTCGGCGGCCCTCGATGGAATAGACAACATTCTCGAAGCGCAGCTCGCCGTCGATCTCGACGCCGCCTGCTGGTCCACAGTCTTCATCGGCGGCTTCAGCGGGCGGCCAGAGCAGGGCGGGGTCGGGCAGATAACGCTCCTCGCTCTCCTCGAGGGCCAACTCCTCCGGCGTGCCCCCCGGAGTCCAGACGAGCAGGGAGTTGAAGCGGGCCAGCTCGATCCCCGCCGGGGCCAGGCGCAGCCGGGCCCGGGAAAGCGTCTTGATCGGCTCGAAGGCGATGGCCATCAGGCCGATGAGCTCGAAGAGACCGCCCGTGGTCAGCAGTTCCCGACGGACCAGGGAGCCGCCGTAGATCAGCAGGCCCACCAGACCGGCGCCGACCAGGAACTGGACCAGGCCCCGGTAGGCCGTCGTCAGGGCCTCGCTCTTGAGCCGGTAGCGGTAATGGCGGTGGGCCGGCTCTTCGAAGGACTCTTCCTCTTGCTTCGCGGCGCCGAAGGCGGTCACCAGCTCGACGGCGGCCAGCCGCTCCCCCGCGTAGCCCAGGATGTCTGCGGTGGCCCGGGAGTGCCGCCGGGCGTAACGCCGGGCGTGGCGGTTGAACAGAGCCACCGCCGGCCCGATCAGGGCGAAGACCCCAGCGATGAAGATCGCCATCCGCCAGTGGTGGACAACGATCAGCGTTGTGACCAGAATCACCGTCAGCAGAGACTTGATCAGATCGCGCAGCGTCGTGGCCGCTCCGGCCAGGCCGCGCGGGCTCTCGTCGAGACGCGAGATCAGCTCGCCGGAGCGGGCGCGCAGGAAATCGACGAAGGGCACGCTCAGCAGCCGCTCCAGCCCGGCCCGGCGCATCCGCGCCGCCAGGTCCTGCCCGGCCCGGGCCGCGGCGTATAGGCTGAAGAATGAAAAGACTCCGGCCAGCAGCATCGCCGCGCCCATCGCCGCCGGCAGCAGCCAGAGCGCCGTTCGCGAGGGATCGGTGACACCCCAGCCGGCCAACAGCTCCAGCAGTTGCGGCTCGCGACCGCCCAGCAGGTCCACCAGCCAGCCCAGCAGGCGCGGGAAGGCGGCCTCCAGCCCGGCGGCGGCCAGAGAGCCCAACACGGCGAGCGTCAGCGCCCCGGCGTAGCGGCGCAGATAGACGCCGACGCCGCGACCGAAGGGCGTCAGGTTGGGCGGGGTATCCTCGCGCCGGGTTTTTTTACTCCGGGTTGTCATCTCTATGGGTCCAAGGTAAGCACGGTCCAGATAAATAACCAAGCCAGGGCGTCCCGGGACGCGCACGGGTCACAGGGGGCCTCTGGCAGCAGACGGCCGCCCGTGAAGCGGAGGGTGCGCCTAGCATAGCATCCGCCGTCGTTCTTGACCAGTTGCCAGGCGCAAGCCGCCGCTTGTGCTTGGTCAACCGAGCCGTAACCACCGTCAAGCTACTCAACCTCCAGGTGAACCGTATGTTCTAAAATACGGAGAAATATGCATTCGTATACTCGAATGTATTATCTCTTTGTGCTATACTTGAACAACTTCGCGGCAAACAGCCAGCCACCCCCCCAACCGAAAGGAACCCAATGGGTCTCAAAGAGCAAGCACGCCGCGCCCGGGGCGAGCTGATGGACGCTCCCATGGCCGAGTTCTACAAAGCCCATCTCTCCGGCGATGGAGCGCTGGACTTCAAGACCAAGGAGCTTATCGCCCTGGCCTTCTCCTACGGCAACAAGTGCCAGGCCTGCATCAAGCACCACAAGGCCATCGCCCTGAAGGCCGGGATGACCGAGGAGGAGTACCGCGAACTGGTGGCGGTCTGCGAAGTTACAGCCGCCGGCGGCGTTTTGATGGATTTCGGTACGACCGAGTCAGCGAGGTGATCGGGATGGAGCTCAAGGACAACGCCGAGCTCAACGCCGGATTCGTCGAGTTCTACAAGAAGGTCTTCACCAAAGAGGGCGTTCTGGGGCGCAAGTTCAAGGAGATGCTCGCCGTGGCCGTGGCCTATGGCAACGGTTGCACACCCTGCATCCGCGGTCATGTCGCCAAGGCCCGCCGCCTGGGGATGACCGACGAGGAATACCGCGAGCTGATCGCCGTGGCCGAGGTGATCATGGCCGGCGGCATCCGCGAGCGCTTCGTCGAAAGCAAGTCCGAGGAATAGTTTTCAATAGCTGCCGGAACAGGTTTAAGGCAAGGCTGACGCTGGAGCTCATCAACCACGCGACTAGCCGTGCCTTGCCGGGCCTTCGCTTGACCCTGCCCCACCCCTGTGATAGGCTAAAAATCCGCTCTCCGGCGGAGAGGCAGAACAACAACCGTATGGACGGAACCTCAACGGGCGGTTCCGCGGGCGCGCCGGCGCCGTTTACAAACTGGGAGGTTGAATGTCTTCCGAATACGAAATCATCGGTACCGACGATAACTTCACCGGCGAGGTGGAACAGAGCGACATCCCGGTGATGGTCGACTTCTGGGCCACATGGTGCGGCCCCTGCCTGGCTATCGCCCCCGCCGTCGAGGAGCTGGCCAAGGACTATCAGGGCAAGCTGAAGGTCGTCAAGGTCAACGTCGACGAGAACCCGGGCGTGGCCGGCAAGTTCGGCATCCGGGGCATCCCGACGCTGCTGTTCTTCAAGGGCGGCGAGGTCGTCCGTCAGGTCGTGGGCGCTCAGCCGAAGAAGCGCCTGCAGAAGACCATCGACGACATACTCTAGCTTCTCCCCACCGCGTCTTGAAACAAACCGGCGTCGCGCGGCGCCGGTTTGTTAGCCGAGTATGCTCGAGTCCGCGATCCTCCGCCAACTATTATTCCGCAAGGCCTTCCCGTAGCCGCTATACCGGCTGCGATCGATTGCTTATCTCTCAATCCAGAATTATACCGCTGCAAGCATTGACCAGTTATTAATGGGATCGCACTCCCCGTCGGGACCGTTTCATGATTGTAACCTGCTGAGAATACTAATGATAATACTCAGACCCTCGTTATGGAACCGGCAGGTGTCAAGTGGAGGCAATCACAGGGCGTTTTTGTAATAGGGACCACTTAGCGCCAACGGAACATAGTATTGCTGGATAACATTTGGGATCGTATACCGTGTTCGGACCGATTCATGTGTGTAACGCGCTGTTAACATACGGGTTGGGCTGTGATGCTCTGTCACAAGAAAGGGGGCCATAAAGTAGCGGAAAACAAGCAACCGATTGGCACATCAGTCGCCCATATTGTAACCATAGGGCGCGCTATAAGTTGGCCGATGGCAGATGTAAGTTTAAGAGATGCGGCAGAATATATACACACCGAATCCAAAAGGGAGCACGGCGCCGCCGAGCTTAAAATGCCCAGGGTGAAGCAGATCGTCAACACCGACGGCTGGAAGGTCGATAACAGGCTGTCGCTCAACGGTATCCACCATAAGCGCATCAACCGTGACAAGGCCATGGCCAATGGCGAGGTGCCTATCAACGGCTCAGAGAGCTCCCGAGGCTATGCTATAAGCCTACAACGGCGGCTTAATACGCAACGACAGGCTCTATATCAGAGAAAGGCCGTTCAGATTCAGCCATCGCGACGACGTAAACACTCTCGACTACCTGCAGGATGCACTGCTCAATTGGTCCGATCAGGTTACATGATGCCTTAGATAAATGCAGTTAGCTTCTAAACAGGAGCGGACATGGAGTGAGATGCTTACGGCGGGCACATGGATCACCACATGCATGGGATGTCCGGAGCGACGTGAATACACAATTAAAACTGCTTGACGCCATTGACTTCGATAACGATGCTTTGATCCTAAGTAGCCTATAATCATGCATATATAATGAGGCAGCGCCGAGGGTTAAAGCTTGCAAGCCGAACTTGATTCAGCATGGTTTCGTCTCAGGCGCTTATTCGAAGGGGGGCGGAGTTTCAAGTTGGAGTGAGCTGGTCCGGGATCGTGTGTGATGCCTTGTAATAAAACCCAAGGGATCATCGCTAGTAAAGAAGCCAAACCTACGCGATTTGTGAAAAACGCGCAACGTGTAAATTAAGACGCCTCGAGACGAGGGCCTGGTAACCAGCCGCGGCACGGTGTCAACCCGTGAAGGCGGAGACAAGTCGATACTGCTGAGGTGGGCCGTGGAGCGCCGTCGGCAGGGCTTTCACTCACAGCCCGGCCGAAGCCTGGAGGGAACCAACAGCCGAGGGCTTGCGGCGGCACTCGATGCAAGAAAGGGTCAGGCCATCATGCATTGGTGTGACAATGGCGGCGATTCTGAACGATAAAGCAATGAATGGCAGATTAATAGCTGGACGAGCCCGTTTATTGCAGCTAATCGCAGCCCGGCAACCCGTTCACAATCAGCCTGATTTGGTACTAACACATTCCATGATGCCTAGTGATAAATGCCTGTTCAGACACGTGTGATAATCACTATATAAATGGCCTTGCGCAAATCCATCGTCATCACCGCAACCACATGAAAGAACTTCTTCGAATCGAGCAGCGTATTCGTTGGCGAGCCCTATCCATCCCGCCCGGTCAATCTTGTCCCCTTGACCGGTCCCGGGCCTACGGATATAATCAAAACGCTATCAGGAGGCTGGCGGAGCGCGGTCGTCCCAAACCATCCCCACTCGAAACCAAACCCGAAACGGTTATCAACATGGCTTTATCCAACGCATCCCTCGAACTCACCGACGACAAGTATCCGCGGATAGACCTGGGCTCCGGTATGCCCATCCTGTTGCTCCACGGCATGTTCGGCAAGCCGGACAACTGGGACCACGCCCTGGAGCACCTCAGCGAGAAGCACCGGGCGATCACCCTCGAGCTGCCCATCTTCGACAGTAGCTGGCGTGACCCCACCGTGGAGGGGCTCAGCCGCTACGTCACCGACTTCATGGAGTGGGCGGAACTCGACGGCGCGGTGATGGTGGGCAACTCCCTGGGCGGCCACATCGCCCTCTACCTGGCCTGCTTCTACCCCGAGCTGACCCGGGGTCTCGTCCTCACCGGCTCCTCGGGCCTCTTCGAACGCGGCTATGAGCAGGGCATCCCCACCAGCCCCAACCGCGACTGGATCTACGACCGTGTGGCCGAGATCTTCTACGACAAGTCCAGCATCCGTCCCGTGATTGTCGACGAGGTCGCCGAGTTCCTCAAGAGCCGCCGCAACAAATTCCGCCTGGTCAAGGTGGCCAAGTCCGCCAAGCGCACCCACATGGGCGAACACCTCTCCAAGATCGAGGTGCCGACACTGCTGGTCTGGGGTCGCGAGGACACCATCACACCCCTCGACGTGGCCCACGAGTTCCGCGACAACATCGCCGACCACGAGCTGGTCATCTACGAGAAGTGCGGCCACGCCCCCATGTTGGAGTACCCTGAAAAATTCACCGAGTCACTGCTGGATTTCCTGGACCGCCGCATCGGCTGACAACTGGGGAAACGATGCCCGATCTTCTGGAACGATCCAAGCTAACCATCCTCCGGCGAGTATACAAACGCAGGATGCGCCGTCTTGAACGACAACTCAGGGACCCCTGGCCCGCCCAGGAGTCCGCTTTGAAATACCTGATGGTCCACGCCGCGCAGACAGACTTCGGCCGCGACCACGGAATCACCGCCACGATCAGCCTCGATGAATACCGGCGTCGGGTTCCCCCGGCGCCCTACGAACGTTTCGAGCCCTACATCGAGCGGATGCTCGACGGCGAGCGCTCGGTTCTCTGGCCGGGCAAGGTCCGTTACTTCTCCCTGACCAGCGGCACCACCGCCGAGCGCGGCAACAAGTACATCCCCTTCACCAACCAGATCTGGCGGGTCAACCACAACGCCGGCCGCGACTGCCTGTTCTTCCATTGCAACCGCCGCGGCGGCGACCTGAGCATCTTTCTTGGCCAGATGCTCTTCCTCGGCGGCACCACCGATCTCTCCAGGGTCTCCACCGGCATCTACTCCGGCGACCTCTCGGCCATCACCAGCCGCCGCCTGCCACCCTTCTACAAACAACGCTACCTCCCCGGCGACAAGATCGCCTCGATCAGCGACTGGGAAGAGAAAATCGACCGCATCGCCAAGGTGGTCCAGGGCAAGGACGTGCGGATGATCTCGGGCATCCCCTCCTGGTTGCTGGTCCTCTTCGAACGCGTCCGCGAGGAGTACGGCGATCCCAAGGCCAAGCTGACCGAGATATTCCCCGAGCTGCGCCTGCTGATCACCGGCGGGGTCAACATCCGGCCCTACCTCGAACTCTTCGACGAGATCATCGGCGAGAACGTCGATTACGAGGAGGTCTACCCCTCCTCGGAAACCTTCATCGCCATCCAGGACCAGACACCCGAGGACGGCCTGCTGCTGATGTGCGATTACGGTGTCTTCTACGAGTTCATTCCAGCCGAGCGCGCCTTCGACGACAACCCGCCCCGGCTGACCGTGGCCGAGGTCGAAACCGGCGTCAACTACGCCATTCTCATCACCACACCCGGCGGGCTCTACTCCTACATCCTCGGCGACACCGTCCGCTTCGTCTCCACCTACCCGCACCGCCTGACGGTCACCGGCCGCACCAAACACTACCTCTCAGCTTTCGGCGAGCACCTGATCGTCGAAGAGGCCGAAACCGCCATCGAAGAGGCCTGTAAAGTAACCGGCGCCCAGGTGCGCGAGTTCACCGCCGCCCCCGTCTTCCCCGACTTGCCCAACCAACTGCCCTACCACGAGTGGCTCGTCGAGTTCAACCAGCCCCCCGACGATTACGACGCCTTCATCCGCCTCATCGATGAAAAGCTGTTGGAACTCAATGACGACTACGCCGCCCACCGCCGCGGCGACGCCAGCCTGGCCGCGCCGTCTCTCACCGTATTGCGCGAAGACAGCTTCTTCGACTTCATGAAAGTCCGGGGAAAGCTCGGCGGCCAGAACAAAGTACCCCGGCTCAAGAACGACCGCGAACTGGCCGACATGCTCCACGCCCTGCAGGACCCGGCCACCGATACAACCTGACCAACCCCGCCCCGGCAAAGCCCGCTCCGACGCGAAGCAAGCCCTCATCACTCCGGCGGGGAGGCTTTGGCACATTTCTTGCAGCAGGGCGGGCGGCGGACTGGTCGGGAGCCGCGTCGCACTCCGCAAGAAATGTGCCAAAGCCGGGCGAGGACGTGGTTGTCGGTCGGGCGGGGGCTTTGCCGGGGCATTCCGAAACGCTGAGCAACCCAACCAGACGCCTGGGGCGATGGTGAAACACGATCACCGTCGCGCCTTTTCTTTTTTCCGGCCAGGGGTTAAACTAGGTTCGATAGTCGGTAGCCACAACACCCGTTTGAACCGAGGAGCGCGCGATGAGAGGGACAGTACGCCCGGCCGTCCTGATGGTCTCGATCCTTTTGGTCCTGCTGACCGGCGCCGCCGTGGCCCAGTACGACTTCGAGCTGCCGCGGATGGAGGCCACCGTCAACATCAACCATGACGGCTCCTGCGACATCTACTACGCGATCAGCTTCATCAACCGCTCCTGGGTCCAGCCCGTCGATATCGTCGATATCGGCATGCCCCAGGACACCTACGACCTGGACTACGCCGCCGCCTGGCTCACACCGCCTTTGGACGCCGACGATGTCGCCGGCTGGGATTCCGACGATATGTCCGAATACACCAACCGGTGCAGTGACGAGGGGACGCTGATTCCCCTCGAGGGCGTCTACACCAGCGAGTACGTCGATCCGGGCATCGAGGTGCACCTGGACCCGGTTCTCGACGAAGACCAGTTCGCCACCCTGGTCTTCCAGGTCCGCGTCTACCACTTCATCTACCCCGATGATGAAAAAGACGACTACGCCTCCGTCGAGTTCGCCCCGACCTGGTTCGGCTCCGAGTTCGTCTCCGGCACCAAGGATCAGACGGTCAAGATCATCTTCCCTCCCGGCGTGACCCAAGAGGAAACGGTCTGGCACCGCCGCGAGTTCGACGCCTGGGACTCGATCGGCGAGGGCGAGAGTCGGCAGTTGATGTTCATCTGGCGCGATCCCAATCTGGGAACAGGCTACCAGAGCGACGCCGTGGGCGTCAGCTTCCCCCGCGAGTACCTGGCCGCCGACGCCGTCTACGAACCCAGCGCCCTGGAGGAGTTCTTCAAGAGTGTCTGGGGCTTCATCGTCAACCTGTTCTATGCCCTGGGCTGGTGCTGGGTGCCCATCGGTTTCTTCCTGTTGACCACCATCCTCTCCTACATCCGCCAGAAGCGTCGCCGCCTGGAGTACCTGCCGCCCTCGGCCAGCGTGGAGGGAGTCGGCATCAAGCGCGGGCTGACCGCCGTCGAGGCCGCCGTGCTCCTCGAACAGCCCTTGGACCGCATCCTCAACCTGATCATCTTCGGTCTGCTCAAGAAGGGTCGGATCGAGATCATCGAGCGCGATCCGCTGCGCCTGCGTGAGTTGCCGGCGGGAACCTCCGTCGGCGCAGCCGCCGCGCCGCCCAAACTGCGCAGTTACGAGAAGAAGCTGCTGGAGGCCGTCGACGATCAGGGCAAACTCAAGAAAGGCGAGGTCCGCAAGCTCTTCGTCGCGCTGATCAACTCGGTCAACAAGAAGCTCAAGGGTTTTAGCCGGAGGGAGACTCGGGAGTACTACCGCGGGGTGATCGCCCGGGCTTGGAGCCAGGTCGAGGCCGCCGGAACCGACGACCTCAAGCTGGAGACCTGGGACCGCGAGCTGCAGTGGGTGATGCTCGACGAGGACTTCGGCGACCGCACCAAGCGCACCTTCGACGACGTGGTCATCTACCACCCGCCCTACTGGTGGTACCACTACCACGGCGGCTACGGCCGCGGCGTGGGTTCCGGCGGCCTGGGCGGCTCCGGCGGAGGCTCGGGCGGACCCGGCGCTCCGGACCGACTGCCCACCCTGCCCGGCTCCGACTTCGCCAACGAGATCGCCGGGGGCGCCGAGAGCTTCGCCGGCTCGGTGATGGGTGACGTGGGCTCCTTCACCTCCGATGTCACCAACGTCACCAACCCGGTGCCGGTGAGCACCTCCTCGGGCGGCGGCTTCTCCGGCGGCGGGGGAAGCGGCTGCGCCTGTGCCTGCGCCTGCGCCGGTTGCGCCTGCGCCTGCGCCGGCGGCGGCCGCTAGGGCGCTGTGACCTTGGCGGAACCCCAGGGGATATTCGTCTACGGAACGCTACGCTCGGGACGCGGCAACGCCCGGGTGGTGCGGCCCGTTGAGCGGATAGCGGCCACTCTGAATCGTGGTCTGCTCTACGGCTTGCCCGACCGGGGCTACCCGGTGCTGGACCTTTCCATCGACGGACCGGCTCCGATCCGGGGCGAGCTGTTGCGCTTTGACGATCTAGCCGTCGCCCTGCGGATCCTCGACCGTCTCGAAGGTTTGCGCGGCCCCTGTCGTTTCAACCTCTACCGGCGCGGCATCGTCGAGGTGGAAACCCTCGACGGACGCCTCTATTGCGCTTGGGTCTATCACCTGGCCGAGGACGCCCGGCTGCCATTGGACGCCGTTCCGCTGCCCCGGGGCGAGTGGATGAGTGAAAGCCCTTGAACGCCGGCACGTTGAAACAACCCGGGAACCCCACGGTCGATCCCTGGGTCGACCGTTTCCATATTTCAAGACGCTTACCGTCGGGCACGGGTGAAGCGCGTTCATCGAACATGGTTCAACGATTCATCGCCCTGATGCTCTGTCTGACGACCTTGGCCGGTTACGCCGCCGAGGAGGACGAGATCGTCCGCCTGGCCTTCGAGGGCAACGAATACTTCTCCACCGAGACCCTGGACGTCGGGCTGGGGGTGCGCGTGGGTCAGCTCCACTCCGAACGAAGGCTGGAGCGCGCCGCCGAGCGCCTGGAAACCCTCTACCGCGACAACGGCTTCTTCGAGGCGAGTGTGGGCACCCGTGTCAGCGAGCGCTTCGGCCTGCGCGGCGGTTTGATCGTCTACTTCGAGATCGACGAGGGTTTGCCCAGCCCCTTGACCGAGGTGCGGGTCAATCATAACGGCCTGCTCGATCAGGCACTCATCGACGAGCTGCTGGCCGATAACACCACCGAGATCTGGACCCTGGCCTATGACGACCTGCTCGAGGTCAGCCTGCGCCGTCTCTTCGCCGATAACGGCTACCTCTACGTCTCCATCGTCGTCGAGGACCACTTCACCGAGGAAGGCGTCCGGGTGGTCCTCAACGTACAGGAAGGCCCCCGGGTCCGGGTCGGAGCGATCGAGATCGCCGGCAACGAGCCGATCCTGGAGCGTGTCGTCCGACGCGAGGTGACCTTCGAGCCCGGCGGCTGGATCAACCTGAGCGCGATCTACGAGAGCCGGCGCAATATCTACGCCACCGGCGTTTTCACCAACGCCGGTTTCAAGATCCCCGAGCGCGAGGAACGGGCCGAGGTGGTCACGGTGCGCTTCGAGGTCGAGCCCGACAAGACTCGCTGGTTCTCCTTCACTCTGGGCTACGAGTATTCGCAGACCGGGGGCTCCGGCGCGGTCTTCGAAGCCGCCTGGGGCGACGACAATCTCTTCGGCAACCTCCAACGTCTCGAAGTCGGGGCGGCTTTCCGCTATAACTTCGCCGAGAGCCAATTCGAGCGAGAACTCTACCAGGTCATCTACAGCGAGCCCTGGCTGCTCTCGCTGCGCGGCCTCTCCGGCAGGCTGCGCCTCTACCTGGAACGCGAGCGCCTGGTCAGCTACAAGATCGACAGCTACGGCTTCGACCTCGGCGTCGACTACGCCTTCAACGAGCAGTACGCCCTGGGCGGCGGCCTGCGCTTCGAACGCTCCAACCTCTGGGAGGTATCCGAGGAGGCCTCCACCGAGGACCTGGAGCTCCAGGGTTACCGCAACACCACCGCGCCCTACGCCCAGTTCGTCATCGACCTGCGCGACAACGCCTTCATCCCCAGCCGGGGGATGTACTCCAAGAGCTACCTCGAGCTCGCCGGTGGGATGCTCGGCGGTGACAACGACTACCTGAAGGCGACCCAGGAGCTCAACGGCTACCTTGGTCTGAGCGACTCGCTGATCCTGGCCCTGCACGCCTTCACCGGATTGGGCGCCCCCTACGACGACTCTTCCGCCCTGCCGATCTACGAGCGTTTCTTTCTCGGCGGCTCCTACTCCCTGCGCGGCTTTCCCGAGCGTTCCGTGGGACCCCGCGACGCCGGCGATGAGCCCGTCGGCGGCGCCGTGGCCCTGCTGGGCAATGTCGAGCTGCGCCTGCGCTTGGGCGAAAGCGACTTCTCCCTTGGTTTCTTCACCGATTCGGGGATGGTCTGGCCCGGCTTCGACCAGTTCGACCTGACCGACCTGGCCCTGGGTATCGGCGCCGGGCTGCGCTACATGACGCCCATCGGCCCACTGCGCCTCGATGTCGGTTTCGTAGCCGTCCCGGGACGGACCTACCTCTCCGGCGCTTCGGGTTACGAACCCACCGACGCCGACTACGGCTGGCAGATCCACCTTGCTCTGGGGCATATCTTCTGATGACAACCACCCAGCCCAGCCTGGAGCTCCGCAACGTCAGCGCCGCCTACGACGGCGCAGCCGTTTTGCGTGAAGTCTCCTTCACCCTGCGAGCCGGTGAGCTGGCCGCCGTGGTCGGACCCAACGGCGCGGGCAAGTCGACGCTGCTGCGCGTCGCCGCCGGGTTCCTGGAGCCCGCCGCCGGTTCGGTTAGGCTGACCGGCCATCCTCTGAGCGAACTGAGCGATCGTGAGCGGGCACGCCGGGTGGCCTGGCTGCCCCAGGAACTGCCCGAGGGCGGCTCGCTGACCGTCCGCGAGACCGTCCTGCTGGGACGTTACGCCCACCACCGCGGACCGGGAGCTTGGTCGCCGGAGGATCGAAGGGCCGCCGCGACCGCCCTGGAACGCATCGGGATCGCCGGGCTGGCCGAGCGACCGGCGGGCGAGCTGTCCGGCGGCGAGCGCCAACGGGTCTACCTGGCCCAGGCCCTTTGCCAGGGAGCGCCGCTGCTGCTCCTCGACGAGCCGACCAACCACTTGGACCCGGCCAACCAGAAGGCGCTGCTGAACCTGCTGAGCGAGTTGCGCGACGAGGGCCGCGCCGTCCTGCTGGTCACCCACGACCTCAACCCCGCCGCACGCCGCGCCGACCGCCTGCTGGTGTTGGCCCGGGGCGGACTGCTCCTCGACGGTCCGCCCGCCGAGGTCCTCACTCCGGCCAACCTTCACCTGGTCTACGGTGTTGAACCCGTCGTCGTGCTCCACCCCGTCGACGGCCGCCCCCAGATCCTGGGGCCGTAGACGGCTCAGAGTTTATCGCGCACCCGCGCCGCAACACCCGCACAGACCATCAAGCCGACAGGCGAGTTGGCGGCGCTTCGGCGTTATCCGACGTTCCAACCGCCGGTTATCGCCCCGACAGACCTCAGCCAGGAAGCAGCCCCCCTGACGCAGTGTAGCTGTAGCTTTGGCTGGTAAGTACAAAAGGCGACCCGTGCGGGTCGCCTTTTCATACCGGAATCGATACCGTGGGGAGGCGGGCGACAACCGTCGCTGCGGCGCCACCTACTCGATATCCTCCCAGAAGTCCTCGTGGATGGTCAGGTCCTTGGGGATGGTGAAGTTGAAGCGGCTGCCCACGCCGAGCTCGCTCTCGACCCAGATGCGCCCCCTGTGCCGTACGACGATGGCCCGCGTGATGGCCAGTCCGAGACCGGTCCCGCCGTAGTGGCGGGTCAGGGTCGAATCGACCTGGTAGAGGCGCTCGAAGATCTTCTCGAATTCGCTTTCGGGGATGCCGATGCCGGTGTCGGCGACGGTGAAGTGGTAATCGTCCTCCTGCTCGCGGACGCTGATGGTCACCGAGCCCTCGCCGATGGTGAACTTGTTGGCGTTGGAGAGCATATGAACGAAGGCGGTGTAGAGCTTGCCCTTGTCCACGTTGAGGATCACCGGCTCCTTGGGCAGGTTCAGGACCAGCTTCATCCGCGGGGTGTCCAAAAACTTGTCCTGGTTCTCGAAGAAGTCCTCGAGCATGGCCGAGATGTCGGCCTCTTCGAGCTCCAGGATATACTGGCCCGATTCGAGCTTCAACAGGTCCAGCAGCTCGGTGATCAGCTTGGTCAGGTGGTCGGACTTCTCGACGATGGTCCGCAGCAGATCGAGCTGCTTCTCGTTGACCTCGCCGATGATGCGATTGTACATCAACTGGGCGTAGCCCTTGATGACGGTCACCGGGGTGTTGAGCTCGTGGGAGACCATGGAGACGAAGTCGGACTTCATCTGATCGAGCTTGATCAGCTCCTCGTTGGCCAGGGCCAGGGCCAGGGCCTTCTCGCGCAGCTCCTGGTAGAGGCTGATGTTGTGCAGGGCCTGTGAGAGCTGGTCGGCGACGGTTTCCAGGGCCGAGATGTCGGCGGGGTCGAAGGCGGCGGTCTTGTTCGATTGGATGTCGAGCACCCCGATGGCCTCGCCCTCGACCAGCAGGGGAATGCTCAACTCGCTGCCCACCTCGAAGACGTCGACGGGCTGGACGTAGCGCGACTCCTTGTAAACGTCGGAGACGTAGCGGGTCATTCCGGTGCTGGCGGCCCAGCCGACTATGCCCTGGTCAAGATAGAGGCTGTAGCCGACGCTGATCAGGACCTCGTAGAAACCGCTGATGGCTTCGAGGATCAGCTCTCCGCCGGATTCATCGACCATGAAGACGGCGATGTTGTCGTAGTCCAGGCTGTCCTTGAGGGCGTCGACGGTCTGAGTGATCAAGGTCTTGCGGTCGAAGGAGGACAGGGCCAGGCGACCCAACTTGTTGATGATCTTGAGCTGTTCCTGACGCCGCAGGATCTCGCGCTCGGCCCGTTTGGCCGTGGTCACGTCGCGCAGCGAACCCTGGTAGACGCCCGCGGCTTCACTGAATAGGGTGAAACGCTCCTTGCGTTCGACGTTGAGCAGGATGGTGCGCTCGCCCTCGACGGGGTGCTCGAGAATGAACTCGATCTCCTGGGGACCCAGGCCGGAGTCCAGACGCTCCAGGGCTCGCACCAGGGTTTCCCGAGACTCGCCCCGGACCAGCTCGGTTATCCGCAGGCCCTCGAGCTCATCGTGCCCGCTTCCGGTAAGCTCGACGAAGCGCCGGTTGATGTTGAGCAGGTTCCAGCCCGTGTCCAGGTCGAACAGGGCGTCGGATGCGTCGCGGAACAGGGAGCGGAACTCCTCGCGGGAGCGGCGCAGGCTCTCGCGCAACCGGGCGGTGGCGATGGCCTGGGCGGCCAGGTTGGCGAAGGATTCCAAAGGCTGGATGCTGAACTCGGTGGGCACCAGGCCGTCGCGGGGATCGTCGGCGGAGATCATCCCCAGGAACTCGCCATGCTGACCGATCAGGGGAACGAAGAAGAAGTCGTTGGGGTCCCAGTTCAGGAATGAGCCGGGATCGGCCCGCGAGGGGATGCTCTGGTCGACGAGCAGGCCGTCGGCCCGGGCGGCGGGTAGGTAGTAACACTTGCCGATGGTCAGCGCCAGTTCCTGGATCTCCTCGATACGCTCCCGGGTGGTCGGCGGGCCGCTGAGCAACTGCTGGATCTCGGCCTCGGAGAGGTTGGAGAAGGCGAAGCGATGCAGGATGTCGTCCTCCATCAGTGAGAGCACCGCCCTCTGGAAGGTCGAGTGGTTGGTGATCGCGTCGACCACCCGGCGGCAGATGTGGACCAGGTCGTTCTCGGCCAGGATCTCGGCGCCGATGTTGTTGAAGTCACGCAGGCGGGCGTAGGACTCGTCGAGCTCGGCCAGAGCCCGACGACGGCGCTCCTCTGCCTGGGTGGAGCCGATCCCCTGAGCCAGGTAGCCGGCGAAGGTCTCGAACTCGTTGAGGTTGAGATCACTGCGGCGCGGCAGCATCAGCGCCAGGCCCTCGAAGCCGGTGCGGGAGAACAGCGGGCAGGCGATCAGGCAGCAACCGCCGAGTTTTTCCAGGTAGCGCACACTGTCTGCGGCGTTACGGCGAATCTCATCGGGCAGGGATTCCAGATCATCGAGCCTGACCGGACCGCGTTTATCGTGGACCAGATCGACCAGATAATCCAGCACGGGTTGGAAGCGGGGTTCGAGTTTGTCGATCTGGACTCGCCGCTCCGCGGGTACACGCGGGCTGTAGACAACCGGCGAGACGGCGTATCGGTAATCGGACGCGCTGAGCTCCACCTCGGTCGACGGCGGCGCACCGACAACGGTGTAGACCTGGACCGCGAGCAAATCCAGCGCCTCGACGATATGCCCGCTGACCAGGGCGATGATCTGCTCCAGATCGCCGCCGACGGTCAGCGCGCGGTTGATCGAGCGTAGGTTCTCCAGGGAACGGCGGCGCTCGTGCCGGGCCTGGCGGAGCTCTCCGGCCATCTCCTCGCGCAGGCGGCGGGACTGCCGACGCCAGAGCAGAGCGCCCAGGGCCACGGTGAACAGCACCAGAGCGCCGAAGACGATCCAGTTGCGCCGCTGGGTCTGGGACAGCGGCGCGATGACCTCGTCCCAGGGCAGCACGGCGACCAGGTAGAAGCGGTGCCCGCCGATGTTCAGCGGACTGTAATGGACGACCAGGTCTTTCTCGGTCGCGTTTTCAGAGCCACCGCCGTCGCTCAAACGGGCCAACCCGGGCAGCCCCAACTGCAGGCGCAGACCGAGCAGCTCGGTCACCGCGGAGTCCTCGGCACCGAAGTAATCGAGCATGTTCACCAGGGGCGGCGTCTGCTCGCAGTTGTCGATAATCCCACCGTCCTCGTCGATCAGGAAGCGGCGGCAGGCCTGTTGCCCGTCGTCGAAGAGCCGCTCGACGAAGGTAGAGAGACTGACCGTGCCGACCAGGACCCCCTCGATGTCCGGCAGGTTGAGCGGCTGGTTGATGGTGAACTGGACGTCGCCGGCGTAGTTGAAGGGGGCCGAGATGATGGTGCGTTGCGTACGCTGGGCCTCGATGAAGGACATCCCGGATCCGCAGGGACCGCTCTCGGGCTCGGTCAGGTCGGGGCCTTGGATGGGATAATCCTCGGGTACGGCGTAGACGGACTCCAGGTCTTTATTGATCAGGTAGACGCGCACGAGGGCCGGAATGTGCCGGTGCCGGGCTCGTTTGTAGATCAGGTTGATGCCCAGCTTCACATCGTCGAGATCGCCGACGACGCCGGTGTCGCTCAGGGTCTCCAACGAGCCCTCGTAGTCCGCCACGGCGTCTAGGATCGTGGCCGCTTTGCTCTGGGCCAGCGCCTGCTCGCGTTCGGCGAAATCCACCAGGGCGCGGCGCTGGACGTTGGCGTCCAGAACCACCCCCACCGTGGTGATGATGATCAACAGCGCGGGGAAGATGATCCAGATATAGCGGGTGGTACTATGGGGCATGGGCTAGCGGGGTCGACCGCTGGAGAATAGCCGGTGTGTCGATCAACGCGAAATCGCCGGGAGCGCGGAGGTCATCGGCGTCGCCGACGGCGACAACGTATAGAATAGCATAGCCTTGGGCCGATTGGGAAAGGGCTTGACGCCGAGGTCAACCCCGCCGCCGCCGCCGCCTCAGGGCCAGGATCAGCTCGGTGGTGAGCAGCAATGCGGCGAGGATCAGCAACCAGCGCCACAACGGCAGGGGCGCCGATCCCGCCGTGGCGGCCAACTCATCGAGCTCGACGACCTCTACACCATCGCCGATCAGCGCGCGATACTCCTCGACGGCGGGTTCACCGAGGCGCCCCTCGCCGGGCGTGGCGTTGACGGCCAGGGGCCTCCCTTGGGGATCGTCGGCGTCGACCAGCCTCCAGAAACCCAGCAGGTCAAGCTCGACCCCGCCGCCGACGGCTTCGCGGCGCTCCCCCAAGGGGTCGATCAGCCACTGCCCCGGCTCCAGCCGCAGCGTGTCGCCACCGGTGCGAACGGAGGTCGGGGTTTCGGCGTGGGCGGTCAGGCGCAGCGTCTGCAACATCAGCGGCGCCCAGAGCTCGGAGACGGGCAGGGCGCCGTCGGCGGCGAGGTAGGGCAGCAGCCAGAGCGTCAGCCGGCGGTCGTCCTCCTCGCGCAGGGCCAAGGCCGGCGAGCCGTTGCCGTACTCCAGCAGCACCCGCCAGTTTTCGTCCAACCGCGCCCGGGGAGCCCGACGGACCAGGCCGCCGCGTTCCAGAATCCCGGCGGCGCCGCCCAGCGCGGCGGTGATCGGATTCTCGCCACCCGACGGGGCGACCAGGCCCAGAGTACGGTCTTCGCCACCGGACACCGCGGGCGCCAGATACTCCAGGCCCAGTTCCGGCATCGAAGCCGGTCGCTCGGCGGGCACCAGGATCAGGGCGTCGGCGTTCGCGGGCAGAGCGTCGAGGCGCGGGTACTCGACGACGGCCACCTCGGCGGATTCCGGTCCGGGGGCTCTCTCGGCCAGCCCCGGCGAGGAGCGCAACAGCAGCTCCAGGGCCGGAACTGAGGCTGCCGGATAAACCCGGGGCGGCTCGTGGAGCCGCAACACCAGCCGGCGGGCGTCGTCGGCGGCCAGGGCGTCGCGCTCCTCGGCCTCCAGCACGATCGCGCTCCAGCCCGGTTCGGCGGTGGTGATCGACAGCGACCCGCCGCCGCTGAGCTCGCGACGCTCCAGGACGCGACCGTCGGCGGCCAGTTCGTACCGGCGGCTCGGGCCGCTCACACTCGTCCGCAGCTCCAGGGGCGCTCCGGCCAGGGGTAGGGGATTGACCGGCGAGAGCTCTTCTACGCCGCCGTTGTTCACCGCGCCGCCGACGGGAACCAGGTGCAGCCGCCCCGGATAGTCCAGCTCCTCCGGGTTGTCGGGGCGGGGCAGGTCCGAGAGCAGCAGCGTCAGCGTCGGTTCCTCGCCGATGGACGCGGCGGCGTACTCCAGAGCGCCGCGAACATCGCTGCCGCCCACGCCGACCTCCAGAGGCCCCAGGGCCTGCAGAGCCGCGCGGGGATCGGCGCCGGCGACGACGGGCCGCGGCGCTGCGTCGAAGGCCACCAGATCGACGACGGCGGTTTCGGGTAGACCGCGCAGCCAGGCGGCCAATGCATCGACGGCCCGCTCCCAGCGGCTGCGGTCCACCTCGTCCTCGACGCTCATCGACAGCGAGCGGTCGAGGAGGACCAGTACTCGTTCCGGAGCGGCGGCTCCGTCGTCCAGGTAGAGCGGGCCGGCGGCGGCCAGGATCACCGCCGCCAGGGCCAGCATACGCAGGATCGTCAGCAACAGCTCGCGCAGGCGCAGGCGGCGGCTCTGCTCGGCGACGGCCTCGCGGACCAGCTTGAGAGCGGGGAAGCGTCGACGGCGTCGCAGTCGGCGACGCCACCAATAAACCAGCAGCGGCGCCAGCACCGCCGGCAGGGCCCAGAGCAGCCAGGGATGGGTGAGCTCGATCATCGTGTTCGGCGGCCGCTCACGGCGCTGATCAGACGCAGGCGGCGGATGAGGAAACGGCGCAGGGGTAGCCGGAATGAGCCCGAAGTGGTCAGGCGCAGGTAATCGGCCCGCCGGGAGCGCAGACGCCGCTCCAGCGCGCGGTAGTACTCGGCGGCCAGCTTGCCGAAGGCGCCGCTGAGAGTCTCGCCGTCAACGTTGACCGTGGCGCCCTCCTCGGCGTCCTCCAGCAGTAACGGACCGCGCAGGTGGGGTTCGACCTCGTCGTCGTCGAGGAGGTGCAGCACCAGCGTCTCGTGACGGCGCGAGGCCAGGCCGGCCAGGGCGCGGTCCAGGCCGTCGCCGGACTCCCAGAGGTCGCTGATCAACACGAACAGACCGCGCCGCCGCGCCCGGGGAGCGGTCTGGCGCAGCAGAGCGGCGAAGTCGGTCCGCCCGCCGGGACCGGCGGCCTCGAGCAGGGAGAGCGCTTTGCCGAGTTGCAGCGGGCCGCGCCGCGGCGGTAAAAGCTCGCCCAGACCGCCGGCGAAAGTGCCCAAGCCCAGGTGATCGCCCTGACGCACCACCAGGTAGGCCAGGGCGGCGGCCAGGGTGCGGGCGTAGTCCAGCTTGGTCACCCCGCCGGAGCGCTCCCCGGCGTAGTTCATCGACTCCGAGGTGTCGATGAGAAGCCAGACCCGCAGGTCGGCTTCCTCGAGGTAGGTCTTGACGTAGAGGCGGTCGGTCTTGCCCCAACTGCGCCAGTCCACCCGGCGGGGATCGTCGCCGGGGCGGTAGGGCCGGTACTCGGCGAACTCCTGGGCCGCGCCGCGCAGCGGCGAGGGATGCAGGCCGGCCAGCAGGCCCTCGACCAGTAGTCGCGCCCGCAGGCGCAGATCGCCCACGGCGGCAGCCGCCCGGGGGTCCAACAAGCCGCGCTTGTCATAAGCTTCCATCAGGACCTAGTTTAGCACAGCCGGCTTTATTCCGCTCCCCCCGCCGTTGTATACTCGTTTTGGATCACGACGCCCCAACGGAGCGCTGTTACCGAAGAGCGCTCGGTACAACCGGACCGGCCTGTGAAGGCGATCACGCCCCCCGTGAAGAGTCCGTCATCTAGGTGCTGGATAAGCTGAACTGCTTTAGAGATTATCGCAAGTGACGGAACAGGAATATGTCGCCAATAGGTTGTCATTATGCGCTTTCTGGCTGTGTAAGCTGTCACAATCCGCGTATTACCTGTTGGCATAAAACCAGACTTGCCCCTATGAGGGTGCTTCCAAGAGGACTAAGAGGACACTTAGACTCGGGAAGTCGTGACTTCAATGCTGTACCCCGTGCTTACCAACCCTCGGTAGGTTAACTGTTTAAAAGCTCCGGGATCGTGTGTGACGCCATCAAAGCGTAGTTTGAGATAGCCTCGTCTCAGCCGCTAGACAAAACCAGTCGGCCTCATGGAACGTGTTGGGACCAAATCAGGCTGATTGGGATCGGCCCGGTATTGCGCCGTAGATGAGCAAGCGTTCATCCAGCATGCCCTATTGCTTGTTCTATTGTCCGGCGAGAGAGTAAAGACACTTAGGAGTCTGCGGCAATCTGCTCTCAGGGTATTTACAAGTCCGCGGATATCCGGGATCGAAAAGCATCAGACCCGTAATAGCCAATGGGATCGCGTGCCGTGTCCGGACCTGGTCGTGATTGTACTCTATTGATAATTGACGTGATTGGTATCGGATTCCTGTCACAAAACGGACTTTTTATAAATTGCAATTAAGAATATCTTCCTTGACAAACACAGATATCAACGTACTTGTCCCTGCCCTGACAGCAATTTGTCACTGACGCTCAAGTGACGTAATAACAATTAATAAGGTCAAGATAAATGATTGTATGGTCAGCAAGGTGCATTTCTGATAAGTGAAGAACGGCCCGGCAAACCGCTCCTCTACAGCCTGATTTGGTCCGATCACGTTCCATGATGCCTAGCCACTTTAACTGCCCGTTTAATGATTGGCAGTCTAATCCGATTGCCATACGTGTGGTAATCCGTAGAGTGACTTACTGATAAAACGGGGCACGAGCGGATTATGTTATGCGGTAGCCTACCCCCGGCTATCAGCTTGATGAAGTTGCCTTCAATAAAAACGACCGCGAAATGCAAACCGGAATCCAGCAACTCTCAATCGCCGCAGTTGTTGGTCCAGTTTTGCCTGGTGATGCTGGCACAAGCAACTTCGCGTATTCCAACCTGACGCCTCTCGACAACGACCGGTTCGAAAAGGAGCGCCTGCGATGAAAGCCGAAGTACGCCACCTCGAAGGGATGACCTTCCTCGGCCGCGGCCTGGAGAGCTCCTGCTGGGTGCCCCTGGACGCCCCGGCGGAGAAGGGCGGCGCCGGCTCGGCGGCCCGGCCGATGGAGCTGCTGCTGATCGGCCTGGGCGGCTGCACCGGCATGGACGTCTACGGCATCCTGCGCAAGATGCGCCTGGCCCTGGCCGGGTTTCGCGTCGAGCTGGAGGGCGACCGCGCCGAGGAGCACCCCAAGGGTTTCGAGAAGATCACTGTTATCTACCACGTCTGGGGCGACGGCCTCGACGAGGACAAGGTCGCCGAGGCCGTGCGACTCTCCGAAGAGAAGTACTGCGGCGCTCGGGCAACGCTCTCCGCCGTGGAGTTCTCATCTCGTATCGAGATCCACCCGGCCGGGGAGGCGCCCAACGCCCCGCTGAAGCGCGGCTCGCGCGCCTAGAAACAACTAGAAGATCAACTACTCGCTTATCAAGCGGACACTAACTGGGCGACGTGCCTGCTGTGCTTGAAGTACCTGCTTGTCGCTCTTCCCGTAGTTAATCAGCCTTTCAAGAGGTCGACCATGCCCTCACGCGAGCGCCTCGAGTGCGACGTGCTGATCATCGGCGCCGGCGCCGCCGGCTGCCTCGCCGCGCTGACCTTGGCCCGCGAGGCGCCCGCTTTGACCACGGCGCTGGTCGATCGAGCCCGGACACACCGCTCGGGCTCCCTGGCCTCCGGCGCCGACCGCCTCGACCCGGACCCGGCGCGGGCCGATTTCTCCCCGGCCGACGCCGGTCCCGCCGAACCGCTGTTCGATGAGCTCGAGCCGACCCTGGAGCTGCTGCGTGGTCTGGGACTGCGGATCGGCGAGCCTCTGACCGGCGGCGGCCTGCGGATCCACGGCGAGAACATCAAGGGCCGGTTGTCCCGGGCGGTGGAGTCGACCGCCGTTCAGGTGCTGTCCGACTACTTCGTCGGCGGTCTATTGACGACAAACGAGAGCCGCGTTTGCGGCGCCCTGGCCTTCGAGGTCCGTCAGGAGCGTTTCCTCGAGCTGCGCTCCCGCGCCGTCCTGCTGGCGACGGGCGCGACCAGCGGGCTCTTCGGCGGCGGCCTGCTCAGCGACCTCGGACCCCACTCGCCCTACAACTCCGGCGCCGCCCTGGGCCTGCCCGTCGGGGCGAGGTTGGTTCATCCCGGCGAACTGCATCGACCCCTGGTCCTGGCCGATTCCCGGGCGCCGGTGCGCTGCCTGCTCGAGTTCGCCGCCGAGGTGGTCGATGGCGCGGGAAAGAGCCTGGGCGTCTTAGAAGAGGCGGAGCTGAGTCGGCTTCTCGCCACTGATCCGCGCGGTGAGAGGGGACCATACCGGGTGGTTCTGGCCGATGACTCCCCGCAGGCCCTGGCCGAGCTCAAACGCCGCTACCTGGAGCATCACCCCGCCGCGGTGCTGCGCTGGGCCGCCCAGGATTGCCCCCGACGGAGCCTGGAGCTGCGCCGGGGCGTTCCGATCCTCGACGGTGGCTCCACCCGAGCCGGACTGGGAATCGACGGCCGACGCCGCACCACGGCTCCAGGTCTCTGGGCCGCCGGTTCCTGCGCCGGCGGGTTGACGGGCAAGGGCCTCTTGGGCCGGATGGCCGAAGGCCGTTTGGCGGCACGGGTCTTGGCGGACGATCTCCCCGATGACCCCGGCCCGCTCGACGAAAGCTCCGTCGACGCCCTCCAGGATTTCATCGGCGCTCCGCTGATTCGGCTGACTCGGGTGGGCTCGGGGATCCGGCCGCGGGACTACACCGAACGGCTGAGGCGGATCATGGACGATTACGCGCCCGACGGTCCACCGTCCACCCCGGCGCGGTCGGCGGCGGCCGCTGAGGCGCTGGTGGAGCTGGACGCCGCCGCCGCTCTGCTGCTGGCCGCCAGCCATCTCGAGCTGGCCGAGACCGTCCTGGCCCGCCAGCGCGTCGAGCTGGCCCGCGCCCTGCTTTCTTCGAGCGGGAGTTCACGATGAAAGCGGCTCTGGTAACCTTCGGCGATGAGAACGTCCGGGAGTGGACCCGGGTCTCCTTCCCCCTCAAGGAGCGCTACTGCCACCTGCACGGCTATGGCTTCCACAGCGCCGGGGAGCGCCTGGACGACCGCCCCGCCGGCTGGAGCAAGCTGCCGCTGCTGCTGCGCCATCTGGACGAATACGAGCTGCTCTACTGGTCCGACGCCGACAGCGTGATCATGCAGCCCGCCTTCCGCCTCGAGGAGCTGGCCGATCCCAAGACCGAGCTGACCTTCTGCGTCGCCGGGCTTCACGGCACCCTGAACTCGGGCGAGTTTTTCGTCCGCAACAGCCCCTGGGCGCGGGTCTTCCTCGAAACCGTCTACGCCCAGGAGTTCCTGGTCAACAATGAGCGCGGCCGACCAAAGACCATCGGACACCGGCTGCGTCGCAGGCTCTGCGGCTGCGTGGGCTGTCGCAAGTTCCAGTACGACCAAAAAGCCTTCACCCACGTCGTCCACCATTTGGACAAGGCCGAGCGGGAGCGCCACCTGGCCCTCTATCCGCCCGAGCACCCGCTCTACTTCAATGGTTACGGCGAGCATTACCGCGAGGGCGTCTTCGTGCGCCATTTCCCCGGCTCGCACAAGAACCACGCGGCCTTCCTCGCCGCCGCCGCCGAGGCCGAAAAGCGCCTCGAGGCACTGGGCGGTTGATAGCACAGGCTCACCGCCGCAAAATGCTCGTCTCTCTTCTAGGGATTGTCATACGAACTGAACCCGCTGTATATCTCAAAACTGATGCTTCAGAGTCAAAACAGGCAATTGTTGAAGGTATCAGGCAACCCGAGCGGACCAGATCAGGCCGATAGGCGGCGGCGTACAGGGCCGTTCTTTCCCGACCGGACATACTCTTTCATTAATCAGGCGTTAATCTTGTAAGCCCTTACTACTTGTTTTTAGGCACATAGGATCTAGCAGCATTATACTACAAGGGCATATATTAGTATGCTGATATCTGGGGTAGCTAACGAATAGGCCCGTATTAGCCGCCACTTTTCAACTGCCCGTCTTGTGACATATTACTGATGATAACCACCTCTATCAACGACTGATTATATTCAATATCTGGTCTGGTCAGGATATACATCCCTACAAGAATATAACATTATATTAGCGATATAGGCATGTTCGTTTATAAGTGATGATCCCCTTTTTCCGTCATCCTGTGTAGCCTATACAAGAGCCTTCGACGGGTGTCAGGAAACCCGAGCCATCAACCAGCGAGGAGTGAAGTTGGCTAAACTACGTAAGCGTGGCTACTGGCTGTCCTTCGCCCTGGCGATCATCCTGTCCCTGGCGGCGGTCAAGACCCTCTTGCCCAATCCTGACGTTAGCAAGGAGTGCCGCCTGGGCTATAAGGCCGGTTGCAGCTTCACCCCCTACAGCACCTTGATCCTGATCGTCCTGGCGGCGACCAACTGCAAGCTGCGCAAGCGCTTCCTGACTGAAAACCCCTCTGAGTATAGCGGAGCGACGTTATGATCAGAGTCCTCATCGTCCTGGCTTCACTGCCCGTCGTTTTAGCCTGTAGCACGGCCCATAACGACTTCCGCGAGCAGGCCGCCGATGTGGTCGACGGTTTCCTCGAGGTCGTCGTAGCCGGTGACGCCGACAAGGCCGCCTCCTACGCCCTGATCGAGGGCGACAGCAAATACTTCGTCGTCTTCACCGAGATGCTGGCCGCGGGCGAGCTGGTGGTCCGCGAGGCCGAGCTGCTGCACCTCGGCGAAATCCGCCCGGACTCGGCACCCCACGGAATGGACCGCCTCACGGCGCGCATCGCCGCCCGGATCACCCGCTTCGGCGAGGACCTGCCCCGCAGCGAATACGATCTGGGCCTGGTCGGCGAGGGGCGCGAGTGGCACATCAAGGACGTGCCCGACGCCTTCACCAATTACTCGCGATAAGCGCCAGGCCGACCTTGGCCGAAACCGGCCGGAAGGGTCGCCCTAACCCGAGCCCGGCTTTGGCACGTTTCTTGCGGAGCTCCATCGCCGGTCGTCGTTCAGGCCCGGTCGCCCTGTTGCAAGAAACGTGCCAAAGCCTTCCCCACCGGATACTTGTGGGGTCCGACGGCCAGGAGAGCGGTTTCGGCCAAGATCGCCGCATGATAACCAACCTGACGATATGAATACCCCACCACTCAACCGAGGTCAAGAATGCTCCGTCGATTGTCCCTGCTGATGATCCCCCTGCTGTTGCTCTCCTGCGGTGAGGACGCCTCACAAGGCGAGGATAACCCTGTCGAGAACGACGCGCAGACCCAAAGCCCGACCGAGCTGCCGGCGCCGCCCGAGCTTGCCGCCACCGTCGAGGACTTCCTCAACGACGTCAGCTTGGGCTACGGTGTGGAGGTTCGGGAAGCCTTCGCACCCGACGCCCCCGCCGAGGAGGCGACCGCGCTGGCCGAGGCCCTGGACTCCGGCACCCTGCTGATCACCTCGGTCCAGCAGCTCGGACCGGTGCGTCTGTTCGAGAGCGACGCCGGCCACCGCGGGAACGTCGAGTTGGAGTACCAGGCGTTGCGCGACGGCAAGGAGACCGGCGGCCGGGGCGAGCTGTCCTTCGTCGAGACCCCGGAGGGCTGGCGGGTGCTCGATCACCCCTTCGCCGAGTAGGGTACAAGGGGGCGTCGCGTCTGCTTGAATAACAGAATTAGGCATCATGTAACCTGATCGGACCAATTGAGCAGTGCATCCTGCAGGTATTCGAGACAGTTTTCGTCGTCGCGATGGCTGAATCTGAGCGGCCTTTCTCTGATAATTCTCTGATATTTCTCTGAAAAAGAGCCTGTCGTTGCGGATGAAGCCGCCGTTGTAAGCTTATCACCGCCGCCTGCCGTAGCCTCGGCAGCTATCGAGGCCGTTGATACGCACCTCGCCATTGGCCAGGGTCTTCTCATGGTTGATGCGCTTATGGTGTATCCCTTAGAGCGTCCGCCTGTTATCGACCTTCCAGCCGTCGGTGTTGACGATCTATTCCACTTTGAGCTTTTCCAGCGCGGCGGCGCTGTGCTACCTTTTGGATTCGGTGTGTATATTTCTTGCCACATATCTTGCATTAATATTTACTGTCGGCCAACTTATAGTGATTCTCATGGTTCATTATGTGCAACTGATGTGCCGGTCGGTTGCTTGTTTTCCGCCACTTTATGGCCCCCTTTTTCGTGACAGAACATTACAGCCCATCAAGTATGTTAACAGCGCGTTACATACAGGTAGCGGTCCGAAGACGGTATACGATCCCATAAAAAAAACGGGCGGACACGCTGGTCCGCCCTTAGTGTTAGGCTGACGATCGCTCAGTCCCAGTTACCGACGAACTCCAGGCGCAGCTCCGGCGCTCCGCACTCCGGGCAGGTGAAGCCCCCGCCCAGCAGTTCCTCCACCAGCACCAGAGAGTGCAGCTCGCCGGTGAAGCCCTCTTCGAGCTCGACCCAGCGCGGCAGACCCTCCTCGCCGCACAGCTCGTCCAGATGCTCCGGCGGTGTGAACTCGCCCTGGACCGCAGCGACCTCGTCGAAGTGGGCCTCGGTGAACTCGCCTATCTCGCGATGGTTATTGTTGATGTTCACGCCGATCTCCTCGGCGGTCTTGATTGCCAGGTTGAAGTAGACCTCGTACAGCAGGCCGGACTCGAGGTCCTGATAGTAGAGGTGCAGGTGGCCGGGCAGCATCCCGCCGCCATAGAAGTAGTGATCGGTGACATGGCCGCACTCACCGCAGACGCCGACAAGGATCTCGCCGCCGAGGGCGGTCGGGATGAACAGCAGCAGCGCCAGAAGGATAACCTTACGCATAGGGTTCCTTTCATAGGGTCATTTTGTCAGAAACAGCCGAGCTTTCGAATGGTCAATGCTACCAGCATATCAGGTTTTGTCGCTTTTAACTGTGACGCCGGTCCGGGGAAGGCATAAGCGACAGCACGTATCACAAAACAGTCTGTCAACAAGATAGCAACAAACCGAACCCACCGCGCAATCATCATGGAAGTGGTTATCACTCGTTATCGAACAGGCACTTCTAGCTAATAGTTTGCCATTCAATGCTTTATAGCATTTTCCGCAGCCATTGTCATACTATCGATTTATAGCGGTCAACCTCGACATGCATTTAAGCGCCACTGGAATCGGGATGCCGTTGGATCCGCCTAATGGTTGGCTTCATGGAACGTGATCGGGTCAAATCAGGCCGCTCCCGATCAGGTTGATTTGGTCCGAACACGTTCCATGATGTCAAAACAGGGTCGGTTCAGTTGCTTGCGATGATCCACAAATGAAAACCAGCCCCGGGGGGCTGGTTTATCTGGAGGGCTCATGTTGGTGTGGAGGCGGCACCCGGACTCGAACCGGGGAATGAAGGATTTGCAATCCTCTGCCTTAGCCACTTGGCTATGCCGCCTAGGGTGCTTTCCAAGGCAGGAAATGGTAACTCAAGGGCGCGGCGCAGGTCAAGACGTTAGCGAGCGGCTTGCCCGCTGCTACCACGGCGGTTATAATCGAGGCGGCCAACCAGTCATCCGAATGCTTGCACTTACCGCTATTGAAGGAGTGGAACCATGGCCTTGGGAATGTTTTCCGGACTGCTGAGCCTGCTGGCGGCGCTCAGCCCGGCGGATCTGCCCGCCGACGTCACCGCCGAGACCTGGCTGGCGGCCGCCCCCGATGATACCCTGATCGCCGTTTATCTGCCCCGCTTCGCCCTGGACTACGCCTCGCTTGAGGGCGGCGGCCTGTTGCAGATGATCGAGGCCGAGGGTTGGCCCCCCGACGAGGACGACTTCCCCGAGGCGCTCAAAGAATACGAACTCGCGGAGCTCATCGAGCTGGCCGACGCCGAGTTGCTGATCCTCGGCCTGCCCTGGGAGGAGGCCGACGAGTGGGAGGACGACACGGCCTTCTTCATGCGGGCGCGTCCCAACGATCCCGCCGCCCTGGAGCTGGCCGAAGCAATCATCGAGGAGGGCCTGCGCGAGGAGGAGCTGGTCACCGCCGAACTGCCCTTCAACCCCGGCGACCTGCGGGCCTTCACCGCCGAGGACGGCGGGCTGCTGGCCGTTGATTCCGACAGCTTCTACTTCACCGCCGATATCGAGCTCTTCACCCGTGTCTACACCTGGAACGGACCCACGCTGGGCGGTCTCGACTCCTTCGAAGACGCTTTCAGCGATCTGGAATCCGCGGCAGCCGTGGCGGTCTACCTGGACCTGGGCGAGCTGCTGGCCCGGGAGCGCGCCGCGGATATCGCCTACTGGGAGCAGATGCGGGAGGAGTACCCGGAGGATGATTACCAATACGAGCCCGAGCCGCCCGGCGAGTTCGAGCTCTCCCTGGACAAGCTGGCGGGAACCCTGGACCTGGACGGCGACCTTAACATCAACCTGCTCTGGACCGATCAGGGCGTTGTAGAGCACCCGCTCTACCGGGCCTTCGTCGAGGCCCGCCGCGCTCCCGAACTGGCCGCTCTGGTGCCCACGCCCTGCACCGTCTTCGGCGAGTTCCAGCTCCAGGGCGTCCTCGAACCCCTGATCAGCCTGATCGAAGAGGACGCAGGCGAGGCGCCCCCCGAGATCGACGCCGTGCTGGCCGCCGCCGCGGAGCACCTGACCGGACGCTACGGCTTCTCCATCCACGCCCTGCAGGGTCGACCGCAGAGCGAGGTGCTCGAGGAGTTCATCGATGACGTGATCGATTTCAACATGGACTTCGCCGACCCGCGCCTGATCGTCTACGCCGAGAGCCCGGACTCCGCGGCCCTGCTCGAGAGCGTCGAGGACACGCTGATCGAGTACGGCGTCGCCACGCTGCCGCGCAGCTACGGCGGCGTCGGCGGCCTGGAGATCATCCCCGCCGATGCCGACGGGGACTCGGACGATCCATCGTTGCACCTATTCCCTCTAAACGACACCTACCTCGGCGTGACCGTGGACGAGCTCTCCGCTGAGTGGATCCTGGGACAGTTCGCCGGCCGGGGCGTGCTGGCCGAAGAGGAGAGCTTCCGCACCAGCGCCGCCGCCGTTAATGATCCGGTGAGCCTGGTCTTTCACCTGGACATGGCCTCACTGCTGAAAGCCTCGGAACCGCCGGAGATGGTCGAAACGATGAGCGAGTTCCTGGGCGCGATCCAGCCTCTGGGATTGAACCTCAGCGTCCTCGAGGACCGCCTGGGCGCGCAAACCGACGCCGCGGCGCTGGAGTCGGTCTTCGGGTTGTTCTTCGGCATGGTGTCCATGGCCTTCGAGGAGCCCTACTACGGTGAGGAGGCCACCGTACAGAGCAGTCAAAGCGAAGAGCTGAGCAACAAGGAGTAGCCTTGGAAGTCATCCGCAGCGCCGAGGAGATGCGCGCCTGGTCCCAAGGGGTCCGCTGCGCCGGAGCCGAGCTATGCCTGGTGCCCACCATGGGCTCGCTCCACGAGGGGCACCTCTCCCTGGCGCGCGAGGCCGGGAGACGCGCCGACGTCGTCGCCGTAAGCATCTATGTCAATCCCACCCAGTTCGGCCCCGGCACGGATTTCGAGCGCTACCCCCGTGACGAGGAGCGCGATCTGGAGCTGCTCCGGGAGCTGGACGTCGACTGCGCCTTCATCCCCAAGTCGATGTACCCGCCCGGCGACGTGACCTTCATCGAGGTCCGCAGCAAGCTGACCGAGGTTCTCTGCGGTTCCCGGCGGCCCGGCCACTTCGCCGGGGTCGCCCGGATCGTCGCCAAGCTCTTCATCATCGTCGCCCCCCATCAGGCCGTCTTCGGCCGCAAGGACTATCAGCAGTTGCTGGTGGTGCGGCAACTGGTGCGAGATCTGCACCTGGGTGTCGAGATCTTCGCCGCCCCCATCGTCCGCGACGCCGACGGCCTGGCCCTCTCCAGCCGCAACCGCTACCTGACGCCGGAGCAACGCCGACAGGCTCCGGCGCTCTACAGCGCGCTGCGGGCCGTCGAAACGGCCTGGAAGGGCGGTGAGGACTCGGTTCACAACCTGATCTCACTGGGCCACCGCACACTGAAAGAGCAAGCCCCCGACGCCCGCCTGGAGTACTTCGAGCTGCGTCACCCCGCCACCCTGGAGGGACTGGAGTTCGTCGGCTGGGACGGCGCCCTGGCCGCACTGGCCGTGCGCTTCGGCGACACCCGGCTCATCGACAATAACCTGCTCCTTCACGAGCGCTAAACTTGAGCCGCCGCCGGACGCTGTGCTACAATCCCCCCCTATTTAATCCATTGGACCCGTCAGCGAATCTGCCGGCGGAACCGCCGACGAACCCGACAAATCCGGGCGACGCCGGACGCCCGGATCGTTTTCAACGCCATCCGTCCCGCACGCCTGTGGCGTTCATGAAGCTTATCCGGTAAGGACGGGGCGCCCAAGCGCCCCGGGAGGTCGACCGATATGGTCATGCAGGCCATGCGCAAGAACCTGAAGGTGATCATCTGGGTCGCCATCATCGGTTTCCTGGCCACCGTCGTTTTCTCCTGGGGGATGAACTACACCTCGGGCGGCGGCTGTGAGAATGAGCCCATGGTCCTGGTCGTCAACGGCGAGGAAGTACCCGCCTACGAGTACGACCAGCTCTTCCGGGCCATCTTCAACCAGGAGGTCGAGCAGGCCAAGAGCCAGTACGGCCCACTCTACCACCCGGTCATCAACCAGCAGATCGCCGAGGATGTCTCCGCCGAGGTACTCGAGATGCTGGTCCAGGAGTACGTCGTGCGCCAGCGCGCCGCCGAATGGGGCCTGACGGTTACCGACGGCGAGATCGACGACGTGATTCGCGCTACCCCTTACTTCCAGGACGAGACCGGAGTCTTCAACCCCGAAATCTACCTGGCCCAGCTCGACGAGTTCGGCACCACCGACGACGAGTACCGCGACAGCCTGCGACGCGACCTGCTGGTCCGCAAGGTCTACTCGATCATCACCGACGCCGTCTTCGCCCCCGAGCCCTACGCACGGATGGAGTTCGTCGAGACCCGCCAGACCGCCACCGCCGATATCGTGGTCGTCCCTGGTGGTGACTTCCAGCAACTGGTTCAGCTCGACGAGGGCGAAGCCCGGGCCTACTACGAGGAGCACCGGGACGAGTTCCCCGCCCCCGCGCGCGTCGACGTCGACTACATCGCCTTGGTCTTCAACGACCTCTACGAGATGATCAGCTTCGAAGAGGAGCTGCTGTGCGACCTCTACGAGCGGCGCAAGGAGGACTACCTGCGCGCCCGTCACATCCTGTTCACCCCGGCCGACGACTCGCCCGAGGCCCTCGACGAAGCCTACGCCCGCGCCGAGGAAGCCCTCGATCGCCTCGAGGACGGCGAGGACTTCGCTGAACTGGCCGGCGAGCTCTCCGAGGACGCCTCGGCCGCCGAAGGAGGCGACCTGGGCTTCTTCCGCCGCAACGCCGATCCCACCCTCGAAGGACCGGCCGGACGCAAGATGGTCGACGAGTTCGAAATCGCCGCCTTCGCCCTCGATCTCGATACCTACACCACCGAGCCCGTTCAAACCCAGTTCGGCTACCACCTGATCTACCGCGAACCCGACGAGATACCCTTCGAGGATATCAAGAGCGCCCTCGAGCACGAACTGCGCATGGACCAGACCCTCGAGGCTATCGACGGCTACGTCGAAGAGATACAAAAAAGCCTGGATCGCGGCGAAAGCCTGGAAGAGATCGCCCAGCGCCTGGGCAGCCTGGGCATCGAGGTCCAGAGCGTCGAAGACCTGGCCGAGGACGCCGTTATCGTCAACGAGAAGATCGGCTCCTTCCTCGGCTTCCGTGCCGCCGCCTTCGCCCTCGAAGAGCCCGGCGAGCTCTCCGGCATTATCACCCGCGATTACTCCATGCCCGGCGAGGAAACCCAGTCCCTGCGCCGCGACTATTACGTCCTGCGCCTGGTCGAGCACCAGCCCTCCGAGCCCTACCCCTTCGAAGAGGTCCAGGGCCGTGTCGAGAGCCAACTCGTCCGTGAACGCGCCGCCGAGATGGCCGCCGTGGCCGCCGCCGAACTCCACGAAGCCGCCGACGAAACCGACCTTGAAACCGCCTGCGCCGCCGCCGGCTTCGAGATCATCAACGTGCCGGGCGTCACCCGCTCCGGCAGTCTCCCCGGCATCGGCAGCGCCACCAAACCAGCACGTTGGGCCTTCGAACTGAACCCGGGCGAGCTCTCTCCCGTCATCGAGCAGGGGGAGAGCTACTACCTGGTACGGGGAGTCTCGATCGACGAGCCCTCCCCCATCGACTACGGAGCCGCCCTCGAGGACACCCGGCTCAGCCTCTCCTACGCCCTGCGCAACCCCTTCTTCGAAGCCTGGGTCGGCGAGCTGGTCGCCGAGGCCGAGGTTAGGAATCTGCTGCCCGAGCTCATCGCCAAAGCTGAACAACGCCGACTCGAAGAGCTCCAACGCCAAATGGAAGAGGAAGAGGACGCCGGTTAGCAAAGTCCCCCGCCTGGATACTCGCAACGGGGACCGCGCGGTCCCCGTTTCCGCAAGCGACGAGCTGTGAATCGGCCGCCGATGCCCGGCGCCGATACCGCTGGAACAACCGAGCGCGAGGCGTTGGCACGTTTCTTGCTGCAGTGCGGGGTAACCGCTTTTCAAGAACCCACGGGCCGTTGCGCAAGAAACGTGCCAACGCTGGTCCCGGTCGAGACGCCCACCTGTGCCGCCGCGGCCGATTCACCGTGGAATCCACCCGGCCAGCCGGTTGCACAATGCTTGCCAGCAATCGCTTGCGCCAAGCTCGGCTATCGTGCCGGTGGGCAAACGGCAGACGTTTCATCTACAGTTTTCGGAAACAATCAGGCTGTGCGGGGTCGACTTGCTCGGTACTTCTTCACTTCCCGGAAATACTCCGTTTTGGCTCAAACTCACACAGCACGCCCTATTATCATTTTTTGCGACACTTAAGAGCCAACAGCCTTCTGCGATCATAGCAAATTCAAGCGCGCTGATATCCTGGTTTGCTTGAGATTACCCCCTTGAACGCTGCCATTTTTATCTGTCATTTTTGTGATATCAATCTAATGATCATTGTTTCTATTATCATAAGGATACAATCTCAATCAGGTACGGATAGGTTATACGATCCCCGCTCATGATATTATGGTAAGAAGCATCATAAGAAACAGGACCAACATATTTGGATCATCGCCTGAAACTGAACCTACGTCGAAAACTCAACAGAGCGGCATTTGGAACATTAGTACTGACTACTACCTCATAAGAGGCTTCGTTCGACGAGGCGAAGAGCTGTCATACCCGCCAAGGCAGCTATTTGATAACAGTCAGTCTCCCATGGTTGGCAAGCTTAGGGTGCGAGATTTAAAAATCGCGACATCCCGACTCTCAACGCCCTCATAGGAGCAAGACAGGAGCAAGTCTGGTTTTGTGCCACCAAGCCACACAGGGATTGTGACAGCTTACGCAGCTATAAAGCGCATCATAACAAGCAATTTTCGATAGATACCTGTTCCGGCGCTTGTGATAATGCAAAACATTTTAACCATAGAGACTTACATTGAGTAGGGGGCCTCGATTAATACTCGACGGAAGCGGTCAACTCGTCAGGCCGGCTAGCATTAATAGATACAAAACCAAGCAATAGTTTGCTGTTAGAATATCAAGCATCGTTAGCACAGAAAACCTCTGGGCGGTGTGAGCAGCCTGTGAAATCACATAACACTAAGTAAAAGCGAAGGGATCGTCTACCCTATCCGGACCTGATTGTGATTGTATAATGTTGATAATAGAGTTGATACTCTTATGATACCTGCCACAAAACGGGTAATCGAAAAGTGGCAACGAACACAGGCCTGATCCTTAGCGAACCCTGATATCAGAGCACTTGCATAAGGCATTTGCATAAGCTCTGACAGTAGATCGCCTCTGACTCCTAAATGGCGTAATATCAAGTAGTAGGGAACGCCATATGAACGATTCTTCAACAACGTGCTTTTCAGCCAAGTGAATTTCTGCCCGGCAAGCCGCTCCCAATCAGCCTGACGTGGTCCGAACAGGTTCTCTGATGCCAAAGCGAAATTGATTGCCACAAAGCGATAGAATGATAATGGCATCAGTATTAGCTATAATGCTAAGAATAACTGTCTTTTAACGAGAGGTTCCGGTCTAACAACGAGTGTTTATCTCAACGGGAATCTATCTCAGTTGCCACCAATTGTCCCCTCCGAGTAACCACGGCTCTACGATAAACAAGGCAACCTGTTCAAACCGCCTGTCAGCCGAGTCCGCCGGCTGAATCCGGCCTGCGGTTCAAGCCCATACTCGAACCCCACCGCAACAACGGAGAAACGATGACCAGCCCCGTCCGCGTCCGCTTCGCCCCCTCACCCACGGGCCATCTGCACGTCGGCCACGTGCGCACCGCTCTGTATAACTTCCTGCTGGCCAAGGGCCGGGGGGGCTCCTATGTGCTGCGTATCGAGGACACCGACACCGAGCGCTCGACGGCCGAATCCCGCCGGGGGATCATCGAGGCCTTGACCTGGCTGGGGCTGGAATGGGACGAGGGTCCGGAAAAGGGCGGCCCCTACGCACCCTATCTGCAGAGCGGACGCTACGAGGAGTTCCGCGCCGCCGCCCGTCGACTCTGGGACGAGGGCCACGCCTACCCCTGCTTCTGCACAACCGAAGAGCTGGACACCGAGCGCGAGGAGGCCCGCCACGAAGGTGAAGCCTACGTCTACTCGGGCCGCTGCCGCGATCTCGATCGCGATGAGGTCGAGAGCCGCCTGGCCGACGGCGAGCCCTACGCCCTGCGTTTCCGCGTTCCACCGGGCCGCACCAGTTGGGTCGAGCCGACCAGCCGGGGAATGGTAGCCTTCGAGAACGCCGGCCTGGGTGACTTTGTCATCTGGCGTCGGCCGAGCATCGACGGCGGCCACCCCCTCTACAACTTCACGGTCGCCGTGGACGACATCGCCATGCGGATCACCCACGTGCTGCGCGGCGACGACCACATCTCCAACACGCCGCGCCAGGTGCTGATCTATCACGCCCTGGGCGCGGAGCCGCCGAGCTTCATCCACCTGCCGATGATCCTCGGCCCAGACCGGCAGAAACTCTCCAAGCGCCACGGCTCCACTTCACTGGACGAGTTCCGCCGCCAGGGATACCTGCCCGAAGGGCTGGTCAACTACCTGGCGCTGCTGGGCTGGAGCGAGGGTGAGGACCGTGAGCTCTACAGCCTCCCCGAGCTTATCGAGAGCTTCTCCCTGGAGCGACTGAACAAAACCGCGGCCGTCTTCGACTACGACAAGTGCCGCCACATCAACGGCGAGCAGCTCAAGGCCCTGTCCGCCGAGGAGCGCGCCCACCGCGCTCTGCCGTACCTGCGCGAGGCCGGGGCCGTTCCCGTCGTACTGGAACCAGACACCGACGGCTGGTCGCGCCTGGTCGAGATAGTCGAGCAGATCGCCGACCGCGTCAAACTGCTCTCCGAGTACGCTTTCTACGTCCGGCCCTTCTACCATGCCCCGACGGAGTACGAGGAGAAGGCGGTCAAGAAGGTCCTGGGCAAGAGCGGTGCCCGGGAGCGGTTGGAACGCGGCCGCGTCGCCCTGGCCGAGGCCGACGGGTTCACCCACGACGTTCTGGAGTCCGCCTTCCGCGAGCTGGCCGCCGAGCTCGAAGTGGGCCTGGGCAAGCTCATCCAGCCCTTGCGCGTGGCGCTGACCGGCGACCGCGTGGGCATCGGCCTGTTCGAGACCGCCGAACTGGTGGGCCGTGAGGCCGCACTGGAGCGCATCGAGCGCTGCCTGACCTTCATGGATTCCCATGATCTGGGCGCTTGAGGTCGGGTGTTGACAGCCCTGAAAGCGCCCTGTACACTCGGCCGGGTGGACCTCCGGTAGAACATATATAAACCGCCTCTGGATCCACCCGGACACGATTCATATCTCCGCACTTATACATCGACCCCGCCCCCTGCGGCGGCGCTTCCCACCTGCCCTTTTTTTGCCCACCGCGGGCGGTTGAGAAAGGAGTTTTCCTTGACCGTCAGACTCACCCCGCAAGAGGTTCTGCCCACCCTGCAGAAGTACATGCTGGCCGACGGCTTCGGCGACCTGGTCTTCGATCACGAGAAGAGCAGGGGCGCCCTGCTTTACGACGCCCTGCACGGCCGCGAGTTCATCGACCTGTTCACCTTCTTCGCCTCGAGTCCCATCGGCTACAACCACCCCAAGCTCACCACGCCGGAGTTTCTGGAGAAGATCGGCCGCGTCGCGGTGAACAAGCCCTCGAACTCCGACGTCTACACCGTCGAGCTGGCCGAGTTCGTCGAGACCTTCGCGCGGGTGGCCATGCCCGACTACATGAAGCACCTCTTCTTCGTTTCCGGCGGAGCCCTGGCCGTCGAGAACGCGATGAAGACGGCCTTCGACTGGAAGACCAAGCAGAACCTGCAGCGCGGGGTCTGGAGTGACGACGCCGAGGCTCAGGCCCGCGAGGACGAGCTGGTGATCATCCACTTCCGCCAGGCCTTCCACGGCCGCACCGGCTACACCCTTTCGGTCACAAACACCGACGACGCCCGCAAGTACAAGTACTTCCCCAAGTTCGACTGGCCGCGGATCAGCTCGCCGGGGATCAACTTCTCCATGCCCGAACCCGAGCGCTGGGAGTACTGCGCCGTCGAGGAAGAGCGCGCCCTAACTGAAATCCGCCAGGCCATCGCCCAACATCCCAACACCGTGGCCGGCATCCTCATCGAGCCGATCCAGGCCGAGGGTGGAGACCGCCACTTCCGCACCGAGTTCCACCAGCAACTGCGTCAACTTGCCGACGAGGCCGAGGCGATGCTGATCCACGACGAAGTGCAGACGGGCTTCGGCCTGACTGGGCGCTTCTGGGCCTCGGAGCACTACGACGTCAAGCCCGACATCATCTGCTTCGGTAAGAAGTCCCAGGTCTGCGGGATCATCGTCGGCGAAAAGGTCGACACCGTCAAGTACCACGTCTTCTCCGGCGAGGCAGACGAAACCGGCAGCGTTCCCGGCGGCAGCCGGCTCAACAGCACCTGGGGCGGCAACATCGTCGATATGGTCCGCTGCCAGGCCTATCTCGAGGTCATCGAGGAGGAAAAGCTGGTCGAGAACGCCGCCGAGGTGGGCACCCATCTGCTCAGCGCTCTCTACGACGCCCTCGAGGGAACCCCGGGCACGGCGGCCCGCGGCGCGGGAATGATGATCGCCTTCGACCTGCCCACCGCCGAGCTGCGCGCCAAGGCCCACCAGGCCCTCTACCAGAACGGATTGTTCACCATCACCTGCGGACCGCGCTCCGTGCGCTTCCGTCCACCCCTGGTGCTCAACAAGGAGCTGGCCGACAAGGCCCTGGACATCGTCCACGAGACACTGAAGAAGCTGGCCTAGTCCGGCAAATCGCCATAGCAAACCGGGGCCTGTCGGCCCCGGTTTTTCGCATTCCCCCCGGTCCCGGTCGCGCC
>CAZOOP010000015.1:0-10090 GCA_964581465.1 uncultured bacterium
GGCCCGGACCTTCGCCGAACCCCATCCGGAATCGCCGCCGCGCCCCCGCCCGGCGTTGGCACATTTCTTGCGGAGTCCGGGGTCGGCTCGTCCAAGAGGCCGCCCCGCCCTGCTGCAAGAAATGTGCCAACGCCTCCCCGGCGAACAAAGAGGGCCGGCCTCGGCCGGGAAGCAGTTCGGCGAAGGTCCTGTTTGCATTGATGCGAATACTTGGATACGCCTGCGCCGGGAAGATCAAGCAAACCGGGGTTCAAGGCGTTGGCAGGTCAGGGGTGGTGCGGTTGAAACGTGGGTTTGTGGCTTGAGGATTCATGATAACTGACTGTATCTTAAGGATTAATTGGATTTGCGTTCTTGGAGCGTTATTGCTCAAGGGATCATCAGAAGAAACTGGACCAGCATTTGTAACCATAGAGAGACGCATCGAGTAGGGGGCCTTGATAAATGAACGGCGGAAGCCGTCAATTCGTGAGGTCGGCTGGCTGATTCAGGTTCCAATCAAAGCACTAGCCTGCTGCTGGGTTTGTTTAGGGATTATCACACGTTCATGAACAGAGGTGTATCGCTAATAGTTTGTTATTATGTTTCTTATAGCTGTGAAAGTCGTCACTGTCCGTGCGTTGCTCGGCGGTATACAACAAGCTGATGTACTCTACGTGGACGCTTCCAATTGAACGCTCTGCTTCGGGAAGTCGCGACTCCTGGTTTTCATCCCGAGCTGACCGGTTATCAACAGGCTATATGCTTTCTATTAGCGGCTTTATCAGATATGAAAATGGTAGCATATCGATCTGGGGCCATTCATGAGGTAATTGTCAGCACTTCCGCTCTAAATGCCGAATATTGTCTTTTCAATCTCGGGTCAGTTTCAGGTGATAATCCCTTGTTTAAATCGCTCTTGGCGGGAATCCTTTGCAGTAACAGGCACATGGTGGAGTCGACTTCGGCGGTGAAGAACAATCCGGTTTAGAGGGCTGCCCTCCAGTCTTGATGATCAGCTTTCGAGAGGTCTGTTTGAGGTTGACCGGAGAGGGACTGGTTGGCTTGATTTGAGTACGTTGCTGGTTTACTCACTTTTCTCGATGAAAAAGCGCGGGTTGCCCCGCGCTTTGTCCTATCCTTGGTTTTACTGGGGCTTATCCCTCTTCCGCCGGGTTCCCGGCCTCTCCGCCGTCTTCACCTGAGGCTCCCTCCTCCGCGGCTTCCTCGAGGGCCTCGGGATCCGGCGCAGGCGAACCTTCCTTGACGCCCACGGCCAGTCCCTGGGGCGTGGCGAAGTAGGCGGTGTTGGCCTCCTCGTCGAAGGCCACGTCGGCCATGGCGCCGAAGTCGGCGCCTTCTTGGACGCCGTGGAATTCCCACTGGCCCTCGCCGTAGGGGTAGTAGATGGCTCCACCGTCGGAGGCGGCCCAAGCGGCACCGACGCCCAGGGCGATACCGTTGACGTTCTTCCAGTCACCGCCGGGGTTGACCTCATAGAAACTCTCACCGCCGTCGTCGGAGCGGAAGATGCCCAGGCCGGCGCTGCCCACCCAGACCCGCTCGCCGGAGACCTCGACGCGGTTGAAGGGGTCGTAGGGGTGGACCATGGTCCAGCGGCCGATCTCAGCGTCGAGCTTGGCCAGGAAGCCGTACTCGTCCGGAGATACCACCCAGACGGTCCCGTCGGCGACGCAGACGTCGGTGATACGTCGATGGCCGATCTCGTTGCCCATCAGGGGTTCGCCGAGTTGGAAGGTCGCGTTGCCTCGGGGGTTGAAGCTGTAGTCGTGGAGCAGGCCGCCGTCGGTGCCCAAGTAGGCGTCGTCGCCGAGAAGGTCGGCGCCGAAGCAGGTCCAGTCGCCGTCGTCGCGGTCGGGCAGCCGGGCGGCTCGCCAACCTGCACCCAGATCGGCGGAGTAGGCTGCGCCCCGACCCAGGGCCCAGAGAACCCCGTTGCCGAACTCGACGCGTTCGAGCCCTGTGGGCAGGGCGGCGTCATCGACGGGACTGAAGGCCGGGTCGGTACGCGGAGAGCGATAGAGTCGGCCCCCGGCGACGACCCAGAGCTCGTCCGGGGTCAGCTCGACCGAGGAGACGGCGCCCGTCGGCAGGCCGACCTCTTCCCCCGGGGTCTCCCAGTGGAAGTCCTCGGTGGTCACCCCGGCCTCTTCCGGTGTCAGCTCGGCCTGCTCGCTGATCTGCTCGTCATCTCCGCCGCAGCCGGCGCAGGCGAGGGCTAACAGGCAGACCGCCGGGATGATCCGGCGGTGGTTGCGACTATGGTCAGGCATCCTAGTCCTCGCCGATCATCTCTTTGTACGAGCCGGCGTCATGGAGGTTGTCGAGCTCGCCGGGATCGCTCAGGCGCACCCGGACCAGCCAACCGGCATCGTAGGGGTCATCGTTGACCTTCTTGGGTTCGTCGACGGCGGCGTCGTTGACCTCGACGATCTCGCCGGAAACGGGGGCCACCAGGTCGCTGGCCGCCTTGACGGATTCGACGACGCCGAACTCGGCGCCGACCTCGATCTCTTCACCGACCTCGGGGAGCTCGATATAGACCAGCTCGCCGAGTTCGCCGGCGGCGTAAGCGGAGATACCGATCAGGGCGGTTTCCCCCTCGGCCAGGACCCACTCATGGGAATCGGCGTATTTACGGTCATCCGGATAGGACACTAGGACTCCTTTCAGTTACGGGGGGAGGCGGTGCTCCCATTAACACTACGAGTTCGTCGATGTTGGAATGGTCGCTCGATCGATGGTCCGGCGCGGTTTCACTTGCGCGAGCCTTCTTTATAGAAGGGGGGCTTGACGACTACGGCGCGGCGCAGCTTGCCGCGTATCTCGACGTGGAACTCGCGCCCGCTCTTGGTGTGACCGCGTTTGAGATAGGCCAAACCGATCGGCTTGCCCAGCGAGGGCGACATCGTCCCCGAGGTGACCGCGCCGATTTCTGCGCCGTCGTCGTCGTGACAGGGGGCGCCGTGGCGGGCGATGCCGCGGTCGAGCATCTCGAAGCAGATCAGTTTCCGGGAAACCTTGTTCCGCTTGACCTCAAGCAGGGCTTCGCGACCGATGAAATCGCCCTTGTCGAGCTTGACCGTCCACTTCAGACCGGCCTCGAGGGGGTTGGTGGTCTTATCGATGTCGTTGCCGTAGAGGGCGTACTTCATCTCGAGACGCAGGGTGTCACGAGCGCCCAGACCGATCGCCCGTCCGCCGGCTTTGACGTTGTGGGGCCATAGCGCACGCCAGAGAGCCGGGCCGTGCTCGTCGGGAAGGTAGATTTCGAAGCCGTCCTCGCCGGTGTAGCCGGTGCGAGAGACCAGGACGTCGTCGATACCGGCGACGGTTCCCCTGGTCCAGGCGTAGAAGGCCAGGCCGGACAGGTCCAGCTCGGTGACCGCCGAGAGGACCTCCTCGGCCCCGGGGCCCTGGACGGCGATCAGCGTCGTCTGGTAGCTGCGGTTCTCCGCCGCCACGCCATCGGCGGGCAGGTGCCCCTCGACCCAGGCCCAGTCCTTTTCGATGTTGGAGGCGTTGACCACCAGCATCAACTCGTCGTCGCCGAGGCGGTAGACCAGCAGGTCGTCGACTATTCCGCCGTCGGGGTAGCACATCGGCGTGTAGAGGATCTGGCCCGTCTCGAGACCGGCGACATCGTTGGTGACCAGGCCGTCGACAAAGGCGACGGCGCCGGGACCGGCGAGGTGGAACTCGCCCATGTGGGAGAGGTCGAACATACCGACGCTCTCGCGCACGGTCAGATGCTCTTCGTTGATCGAGCTGTACTTGACGGGCATTTCGTACCCGGCGAATTCGATGAGCTGGGCGTCCAGCTCCTGATGGATCGCGTTGAGCGAGGTTTTGCGCATTCCCGCCGCCTTTCACGGTCTCGCTGATGGTGTCTACTGCCAGTATGCTTAGTTTAGAAACGCCGGAGGGAGTGTGTCAAGCGTTGTGGGACCCGCGTCGCAGGATGACCGAGGCGGCTAGGGCGACGATCAGCTTGAGGGCGTCGGGCGCCGCGAAGGGGAGCACGCCGGTCCGCCAGGCGGCGCCGAGATCGCCCAGCCAGAGGGCCAGCCAGGCCGTGCCCGCCGCATAGATCAGGGCCAGCCCGGTCAGGGCGGCCGCAGCGTTGTGAAGCAGGCTCGCCGGATTCCGACCGCGCAGAACGGCGACACAGTAGACCGCCGGCAGGAAGCCCAGCAGGTAGCCGCTGGTTGGACCGAAGAGGGCAACGCCACCCCCCGCGCCCCAGGCGAAAACCGGCGCGCCGGACAGGCCCAGCACCAGGTAAGCGGCCACCGTAGCAGCGGCGCGGCGAGGCGTCCCGGTCAAACCCAGGATCAACAACACCAGCACCTGGCAGGTGACCGGCACCGGCGTGGCGGCGAAGGGGTGGGGAAAGCTCAGACGCGCCGATAGACTCAGGGCCGCCACGCCGAGCAGCAGGCTCAATATCTGCTGAACGAGGCCGGTGCGAAGAATGGGACGATCCAGGGTCGACTCGTTGATCGGCAAGGCGCCTCCCGGTGGGTTGGCTGCTTGTCAAGCGTTCGGGCTGTCGGCACAAAGGATGCTTATCCTAACCAAAAGACGCCGTGTTTGACAAGGGTCGTCGCTCCAAATCCAGGCGAGCTCCCACCCACGTTCACACGGCGTCCGGCGGCGACGCGACCCGGTGTTGGCACGTTTCTTGCGGAGTTCGACGCTCCTTTGTGCGATATGCCGCGTCGCCCTGCTGCAAGAAACGTGCCAACACCGGGTCGCTCGGTCTGCGTAGATCGTACTCGGTTAAACCGAGTCGAATTTTTTTTGGGGTTCAATTACCTCCGCCCGACTCGCCGGCGAACTCCTCGAGCTGCCTCTGGATTTCGGGTAGCAGCTCATCGAGCATCTCCTCGACGCCGCAGAGGCTGTCATCGAGTTCGATGCGTGCTTCGCCGAAGGCTTCGTCCAGGCTGAGTTCGACGGAGTAGACGGCGTGGGCCGCGGCGGCGGCGGGGTCCTTGTTGATCTCGGCGCTGATCTCGTTGTAGCGGCTGTTATCGTCGCGCAGCTCCCTGGTGAACTCGTCGAACTCCTCGAGATTGGTGCCGTACTCGCTCAGGGCTTCGTCCCAGGCTTCGGGACTGCTGCCGCGTTCTTCATAGGTTTCGCGCCAAATCTCGACGTAGGTATCGTCGGAGAGGCCCTGGACGGGCTCTCCGGGTCCAGCGACGAGGAAGAAAACGGCGCCGGCGCCACCCAGGGCCAGCAGGGCCGCCAGGATCACCATGGTCTTGGGGTTCGGGTATCGACGGCTGGTTTCGTCTGGGGGGATGTCGCGTTCATGTACCGGTTCCCGCTCCTGGTGATAATCCCGCACACCGAAGCGCCGCAGGCGCCGTGCTCCGGCCCCGCAGGCCGGGCACCGGCCGTCGAAGGGCAGTTCGAACTCGGCGTTGCAGTTCTCGCAGAAATACATGTCTCTCCCGGGGACGGTCTTGATTTGATTGCGGCTTTGGTTACGATTGTTGATTTTAGTCGAGACTCGGCACCGGCGCAAATGGTAAACGGCGTATCGGCTGTTGGCCTGATGGTTGTTCAAGGCGGAGTGGAGACGGCAGGATTGATAACCCACCCTGCGCTTGCGAACAGTGATTCGCCCAAGGGTCCTGTTTCAAGGGAATGACTGATTGCGGCGCCTCAACACCCATTGAGTTCTTCTGCTGGTTGCCACCGTAACGATTGCGAGACCGGAAAGACGAGCCGAGTCCAAAGGGGGCGACTGACCAGATGTCATTTCACAGCCGCTTCTAAATGGCCGCATCCGACGCTCCAGCATCCATCTTCACAGTATGGCAAATCCGGTTCCCATCCAGGCTTGGAATCAGCAGTACAAAAAGAACCGCCGGGGGGAACCGGCGGTTGGGATAGCGCGGCACGCTGTGGCCTTACATGAAGATCTCGTCGAACTCGTCGCCCTTGGCGTCATCGAGGGCGTGGATCTTCTCGCTGACCGACTGCACCCTCTCCGGGTCCTCTTCGAGGGCTTCGAAGGCGGCGTCGACGTCCTCGGGGGTGGTGTCGTACTTCTCGAGCAGCTCGGCCGGGATATCCTCGGGGCTCTCGGCGCTGATATAGATCTCGGCCAGAGCGTCGTCGTTCAGACCGCCCAGACCGGCCAGGCCTTCATCGATGCCCTCGGCCATGCTCTCCATGCCCTGGGCGAAGCCGCTGAACAGCTCGCCCATGCCCTCACCGAAGGCCTCCATGCCCTCGGCGAACTCCTCGCCGAAGCCTTCGAGATCACCCAGGGCTTCGAGGTCTGAGAGGTCCCCGAACATCGAGTCGAAGCCCAGGGCCATGGCCAGGGCGAAGGCGGCGGCCTCGTCCTTGGCCTCGACGTCGTCGATGACCTTCTCGGCGCGATCCTCGTCATCGCCGAGTTCCTCGAGGTAGGCGTCGACCTCTTCGGTGGTCCAGCCGTACTCGTCGGCGATCGCGGCGGCGTCTTCTTCGGTGCCGGCGTTGACGCTGGCGATCCAGTAATCGACGAAGTTCTCGTCGTTGAGTTCCTTGCCGCAGCCGGTGATCAACAGCGCCAGGGCGGCCAGGAGAACGAAGGGCAGTGACTTGCGCATCGGTTACCTCCAGGTTGGTGGTCGGATCAGGGGAGTCGTGGTCTTGACTTATGAGTTGAGATCGTCCTGATACTCAATCGAGGTCTTGGAGGCCCTCTTCAAGGGCTTCTTTTCGTTTCCTCGCCGAGAATCTCCAAAGCGATGACGAAGATGTAGCCGGTGAAGCTGATCGAGGCTGCGGTGTCGTCGTTGAGGAGCGGACCGCAGCCCGCCGCGAGCAAAACGACGGTCAACGCTCCGAGGATGATTACCCGGCTGGGCATACTTCTTCACCTGGTGAATCAACCGGCGTAGATATAAAGAAAGAGATTCCCACTCGTTATTAAGACCGGTATTTTTTGCTACTAGATTGTCAAGCTATGCTTTATAGCTCAATTTGCTGCCCTTTTCTTTAGCTTTGATTCGTGGCGATCAACCTCGACTCGCTCTTAAGGCCGTGAAGGTTGAAGGCTGTTGGTCATACCTATTGGCCGTGGAAGCTGATAGTGAATGACATGCTGACAGCAGGCTATTGCTTTGTTTAGCATTTATAACAGCCAACCGTCTTCACGAGTTGATACCTATCGCCGAGTAGTTATCAAGGAACCCTTCCTCGATGCGGTTCACTTTAGTTGCCGATGTTGGTCCGGTTTCTTGTGACAATCCCTGAGGGTAAAGCCGGTCTGAGTTCGTGAGTCACCTTCCCGACAATGCATAGATTACAATGCATAGATTAAACTGTCACACGACTGGATGTCCAGTCTAAACCTCCCGCACGTGATCGGCAGCGCCGGCGACCCGGGCTCACGGCGGGTCGTGGCCCCAGCCGCCCCAGGGGTTGCAGCGCAGGACACGCCAGAGCGCCATCAGCAGACCCAGTCCCAGGCCGTACTTGCGCAGAGCCAGGGCGGCGTACTGGCTGCAACTGGGGGTGAAGCGGCAGGAGGGCGGGGTGTGAGGCGAAATGAAGCGCTGATAGAGGCGGATCGGGGCGTAGAAGGGCAGGATGGTCACCCTGTGAAACAGCGACAGGCGGGACCAGGCCGGGGCCAAGTGCTCCCACTGCCCCGGGGTGTCGCAGCCCGGCGGCGGCGTCCCCGGAGGACCTTCCATAAGCTGCGGTTTCCTGTTTCGCATACGTCACCAATGAGATGATAAACGGCTCGCAGCTCCGGGAGGATATTCACGCTGGATTATCCGGGTCAATCCGGGTCGAGCAAGAGCGAACCTATTACTTTCCCCTTGCCCAACATACATTTGCGATTATACAATGAACACGCTGTCATAAATAGACTTGCCCATTCCGCCTCCGCTTTCTCACAACTCGCCGCCCCTTCCGCCGAATCACCGAGGTGCCTCGATGATCCCACCGCGCCGCGCTCCGCTCCACCTCGCGCCCGCCCTTTTGCTGGTTGGCGGCCTGGCCTGTTCCGACAGCCCGTCCCCCGAAGCCACCGAGACGACCAACGACGGCGACGGCTGGTCGCTGACCGAGATCGTCCCCCTCGAAACCGATCCCGCCCAGTTGATCGCCCACCCCCGCCCCGTCATCTGGGAGATCGAACCCCTTAACGTCCACGGCGGGATGCCCGGCTTCATGATCGCCGGGGTCGAGCGTCTGCTGCGCGAGCACGCCCCCGAACTCGACGCCACCTACCGCGAGTACCTCGCCGACGACCCCATGCTCTGCGGCGAGATCACCGCTCACATCACCACCGAATCCGGCGTTTTCCTCTTCTGTTCCTTGGAAGACAACACCACCGGCAGTGAAGCCCTGGGCACGGCGCTCTTCGGTCAGATGCAGGCCTGGGACTGGCCCTCGGCGGGTCGCGACGTCTTCCGCCTGCACCTCTACCTGCGTCGCAGCCTCGGCGACGGCCGGGGCTTCGCCGACGCCGGCTCCCAGCAACTGCGCCCCCTGCCCCCCCTGCCGCCCCCCGACATCGTCGAACCCGAGAGCGACAAAGCCGAAGAGCCGGACGGCCCCACCGAGGTGACCGCCTCGCCCTCCGCTGATCCCGACGGCGTCGGCAGCACCCCCGAGGCTTTCCAGGACGACGACTCCGGAGGAACCCAGTGATCAAACGCCTCGTTCCGCTGCCGGCCATTCTCTTCCTTGTCGCGGCCGCCTGCGCCGCCCAGGTGGGCATCTACGCCGGAGAGACCTGTCTGCTGTACCGCGACGGTTCGCTGGTCCAGTCCTGGCCCGGCGGCTATCCACCACACGCCGACGAGCTGGCCGTCGGGGAGGCCGATCATCTGTACCTGCGCACCGTCGGCGAGCTCACCGAGGAGCGGCTGGACGGTCTGCTCGTCCTGCTCGAATCCCACGGCGAGGTCATCGTCGAGGAATCGGGCATCGAGATCGAGGCCCTCGCCGAACCGCCGGAGGATTTCACCAGCTTCGCCTGGGTCACCCGGGCCGGGGACGATGTCCCCGTGGCTCATCTGCTCCAGGCCGCCGCTTTCCTGCGCGCCAAGCTGTCCGACGTCCGGGAGAGCTGGCGGGCCTTCGTCGCCGACAAGGTACTGGCGATCACCGGTTGGGGCGCCCTCGAGGTCGACTTTGTCGACGGCGCTCCCTCCGAGGCCCGCTACCAACCCTGGGGCTCCCCGGCCCACGAACTGCTACTCGAGCGCGGGGTGATCGACGGCGAGGGGCTAGCCGCCGAGTACGCCGATCACCCCGAGGTCAACGGTATCGCCGAGTGGCTGATCATCGAGGGCCTGAGCCCGCTCTACGCGGGGGACTTCAGCATCATCGTCGGGTGTAGGTGGGAGTAGGTTGCTCGAACGCGCATGACACGCGCTGTAGGGGAGGACCTTCAGGTCCTCCCGTTTGATAAACAACCCCGCGCCGCAGGTTGCATGATCCGGGCCGACCTGAAGGTCGGCCCCTACAGGGAGCTTCACGCCCCCGCCAACAACCCGCAACCACCCGCCATACCTCGTAGGGGAGGGTTCTCTGGCAATCATGTATAATTAAAAATGTGTCATATATCCGAAAACAGAACAGACTGAAGGGCTTTCGATATGAAGGCAATTATGCATATTTTGTAACTATATGCACTTATAGGCACAGAGTGCTTTTAGTAAACAACAAGCTAATAATAGCTCTAATAAAAAGGCTAGAGTCTATATGCAATAAGTGCGATTTTGTTCTTGAAGCTTATTGCTTCATGTCTGATCATCTTCATTTGTTAGTTGTTGGAAAAGTGCATAGTAGGTTAATCGATTTTGTAAAACAATATAAACAAGTTAGCGCATATTATTATCGCAAAAGCACAGATAAACGTCTTTGGCAGCGCAGCTTCTATGATCATATCCTAAGAAATGAAGAGAGTGTTTTGGATGTAGCCCAATACATCTGGGAAAACCCCATTCGCAAGGGTCTGGCCGCATCCATATTTGAGTATCCCTATAACGGCCCCTGGCAAAACATTGAGAGCATCGGGCCGACCTGAAGGTCGGCCCCTACAGGAAGCTTCCCGCCCCCG
>CAZOOP010000015.1:10190-75281 GCA_964581465.1 uncultured bacterium
TATACAACCCGCAACCACCCGCCATACCTCGTAGGGGAGGACCTTCAGGTCCTCCCGTTTGATGAACAACCCCTCAACGCAGGTTGCATGACCCAGGCCGACCTGAAGGTCGGCCCCTACAGGAAGCTTCCCGCCCCCGTATACAACCCGCAACCACCCGCCATACCTCGTAGGGGAGGACCTTCAGGTCCTCCAGCCTAGTTATCAGATCTTGTTCGGTGGGGTGTTTTTCACCAGTGGTGCGATAGCGGCCGGTTTTTCACCGGCCGTTCTTGCTGACGGGGAAGCGAGGTCTCGACGACATGCATCGATAATGCATTGTTAATTAATACTTTACACGATTTGTTCCCGGCGGGCTGAGCCGAGCTGAAAACTGGCACACCCTTTGCATTACATATCGGCGAAGCGCGAACACTCCGGTTTATCCGGCTCGACCCCAGCGGTGAACACCGCGATCAAACAAAAGGAGTCCACCATGTCCGCCATGCCCGCCAAAAAACTCCAGCAGCGGCAGGAGACCATCCAGACCGAACGCACCAGCGTGCCCGTCGCCGATCGCTCCTGGCATCCCGAGGTCGGGATCGAGTACGCCGAAGCCGAACGCCAGGCCCCCACGCTGCGCAGCGCCCGCCGCCGCGAGCGCGAGCTGGAGACCCGTCATCTGGCCGACGCCGCCTGGCATCCCGCGGTATCCGAGGAACGGGGCGGCCTGAGCTCCGCCGACGCCGCTTGGCATCCCGCCGTAGGCGCCCGTTACACCGATCCCGCCGCCCGCCGCAGTGTCATGGACCGCACCGTCGAGGCCCGCCGCCGCGAGGTCGCCAAGCTGGCCGACAGCGCCTGGCACCCCGTGGTTGACGACGTCCGGCTCCCCGAGGTCCGGCGCCATGAGGGCTGGCGTCCCGTGGCGGCCCCGACCGTCGACGGACCCGTGAGCACCACCGCTCCGCGCACCACGAGCGAGGCCGCCCGCACCGCTGCTCGGGCGAACAGCGCCTGGCATCCCGGCGCCGTTATCGAAGAGTCCAACGCCTCAGCCGTCGTCGAGGAACCGCGGGGTTACGGCGAGAACCGGGGCGGAAGCTGGCGTCCCGTGGCGGCCCCGACCGTCGACGGACCCGTGAGCACCAACGCTCCGCGCACCACGAGCGAGGCCGCCCGCACCGCGGCTCTGGCGAATAGCGCCTGGCATCCCCAGGTGTAACGGTCACTGATCGGCAAGCGATGCATCACGGGGAGGGCTCGGCCCTCCCCGGTCTCGCTGCGACAACCTTTGACTAGACCCCTCCCACTGGTTTACCCTATCATCGCAGTTTCACCGCGCCACACATCCACAAGCGAAATCCAAGGGAGATTGTACGATGCGCAAACTCACCGCTTTCATCCTGCTGTTGACCCTGGCCGCCTTGGCCCAGTGGGGGCCGCTGGGCGGCGACAGCGTCGATACCGGCCACTACGAGGAAACCCTGGAGAAGACCGCCGAAATCAAGCAGGGCGTCGACGCCGTCACCCACCAGGTCGACCAGGTCCGCGACTTCCTCGTGGTCCTCTTCGGCGACCACGGCATGCCCGACCCCTTCGAGAAGGTCGAGGAGGCCGAGGAGAACGCCGGGACCCTCGAGGGTTCCCTGGCCGCCGCCGAGAAGGCTCAGGCCGAGGAGTACCTGGGTAACTTCTGGGACCTGCCCGAGACCATCCAGGGCCTGCTCGAGGACACCACCGAGCTGCTGCCCGTCGTCATCGAGGACCAGCAGCAGGTCGCCGACGACATCAGCGAGCACCCCGCCTCCGCCGGGGACCTCAAGGAGATCCAGGAAAACCTCTCCGGGGCCAACGACAACCTCACCGCCGCTCAGGAGCAGTTGCCGATGATCGCCGCCGACATCGAGACGATCACCGTGATCCTCCAGGCCGTGCTGGGCGAGTAACCGCTTCCCATCCACGACGGGCCGGGGTCTCTCGCCCCGGCCCTGTTGTCTCCAAATGGGGGATTCAATGACTACGGTCCTCGGTCTCGACGGCGGCGACGGCTATAGCTGGTTCGGTGTGCTTCTGGAGCTGGATGGGTCGGGTGATATCCGGAGCTGGTCCATCGACAGGACGCGGCATCGGCTCAAGTTCGACCAACTGCCCGGACCTTGGCGGACGGCGAAGGTTGTCTGCATCGACGCGCCGATGTACGGCCGGTTGCCGGATCAGCGCCGCCAACGGGGCTGCGACCGCCACGCCAAACAGGTGGTTTCCGCTGGACTGCGCTCCTCCTTCTTCGCCGCGCCCAGCGCCGCCGATGTCGACGAGTACCTGGAGTCCGGTAAGGTCGGCCGAGGCCACATCCGCTGCCTGGTGCCCTACATCGTCGCCGCCGAGGGGATCGCCGCGAGACACGGACGGGTGATCGAGGGCCACCCGGAGCTGACCTTCGGCAGATTGAGCGGCGGATCACCGCTCGAAAAGAAAAAGACGCCCGGTGGTATCGCGGCGCGGAACGAGCTGCTGCCGATTTCAATTCGCGGTGGCTTGACCGGCGACTACCTCGACGCCTTCGCCATGGCGCTGACCGCCCGGGCCTATCATCTCGGCCGCGCCGTAGCCTTCACCAACGACGGTGGACCGCTTGATCAAAGCCTGGCCCAAGGCGTCAGACCGGCCATCTGGAGCGTTTGGTTGCCCTGAGCGCTCGCCCTGCGCTATAATCGGCCGTCGCCCCAAAAACCAACGCTTTGCAACCCGGAGCGCCCCATGGCCCTGCTCGAGAAACTGCTTAAGATCAAAGAGCGCTACGACGAGCTGACGACGCTGCTCTCGGACTCCGCCGTCTACGCCGATCAGCGCCGCGCCGCCGAGCTGGGACGCGAGCAGTCCCACCTCCAGCCCGTCGTCGAGGTCCTGCCGCGCTACCGCGAACTGGCCGGGCGCATCGCCGACGACGAAGCCGTCATCGCGGCCGGCGAGGACCCGGAGCTGGTCGAGTTGGCCGAGATGGAGCTCGACGAGCTCAAGGCCGAACTCGAGGAACTCGAGAAGGAGCTGCGCCTGGCGCTGTTACCCCGGGACGAGGCCGAGGAACGCAAGGCCATCGTCGAGATCCGCGCCGGCACCGGCGGCGACGAGGCCACCCTCTTCGCCGCGGACCTCTTCCGCATGTACTCCCGCTACGCCGAGCACCAGGGCTGGAATATCGAGGTCATGGACTCCAACCACACCGAGGTCGGCGGACTGCGCGAGATCACCTTCGCCGTCGAGGGCAAGGGCGCCTTCGGCCGCCTGCGCTTCGAGGGTGGCGTCCACCGCGTCCAGCGCGTCCCCGTCACCGAGAGCCAGGGGCGCATCCACACCTCCGCCGTCACCGTGGCCGTGCTGCCCGAGGCCGAGCAGGTCGAGGTCGATATCAAGAACGAGGACCTGCGCATCGACGTCTACCGCTCCAGCGGACCCGGCGGCCAGTCCGTCAACACCACGGACTCCGCCGTGCGGATCACCCACCTGCCCACGGGCCTGGTGGTCTCCTGCCAGGACGAAAAATCCCAGCACAAGAACAAGGCCAAGGCCCTGCGTGTGCTGGCCGCGCGGCTGCTGGACCACGAGCGCCAGCAGGCCGACGCCGAACGCTCTGCCGAGCGCAAGCAGATGATCGGCTCCGGCGACCGTTCCGAGCGCATCCGCACCTACAACTTCCCCCAGAACCGCCTCACCGACCACCGCATCAACCTCTCCCTCTACTCCCTCGACAAGGCCATGCAGGGCGACCTCGACGAGCTGATCGCGGCGCTCTCCCTGCACCGCCGCGAGGAGCTCCTCGAAGAAGCCGGCCTGTAGGTTTCACCCATCCCTCCTTGACCTTATTTAAAAAAAGGGCTAAAATTTTCCTTAGCTTTCGGTTAAGGAAAATTTCTTTTTTACCGTTTTTCAAAGATGGTTTTCCCGATGAAACGAAAAAGGATCGGCGAGTATCGCTTAGTAAAGGTACCCGGCGAGGATTATCGGGCTTTTATTCCCGCTCCTTTGCCGCCGGAACCGCCCGTTGAGCTCGATCGAAATCTGCAATTATTACTCGGACTCGCCGACCGCGCCCTCGGCCGCCTGGATGGCATGACCGTCAACCTGCCGGACAGCTCCTTTTTTATCTACCTTTATATTCGCAAGGAAGCCGTTCTCTCCGCCCAAATCGAGGGCTCGCAAAGCACCCTCTCGGATTTATTGCTGTTTGAGCTCGATTCGACACCGGGTGTGCCCCTCGATGATGTAACCGAAGCCTCGACCTACGTCGAGGCGATGCAGTTCGGTTTGGAACGTATTCGCTCGGGTTTTCCCTTCAGCGCTCGCTTGCTGAGGGATGTTCATCGCATATTACTCTCAGAGGGACGAGGTAGCACAAAGAATCCCGGTGAGTTCCGCCGTAGTCAGAACTGGATCGAAGGGACGCGGCCCGGCAACGCCACCTATGTTCCTCCACCGCCCGATGAGCTCGGCCGTTTGATCGCCGAGCTGGAGAGCTTCTATCACAACTCAGCCGACAAACTGCCCCTATTGGTGCGAATTGCTTTGGTACACGCACGTTTCGAAACCATCCATCCCTTCCTCAATGGCAATGGACGATTAGGCCGCCTACTTATTACCCTTTTGCTCTGTAACGAGAAGGTTCTCGTTGAGCCCTTGCTGTACCTGAGTCTCTACTTCAAACAACAGCGTGATCATTACTACCGCTGTTTGCAACAACTCCGCGAAAACGGAGATTGGGAAACCTGGCTTGAGTTCTTTATAACGGGTATACACGATACCGCCCGTCGGGTCGTTGAAACAGCTCGTTCTTCAGTAGACCTATTCGAAACGGATAGATCAAAACTACAAAACCATGCTGCGAACAAACAATCGTTGCTGGCAATCCATCGTGTTTTTCAAAAACTCCCCTTTCTAACCAGCAATCGGGCTGTTGAACAAAGCGGATTATCTAGGCCGACAGTAAACAACGCCTTTCAAGTGCTGGAACGCGAGGGCCTGATCCGTGAGATCACCGGACGCCAACGCAACCGCGTCTACGTCTACACCAGCTATTTCACCCTGCTCAACGAAGGGGTCGAGCCGTAGTCTAGTCGAGTTTGGTGAATGATAATGGGCGGACCGTTGGGTCCGCCCTTGCTCAGCAGTTAAACGAAGGCTTGATTGCAAGCCTACGGCAGTGTCACCAGCTCGTAGACCTCGCCCTGGTAGTAGCGATAAACGGTTCCGTTGCCGTCGCAGGCGTAGATGATGTAGTCGTCGGCGGCGATGTCGTAGAACACCGACAGCGAGTACGGCCCGGGGCCGGGAAAGGAGCCGGTTCGCTCGAAGGCTCCGCCGCCCCACTTGAAGACATCGCCGGCGTTGTTGATGCCGTAGATGATGTAGTCGTCGTAGTCGTTGTCGTAGAAGGCGCTGACGTCGTAAGGACCGGAGCCGGGGATCTGTCCGAGATCGCGGGTACCCTCACCGGTGACGCGGTAGACATAGCCGTCGGCGTCGGCGGCGTAGGTGATCCAGTCATCGGCTGCGGGATCGTAGAAGGCGCTGACCTCGGGAGCCGCCAGGGCGGCAACAACCAAAACCAGGATCAGAACGAGCAACGGGGCGGTGATGCGACGCATGTTACCTCCCGATTGGTGGGATTCCGGTGGGGTTGAGGCGAGGCGACCTTGGTAAAACCTCGTGGAAAGATGACCGCTGGATGGGACCGGCGTTGGCACGTTTCTTGCGGAATTAGGGGTTTGGTCCCGCGACAGGCCGCCCCGCCCTGCTGCAAGAAACGTGCCAACGCCTGCGTGCCGGGCGGAGTGAAAGGGTCGGCGGGGTTTGAGTCGGTTTTACCAAGGTCGCAGGCGCAGAGGGAAAGGGGCTGGACAGTTAAAGTCTAGCCCCTTTCGCGATCAGTTTCAGGCGGATCAGTCGAGGGATTTGATCCATTCGACGGCGGCGGCGACGGCCTCTGCGGGGACCTGGTGGCCGCCGTCGAACTCGTGGAAGGTCACCTCGGCTCCGAGGGCGGTGAGCATCTCGGCTGCGCCCAGGCCGGCCTCGAAGGGCACCACGCCGTCGGCGTTGCCGTGGGCGATGAAGAAAGGAGTCTGGGCTGCGGCGGAGAGTTCGACACCGTCGAACCAGCCTTCCTCTTGGTCCAGCCAACCGCCGAAGGGCAGGGCGCCGTCGAAGACGCCGGGGTGCTTGATGGCGATGTCGTAGGTCATCCCGGCGCCCTGGCTGAAGCCCATCAGGAAGACCCGCTCGGGCGAGTACTCGGTGCGCAGCTCCTCGACTAGTTCGAGGATGTAGTTCTCGGCGGTCTCGAGGGCGCCGGGGATCAAGCCGTCTTCATCCCACCACAGCCAACTGTAACCCACGCTGGAGGTCGAGTAGGGGTGGGGCGCCCGGGGGGCGCAGAAGATGAAGCTGGAGCCGAAGTAGGCGGCCAGCTTGCTGAAGCGGGTCGGGTTGGAGCCGTAGCCGTGGAGGGCCACGATCAGGGTCAACGGTTCGCCTTCCTCGATGGTGGTGGGTTCGATGAGGTGGTAGGGCAGCGGGGTCGGGGTGGTGGTGAAGGCGATGGGCGGCATCGCGGCGTATTTGGCCTCGATGGTCGCGACGGCTTCGGCGGCGGTTCGCTGGAAGACCTCGTCGTCGCGCACGGCGTCGAAGTCGCCGTCCTCGGCGATCAGCCAGGCGTCCTCGAAACCGGCCTGGACGGCCAGGTCGAGAAAGCGGGCGGCGAGTTCGGGCTCGTCGAGCAGGCCGTAACAGCAGGCCAGGTTGTAGATCGAGGTCGCGTCACCGGGGCGTCCCCGTAGATATGCCAGGTAGTGACGGGCGGCCGCGAGGTAGTCGGCGGCCTGATAAGCTTCCCAGGCGGCCTCGCGCTCTGCCTCGTAGTCGACGCCCAGGAAAGCCCCGGCGTTGGTGTCCAGGGGATCGATTTCGGGAGGTTCGAGGGCTCCGGCGGTCAGGGTCAACAGAGTGCAGCAGATCAGCAGGGTTCGGCGAATCATCATCCCCCTCCGGTGGTTGGTGTGCGGTCAGTGGAGTTTACAATTCGTGAACACCGTTGTCGATGCCGGAGGGCCTATCCTTGCCATTGTTTGAAAAGGACCCCCGTAGCCGTGGCCCGATAATATTTTCCCAGGTTCAGCGGTCTAGGGCAGCGAGCCCATCTCGCTGACCTCTTCTCCCCAGACGACGTGGAGGTCGCCGGCGGCGTTATTGACCATGACAACGACGTCGTCTATCTCGGGATCGTAGAAAGTGGTGACATCGAACGGTCCCTTGCCGGGGATCCGGGCCTGCTCGATGGTTTCATCACCGGCGAGGAAGAAGAGCCGGCCTTCGGCGTCGACGACGGAGATACTGTAGTCGGCGTCGTACTGCTCGGTCTCCGGCAGGAAGCAGGCCGAGATCGAGAAGGGTGCCTTGCCCTCGACGGGGGCGATTTCGTTGAGCTGCTCGTTGGCGATGGTGTAGACCGTGCCTTCGGTGTCGATGGCGTAGATGATGTAGTCGGGGATCAGCGGATCGTAGAAGGCGCTGATGGTCAGAGACTCTGCGGAGAGCTGGGTTCCCGTGGCGTCGCCGTCGATGGATTCACCGTTTTCGCCGCCGTTTTCTTCAGTCGTATCCTCTTCTTCGGGGTTCTGGCCCTCCGAGTCCTCATCGTCTCCGCAGCCGGCCAGACAAAGAGCCAGGGAGCAGATTATCAACAACAACCACAACAGGGTTTTACTTTTCACGGACAACCTCCCGTTGGCAACCAGGCGCGAATGTAAGCGCCGTTAAGTGGGCTAGGGTAGCACGTCCATCTCGGTGACCTCTTCACCCCAGACGACGTAGAGCTTGCCGTTGCCGTCGGTGACCAGGATGACCAGATCGTCGATCTCCTCGTCGTAGAAGGTGGCCAGGGAGTAGGGGGCTTTGCCCGGGATGGTGGCCTGAACCTCGACGTCGGAACCCCAGACGGTGTAGAGCTTGCCGGAGGCGTCGATGATGTAGATGCTGTAGTCGGCTTCGTAATCCTCGAAGGCGGGCAGGAAGCAGGCCGAGAGGTCGTAGGGGCCGGAGGTGGGTACCCGGGCCTTCTCCTCGTAGCCTTCGGGATAACGCTCGTAGAGGGTGCCGTCGTCGTCGAGGGCGTAGATGATGTAATCGGGGATCAGCGGATCGTAAAAGGCGGTCAACTGGGTGGCGGCCAGGCTCACGCCGACGGCGGCCAGCAGGAGGATCAGGGTCGTTTTACGCATGTCCCGTCCTTTCTCGAATGATAATGAGGGCGAAGCCGGGGTGAAGAGTGTGCAATTCTGACAATAAACCACCAGCTTAGTTTAGCACCTTGGTTGGGAAAAGTGTAGTGAAATGGGGGAGGTCCGGGCCTCCCCCATTTCTATGGGTGTGGGTGCAGCGTATCGTGTCCAACACTCAGGGCAGAACGCCCACCGAGTTCGTCCCGTCGCTGTCGATGAGATAGAGCTCGCCGTAGCCGTCCATGATGTAGATGATCCAGTCGTCCAGGACGGCGTCATAGAAGGCTGAGATGGAGTAGGGGGCGATGCCGTCGGTCAGATCGGTCCACTATATGAACTCGCCGTCGTAGAGCTGGACCTCGCCTAAGCCGTTGACGGTGAAGACCATCCATTCATCGATGTCGGGTTCGTAGAATGCGGAGACGTCGTAGGGTCCGGAGCCGGGTACCTGAGCCAGCTTGGAGAAGTCGCCACCGTAGCGACGGTGCAGTCCTCCGTCCTCGTCGACGGCGAAGAGCACCCAGTCGTCGAGGTCGGGTTCGTAGAAGCTGGATATCTGCGGCCCGGCGGCCAGGACGCCGATCGCGGCGAGTAGAATGAAGATCGCAGCGCGTTTCATCGTTCCTCCCGAAGGTTAAGTCCGAAGCAAGCCCACGGGCTTGTTGAGTACCTGTATCAACAGTATGCACTAGACCCGGGGATATTCCCAGTGTATAGGTCGAGATAAGCGTCTCAATTGGATTTCCTGTTGAGATGTAGTATAGACGCTTAAGGCATGAGTCTTGATACCCATTCAGCGGCAGCTTCCGGCGTTTGTGCTCGATAAAAAATGAAGGCATCATCTAACCTGATCGGACCAATTGAGCAGTGCATCCCGCAGGTAGTCGAGACGGTTTTCGTCGCCGCGATGGCTGAATCTGAGCGGCCTTTCTCTGATAATTCTCTGATATTTCTCTGAAAAAGAGCCTGTCGTTGCGGATGAAGCCGCCGTTGTGGGCTGATAGCCGTCGCTCGCCGTAGCCTCGGCAGCTATCGAGGCCGTTGATACGCGCCTCGCCTTTGGCCAGGGCCTTGTCGTGACTGATGCGTTTGTGGTTTAAGCCATTGAGCAACAGCATGTTATCGGCCTTCCAGCCGTCGGTGTTGACGATCTATTCCACCTTATGTTTTCCAACTCGGCGGCACCGTGCTACCTTTTGGATCCGGTGTGTATATTACTTGCCATATCTGTTGCATATTTGCTTACGTCGGCCAACTTATAGTTATTCTTAGGGATCATCACCAGAAACTGAACCAAGTATTAGCAATTGGTATTAGCAATTGGTGAAAGACGCATTGAGGCGAGGGGCTGGTAACCACCCGCGGCGTGTGGTCAACCAGCGAAGTCGGACAACGACCTGTGCTGCTAAAGCGAGCAATAGAGCGTTATCAGCAGCTCGTTTACTCACAGCCTGGTCGAAACCTGAATGGAACCAACAGCATCGAGCTTCCAGCGGAACTCAACGCAGGTCCAGGTACATCGCCACCTGCGCTGAAAAGACAATGCAACGGTATAACAATGCCGGCGAGGGTGAGCTATAAAGCAATGAGTGACAGTCTATTAGCTGGATGAGTCGGTTCAGGTGCGAGTGATGATCCCGAATCTCATGGTTGCATTTTGGTCAACTGATGTGCCGGTCGGTTGCTCGTTTTCCGCCACATTTGCGACCCTTTCTTGTGACAGCGCATCACAGCCCATCAAGTATGTTAACAGCGCGTTACATACAGGTATCGGTCCGAACACGGTATACGATCCCAAATGAAAAACTCCATCCGTGAATCAGTTTGTGTCTATGCAGGGACGAGAGGGCCGGGGCGGACCATAGCTATGCAAAAACGGGCGGGAACGGCTCCCGTCCGTTTGTCGGCTAAACCAAAACCGGATACTCGGCGCCCTAGGGCGGCACCGTGGCGCAGCGCTCCCAGCGGGCGCCGGAGCCGGGTTTGTAGGAGAAGTAGACGAGTTCGACCCGGCCGGTGAGACGGCTCAGGGGAAGGTAGCCCCAACTGCGGCTGTCTTTGGAGCAGGGCCGGTTGTCGCCCAGGGTCACGCAGAACCCTTCGGGCACCGTACCAGCAACGACACCGAGGTCTGCGGTCGTCACCCCCCGGAGGTAGCTCTCCTCCAGGGGGGAGTCGTTGATGAGTAGTCTCCCGTCTTCGAGGCGCAGCTCGTCGCCGGGCAGGGCGATCAGCCGTTTTACGTACTCGACCCCGGGCTCGAGGGGGGATTCGAAGACGACGATGTCCCCGTGTCGCGGTCCGGAGAGACGGAAGAAGATCCGGTCGGTCAGCAGCCAATCACCGGGCAGCAGCGTCGGCTCCATGGAGTCGGAAAGCACGTAGGAGCCCTCGACGAAGAAGGCGCGAATTATCAACAGCAGAACAATGACGACGGCTAGATCGGTCAGCAATCCGGCAATGGGTCCCTGGTTTCGGCGAAGCTTGCGTAACTGATTCAGCAGGATGACTCCTCTACTCGAACTGGCTTTTTACAAAGGCTTCGCCCTTGCGGGTCAACAGGACGGTTCCGTTGCCCGGCATCTCGACGAAGCCGTACTTCCGCTTGGCCTCGGAGAGACAGACCTGGACGTTGGAGGGCGGCTTGATGTCCAGGTGCCGAAAGCAGCGGCAGACGTCCTCGTGGATGATCGGTTCGCGCCCCAGCTCACGGTTGAGGTAGTAGATGAACAGGGCGCAGCGCTGGTAGTTGCTTTTGGTCTGGACGCCGTCGATCCAGTCCCTCAGGGGCGGGGTTTCGCCGGTTCCCTCCAGCTCCAGGGGCGGCAGGTCTTGGGGTCGCGGTCGCAGGCGGGGCCGGCCGCGTCGGCGCTGGATGTCGGGATGACCTTTCAGCAGATCCTTGAAACGCTTGATCTGCTCCTCGACGAACTCGCGGGGTCCATCGGCCCGCAGGGTGCGGCTGGAGAGGTCGATTTCCACGGAGACATTATTATCGAGTGATTGGCGCGTTTGGACATGGTGACCCATAGGCACCTCCCGGGTTTGGTGTTGATTGTAGTCAGAGCAGCCATTCGAGCATCAGCATTCCCAGGCCGAGATAGATCGTCAGGCCGATCATATCGTTGGCCGTGGTGATAAAGGGTCCGGAGGCCACGGCGGGATCCACGCCGATGCGTTTGAACAACAGCGGCATGAAGGTGCCCACCACCGTGGCGACCATGATGGCGCCGATCATCGCCAGGCCGACCACCAGGCCCAGCATCGGCTGACCGACGATGGCCCAGGCTACCAGGCCGACGATCAGGCCGCTGAAGGCGCCCAGCAGCAGGCCCACGCGCAGCTCGCGCAGGGCGGTGCGCAGGATGTTGCGCGGCTCGGCGCGCCCCAGGGCCAGGTTGCGCACCACCACCGTCGAGGATTGCAAACCGGCGTTGCCGCCCATGGCGGTGATCACCGGGATGAAGCTGGCCAGGGCGATGACCTGCTCCAGGGCGTAGCTGAACAGACCGATGATCGTCCCGGAGAGCAGGGCTCCGCCCAGGCAGATCAATAGCCAGGGCAGGCGCAGCCGCACGACGCTGAAGGCGCTTTTGACCTCCAGCTCCTCGTCCGAGGTGGCCGCCATCTTGAAGATGTCCTCGGTGGCTTCCTCGCGTAGCACCTCGAGCACGTCGTCGACGGTAATCTCGCCCAGCAGCAGGCCGTCGGCGTCGGTGACCGGCACGGCCAGCAGGTCGTAGCGCTGGAAGAGGGCGGCCAGCTCCTCCTGATCCAGCTCCGGCCGCACCGCCGGGTAGTCCTCCTCGCCGAGGTTCGCTACGGGCATGGCGCGCGGCGCCGAGGCCAGCCGTTCCATGTGGACCACGCCGCAGAGCCGGGCCCGGGAGTCGGTCAGATAGAGGTTGGTGTGCTGCTCCTCGCCGATGCTCTGTTGGATCTGATCCTGGGCGCGACCGACGTCGAGATCGGCGTCGATGGAGACGAAGTCCAGGCTCATCCGGCCGCCGGCGGTGTCCTCGGGGTAGGCCAGCAGCTCGTCGATCTCGGCGGCGACGCCCTTGGGCATGGCCCTGAGGATGGCCCGGCGCGGACCCTCCTCGAGGTCGTCGAGGAGATCGGCGGCCTCGTCGGCGGGCAGCACCGCCAGGGCTCGGGCGGCCAGCCGGTGATCGGCGCGGTCGAAGAAAGCGCGTGAATAGTGCTCGGCCAGCTCGCCGAGAAGCTCGCCGACGGCCTCGGTGGGCCAGAGCTCGATGAGCTGCTCCTGGTCCTCCTCGCCCAGATGGGCGAAGGCCTTAGCCAGATCAGCGGTATGCTCGGCTTCGACCAGCTCGACCAGGCGGCGTCGATCGCCTTCCCGTGCGCAGGCCGAGAGTATTTCCCGGCGGGTCTCCGCGGTGTTGCTATCGTCTCGGTTCGTCAAGGCCCGTCCCGTCGGTGGCGGTCGTTAAACGCAGTCAATTTGACACCGCTAGATGATACAACTCGCCGTTTCACGGCGTCAAGACGGGCATTTGTTGACCCGCCGCACGGTGGGTGGTAGGATTCACATAGGCGAATCAGCTAGCTGAATCAGCCTGCGTGCCGGGGGGAGTGAACTCTCCGGCGGAGCCCTTCCGGCTGGGTCACCGTCGACGACCCCAGACAAGCCTGCGACGGGCGTCGCGATAAGTCAATTACAATAGTCACTGTGGGCTTTACGGCTCCCGGGAGGCGATGACGACGCGGATCGTCCGGGCTGCATCCGGGATGGCTTCAAACAGACTCCCGGATCAAGCAAGGGCGAAGTGGAAAGGCTTTCTAGCAGGAAGGGCTGAAAGAAAACCGCTGCCGGCATCTCAAACTGCTATCTTAATGCATGAACCCTTGCCCGCTCACCGCCATTTGATAACACTTCTTGGGATTATGAACCCAGTTCGGACCTGATCGTGTTTGTAACCTGCTGATAATAAACGTGTAGTATCAGAAGTTCTTATCATGTTATGGGTGTTTAAAAACGGGATTATCACTCGCACCGGAACCGACTCGTCCAGCGGATAGATTGTCATTCAACGCTTTATATCCCGTAGTCGCCGCCATTGTCAGACCGTTGCTTGGTGGCGATGGACACGGCCTTGCCTTGAGTTCCGCTGGAAGCCGGAGGCTGTCGGTTCCGCATCAGCAACCAACCAGGCTGTGAGTAAGTGACCTGCTGACGGCGCTCTATTGCTTGTTTAGAAGCTTCGAACGTTATCCGCCTTCGCAGGTTGATGCCCCGCTGAGGCTAATCTCCAAGCACCATTCTCGCTGTGGCTTTCCTGTGTTGCGAATGTGTTGTTCATCTTTTGTGATGATCCCTTTTAGAGTGGCGGCGACAAAGGGCGTGCTCGATAATCACCATATCAGCAGCTTGCATTCGACATCACTTCGAATTGTTGAAGGAACGCAAGTAAAGCCGTATCAAGCAATAAGGGAGCGCATAGGCAATCGGCGGCAAAACGCGTTAACCGGAGTGGCGAGAGATCGCTCAGCGCCCCGCACTTTCTCTGCCATTGTTGGTCCGAACATGGTCCATGACGCCAGCATCTTTGTCGTTTGAGCATGAACCGCCATGCGATGCTAACAGATTGGTAGATGACGTTTGGCATCAGGGAACATGCTCGGACCAAATCAGGCTGATGAGGATCAACCGGCGGGCCGTTATTGACTCCCTGAAATACGCCTGCTAGCAGCAAGCGTTCATGGGGCATGCCCTTATTGCATGATATTATGACACTTAGCATTCTGTGGCAATCCGCCGCCAGGGTAGATACAGGTCCGCTGGTATCAGAGATTGCCAAGGATCGCCAAGGATCGCCAAGGATCGCCAAGGATCAGGCCCGTGTTCGTTGCCACTTTTTAGCCGCCCGTTTCGTGGCAGGCATCATAAGAGTATAGCCTCTATTATCAACAGTATACGATCCCTAACGTTTTAATCGACCACAGAGTTATCATCTGTTTCGGTCGATTCATGACAACAGCTATCTCCTCTGCTGGCCCCACATCGTTGGTTCTGCGGCAGGTCGCCGGACCGCCTCGCGTCAGTCACCGGACCAACCGGGTCACCCGGTCGCTTTGAAGTGTTGATGACAACCTCCCTCAGCCCCGTCAAGGAGCTTAAAAGGAGCTTTTATGAAATGGCCCAAGAACAAGACCATCTGGATCATCGCCGGCATTCTCGTCGCGCTGGTCATCCTGGCGGTCTCGCTGAGCGACTTCTTCATCGACATCCTCTGGTACGAGTCCGAGGGTTTCTCCGACGTCTTCTGGATCCGCATCAAGGCCGCCGTCTTCTTCGGCCTGATGGTCTTCGGCGGCTATCTGCTGGTGGTCGGACTAAACGTCTTCCTGGGCCACCTGATCAGCCGCAAGAAACAGCAGGTCGTTTCCGAGGACGCCGTGAGCCTCCCCACCATGGGCGACAAACTGAAGAAGAGGCTCATCTGGATTCTCCTGGGGGTGGCGGCCGTCTTCGCCATCTACCGTGGAGTCACGGCGGGCTCGAGCTGGCAGACCTTCCAGAAGTTCGTTCACGCCACCTCCTTCGGCAGCGCCGATCCCATCTTCGCCAACGACATCTCCTACTACGTCTTCAGTCTGCCCTTCTACCGCCTGATGTACGAGATCCTCTTCGGGGCGCTTTTCGTCTCCCTGCTGATCACCGCTGCGCTGTACCTGATGCGCCGGATGGTCTGGGTCTCCCGGGAGGGCTTCAAGTCCGATGAGGAAGGCGTCCGCCGCCTGCGCCGCCGGAGTTCGCTCAAGCTGCACGCGCCGGTTTCGGTCAAGGGCCATATCTTCGCCCTGGTCGGCGCGATGTTCGGCCTGCGCGCCTGGGGCTACTACCTGGACAAGTTCGACATCCTCTACTCGACCCGGGGCGGCGTCTTCGGCGCCAGCTACACCGACGTCCACGCCAGCCTGCCGATGTACAATATCCTCTTCTGGCTGACCCTGGCCTTCGGCGTGGTCTTCATCGTACTGACCTGGCTGCGCAGCAACAACTTCCGCCTGATCCTGATCATCTTCGCCTCCTTCATCGCCCTGCCGCTGATTCTGTTGGGCGTGGTTCCCTGGGCGGTGCAGACCTTCGAGGTCGATCCCAACGAGTTCCAGTCCGAAAAGCCCTACCTGGAGTACAACATCGCCGGGACCCAGGAGGCCTACGGTCTGCACAACGTGCAGATCATGGCCTTCAACGAGCAGGGGCGCCTGATGGAGGTCTCCGAGGAGGAGATCGCCGGCCTGGCCGAGGAGGCCCCGGCGGTCGCTGTTGAGACCGAGGAGATCGGCGCCGGCGGAGCCCTGCTGACCCGCGCCGACATCGAGGCCAACGAGGCCACCATCCGCAACATCCGACTGTGGGACTGGACGCCGCTCAACGAGTACTTCACCCAGACCCAGAGCTTCCGCAGCTACTACGAGTTCCTGGATACCGACATCGACCGTTACTACATCGACGGTCAGCAGACCACGATGACCCTCTCCCTGCGCGAGCTCAACGTAGACAAGCTGCCCCAGCAGGCTGACACCTGGCAGAACCGCCACCTGGGTTACACTCACGGTTACGGCGCCGTGGCCAACCCGGTCAGCCAAGTGGCGGCCAACGGCCAGCCCGTAATGCTGCTGCGCGACATCCCGGTCAGCATCGACGAGCTGGACATCGAGCTGCGCCAGCCGCGCATCTACTTCGGCGAGGGCAACATGAAGTACGCCTTCTGCCCCACCACCGCCGACGAGATCGACTACCCCATGGGCACCACCAACGCCCTCTACGACTACCACGGCGACGGCGGCATACCCGTGGGCGGCTTCTGGCGCCGCCTGCTGATGAGCATCTACGTCTCCGATCTCGATGTGCTGCTTTCCGACTACATCCAGGACGAGAGCCGCTTCCTCATCCGCCGCGACATCTCCCAGCGCGTCGCCGAGTTGGCCCCCTACCTCTCCCTGGATTCGGACCCCTACCCGGTGCTCACCGACGACGGCATCTACTGGATCGTCGACTGCTACACCACCACCGGGCTCTACCCTTACTCCGAGCCGATGCTCCAGGGCGTCAACTACATCCGCAACTCGGTCAAGGTCGTCGTCAGCGCCTACACCGGACAGATGGATTTCTACATAGCCGACTTCGATCCGATCATCGAGACCTGGGCCGCGGTCTTCCCAAACATGTACCATACCCTGGACGAGATGCCCGACGAGCTGCGCGCCCACATCCGCTATCCGAACAAGCTCTTCGCCGTGCAGTCCCTGGTCTACTCGATCTACCACATGACCGATCCCCTGGTGTTCTACAACAAGAGCGACGCCTGGGTCATTCCCGACCGCGAGGAGGGACAGCTCTTCAACGCCTACTATATGACGATGAAGCTGCCCCGCCAGGACTCCGAGGAGTTCCTGCTGATCACGCCCTTCGTGCCCCGCGGCGAGAACAAGAACAACATGGTCGGCTGGATGTGCGCCCGCTGTGACGAACCCAACTACGGCGAGCTGGTCCTCTACACCTTCCCGGCCACCCGTCTGGTCTACGGGCCCCGGCAGGTCTCCAGCCTGATCAACCAGAACCAGGACTACTCCAAACTACAGTCCCTGCTCAGCGCCGGTTCCTCGACCCTGGAGGAGGGCCGCATCGTCGTGCTGCCCATCGAGGAGTCGGTGCTCTACGTCCGACCCCTCTACCTGCGCAGCCAGCAGGAGTCCATCCCCCAGTTGACCCTGGTGGTGGTGGCCCACGGTGACCGCATCGCCATGTATCCGGCCCAGGGCGATCCCCAGGGCCGGATGGACCAGAGCCTCGATCGGACCCTGGAAATCCTCTTCCCGCCCGAGGAGCCCGCCGAGGGCGAGGGCGAGGGCGAGGGCGAAGCCGAGGGAGTCGAGGCCGCCGAGGTAGCCGAGGCCCTCGAGGCCGAGGGCCTGACCCCCGTCGCCGGCGTCGAGCTGCCCCCGGAGGTCAACGAGGTGGTCAACGAACTGGCCGACGCGTGGAACTCGGCCATGGAGGCCCGCAACGACGGCGACTGGGAGACCGAAGGCCGTTACATGGCTGAGGTCGAGCGCCGCATCGATGAGCTGGAGGACCTGCTGGGTCGATAATTGGAACCCGGCATCCGTTAACGAGCGTTGAAGATGAGGCGGGTCGTTGCTCCGCGCCGCGGCCCACCCCATCCTCCCGAGACTCCACGGCCGCGTGAAGGCGACCGGCGGACGCTTGAATCACCGCGGCCTCTGGCAACCCGGCTCAACGACCAGGCGTTCACGGAGCGGAACCCTCCTCGTATCCACAAGGACCGGGTCGGCTTCGTGGCTTGCTGAGCTTGCCGAGGTCGGACACGCTCGAGGATCGCCGATCATCGTCTCAATCCGGCCAGGTTTCAACACTTGCCTTTGAAGAGTCGAAAACGGCTGGTAGCTTGTCAGAGAAAGCTTGATAGCTCATGATCCAGTCTCTTTGACCGCTCGGTTTACAGTAACCGGCATAACCCGCGCTTGGTGACGCGGAGATGCGTAAGACCTTTTGTCCCGGCGGTTGGGCCGGAAACAGCCAATCCTGGATCACAGGGACAAAAGCGGGCTTATTGAGGGTTTCACGCCCGTATCTGCGAAGTACACAAGCATGCTGACAGCATTCGCCGAGCCGAGTAGAGAATGACGGCCCTGAGCGGCAACCCGCAGTCGATACGGGTGTTTGTCCAGTTCGCCGCGACGATCCCGTGGTTGATGCAACTAGATGAGCGGCAAACCGGACGGCGGACGCCTCCCGATTGCGCCTTGAATATGTGGTAGTATGTGCTGCATACCACCAGTAAGCCGGATGGCAAGCAGCTCGGAAACCGTTGTCTCGTCAATCTTTTCCACCTCTTCCACCTCCGGGGGAGGAGCCGCCCGATGTCCCACCGCGCAGTCATCGCCTGCCTGCTGACTCTGCTGGCGGCGGCCCCGGCCGCCGGTGAGACCCTGGACGCCGGGTCCTTCAACGAATCGAACGGAGCCGTCGGCCTCCGCAGCGACGGCGGCGTCGTGCTGGTCGGGGTCTCCGAGGGCGCCTGGGTCGCCTACGAGCTGACCCCGCCGTCCTGGGCCGTCAGCTTCAGTCTGGCCCTGGACTGGTGGCTGGTGCGCCCCGGTGACGGCTGCGCCGTTTACATCTACGACCATGCCGCCACCGGACCCGACGAGATCTACGGCCATCCCGACCTCGACCACCACTGGCGGCTCTGGCAGGTCTCGCGTCACCTGGGGCGCTTCGCCAGCTCCAACCCCCGCTTCCTGCTGCTCGACGGCGGCAACCCCGGCGGTCTGCGGCCCCGGGGTCCCGAAGGTCGTCTGCGCGTCCTGGTGCGCGTCGACGGCGGCGTGCCCCTGTTCACCGATGAGCTGGCCGTCCTCGAGGAGCTCGAGGTGGTCTACTCGGACCGTGATGAACTTTGGCGGCCCACCTCGCCTGACTGGAGCGATCTCTACCTCGCCGCCGACGCGCCGGCCCTGGACTACGAAAAAGACCTCCTCGCCGCCGAGGGGCGCGGCCGGGCTCCCCTGGAGTATCGGGACAGCGCCCGGGGCCGTCTGATGGCCGAGCGCGCCGCCCTGGTCAACGCCCTGCAGAACGCCGTGGTGGCTTTAAACGAGCAGGTGGCCATCCAGTTAGTGCCCGACGAGCTGCCCGGTTACCGCATCATCGAGAGCCGGGAGCTCGACGACGGTTACTGGAGCGTCCGCGTCGGCATCCCCCTCAACGGCCCCGGCGGCCTGGCCGAACACCTGGGCTATCACCGTATCCTGCCCAAGTCCGGGGGCTGATCGACCTGAATCAACCAACCGTCGCCTGGAGATCCGGCGCCATCCGGCGGTGTAGCATCGAACCACGGCCTGTGTCGGCGCAGGGCTAAGCCGGTAAGCGACCGGCCCTTGACTCATCAATCATCATCAGCGCTTTCCGCCTGCCCGTTGAGAGGACTGCCCGCCGGCTTAGCGAGGCACCAAAACGGGGCGCCAAGTTGAGGTAAGTGCTGTTGCCACAAATCCAGCGCTGAACAATGACGACATAATATGCTATAACGCGTTATTTGACAATCTATTAGCTGTTGACGGCAGTGTCTGTCCAAGTGACAATCCCAATAGCAGTCGAGTAAGCAGTGGCGGCAAGGGGCATGATCCATACCGGATCTATCATGACCACGGCTTGCTTCGATAACCATCAACTTTCCAAACTACCCATGAACGCATCAATACCGGCGCGGAAACACCAGGGCAGCAATACCAATAGATCAATACCAGTACAACAATACAAAGAAGCAAGCGCGTTACTGCAATCGGGATATAATCGCGGAACACCCAGACGGTGAGTGAGGGCTCGGTGAAACACTCACCACAACATGGTTTGATTCGAACACGTTCGCCGATCCCCTTTTCTGTTTCTTGTATTGCAAGAATCGTGCCGCTTGCCGCTTGCCGCTTCAGGTTCGGATCGGGTTGAATCAACCGACGACACCTGGCCCCCCGCAACCTAGCGGGATGCGCCACCTTTGGTAACCCTCGACCCCATCCAGGCGGGGTTATCGGTAACATCGGCGGAAGCGGACCCGGGCGAAACAGCCTCCCGGCCCGACGACACCCTCGTCGTTATCATTCGTTGCAATCAAAGGTGCGGCGTTGGCACGTTTCTTGCAAAATGGCGGGCGCCCTTCGTTCATCCCAGGCCGCGTTCCGCAAGAAACGTGCCAACGCCGGGCCGGTCGATCCCCCGCCTGTCGAGGGTTTCGCCCGGGTCCGGCGCCGGGAGCTGTGAACCGAGACTGAGTCAGGGCAAGTAGACGACCCACTTTGACGGGAGAAGCCCCTTGAGCAACCCCGCGAGTTCGGACAAGCCTGTGGTGGCCCTGATGGCCGGCGGCAGCGGCCAGCGCTTCTGGCCCCTGTCGAAGAAGACCCACCCCAAACAGTTGCTGCGCTTCGGCGGGGAGGAGAGCCTGCTGCGCGCCGCCTTCAAGCGCGCCCTGCTATTGACCAGCCTGGAGCGCATCCTGCTGGTCACCCGCCAGGATCTCTACGAGGTCCTCTCGCCGGAGCTGCCCGAGCTGCCCCGGGAGAACTACCTCTTGGAGCCCAAGGGCGCCAACACGGGACCCTGCGTGGCCTTCGCGGCGATGACCGCCGCCCGGCGCTTCGGCGATCCGGTGATGATCATGCTGCCCGCCGACCAACGCATCATCGACCGCGACGGCTTCGCCGCGGTGATGCTCGACGCCGCCCGGTTGGCCGCCGTCCGCAAGCTGCTCGTGGTGCTGGGCATCGAGCCCACCCGCCCCGAGACCCAGTACGGTTACATCAAAACCACCGGGGAGCCCTGTCCGCAAAGCGATGTAGAGTGCCACCCCGTCGAGCGCTTCACCGAGAAGCCCAACTTCACCCGGGCGGTGGGCTTCGCTGAGACTCCGGGCTACTATTGGAACTCGGGGATGTTCGTCTGGCGCGCCTCGACGATCCTGGCCGCCCTCGAGGAGCATTCTCCCGGCGTCTACTGGCCACTGGAGTCCCTGGCCCATTCCGACGCGGAGGAGCCCACCGCCGAAACGATCGCCCAGTGCTATTCCACGGTGCGCTCGATCTCCATCGATTACGCCGTGATGGAGAACGCCGACAACGTGGTGATGGTCCCGGCGACCTTCGGCTGGGACGACCTGGGCCAGTGGACGAGTCTGCGCCGCGTCTTCCCCGCCGACCAGACCGGCAACACCATCGTCAACACCGCCGAGGCGCCGCCGCCCTATCTGATCGACAGCAAGGACAACCTGGTTTATAATGCCACGGATCAGCAACTGGTCCTGATCGATCAGCAGGAGATGGTCTTCGTTCTGGCCGACTCGACGGTGATGATCCTGCCGGCCTCGCGCACCAGCGACATCCGCCAGGTGGCCGACCACTTCGACAACCCGCCGGCGCCCGACGAGGACCTGGACTAGCCCGGCTGGTTCCTCGGAGGCCCGACGAGAGGCCGCTCGGCAGGCTTCGATCACCGTTGATCAAGCACTGCTGTTTGTCGTCGTCCAGTCACCGGAGCGGATCCCAGGCGGTTCCAACAACGGTCGTCGACCGTCGATGCAGCTCTGGCGAACACTATTCCTCGATCTTCCTTAGTCAGCCCGTCAAAACAAGAACCCCGAGCCCGACCGTGCTATTAACAACTAACAGCCGCCTCCGCGACCTGTTGCGCCCGCTGTCTGCCGTTCTGCTGGTAGCGGCGCTGGCCTCCGGCTGCCGCGACGACAACGGCGACGACCCGCCGGTGATCGTTCCGGCCCGCGAGGTGGAGCCCATCGAGGAGCCCCCCCTGGCCCCCGAGGTTACCGCCTACACCGACCGGGTCATCGCCGATTTTGAGGAGATGGACGGCTGGGCCTTCACCACCTACCCCGAGTCCGTCGACGGTTACCTGACCCAGAGTTTCGGTGATGAGCCGGTCCACGAGGGGCAGTTCTCCGCAAAACTGGTTTACGACTTCACCGGCGCCCGGGACGAGACCGCCGCCGCCTACGCCGCCACGGCGTCGCTGCTGCCCCTGAGTTGGGACGAGCTCAGCATTTGGGTCTACGGCGACGGCTCCGGTCACTGGCTGCGCGCCGAGTTCGTCGACGCCGCCGGGGTCAAGTTCGTCGGCGATCTGGCCCGGGGCATCGACTGGCGGGATTCCTGGAAGGAGTGCCGCCTGACCCAGGACTCCCTGGTTGTCCTGCGTGAAGACGGCCAGCGCCGCCATCCGCCCCTGGCGCTGACCCGCATATATCTCGTCGTCCTCCCCGACGGCGCCCACGACGCCGGAGAGGTTTACTTCGACACCATGACCCTCCAATAGGACCATGCGAAACCACACTCTGATTCTTATCGCCGCCGGTCTTGTACTCACCGCCGGCGCGGCCTCGGCCATCGACCTCTTCCGCGTCCTCAACGCCGAGGACCTGCTCGAGGAAGGCCTGGCCTACTTCGAGGCCGAGGAGTACGAGGAGGCCGAGCTGAAGTTCAAGGAGGCCGCCCTCGAGTACCCGGAGGGCGCCGAGAGCTACTACTGGCTGGGCCGTGTCTTCCAGGAGTACGGCGAGTTCGACAAGGCCAAGAACTACTACGACCACTCGATCAAGCTCGACTCGGCCTACATCGAGGCCCTCGATCAAGCCGCCCGGCTGATGATGGACCTGCGGCGCTTCGAGGAGTCGATGACCTACCTGCGCCGTCTGGCCGATATCAACCCCAACGAGCCCGAGACCTACAGCAACCTGGGATACGCCCACCTGGGGCTGGGGGATTACGCCAAGGCCGAGGGCCACTTCGAAACCGCCATCGATTTGGGCGGTGACCAGTCCAAATACTACGACGGCCTGGGGCTGGCCTTCGACGGACAGGGACGGCTGCCCGAGGCCGAACAGGCCTTCATCAGCGCCCTCGAACTCGATGACGAGCGCGGCGACAGCCACCTGCACCTGGCCCTGCTCTATACCCGTCAGGGGCTTGGGCGCCAGGCTCTGGACTCCTTCGACAGCGCCCTGGAACACCTGGATGATCCCGGTAAGCGCGTCTTCGCCCTCTTCCAGTCCGGGGTGATCCACGAGCAGTTGGGCGAGATCGAGCAGGCCGTCGCGGCCTACAACGCCGCCCTCGAACTGGCCCCCGAGAGCGAAAGCGCCCCGGCCATCCAGGAGCGCATCGATAAGCTCGGCTCGATCTGAACAGCCGGCAGCGGGGGCGCCGACGATGAATGGTGAAGCCAACTCCGCGATGAACGATAGCGGTGTCTACGCCGCCGTCGCAGATTTCAGTGGCGTTCCACCCCCGGAGGACTGTTCCCTCGTCACTGCTGCCCTGGACCTCGCACCGGGCACGCTGCTCGAACTCGGCGCCCGCGGCGACGCCTTCACCATGCTGCTGCTGGACTTCCTGGCCGAATGCCCGGCCTCCAGCTACACCGGCTTGAGTTCGCCTGACCAACAGCCCCCCGAGCCGTCCCTTGACCCGCCTCGCGCCCCCCTCGAACTCCGTCTGCTCAGCGGCGATCCCGCCGACGTCTCCCTGGACTCCGCCGCCTTCGACCGCGTCGTCGGTCGCCATTTACTTGCCGGGCGCGAGGACGCCGCCGCCGTGACCGCCGAGGCCCTGCGCCTGTTGCGGCCCGGCGGCGTCTTCGCTTGCCTGGAGCCCCTGGGCCTGTCAACGCGCTGGGGGCTGCCGTCGCCGGACGCCGAGCTGGCCGAGCTCATGGAGCGCATCCAAGCCGCCCGCTCCGAAAACGTCGGCGGAGACGGGGCTATGTCCGCAGGCGATTCCGAGCTCGCCGCCACCGGCTTGACCGCCCTCTTCTCCGCGACCGGATTCGTTGACGTCCGGGCCAAGGCCCTGGCCTTTACTCTGCGCCCTTCCACGATGAACCACGAGGCCGCCGCCGAACACTGCGCCGCCCTTTCCCACGCCCGACGCGAGGAGCTCAAGAACAGCAGCGGCGAGATCGTCGGACGCGGTGGACTGGCCTGGAAGGATATCGCCCGCTGCATCGTGCTGCTTTCCGACTACTACCGCCGCCTCGAGACCGAGCTGCGCGCCGGCCGCGCCGACCCCGTCGAGGTCGTAGTCGAGCTGGCCGTCCGCGGGGTCAAGCCGGAGGGGTAGAGCCCTGCAGCGGTACAAATAGTCTAAGGCAGCCCAGACGATCCCGGACCAGTCGACTCCAACTCGAACCACCGATCCACCCCGATTAAGCGGCAGTTACGAAGCTGTGCCGAATGGAGTCTGGCCCGCAACCCAAACCTCTCGGAGCTTACTCGTTATCAGCGCATGTCAACAGGCCGCGTGGGAGAGAAGCATTATCATCGCGGACAAAAGCGTCAGGCATTTATGGAGCTCCGAGGCGTCTAAACGGGCAGACGAATAATATTGAAATCCATTACCCGCCACAAGCAGCCCGCTAGATGTACACACCTGATTGCCAGGCAACTGCCATTATCTAAACGATATTCGGTAATGCCGAGCTCCGTTACCACCAAGTGATCCCCAGATAAACAACGACGGGCCGCGGCCCGTCGTTTGCACTAGATTACCCGCTGGTTCTAAGCATCGTCCTCCAGCTTCTCGATCAGCTCGAAGAGGTCCTTGGTTTTGGTGATGATATCGTTGCCGCTGTCCTCAATCAAGCTCTTGACCTTATCCGACACTCCGTCATTCTTGGTCACGTTGGTGAGGTAGACGTCCCAGTTGATGAAATGGGAGAACCAGGCGTAGAGCGCCGTCTGCAGCCGGGCGAGGTTGAACATGCTGCGCTGCAGCCGGGTCTGCGGTTTGGATAGCTGACTCAGCAGGACCGTCAGCACCCCGGCGCCACCGGCGGCCAGGTACTCCCAGGTGACCGCGCCGCTGAACAACTGGTACACCAGCACGCCGATCAGCCCCAGGCCCACACCGAAGGTCAGCCAGTTCATCCAGATGATCGATCTGTAGCTACACTTGATCTTGCGGGTTATCTCGGGGATGGCTCGGCGCATCTCGCCCAGATTGTCCAGGATCCGCTCCGCCTCCCTCTTGCGCTGATCATACAGGTTGAAACCGTCAGGTTGTATTTCTCTGCTTGAATCTTCGCCCAGAGGTCCCTCGTAAGCGCCGACCACTCCCTCTTCCTCGTTCATCTCGCCCCCCTTTGCTAATATGTGATGATTCACTATCAGTTATTGAAACCAATCAATCAACAGACCATAGTCATCATTTTCACATTTCACCCCTGATAGCTGGTCCTGGACCCGCCGACCTTTGCAAAACCAGGTCCCGGGCAAACAACCCCCCGGCCCACCGGCGGGGAGGCTTTGGCACGTTTCTTGCAGCAGGGCGGGGTGGGGTTCTCGCCGGGCCGCCGCCGGACGGGCGCAAGAAACATGCCAAAGCCGGGCGGGGGTGGAGGGCGTCGCGGGAAGAGGTTTTGCAAAGGTCGGTGGCGGGTGGTCGAGGCTGGGGATATGAAACTGGCCGGGTCAATTGACCCGGCCAGTTTCAATAAGGTGATGCTTGACGCAATTTATACGATCCGTACCGTTGCCGGATGGTCCTTGATGTATTTCTCGAAGAAGTCGTAGCGCTCGCGGTTGACCTCGATGAAGTACTCGCATTGGCGCTTGACATCCTCGGGGTCCACCTTGCGACGGGCCACGCCGGATTTCATGGCGGCCTGGGCCACGGCGGCGGCCTCGGCGGGCATCACCCGCGGATCGGTGGGCTTGGTGATGATGTAGTCCTCGGAGAGTTCGTCTTCGGGGATCAGGTCGGCGACGGCTCGGGCGGCGGCCAGGAACATGGCCTGATTGACGTCGGAGGCGCGGACGTCGAGGGCGCCGCGGAAGATGCCGGGGAAGCCCAGAACGTTGTTGATCTGGTTGGGGTAGTCGGAGCGGCCGGTGGCGATGATCCGGGCGCCGGCCTCGGCGGCGTCCTCGGGCATGATTTCCGGGTCCGGGTTGGCCATGGCCATGATGATCGGTTCGGGAGCCATCGAGCGGACCATCTCCTTGGAGAGCTGATTGGCGACGGAGAGGCCGAGGAAGACCTCGCGGTCCTTGACGGCTTCGGTGAGTGGTCCCTGGACGCCCTCGCGGTTGGTGACCTTGGCGATCTTCTCTTTGAAGGGATTCATGTTCTCGGTGCGGCCCTCGTAGATGGCGCCGCGAGAGTCGCAGAGGATTACATCGGCCACGCCGGCGGTCATCAGCAGCTCGGTGACGGCGATCCCCGAGGCCCCGGCGCCGTTGACGACGACCTTGACCTCGTTCATCGGCTTGCCGATGACCTTGAGGGCGTTGTAGAGGGCGGCCAGGGTGACCACGGCGGTGCCGTGCTGGTCGTCGTGGAAGACGGGGATGTCCATCTCCTCGCGCAGGCGGGCCAGGATCTCGAAGCAACGCGGGGCCGAGATGTCCTCGAGGTTGATCCCGCCGACGCCGGGCTCCATGGCCTTGACGGTGCGGATGATCTCCTCGGTGTCCGTGGTGCGCAGACAAATTGGGAAGGCGTCGACACCGGCGAGCATCTTGAACAGCACGCTTTTGCCCTCCATCACGGGCAGGCCGGCCTCGGGGCCGATGTCGCCCAGGCCCAGAATGGCGGTGCCGTCGGTGACCACCAGGATGGTGTTGTCCTTGGAGGTGTAGTCGTGGACCTTGGTCACGTCGGCGTCGATCTCGCGGCAGGCCTGGGCCACGCCCGGGGTGTAGGCCAACGTTAGGTCCTTGGCGTCGCGGGCCGGAACCTTGCTGACGACCTCGATCTTCCCCGAGCCGGCGTAATTGGCGTGATGGTAGTCCAGGGCCTCCTGCTTGGTGTAGGTGACCAGGCTCTGCTTCTTCTTGCCCAAGGCGAACCCCCTGCTGTTTATCCGGTGCCCCGGCGGGGCGGCGGGATTGGTGAAAGAAAGAACGGGGGGAGTATAGGCCGCCGCCGGGAGGAGTGTCAAGGCGGTATAAGTGTGGCCAGAGAAGGATAGATGAATCCGAAAGAGTACCCATCCCAGGGTTTTTCGACTGCGTTCGGTGTTATCTGGACGAAGGTCCTGGATAGTGGACTGGATCGTTTGAGCGAACCAGAGACCTTGGGATTATCATAATATACCGGATCAACATCCGCAGCGATGACGAGCCGCTGAGAGGTTGTGGTTACCGAGGTCCGCTTTATCGGGTGTATCGGATCGATAGTGCGTCCGGTTGTGGCAAGGTTTACGTACGTAAAAAGACTGCTTCTAGCTGGTCACATAGACAACTAGCGCTTCCGACCTGTCCGGTTAAGCCGATAACCTCCCGCCTTCCTGTGCAAAATGTGGTAATGCCATTCCGACGCCAAAAAACGACCTCTTGTATAAGTAGCCGTATTGAGCTGTATAGCCTTTGATGATTATCAATTTGCTGTTGAGATCGGATGCCCTCTTCGGACCTGATCATGATTGTATCCTGTTGATAATAGAGGTTATAATCGTCGATTACCTCTCATAGAACAGACGGTCGTAAAAGTAGTGGTAATTGAAAGATGTAAGCTGTGGCGAATCCAGTAGGCACAACCCTTGAATAAGCCTTTAAGGCAGCATACGTCCTGCACCTAAGCGCATTAATAACAAACACAAAGGGCTTGCTACTTGATCGTCGACAGCGCGTTTCCGGGGAGTCAAATACGGCCCGGCACGCCGCGCCCGATCAGGCTGATTTGGTCCGAACCCCTTTAGTGATCCCTTGCGCTGTTCCGCCTTCCCGCTCATTCATGCAAAGTCAAGGGATCATCACAGAAGATGAACAACACATTCGCAACCCAGGAAAGCCACCTCGAGAACGGTGCTCGGGGATCAGTCGCAGTGGGGCGTCAACCAGCGAAGGTGGATAACGGTCGAAGCTGCTAAGGCAGGCAATAGAGCGTAGTCAGTAGTTCCTTAACCCACAGCTTGGTTGAATCCAGAGCGGAACGAGCAGCCGCGGGTTTCCAGCGAAACTAAATGCAAGACCGGGTTCAGCGCCGTCACGCATTGGGATGACAATGCAACGGTATGACAATGGCGGTGACGATGAGCTATAAAGCATTGAATGTTAATCTAATAGCTGGATGAGTCGGGTATTTTTCGAGTGATAATCCCAAAGACAATCGTTGGATTCTCTTTTTCAAAATTGATAACAATAGTAAATTAATATATTTATTGTATTTTTGACAATTATGCAAACGGTTCTTATACTAAGTTCCGTGGTCAGCTTATCTATTCCTTACTTACACCTACAAGCAAAGGCGGAGAAATGAAATCGGAAACCTTTCTTCTTGTCGTGTTCGTCATCATCTCGCTTGTTGCGGGTTGTGAGTATGGTGTCGCTACAGAAGATAACAATCAGCTCCTTACTGTCCACAGCATTAGTGGTACGGTATATATAGGTGACACCAGCGAAGTTGCTACAAGTGCCCGTTTAACCATCGGTTATAAACCCCAGGAGAACAGCAACGTATACGTTGATGCATGGGATTATGCTGCGGATGGTTGGGGTTGGCCGCGACCCTATTTCACGAGCGGCTCCGGCGGTTATTACGCAGCCAGTTACTACCAAGCGGCGTGCGGCAAGTCAGGTATTGTTAGGGCAACATATTACGAGGGTGATACAGTGTACTATGGTCAAACAACCTTCACCTGGCCCTGGGACTGGAGCGGCTGCTCCCATGATGTGCGGGTCTACGAAGTGGAGTAGTCTGTGTATCCGCTTTAGCAATAATAAACCGGGCCCACGGGTCCGGTTTGCTTCTAAACTAACGGCACCGGCGGCCGTCGCCTGACCGTCTCCGACGCCACCCCGATCACCGGTTGGGTCGCCAGCGAGACCGCTGGCCAGGGCGGCATCTGTGTCGCCAACGACGGCTACAGCATCGCCTCCGGCTACTTCCCCTGCCTGAAGACCACCGACCCCGTCGTCCTCTGGGAGCAGATCATCACCTTCATGTGGACCACCTTCGACGGCGGCAGCAACATCGTCGAGACCTCCTGGGGCGGCATCAAGGCCCTGGATAACTAAGGGTTATCCAGTCTGGAATAACTGATATTGATAGCATGAAAACTGGGGCTCGATGAGCCCCGGTTTTTGTGCAGCATCTAAACTCCGCATGTGCTCAGCGGGCGACGACCAGCCGGCGGGTCAATGTATCTCCGGCGCCCTCGAGACGCAGGAGGTAGACTCCGTCGGCCAGGCGGGCGGTGGAGGAGCTGAACTCGTGACGCCCGGCGGCCAGCTCGCCGGAGTGCAGCAGGGCGACGCGGCGCCCGGCCAGGTCGTAGAGGGCCAGCTCGACGCTGGTGGAAGCGGTGAGTTCGATGGTGGTGCTGAAGGCGTCGCGGGCCGGGTTGGGCCAGGGGGCGGCCAGAGCCGTGGCAAGGGTCTCGCCGGGAACGCGGGCCTCGACGGGGCCGAAGAGTCGGGTCTCGCCGCCGCTGTCGGTGACCTCGATCCAGTAGCTGTAGGTCTCGCCGGGAGCTGCCTCGAGGTCCAACCAACGGGTGTTGCGACCGGCCAGCGAGCCCGAGACGTCGACGGGGGCCTCTTCGCCGCGCAGCACGCGCAAGCGGGCCGGTGTCTCGCCGTGAATGGTCCAGGTAACCAGCACGCCGTCGTCGACGGCCCGGGCGTCGAGCTCGACATCCTCGACGGCGCTGGGCGGATCGACCTCGGCGGAGTACACGTCGCCGCCGGAGCCCATCTCGTTGACGTGGACGGTCTTGCCCGATGAGGCCAGCAGCAGGCCGTCGGCGGAGAGCTGGATGTGCTCGCAGGAGCCGGGATGATCGATCCCGAACCAGGGCTGGCCCGGGTTCTCGGCATCGAAGACCAGCGCTTCGTCGTGGGTTTCATCTGCGTTGCCCCAGGTGGCGAAGGCGATGATCCGGCCGTCGGCGGAGATGTCGCAGTCCACGGGCCGGTCTTGATACTCGGTGTCGGTGCCGCGAGGGGTGGCGTACTCCCAGTCCGGGGTGCCGTCACCGGCGATCTGGTGGTGGGTGAAGAAGCATTGCAGCATGTTGTTCATGTCGAACTCCCACCAGCCCACGACCAGCTCGGCGCCGTCGTCGGTGAAGGCCGAAGTACCGACGTAGTGGAGCGGAGTGCCCGGGTGCTGGTACTGCCAGAGCTGCTCGTACTGCTGCGTCACGGCGTTCCACTGGACCACGGTCAGCGGGGCGTTGGCGTAGCTCATCAGGGCCGCGTCGGAGCTGATCGCCCAGCCGTCGTTGCTGCCGACGTCCCACTGGGCCACGGTGGTCGCCGTGGCGGTGTCGACGCGGTAGAAGGAGCCCCCGGCACGCAGAACAACAACATCGCCGTCAGCGCTCAAACGGACCTTGGAGGGGCCGAAGCTGTTGCTCGCATCCTCCCAGACCCCCAGGGGGGTGGAGGAATCGGGACCGAAGAAAAGCACCGCCGGGTGACCGTCATGCTTGACACCTACCGCCAGCAGGGTGCCGTCGGCGGTGCAGTCCAGGCGCAGGTCGTTGGACCACATGTTCTCGCTGGTGTAGCCGGCGGCGTGGGCGTCGAAGGTCCAGTCCGGACCGCTGGAGGAGTCGTGGCTGAAGCGGTAGACCCGGAACAGGCTGGTGTCGAAGTTGTTGTACCACACGCCGTAAAAAACGTCGGCGTCCTCGGCCCCCACGGGGGCGAAGCCGCCGCGGTGTCCTTCACCGCCGTCCTCGTACCACTCCCAGAGCGGGCCGCCGTTACCGGCGGTCTCGAACATCTTGAAGCCCTGGAACCAGCCGCCGGAGAGGATGTAATCGTAATCGTGTCCGTAGCAGCAGGTGTTGCGTTGCCCGCCCCCGCCGTCGGGGATGTTGTAATGCCAGAGGATCTGGGATAGGGGTTCCGGAGCGACCCGGGCCGGCAGGTAGGTCGTCGCGGCCGCGCTGAGGGCGACCGGTGTGGTCGCGGCGACGGCGCCTTTGTCATCGACGTAACTGCGGGTGTCGCCCTCGATAGCGCCGGCAGCCAGGGCCGTCAGGCAGAAAAAGAGGCCGAGATAGCGCATTGTGGTTCCTTTCGCTGCCAGGGAGCTCGTTCACAGATTTAAGAGGGGGAGTAGTTGGTGCGGAAATACCGGGCTCGATTGGTTGACTGCCGGGTGAACCGCATCAAGCGGTTGAACAATTGTGGATCAAGCGGGGCTGAACAGCGGGAAGCACCGGACAGTCTCAGCATGCAGCCCGATTACGACCCGCCATCTCCCGACTACCTGAATCAGATTGGCGTAACGCTTACAAGCGTTATGCCGGAATTAGTGTCATCATTTATTGGAACGGAGGCCCGCGCTCAATCCCCCGCGCCGTCCATGACGTCGACCCCGGGCTCTTCCACGGCGATGTCGATGAACCGCTTGATCCCCAGGTAGAACAGTGGCGCGCCGCCCAGCACGGCCATCACTCCGCCGACGATTGACAGCAGGCCCAGTTGGGTCCAGTGGGCCAGGGCCTGGAAGAAGAAGCACAACGCCAAACCGGCGTATCCGGCGGATTGGAAGCGCTCCTCGCGTTTCCAGTAGACCAGGGCGAAGGTGCCGACCAAGACCAACCACATCAGATAGAAGAAACCGGTCAGGGCGCCGCCCTCACCAAAGATCGACCCCAGGCCCAGGAAGGTGTAGCCCAGCCAGAACAGGCCCACCGAGAGGAAGGCCGTGGCCTCACGGGTGCTGCCCCGGAAGTAGAGCAGCAGGCCGATGATCACCTGGGCCAGGCCGCCCATGTTGACCCCGATGGGCACCACGGAGTCCAGGCCGCCCAGGGACTCGAAGAGCGTCGTCAGGTAGAGCCCCAGCATCAGCGTGCTCATTCCCAGGGCGATATACCCCAGCGGGATCAGGTTGCCGCGCTTCGGCATGCTTCCTCCTTGGCAAGGCATTTCGGTGAATGAAAAGAGATGCTTGGAATCTACCGGTCCACGGCGCTCCTTGGCCGGGGGGCGGCTTTGGCACGTTTCTTGCTATCCCCTTTCCAGGGGTGACTCGGCCCGTGCCCGTCAGGTACTTGCACGGTGCCCGTCCCACGCGAGTTTATTGCAAGAAACGTGCCAAAGCCGCCGCGGGGGCCGTTGTCAGTTCTGCAGCCGGTGGAGCAGGTCGGCGGGGCGGATGAAGCCGCGCGGCTTGCCGTCGCGCCCGCAGACGATCAGCAGCTCGACGGCGGGGTCGGCGAAGCGGGCGGCCAGCTCCTCGGGCTCGGCGTCGGGAGAGACCACGGCGAAGCCGGTGCTGACCAGGCCGTTGAGCTTGGCGCGTGGGGCGACGCTGGGTCGGCGGCGCAGCTCGGCCATGCGCTGCAGCAGGTAGGCGTAGAAGCTGTGGGTGGTGGTCTTGCCGTGGGCCATGGACTGGTCAGGTCCCTTGACGCCTTCGATGAAGTCCAGGTGGCAGCGCAGCAGGCTGCGGTCGGTCTTGGGGTCCACGGCCAGCAGGTGGCGGGTGCTGGAGTCGGGGACGACCTCCTCCTTGCCCAGGGCCACGGCGCAAAGGGTGACGTAGAGCAGCATCTCCTGCTCGGGCACCCGGGCGGCGGGATCGACCTCGGCGGCCAACAGGGACAGGTCGTTGTCCTGATCGACGAAGCTGCCGGAGAACTTCTCGAGGGTGTCCACGGCGTCGGAGAGCCAGGCGCCCAGGGCGGCGTCGGCGCTGTAGAGCAGTCCGGCGCCGACGATGGCGGCGTCGTCGGAGTGTCCGGGACCGACGCGGTAGCGGATGTAGTAGTACTCGTAGGGGCCTTCGTCGATATCATCGGTGTCGACCTCGGCGGGATCGACGATCATTCCCGGCTTGCGGAACTCCTCGAGAGCGGCGGCGTCGTGGGCCTCGTGGGCCAGGGAGTCGGCGTTCTGGTTGAGTTCGCGCATCACACGGGTGTCGACGACGTAGCAGCGCCCGCCGCCGATGTTGACGTCGAAGAGTTCCTCGGCCCGGGCGCGAACGGCTTCGTCGTCGCGCAGGCCGCCGATGTAGATCCCGCGCAGCACCTCGAGGGGATCGACTTCGATTCCCCCCAGCCAGGGCACGCGAAGCAACGGATGGCCGGCGGAGTCGACCAGGCGGGTGCTGCCCTCGCCGTTACGCTGAGACCTGACCCACTCGAAGACCTCGTCGATGAGGGCCTGGCGGGCCAGGCGGCACTCCTTGACGGGCCAGCCGAGGAGCTTGACCACCTGATGGGTGGTCAACTCGGGATAGCGGCGCTTGTGGAAGGCTCCGGCGCCGGTATGGGCGTGTCCTTCGATCGACTGGGCCAGGATCAGCTCGGCCACGCCGGCCTCGGTGTCCAGGGTTTCGTTGTTCCACAGGCTCTCGAAGTCCCGGCGGACCAGGTTGGTCAGATCGGGCTGGTTCACTTGTCCCCCGGTTCGCTAAGCGGTGGTCCCAGATAGCCGGAGCGCAGCTCCCTGCTTCGGTTGAAGTAGAGGGGATAGAAGCTCTCGGCGTCCGGGTTGTCGATGTGGCGGAAGAGGAAGCCGTCCTGGCTCTGAATGCGGGTCAGGATGCAGATCAATTGATCAGCGGCGAGACTGACGCATTCGGCGGGGCCTTCGGGCAGGGTAATGACCTGGGCCTCGTAGGGGTTCTCGATGTAGCCGAAGCGCACGGCGGGGCGGCCGCCGTCCTCGGAGGCGTAGGCCATCAGCTCGCCATTGGTTACATACTCGCCCTGCTGGAAGCTCGGGGTATGCAGCTCGTATCCATCTTTGTTCAGGTCGAAGCTGCGCAGCAGATGGGTTTCGCCGGGCAGGCACTCGACGTAGAGCCGTCCCTCGGCGAAGCAGGTCGGCCAGCAGTTCCGGGTGTAGCGGTCCAGAACGTAGGGCTCGGCGCCGTTGGGCGAGATCATCACCCGGGTGTCATCGACGGGTCCGACGCCCACGGCCAGGAAGCGGCCGTCTTCGCTGATGCGCGGCGAGACCAGCAGCTCGCGGTCGGTTAATGCGGCGTCGACGCCGGCGTAGAAGCCGTCGGGCATGTACTTGAGTGCCTTGAGCTTGGTGGCCAGCTCGGCGGCCTCGACGAGGAGCTCGGCCTGTCCGGCTGTTCCGACCATGTAGACGCCGTAGACGCCGCCCAGGTCCATCACCGCCAGCACTCCTCCGCCGTTGTCTACCGGGTGGATGTCGCCGATGTAGTCGGCTGCCGGCGAGAACTGGACCAGGGTGGCCTGGTCTTCGCCCAGGGGCATGTACCAGAGGGTGCCCTCGACATCGTCGACGAACCAGAGGGTGTAGCCGACTACGGGCCAGAGGTCGGGATCCACGTTCGCGACGGGCTCGTAGCCGGCCTCGATCATCTCGGCGCGCCGGTCGCGCCAGAGGGGCTCCTCGTTCTCGATGGTCTCCGTGTACTCGTACTCGTAGTCGGAGCCGGTGTCCATGTCGCAGTCGTCGCTGACGAAAACCAGGGCGGTCACGGCGGCGCCGATGACCATCAGCAGGACCAGACCGATGAAGAAGGGTCCGCAACCGGCCGCGCGGGAGCGCAGCTTGCGGCTGGACTCGCTGGAACCGGTGTGTTTGGGCGGGCCGAAGACGCCGGAGGAGGAACCGCCGCCTCCGCCACCGCCGCTTCCGTAGGGCCGGGAGCCGCCGGAGGGGCGCGCCGCCGGACGGCTGGGGGGCTCGGGCGGTCCGTAGACGACGTCTTCGGTCGGATAGGCGGGGCCGTCGTCGTAACGCTCGAAGTGGCGCGACGAGGCGCCGCAGGCCGGACAGGTTCCGTCGAGGGGCTCTTCGAATTCAGCGTTGCAGCGCTTGCAGAAGTACATGGCAACCTCCCGTCGGTCGACGCCGACAGAGGACGAGGTGGGCTGGAGACTAACCTATCGGGTTTCATTCTATCCCATGCCGGACGGGGTTTCAATCATCCCTGGCGGGCGGCGTCAAATATGGGTTAAACTGGTGAAAGATCGCCGAGTTCGGTCGGAACAAGGTCCTTTTGGGCCAACGCTTCTTCAAGAAAAGCAGGAAAGGTGTACTCGTGCGCTTCGGTATGCATATCTCCAGCGCTCCGGGCCTGACCAAGCTGGCCGACTACGCCGCCGACATCGGCGCCCGGACCTATCAGATCTTCGTCGACAGCCCCTCGACCTGGAGCTACGGCGAGTACGACCCCGAGAAGGCTCGCGCCTTCGTGGAACGCCGCCGCGAGCTGAACCAGGGACCCCTGGTGGTCCACACCGGTTACCTGATCAACCTCTCCAGCGATAACAAGGAGACGGCCGTAAAGAGCCGAACGGCCCTGGCCAAGGAGTTCGCCAAGGCTGCCCTGGTCGGCGCCGACTACCTGGTTCTCCACCCCGGCAAACACATGGGCCGGGGGCGGAAGCGCGGTTTGGAGCTGATAGTCGATGGACTGCTGGCCGTCTTCGACGAGTTGCCCGCCGACATCGAGCACCCGCTGTTGCTGCTGGAGAACTCGGAAGGCTCGGGAACCTGTCTGGGGGTCGGCTTCGAGGAGCTGCGGTTACTGCTCGACGGCCTACACGAGGGCGGCCGCCAAGCCGGAATCTGCCTCGACACAGCCCACCTCTGGGGCGCCGGCTACGACCTCTCGGAGCGCAAAAGCACCCGCTACGTCATCGACGAGTTCGCCGAAGTCATCGGCCTGGAACACCTGCGCTGCTTCCATCTCAACGACTCGCTCAAAGAGTTGGGCTCCCGCACCGACCGCCACGCCTATCTGGGCGAGGGCGAGATCGGCTTGGCCGCCTTCCGCGAGCTGGTCAACGACGCGCGCCTCGAACACTGCGCCATGATCTTGGAGAAGACCGGCGAGGGCAAGGCGCACAGCAGGCGGCTGATCGCCGAGCTCAAATCACTGCGCGGCTAGCGGCGCTCCGAACCGGATTGCGCGCCGTGGTCGACTCGGCACCAGCCGAAACAGGCCGCGGTCGAACCGATATCCTCGAACGGCGGCGCGGGGTGTTGGCACGTTTCTTGCAGCAGAGCGGGGTGGGGCGTGGGCCGAGCCCGCCGCCCACTCCGCAAGAAACGTGCCAACACCCCGCGCCGCCGCTGACGATCGCTGCTGTTAACGCGTCGTCCGCGGCCTGTTTCGGCCGGTAGTTGACGGAGTAAACGCGATCGTTTTCCATGCAGCTCGGAGAGAGCGGATTCTCGGGGTTGCCCCGGCAACGCGTCGATGCTAAACTGGCCCAATACTCGGCGGAAGAGACCTTTTGGAGATCCCGTGCGATACGAAAAGCTGCGACAAACCTTGCAGAAAGCCCTCGCCGACGACCGCTCGACGAAGCGGGAGGTCTTGGCGACGCTGAGCCGGTTACGCTCCCGAATGGGCAATTACAAGGCGGCGGCGGCGCGACTGCGCACCCTGCTGCGGATGAGCGCCCGGTTGCAGGCCACCGAGAGCCTGGCCGAGGAGCTCAACCTGATCTGTCAGGTGATCATCGACATTCGGACCTACCGGCGGGCGGTGATCACTCTGCTCGACGACGACCTCGAGGTGCTTGGTTACGGTTGGGCCGGTTTGGACGAGGAACAGGTAGCGGCCTTGCGGCGGACCGAGCCGCTCAAGCCCGCGGAGCGCAAGAAGATTTTCCAGCAGGAGTTCCGGGTCAGCAATTCGTACTTCATTCCCTACCCGGAATCCGACCGTTTGTTCAACCGTGAGATCGGGGTGGCCAGCCAGCTTTCCAGCGAGGACTTCGTCAACTGGCACCCGCGGGATTTGCTGTTCGTTCCGCTGCGAGGCCCCCGGGGGCGGCTCTCGGGCACGCTGTCCGTGGACGATCCCTTCGACGGACGGCGTCCCACCAGCCGTTCCCTGCGCATCATCGAGCTTTTCGCCAACATCGCCGCAGCCAAGGTTTCCAGCCACCGCCTCTACTTCGAGCGCGAAGCCGCCCGCCGCTACCTCACCAACCTGGTCGATAACTCCGCCGACATCATCGTAGCCACCGACGCTCACAACCAGATCGTGGTTTTCAATCACGCCGCGGAGAGGATCCTGGGCTATGAGGCCGACGAGATGATCGGTCGCGACGTCACCGAGCTCTACAGCCGCGAGGAGGATTTCGAGAAAATTCGCCAGGCCCTGCGCGACGACGGTGAGATATCCTTTTTCGAAACCTACGCCCGCACCAAGGACGGCGGGGAGATACCCATCTCGCTTTCGGCCAATGTGTTACTTGATGAAGACGGCGAGCTGATCGGAACCGAGGGTGTATCCAAGGATCTGCGGGAGCATCTGGAGCTGGAGCGCAAGCTGATCGCCGCCGAGAAGCAAAAAACTCTGGCTCAGACCGCCGTTGGTGTCAGCCACGAGATCAACAACCCCCTGGAGAGCATCCTCTCGGCCTGCTCCCTGGCTCGACGTCACCTGGCCGTCGGGGAGCTGGACACCGAATTCCTCACCGAGAAACTGGATATCGCACTGCAAGGCGCCCGACGCATCTCGACCCTGGTCCAGGATTTCAACAAGCTGGCCTACGGCTCCGGCTACCGCCTCACCGAGGTCTCCGGCGATGTGCAGATGGTCGATTTCAACGGCACGGTCGAGGACCGGGAGGGTGTCGACGCCGGCGAGTTCTGCCCGATCCCCAACAAGCCCCGGGTGCTGATCGCCGACGACGAACCCAACATCCGCAAGCTCCTCGGCGAGTACCTCTCCCAGGAGGGCTTCTTCGTTCAGACGGCCAAGGACGGGCAGGAGGTCGTCGAGCTGGCCCAGCGCCAGCCGCCCTTCGACGTGGTCATCTCCGACATCATGATGCCTAAGAAGACCGGCTACGAGGTCTACGCCGAGATCACCGAGACCTGCCCGCACACCCGGGTTGTGCTGATGACCGGTTTCGGCTACGATCCCACCCATTCGTTGCTGAAGGCGCGCAAGGACGGCCTGGAGGCCGTCCTGTTCAAGCCCTTCGAGCCCCGAGTGGTCCGCGACAAGATCTTCGAGGTCTTGGCCGAAGAGAACGAGGGTAAATCATAACCCTGAGTCGAGCCGGTGATGGTTTCCGGTTAGCGAAACGCCGCCTCCGGGCGGCGTTTCTGCGATGCGCGCGTGATCACTAAGGCGCCGCCGGTGGGTTAATCGGTCGTCCACCGGCGAGACCTTTGCCAAACTCGCGAGGATGAAAGCGTCGCCCCGGGTCTGGCGTTGGCACGTTTCTTGCGGAGTCCGGGGCTCGATCGTCCGAGGGGCCGCCCCGCCCTGCTGCAAGAAACGTGCCAACGCCTCGCGTTCATTGTGTATGAGCGCTTCGTTGGCCGGGGAGCTGTTTGGCAAAGGTCTCTAGGCCAGCAGTTCGTCGACGGCCAGGCGCAGGGCGGCCACTCGTTCGACGAAGCCGGGCACGGCGCTGAGTCCCTCGCCGCGTGCCAGGGCGGCGGGCACGGCGCGGTCGAAGGGCAACCGGGCCAGCAGCGGAGCCTGATGCTCCTCGAGCAGGGCCTTTAGCTCCCGGCCTCCGCTGTAACCCAGGCCGGTCTTGTTGAGGATGACGGCGACGGGTCGTTTGAAGTGTCGGGCGGTTTCGAGCAGCCGCTGGAGGTCGTGAAGACCCGACGGGCTGGGCTCGGTGACGGCCAGGACGAGGTCGACGCCGGTCATTGCGGCGTGGACCGGGCAGCCGATCCCCGGTGGGCCGTCGATGACGATCAGCGGGGTGTCGGCCTCCTCGGCCCGGCGGCGGGCCTCGCGACGGACCCGGGCCACCAGCTTGCCCGAGTTGGACTGGGCGATGCCCAGCTCGGCGTGGACCAGCTCGTAGCCGTCCCCGACGGCGCCGAACCAGCGTCCGGCGACGTTGGGGCGCATCTCGACGGCCCCTGCGGGACAGACCTGTCGGCAGACCCGGCAGCCGACGCAGGCGATTTCGTCGACCTCGACGACGCCGTTGACGCTGATCAGGGCCTCGAAGCGGCAGTGCTTCAGGCACTCGCCGCAGCCGGTGCAGCGTTGCTCATCCACGAGGGCGCGTTCGCCGCCGATGAATTCGTTCTCGTCGTCGACGGATTCGGTGTTCAGGATCAGGGCCAGGTTGGCGGCGTCGACGTCGGCGTCAACGGCGATCACGCCGTGTTCAGAGCGACGGTAGACCTCGATGAGGGCGCCGGCCAGGGTGGTCTTGCCGGTGCCGCCCTTGCCCGAAACAACCAGTAGCTCTTTAAATGGCACGGATGACCTCCCGGGCCAGGGTTTCCACGACGCGGCGCAGCTCCGGGGAGGCTTCGAGGGCCAGGGCGCCCCGGGAGTAGGCCTCGGCGATCTCGCGGCGGAAGGGTATCTCACCGAGGATGCGCACACCTTCCCGCTCGAGGTAACCGCGCACGGCGTCGTCGCCCAGGTCGGCGCGGTTGATCACGGCGGCCAGGGGCAGTTCGAGGCGCCGACCCATCTCCACGGCCAGGCGCAGGTCGTGGAGGCCGAAGGGAGTGGGCTCGGTGACCAACACCAGCAGTTCGGCCGTTTTCGCGGCGGCCACGGCGCTGCACGAGGTCCCTGGAGCGGCGTCGACTACAGTGATCCGGGCCTCCGGGGCGCGTTCGAGCAGGCGTTCGATGACAGGCTCTGCCCGGGGTTCGCCGACGTCCAGGCGTCCGGCCCCGCAGATCAGCCCGTCGCGCTCACCCCAGCTCAGGGTGCCCACCTCGCGGGGCAGCTCGATCAGCGCCTGTTCGGGGCAGACCAGCAGGCAGCCCCCGCAGTTGTGGCAAAGCTCGGAGAAGACCAGCACGCCGTCGCCGTGGGCCAGCACGGCGTTGAAGGCGCAGAAGCGCTGGCAGACGCCGCAGCCCGAGCAGCTATCACCGCGCAGGGCGGGCAGGGCGACGGCGACGCGGTCCACGGTGTGCAGGTCCGGCTTGAGGAAGAGGAAGCCGTTGGGCTCCTCGACATCGGCGTCCAGATAGGCGGCCCGGTTGAAGTGACGGGAGAGGTGAACCGCCAGGTTGGTGGCCAGCAGGGTCTTGCCGGTGCCGCCCTTGCCGCTGGCGAAGCAGATGTTCATCACCAGGCCCGTTTCTCGAACTCTTCCAGTTCTCCCTTGGTGAGGGCTTCCATGGCCCGGGCCACGGTCTGGCGCTCGTTGATCGTCCAGAGCCGGAGGCCCAGTTTGGTCAGCGCGGCGTGGGCCTTGGGGCCGTAGTTGCCGGCCACCACGCCGTCGACTTTGTGCTCGGCGATCAGGGCGGCGGCTTGGGGACCGGCGCCGTGGTCGGCCGTGACCGCCGGGTTTTCCAGCTCCCGGCGTACCTCGCCGCTGTCTGTGTCTACGATGATGAAGCCGCGGGCGCGGCCGAAGCGGGCGTCGACCTCGGCTTCCAGGCCGCCGGGACCCCGGGAGGCGATGGCTACCAGCATATCCGAACTCTCCTTGTTCGCTGTGGGTGATCGATACTGTTGCATTGTCTGGTTGATCTATCCTTCGCGCTTCAGCCTGAACCGCGGCGCCGTGGTCGGAGGCGTCGTGTATCGGCATCGAACCGCCACGCCTCGTGGGTCGCTTGGCTGAGGCTTTGATGGACCAGTCGGTCCGAATGCTCGTCGCGGGCAGGTGGCGGGTCTCACGCGACCCGAATCAGTCGGCCGCCCCCATCAGCGGATTTCCCCATTGGAGCTGCCGGGTCGGCATTGCCAAAGGAATGGTTTGGAAACGTGTGGGGCCGCCCAACGAGAAAAAGTCACGGACGGCGGGCGATTCAGCTAGTGGTCGCAGTCACCGTGACCGTGACCGGCGCAGGGGTCGTCGCCGTCCAGGCGGCCGGCCAGGTAGGCTTCGAGGGTCCGGCCCACGGTGCCGGCGGCGCCGGTGGCCACGGCGATGCCGAAGGAGGCGAAGAGCTCCAGGGCGCGGCGTCCCATGCCACCGGAGAGCATCACGTCGACCTCCCGCTCCTTGATGAAGCGGGGCACCTCACCGGGGTGGTGGGCCTGGAAATGCGGGTTGGCCAGGTTCTCCACGGCGACGGCCCGGCCGTCCTCGACCTCGCAGACGACGTACCAGGGGCAGCGGCCGAAGTGGGCGCTGACCGGGGCGTCCAAGCCCCGGTCGGCCTCGGCGGCCACGGCGATGCGCAGCTTGTCTGCCATCTATCGGGTTCCTTTCGTTGTAGAAAAGGCTAGTTTTCCGGGGTGTCGTCCTTGGACGGCTTGTCCCCCGGGGGGAGTTCATCTTCGGGGTAGTCGCCGCGACGGCGCACGCCCAGGCCGTTGCCCATACCGAAGCCCCGTCCGAAGCCGCGGCCGCGTCCCCGGCCGCCGCCCCAGCCTCGACCGCCGCCCCAGGGGCGGCCGCCGCGACCGAGACCGCGCAGCTCTTGTGGATTCTCGGGAGCTTTCTCGTTGGGGCCGCAGTCGCCCAGACCGCGGCCGGTGCGGGGTCCACGACCCCGGGGGCCGGTGTGATCTCTGCCAGGCATATTGGATCCTTTCTCCTGTGTGCTTGGTTCGACCTCGTTACTCCAGGTCGCTAGTTGAAATATGTGTCGGTTGGGTTGTTTTCATGATCGCCGGCAGTCAATGCACCGGGAACAGCGGCTCTTTGCTGAACAGGCGCATCCCGTCGGGAGATTGCACTAAAGTGTCAGTGTGTCTCACTCGAATCATGAGCCGCATTCCTAGCTGCTTGCTGGTCAGCTCATGTTTGTCAATGGGATCATCACCAGAAACTGAACCAAGTTGCGCAACTCCAGAAAGACGCATTGAGACGAGGTCCTGGTAACCACCGCTGCGAGGCGTCACCAGCGAAGTCGGATAGCGGTCGAAGCTGCTAAAGCGAGCAATGGAGCGTCGTCTGAAGATCATTTACTCACGGCGTGGTCGAAACCTGAATGGAACCAACAGCCTCCGGTTTCCAGCAGCACTTAACGCAGGTCCAGTCGCATCGTCACCTGCGCTGACAAGACAATGCGGCGGGATGATAATGGCGTCGATTAGAAGCTATAAAGCAATGAATGACAGTCTATCAGATGGATGAGTCGGTTCAGGCGCGAGTGATAATCCCTTGTCAATTAATGTGGGGATTGTTAGAGGAAACTGGACCGACACCCGGGTTAACGCTTGCGCCGCTCGCGAGATGTGACTGCCGTCAGCACTGGAAACGCCGTCAACTCCGTCTAGTTCGCGGCTGACCCAGGGGCCGAAGCAATCTACAGACGGCCTTCGACTCGGCACCCATCGTTTGCGGTTTCCTGTCTGACCGGCGGGAAAACGGCCTGCCAGCTTAACACGGCATCAAGGAGAGAAAACCAAAGGGATCACTCAGCGGCGACGGATCATAGCATTACTGGATAACATTTAGATAAAAGCGGTTAGGTTGTAAACAGTAGCGCACATCGAGCGAGATGCCTGTGGCGGGTACGTGGATTATCACTTTCTCTAGGTGCTCATAGCGACGTTTCGACACGATAAAACTACTCGAAGCCGTTGTCCCCTATGACCATGCATCGTTCATAAGTACCCTATAATCCTGGGGATAAGATTGCAGGCTCAACTTGATTCTGCATGGCCTCGTCTCAGCCGCTTCTTCGAGGGGGTCGGAGTTTCGAGTTGGAGGGGGCTGGTCCTGGATCGTGGGTGATGCCAAACCTGTTGCCACAAATTAACCCGAACCGATCCCAAACTAATAGTAGAAGAATATCGACATAATGAGCTATACGGCATTATCCACTTATCTACTAGCTTTAAAGGGCGGTACGTATCATAGTGGAAGGGATTATCATCTGAAACTGAACCTACTTCGTAAACGTGGAAGAGCGGCATTTAGAACGGAAGTGCCGACAATCACCTCACGAATGGCTCCAGCTCGATATGCAAGTTTTCACATCTGCTAAAGACGCAATATGAAAGCGTTTAGTCTCATACTACCTGGTATGCCCGGGATGCAAATCAGGATTCGCGACTTCCCGAAGCAGAGCGTTCAATTAGAAGCGTCCTCTTAGAGCTGTCTGGTTTTCCGCCGCTCGGCTACGCAGGAATAGTGACGGCTTGAACTGTTATAAGCCACTACAGATCAACCTAATAACGATACTGGCCTGTTCAGGCATGTGTGATCTTATCAAGTGGAAAACCCTTGTGCTTGAGACCCGTGAAACCGCCGTTATCCCAACAGCTTGAGTCAATCGCGGCTGACTTGCACTGATCCGGCAAGCTGCCGCCGTGTCTCCGTGCCTGGTTGAACATAAGGCTTGCACCCTGCTCGGTTGTTTATCCGCCGACTGCTTAACCGGGGGGTGGTTTCCCAGGTGGAGCCTGCGCCGGCAGCCACTTGCTCGTCGCTGTTCACCGTTCTAGCGTCCTGGTCCGATTCGCGCTTACTCCCCATCACCTTTCGAAATAAGGTTTGATCAATCGCGCGTCAAGGGTGTTCAAGGCCTCGGCAAGCTCGATCAGCGACCTCTTCGATTGTGAAGGTGGTGGAAGACTCGTTTGCCGGTGAACGATCAGGCTCCGCCCCGGGGAGGTCCTCCACGGCCCCGTCGTCCGGCGCCGCGTCCCCGTCCCATGCCGCGACCCATGCCGCGGCCGAAGGGCAGCCGCAGGCGCTCGATCCGTCCGGCCAGGTAGTGTTCGAGCACGACCTCGATGGATCCGGCGATGCCTGTAATGATGCGGATCCCCCGGGCTTCGGCGCCGGCGAGATAATTGCGGTTGAAACCGTTGCAGATGATGACCTCGACGGTCTGCTCGGCCAGCAGTTCGAGGAGCTCCTCCCAGTTTCGACTGAGGTTGGGCAGGCGGCGGCTCTCTTTCCAGGCGCCGTCGTCGACCTCGACCACCAGGAACTGGGGGGCGGAGCAAAAGCGCGGGGCGATTTCCCCGGCGAGGATGGGCAGGGCCAGGTTGGTCATCTTTCACCTCGGCCGTTAATAATGCAAGGAGTGTGCCAGTTTGGGTTGTTATGAGCTAGGACATGAAATATCAGGCAGATAGAGCAGACAAGCAACCGTCGGTTACTTCCGGCACAACGACGAATGAAACAAACCGCCTGGATATCTGAAACATATCGTTGTCCAGTGAAACGATATGTTACAATCATGATGGGCTCAGGCGCTTTACATGGCGCCTCGGGGAATGGTAAATTACTCTCAAGCTACCCAAACCTCTCAACCAGCTTCCAGGGTGCCAACGTGAGCCTGCGTCTTCCACCCGAGTTCCGCCCATCGTCCAAGAGCGTCGGCCGGCGCACCTACAACCTGGCCTACGTCAGTCCGCTGCTCGATTCCGATCTCAAGCGCAACCTGGAAGAGGCCGCCGCATACGCCAAGCGACACCCCGTGCTGATCGAGATCGTCGGGGAGGGTTGCCGGGGGGAACCCTCCTTCATCGACGAGGTCCTGAGCTACTTCCAGGACCTGGGGTTCCAGGGCTTGAACCTGCCGCGCATTTTCGGACACCAGACACCGCTCTCGCTGATCCGCCTGCTGCTGGGCCTTGATCAACCCGACGACCTCAAGCTCACCCCCGAGCACGAGGAGCGGCTCTGGCTGCTTGATCCCGAGGCCGAGGTTCCCGACGGCTTCGAGCCCGAGAACCTTAGCTGGATGCGGCTCAACCTGATCAAGGAGCTTTTGAGTTGGCGCTTCGACAAGCCCTCTGCGGCGGCGCTCTGCGCCTACTCCGGTGAGTTGGACCTGGAATCACTGACCCTGCTGGAGAAAGTGCTGGAGAGTATCCACGACCTGCGGTTGTTGATCGTGCTCAACTACGATGAGCGCATTCATGTTCCCGGTCTGTTCTCCCGCCTCAACAGCTTCTTCATCCGCTACGTCCCCGAGATCGGCGGCGAGAACCTGGGTTCCTTCGGCCGTGTCCTCGAGGAGAACCTGCCCCACGAGCAGTTCGAGAAGTTCCTCCGTGAGCTCACCCCTTCCCTGAGTTACACCAACCAACTGCGGCGCTACTTCGACATCGATCTCGAGGGGCGCTACGATCGTCGGCTCAACTACCCCCTGACGCCGATCCAGCTCTTCCTCTCCCGCTGGCAGCGGCTCAACGAAAAGCAGCGCAACATCCTGCTGGCCCTGGCCTTGCAACAAACAGTCTGCGACAGCCGACGGCTGGAGTCCGCGCTCGAACTGCCCGAAGACGAACTGGCCGGCGAGCTCGACGAACTGCTGCGCAAGGGATTGATTATATCCGTCGACGCGGGCTACACCCTGGCCGATACCAACTTCTTCACCTGGAGCGTCGACTTTTCCGATCATCAACTGGCCGAGCGGCTCACGCAACGCCACCTGGAATACCAGCCGCCCCGGGACTCCTACGGCGAACGCCTGATGCGCCTGGACCACCACCTCGAGCTGCACAACTGGTCCGCCGCCCGGGAAGAGCTGGGCGATCTGCTCGACTACCTCATGGCGCGCGGCTTGCAACAGAGCGTCCTCGAGATGGAGAAGCGGATCCGCGAGCTGCTCAAGCAGCCCCTCGAACCGAAATCAGCCTTCGATCTACTCTATCACCTGGTCACGGCGGCGCTGGGACGCCGCGAGGCCGAGACCGCCGCGCGCCTCGTCGACGATCTCAAGGCCTACGCGACCGATCTCGATGATGACCTGCGCGGCCTGCTCGCGGAGGCCCGGGGCCGCCTGGCGGAGCTGCGTAACGACGTCGTCGCAGCCGCCGATCACTACCGGCGAGCCGTCAAACACCTCCAATCCCCCGATCGTGCCGCCCGCGTCCTGCGCCGGGCCGTGCTGAAGCTGCTGCAGTCCAACCGTCGGGAGCGCGCCGTGAAACTCGTCGAGCGCTTCAACGAGCTGGACTCGCCCGCCGCCCGCCGTCTGGCTCTGCTCTCCCGGGCCGAGCTGGAGCGCGTCCAACGCAACCACCAGGCGGCCAAAGGGCGCATCGACGACCTCAAGCGCGAACTAGCCGAAGAAAACCTGGAAAACGAGCTCAGCGTTTCCGCCGAACTCGAACTGGGACGGATCGCCAAGGCCGGCGGACAATTGGAGGCGGCCCTCGAACACTTCGATTTGGCCCACTCGATCGCCCGACGCGTCGGCTTCGCCGTCGGGGAGTTCCACGCCCTCTCCCTAAAGGCCATGACCCGCTACCAAATGGGCGAGCTCGAGGCGGCCATCGAGGGCTACCTGGAGAGTCTGACGCTGCTCGATCTCGCCGGGAACTCCCACGAAAAACTGAGCATCCTAAACAACCTTGGTTTGATCTACCACAGTTGGGGCTTTCTCGAGTCCGCCCTCTCCTGCCTGGAAACCTGCGAGAAGCGCTTCACCAACACCGGCGATCTGGAAAGCCTGGTCAACATCTGGGCCAACCTGGGGATGATCTGGCTCGATCTGGGTTTCATCGACCGCACCCAGCACTACCTCAAGCTGCTCAGCGAGGGGAAGACCCATCCCGAACAGAGTAACGAGGCCACCCAAGGCAACCGTCACATCATCGCCTACATCATGGCCAACATCGCCGAGCAACAGGGCAACCCAGAACTCGCTGAACGCCTCTACCGCCAAACCGCCGAGTTCTACCACGAACACGACATGCGCCTGTTCGCCCTGCTCCTCGACACGAACACCGCGCGGATGCTGCGCCTCCAGGAGCGTTTCGACGAGGCCGCCGAGTTCATCGAGCGGATTCGCACGGCCGGTGAAGACCTCAGCAGCAAGCGCCTGACCGTGTCGGCCTCTCTGGAGTCCGGCGAGCTGATGCTGGCCCGCCTGCGTTTTGACGAAGCCGCCGAGTGGGCCCTGGCCGCCCTCGAGGTCGCCGACCGCCTCAATATACCCGAATCGCGCTTCCGGATCTACTGGCTGTTGACCCGCATCCACCGGGCCCAGGGCGAAACCGCCCAGGCGGCTCACTCCTACCAGGCCGCACGCGACGACCTGGACCGAATCCTCGCCGACTTCAACCGCGAGGACCTCAGGGCCGCCTTCCTCAAACGCCCGCGGATCCGCGCCTTTCTCGACAACGCCCCCGCAGCCGACTCCACTTAGATATCTCGAAAACACAAGGAAACGCCGACCCCCCGGGGTCGGCGTTATCTCGTGCGAGACCTTTGCCTGGTCCAAGATCGAAGTCGCCCCTCCGCGACGGTTGTGAAGGCTTTGGCACGTTTCTTGCGGAGTCGGACGCGGCGTCGCTCCAGACGGGTTGTCGCTCCGCTGCAAGAAACGTGCCAAAGCCGGTTCAGGGTTATCGTCTTTGTGTATGTTTCGGCAAAGGTCTCGCCCGCTTAATCGGCCGGGACGATGGAGTAGGCGACCCCGTCGAGGACGACGATCACCCGCTCGCCCAGGGCCAGGGCCTCGGCGACCTCGGGATGCTCCCCGAGCAGCTCGAAGAACTCGTCGGAGGCCTGGACGATCTCCTCGGACTGCATAGCCTCCTCGTCGTACTCGCTGTCGGTCCAGACGCCGTCGAGGAGGTAGAAGGCCCGTCCCAGTGCGCGGCGGACACCGACGGAGCCGCGTCCGCCGACACCGGCCTGGAGCTCGTCGATGGCCTTGCTCTCGGCCACGGCGCCCGCGCCCTCGCGTAGGGCTCCGCTGGTGCCGAAGCCGACGCCGTCGGCGGCTTCGTGAAGGGTGTAGTTAACGGCGGGATCACCGACGGCGTATCCGGCTTCGGGTTCCGCCTCGGCCCAGGCCAGACTGGTGTAGGGGGTGACGATGCCGTAGCGCAGGGCCAGCTCTTCGACCTGTTCCACCAGATTCTCGTCCTCGCTCTCGAGACGGATCTGTTCGAGCAAGAATCCCACCTTGCGCCGGGCCCAGATCAGCTCGACGGCGTCGTTGTTCTCTCGACCGAAATCCAGCTTGAAGTCGCGGAGGACGGTCTCTCCCCCGGCGTTGCCGGAAAGGGTCAGGGTATGGACGCCGGGTTCGGCGAAGCGGCCGGCCAGGGTCAGTTGCTCGCCGGCGAACAGATCCGGCGGTGTCGGCGGGTAGAGGTCGTAGGCCCCGGCGCCGCCGAAGTCAAGCTCGAGGTCGGTCAGCACCGGTCCGTGGATCTTCTCGTAAAATCCGGTAATCGCGGCCTGCAGGTCCTCGCCGGGCTCGACGTAGACCACGGCGCCGCGCTGGACCCGCGCCAGATGGTCCAGCAGCACGGCGTTGAGGTCGTGCCCGACGCCGAAGATGTAGGCCCGCGACGCAGAGTCGAGCTCCAGCACGTTATCGACGATGGAGACGTCGTCGCGCACTCCGACGGTGGGCTTGCCGTCGGTCAGAAAGACCAGGGAGCGGGGGCGTTCGTTATCGTTGTCGAGCAGCTTCAATCCGGCGCGCAGGGCGCCGTCGAGGTTGGTGCGCGCCTCGGCCTCCAGGCCGCCGACGAACTCGACGGCCCGGTCGAGATTGTCCTCGTCGGCCGCCACCAGGCCGTCGAAGAGGCCGCGGACCTCGGTGGAGAAGACGATCACCTCGAAGCGGTCACGGGGGTCCAGGCGCTCCAGGCAGTACTGGAGGGCGGATCGGGCCTGGTCCAACTTCTCGCCTCGCATCGAGCCCGAGATGTCGAAGCAGAAGACGATATCCTTGGGCAGGGTGCCGCCCCGGGGTTCGGGTTGGGGAGTCAACACCAGCAGAAAGCCGCCCCCGCCGTCCTCGGCGGCGTCAGTGAGCAGGCTGGCGGCCAGCTCCTCCGTCGAGGTCTTGTAGTAGAGCTCGAAGTCGCTGTCCGGCCGCGCGCCCTGCTCCCGGTACTCGACGATCACGGCGTCGTTCGTCCGCCGGGGTTCCACGGCGTGGCTGGTCGAGTAGACGTTGAGCACCGGCTGTTCCGAGCGTAGCTCGACGTCGATGGACAGCTCATCGACGGGATCGTAGGTGAAGGCCTCGATATCCAGGGGGTAGGAGTAGTGGTAGAGGCCGTCGGCGGGCTCCAGGAGTTCGCTGTAGCTGATGGTCACCGGTAGTCGTTCGCCGGGCTCCAAGACACCCAGGGAAGCTCGGAAGGCTCCCCGGCCCATGAACTCGAGCAGCGACGCCCGGCCGCCCTCACGCAGCGCCGTGGTGTAGAGCTCGGCGGCCTCCTCGGCGGGCAGGGCCTCGGCGGTAACCTCGCGGCCGTCGACGATGACGCTGAAACGATCCACGGCGGCGTTCTCGGGCACCGGGAAGAGATAGACCGCTTCGATGGAGTAATCGTAACGGTTGACGAACTCTTCGTAGACCTCGGTCACCGCCAGGCCGCCATCGATGTCCACCGTCACCCGGTGCACGTCGATGGTCACCCGGATCTCCGGCGGACCCTGGGGCTCCTCGAAGTAGTAGTAGGGGACGACGACGCCGTCGGCCAGAACCGCACCGCAGCTCAGCAGAATCAGCAGTATGATCGCAGGATTGCGCATTTCTTCCTCCCGATGAAATCAAGCTCCCACCTACGGTAGCAGCCGGTGGCGGCGGGATTAGCAATAGTTCCAGACACTGGGGCTCAAGGTCCAAGCCCCGGCTTTCCACGAAGGTGGAAGCGGATCGTTTGACAAAGAGCGGTCCCGTATACCTCGTAAGCCGATGGAAGCTGTGAACGACGTTGAAACCGGTATTCGGCCGGTGACCACCTGGAGGGTGAACCAGAAAGAGAGTGTCTATCCTTTGACATCTTCGTGACACATGACAAACCGATTACTACTATACGTCGACGGAACGGGATATGTCACGAAACCTATGTTACCCAAGCCCGGCGTTGCCAGTCGGGGTCGCAGCGGCTATACTGGACGGGTCGAAACCTCGGCGGGCCGTTCCGCCGGTTTGCCACCCCCGGCCGGCGTTGGCACGTTTCTTGCAAAACAGCTCAACGACAACGCGGTATCGAAGCGGACGAGCGCGTTTTGACGCGACGCGCCGGGCAAGGGATTGCAAGAAACGTGCCAACGCCTCGGTTGTCCGCCGAATTGCGGTGTGTTTGTCGAGGGAGATTGCCGCCGAGGTTTCGAAACGTCCAGTCACTCAACCCCGGGAGTCGCCATGCGCCGCCTGCTTTTCTTGACGTTGCTGCTCTTTCTCGCGGTATCCGCGGTTCTCGCGGCGGAGCTGAATCTAACGGTTGTCGAGACCGTCGAAGACGCTGTCGTCCCGCCGGGTGCGGTCTTCCACTCCTCGGCGGGAGGGTGGGGCCTTTACACCACTGCCGAACCGACGGCCCGTAGCGTGGTCTGGGATTCCAGCGAGGGACAGCTTTATTACGTGAATCATTACCGGCGTCCCGGCGTCGAGCCCAGCGGCGTCATTACCGAGCTGCCCGATGGCGGCTTGCTCTGCCGTTGGACCGAGGAGGAGCTTTGGGCGGTTTGCGCCGACCCCAACCTTTACTACCAGCGCTTCTTGCCGCTGCGTCCCCAATCTGTCATTTCGGCGCCGCCGCGTCCCACGGCCGATCAGGATGAGTTGATCGAGTACCTGGTCAACGCCATCCGTTTGGAAACGATCGAGGACTTCGACTACGACCTGGCCGCTTTCCGGACACGCTACGCCTACACCGAGGGCAACCAGCGCTCCCAGGATTATTTGGCGGCGAAGCTGGAGGAGCACGGTTTCGAGGTCACCTACGATTCCTACTTGAGCGGCGAGCTGTCCCGTCTGGACGCTGATGGACAACTAGTGGCCTTCTGCGGTGGCGGTTACGGCTCCCAACCCTACTGCTTCTATTCGAACGATGGGGGGGAAGGCTTCGAGTTCTTCGGCTCCAATGACGAAGACTCGGTCAGCGGTTGGGGCGGGGTGGTCTGCTTCGAACCAGGGACGATCCACTACGGCGCCTACAACACCTATCACCGCAGCACCGACGGCGGCGCAACCTGGGAGGACAGCCGGTTCTTCGACAGCGATTCCGAAGCCTTCATGTACCTTTTCTTCGCCGATGTCGATACGGGTTACGCCTTTTCCAACGCCGGCGGCATCTACCGTACCGATAACGGCGGTGACGACTGGCAGTTGACGACGTCACTTGTCAACACGGCCCAGAGCGCCGCCTCGCCGCCGGGAGAGCCGTTGACGGTGATCATGAGCGCCGTGGCGGGTCGGCTGTTCAGAACTACGGACGGCGGTAATGATTGGGAGAAGGTCTACGATTCCAGCGGTAGTGAGTTCTTCTACGAGGTGGTCTTCGCCGACGCTGCCACGGCTCTGGCCGTGGGCTCGACGGTGTTGCGCACCACCGACGGCGGTGAGACCTGGGAGGAGCTGACCAGCCCCCTCGACTCGGGATATCTGCGCGGCTTGCTTCATCTGGACGGATCGAGCTTCCTGGCATTTGGCGAGGAAGGTGCTGTTTATCGTTCCGAAAACACAGGGGACAGTTGGAGCGAGGTCAGCGAGGACTTGGGTTTCGACATCCAGGCCGCCGCCGAGTCCGACGACCGTATCTGGCTGCTCAACGGTCAGGGGCCGGCTTACACAGACGACGGGGGCGCCGGCGCCGAGTTGCTGAGCGACTGGCTGCCCGCAGAGATAGACCGTTCCATGCTGGTTACCAACATCGTCGGAGAGAAAAGGGGCCTGGTCGACCCCGATACCTACGTCTACGCCACGGCCCATTTCGATTCGATCAGTTTCGACTCCGATCCCCGGGAGTTGGCCCCCGGGGCCGACGACAACGGCTCGGGCTCCACTGTGCTGCTCGAGCTGGCCCGGGTGCTGGCCGATTTCTCCTTCGAGAAGAGCCTGCGTCTGGCCTTCTTCGACGCCGAGGAGCTGGGCCTGGTCGGCAGCGCTTATCACGCCGCCCGCATGGCCCGCTCGGGGGTGTCGATCGAGGGCGTGATCAACCTGGACATGGTCGTCTGGAGCGACGAGCCCGGCGTCCAGGAGGACCTGGAGGTCTTCGTCAACGAGGACAGCGAGTGGCTGGGCGACGTATGGGTTCAGGCCTGTGCCGACTACGGCGCCGGCCTGACAACTAACAAGCGCTTCTCCACCGGCGGCGGCTCGGATCACTACTCTTTTTGGCAGAACGGCTATCAAGCCACGATGGGCATCGAGGACGCGCCGATCACCTACCCCTACTACCACTCCAAGCAGGACGACTACATCAATTTGATCGACCACTTCCCCCTAACCTGGCAGGTCGCCCGGGGCACCGTGGCGGCGCTGGGACACCTGGTCGGTCTGGTCGAGCCCGAAGGCTTCGAGGGGCTGCCCGAGGGTCCCTACGCCTATCCCAACCCCTTCCGCGAATCCCGGGGCTCCCGGGTGACCTTCACCCAACTCGAGCCCTTGAGCGAGCTGAGCATCTACGACACCACCGGCGAGCTGCTCTTCCAGGCCGTGGTGCCCACCGGCGAGTACGCCTGGCCGGTGATGAACTCCAGCGGCTACAAGCTGGCCGCCGGAGTCTACCTATGGACCATCGAGGCTCCCGGCGGTTCGATGACCACGGGGCGCATCGCCGTGATCCGCTGAGCGGATCGTCAAAATGGCTGCCGAGGTGTGAGTGAGCCGGCGCGCTTACGTTACCAGCGGCGACAGTAGCAAAAACCTCTCCTTCCAGAGAGGTTTTTGCTTATCAGGCTTGGGGCCGGGCCAAGAACGATGTCGCGACCATCAGTCGTTGAGCGCCGTGCACATCACCAGGTAGATCGAGGTGTTGTCGATGTAGTCTCCGCGGACCGGGTCCTCGGCGACGATCATTCCGTGGAAGGCCTCGCAGCGGTGACCCCGGGCGTAGAGCGGGATGAGCTGGTTGGTGTGCTGACGGGAGTTCCAGGCCCAATGGACGTTTTCGCCCTCGTCGATGACGCCGTCGTTGTCGACGTCATCCCATGAAGCCCTCAGGCCCGTCGAGTAGGTTTTCTCCTCGGCCAGGGTACGCTCGGAAATCTCGCCCAACGGCTGATCGGCGAAGACGTTGGGTCCGGCGGTCAGGTAGCCGCACTCGTGGTCGCCGGTGACGATGAGCAGGGTGTTTTCCCAATCCGCCGGGGTCTGCGGGTCCTCGACCCAGTCGATGACGGCGGCGACGGCGGCGTCGAAGTCGCGCTGCTCGCCGATCATGTAGTCCAGGTTGTTGGCGTGTCCGGCCCAGTCGACGGCTCCCCCCTCGACCATCAGGGCGAAGCCCTCGGGATCTCGGCCCAGCACGGCCAGGGCGGCTCGGGTACTCTCTTCCAGGGTCGGGTTCTCCGGGTTTCGTCCGTCGAGGTCGGCGGTGGTCCAGTCGAAGCAGCCCTCCTCGTTGCCGAATAGGCCGAAGAGTCGCTCGGTGGCGGGATCCATGGCGGCGTCCAGCAGGCGCTCCCCGGCGTCGGGACCGCCTTCTACGCGCTCGACGAAGGCCCAGCCGGGATTTGCGGCGGCGTCTTCGGCCAGCAGATCGCGCTGGCGCGCGGAGACGTAGTCGCTGTTCCAGTCCGGATGACCGGCGCCGATAAGCACCGCCGGGGTAATCCGTGAAGGACCGCGCAGCCCCTGGTAGCCCGCCCCCTCGCCGCTGAGGCCCGGCACGCCCCAGACGCCCATGTCCAGGATGGCGTAGCCGTTCTTGCGGTAGGCGTTGTGGGCGTACCAGCAGGCCGGGGTGGCGTGGGAGAGCTGGACGCTGGTGACGGCGCCGACGGCCAGGCCGCGGAGCGCGGCCAGCTCGCTGAAGGTCTCCAGGCGCAGCACGTCGGCGGGCGAGGTATTGATGTTGCCCGAGTCGACCTTGCGGCCGGTGAACATCGCCGTGGCCGCCGAGGCGCTGTCGGTGAAGGCGCCGGCGACGTACCCGAACTCGCTCCAGGCCCGTTGGGGGTCGTAGCCCACCCCGCCGTTGAGCCGTCGGGCGTCGTAGTCCCAGGTGCACATCGGGTATTGGAGCCAACTCGTGTACGCGGGTTCATCACCGGTGTAGGCCGCGGTGGCGGCGAGGTGGTTGTAGCTCCAGCCGTCGGAGATCATCAGGATGACGTAGCGCGGCTCGGTTGTGTCTTCGACGGCGACCGCGCCGCTGAACGCCGCTCCGCCGGTGAGCAAGGCGTCGATCGTCGTCCGGGGATCGTAGGCGGGATCGTACCCGGCGTATCCACCGGGGCAATCGTCGCACCCGGCGATGAGCAGCGCCGCGGCGACGATGAAAAGCGGGGGGAGCTTCTTCTTCACTGACATGACGACACCTCGGGTGGATGGTTTCCGATCAATCGGTGGAAGAGCTGAGTTGTTCAACGGCTGACAACCCGTTCAGTCGATCATCGCGACAGGACGTGGGTTGGTTTCTCCGGCTTGCTCGATCCGTGACTACGTGCCACTGCATGATACTAAAGCAATCCATCCGCCGCCTCGGCTTGCCCCGGCTTTGGCACGTTTCTTGCGCCTTCCGACGCCGCACGAATACCCCGCGAGCCGTTCCGCAAGAAACGCGCCAAAGCCATCACGTAAGGACGTGCCTGCGTTTTCCGGTCCCTTCCGGTGAAGAACCGGTGAAGAACCGGCGCGCGGAAGCTACAAAAAGACCCGCCGGAGCGGGAATGGTCGAACGACCGGCGGAGCGGTCCGGGGCGCCGGAGCGTGGTCCCCCCGACTGTCGCGGGACGGATGTCTGGTAGAGCTTTTTCATCGAGGGGATTATAGCAGAGATCCGGAGTGGTAGACAACGCCGCGCTCAGGAGCGGCGGGTCTCGATAAGACTCTTCACCCGGCGGCGCAGGGCGGCGCGGCGGAGCAGACGGGCGAGGAAGACGCCGATCCCGGCGGCGGCTGCTACTCCGAATACGAGGGCCAGCCAGTCCGGCCAGCCCGGCGAGGCCAGGGTCAGAGTGGTCAGCAGCCCTCCGGTTACGGCGCCGCCCAGGGCGTAGGCCGTCGAGGGTCGCGGAGCCATCCGGCGGCGCAGCTCGGCCTCTTCGAGGGCGGTGTGGTCGAGGTAGGCCGCCGTCGCCCCCAGCTCCTCGATGCGTCGGCGGTGCTCACTGACGAAGGCGGCGCGGTAGGCTCCGCAGTGCCAGCGCCAGCGCAGAAGGAAACCGCCTCGCTCGGCGTCGTAGAGGGCGTTGAGCAGGATGCCCGGGGCGCGGATCTCGTTGTCCGGCGCGGGACGGCGGGGCGGGGCGGTGAAGGTCTCGGCTCTGGGCAGGGCGGCCTCGAAGGCCGGCGGGCCGTCGTCGAAGTGCTCGGCGTAGTGCGCGGCGCAGTAGGGAAGCTCGAGGGGCAGCTCGAAGCGGCGCTCGATGGTCGCGTCGCGTGCGCCCCGGGCCTCGACGGTCTGATAGCGGCCGACCAGCGCGGTGCGACGGTAACGCAGGGCCTCCGCTCCGCAGATCAGACAGAGACCGTCGGGCGGTGCCAGGTGGACCAGCTCGCGCCGCCGGCGGTGCTCGTCGCGTTCGAGAGGGTTGCTCTCGTCGACCCAGCCGCCGCCGGAGAGGGGGTACTCGATTATCCAGTGGGGCCGGGTGATGAAGTCTTCGGCCGGGTCGAGACCGCTCCGTTCCCGGAGCTGGGCGAGCGTCTCGCCGGGTTCTCCGGTGGGCGGGGAGAGTTCCGGGTCGGCGGCCTGGTCCAGGGTGATCCGGCGGGCGGCTGCGGGCAGTCTGTCCATCATCTCCTGGTTTGTCGCGCGGGGGTCGCTTCAGCTTCGCGGCGCCGCGGTGTTGTCTCCACGGTTATCAGCGCGGTTGATCGGAATGGGGTCCTCGACGGGCGCCACCATGGTCCAGTAGCGCATTCCGTCGAAATCCAGGCAGGTGCGGGACCGTCCCCGGAAGCGCCTGGTGTGGCCGTGCCTGCGGATGAAGAGGACGGTTTCATCGAACCGGTCCGGACCCGCGAGGTTGCGGCGCAGGGCGTTCCAGTGGGAGTTCTCGGGCGCCGTCCCGACAAAGATCCAACACTGATCGAGCAACCGGCCCGAGCTGAATTGATGGGCCGGCCGTCGGCATTTCGACGGCGTTCCCACCGATGCTGAGCATCCGCCGATGGTTTTCGGCACTTCCGCACGTGCAACAGTCAGGCAAGGGATAAGCCGCTGAGAACGGACCCGTTGACTACCACCGGCCACACTAGAACCTGATACACAGCCGGCCCTGGATCACGGTCCTAGAACTGGCCGATCAGGCCCCGGCGCATCGCCAGGCGGTCCAGGGCGCGGAAGACGACCAGGCCCAGGGCGAAGAAGACCATGGCGCCGACGGCCAAGGGCAGCAGGTTGCCGGGCCGGGCCACGTGGGCGAATCCCGCGCCGTCGACCAGCACATCGCGCAGCAGACGGATGCCTTGGGTGTAGGGGATCCAGCGGAACACCGCCTCGCCGAAGGCGCCGTAGCTGCCCAGGGCGCCGAAGCTGATCAGCATGATGGCCATCTGGATGATGCCCACCAGGCTGCGTACCCGCTTGAGCGCCAGGGACAGCCCGGCGAAGATCAACCCCAGACCGAGCAGGAAGAGGTAGACCAAGGGGAAGATCACCAGCAGGGAGGCGGCGTCGAGGTGAACGTCGATACCGAAAAGCAGGATACAAACGACGGCGATCAGCAGGTAGTGGATCAAACGGCTCAGCGTCGAGGCCAGGATTTTGGTGATGATGACGGTGGTATGGCTGTAGGTCGAGGCCAGCTCGCGTTCGAGGTAGCCCTCCCGGGCGCCGCGGATGATAGCGAAGGTGGCCCCCTGGACGGTGAGCATATAGAAGGTCCAGAGCATATAGCCGATGAAGATCGCCGTGCGGGTGTCGCCGAGGAAGCGACCGGCGGGGACGAAGGCGTTGATCCCCAGGAAGATGCCGCCGAGGAACAGGATGATGATCAGGTACATCGTGCCGAACTCCAGGGGATAGCGCAGGAGTTCGGTCAGGTTGGCCTTGGTGTGGGCCCAGAGTATCTTGGCGAAGCGCTTCATCGCAGGGCCTTCAGCTTTTCATAACGCCCGTCGTCGGCAATGATCTCCAAAAAGACGCGCTCGAGGTCGGGCTGACGGCGGGCGATCTCCAGGATCTCGGCCTCCGTGGAGCGCAGGGCGTCGAGGAGGGCGAAGAGCCGCCCGCGGTCGTCGGTCTCCAGCTCGAGCTCGAGATAGCCGTCGCGGCTATCGACCAGCCGCGCGCCCAGGGCCTCGGGATCCGGCGGCGGGCCGTTCTCGACACGCAACCGCACCGTGTAGGAGCGGAAGCGGAAGAGCTCGAGCAGCTCATCGACGGGTTTAAGTGTCACCAGTCGACCCCGGTTGATGATGGCCACCCGGTCGGCGATGCGCTGGGCGATGTGCATCTCGTGGGTGGTCACCAGCACGGCGCGTCCGGAATCGGCGGTGTCGCGGATGATACGCTGCAGCTCGTGGCTGGCCTCGACGTCCAGCCCCAGGGTCGGCTCGTCGAGGAGCATCAGTCCGGCCCGGGTCAGGTAGGCGATAGCCAGGGACAGCTTCTGACGCTGGCCCTTGGAGAGGTTGCGGGCCTGGGTCTTCTCCTCGCCGTCCAGGCCGAAGCGTTCGAGCACCGCCGGGTACTCGCCGCGCACACGGGTCAGGTCGGCGTCGACCAGGGAGGCGAAGAAAAGGATGTTTTCGCGGACGTTGAGCCGGAAGCGCAGATTGCGGTCGCCCTCGAGGACTACGGCCAGGCGGGCCAGAGCCTTGGAGCGCTTGCGTTTCAGATCGTAGGGGCCGATGTGGATCCGGCCCGCCGTGGGCAGCAGCAAACCGCAGACCATCTTGATCAGCGTGGTCTTGCCGGCGCCGTTGGGTCCCAGCAGGGCGACGACCTCGCCGGGTTGCACCTGCATCCCGACGTCGCGCACCGCCTCGACCGCCTTGCGGCGCAGGCCGCCAGGGTAGGTCTTGCTCAGGGACTCCAGGCGCAGGGCGGGGGCGCCGTCGTCAGGTTTGGGTTGTCTGATCATCACTGCTCGGTTTTTCTGTACTGACCTAGTGGCAATGGAGGGTGGTATTCCTGTAAGTCAGCGTACAAGGGCGGCAAAAGGATAGTTCGTTGCGCACATCAACCAAGCTGTAAGTGACGGCCCACCCTTGATTATCACATAATGATAATACTGTTTCGGCCTCAGGGTTCTTATAATCAACCGTCCGTCACAGATGATCTACCTGCGTCAGCCCTATCATAAGGGCCTACTAATCATCAATAATCAATGTGGCCCGCTGGCGTGTGGAGTCCGCAAGCTTGAGCCATGCCGACAGCAGCCGAGTATCAGCCGCTTTTTCGATTGAAGATGCCGCACGCTCGATTAGCGCATCATGGAACAGGTTCGGACCAATCAGACTGTTTGGGAGCTACTTCAGGAACCGTCATTCCCACCCGGAAGTGGTGCGTTTAAGAATCATGCACCTTAACCATGCCCTTACTGTTTGTTGTTGCGAAGCTTGTAAGACGGCAATATTTAGCTGTCAGGGACTATAGACGTATGCTGACAGTCCGATTTGCTTGTGATCGCCCCGATACCAGCCGCCACGAGTTACATACTGCTATCGGTTTGGACATGGTATGCGATCGCTGAATCATTACTGATCCAAGTCTGATACAGGATCGTGCTTGGTGCCTCCATATTGACGAAAAAACGACATTACATCAGCGGAAGGTCCAGTGCAAGCCCCGACCCCGGCCCGGGCATTGTCGTTTACGGCTGACCGAACTGCCGCCGGTTGTCGTGCGACGGGGTTCGTGTTAGCGTAGCGATGGCGTTGGCCGCTCAGTAAAAAAGCCGTTCTCCGCCGCGTTCCGCCCCGTCAGCCGTTACACAAAACGCAGCGGTGATTCCGCGCCCTCATCCCCGGCAATCGAGGATCTATGTCGTTAACACGATAACGCAAGCCGGCCCCACGGGACCGGCTTTGACTGAGGCATGCTCGGCTTAAACCCTACCAGACCGGCAGATAGTCGCTGATTTCCTCGTTGGTGGTCAACTGGGTCTTGTGGGTGCCGTCGGAGTCCATCACGAAGACCTCCCAGTCCCAATCCCAGGTGCTGGCGTAGACGATGCGGCCGCCGTCGGCCGAATAGCGGGGGAAGCGCTCGTACTCGTAGGAGTCCGAGGTCAGGTTGACCGGCTGGCCGCCGACCAGGTCCATCACATATACGTCCTTGTCACCGAAGTAGTCGGAGCTGAAGACGATACGATCGCCGGCGGGGTGATAGGCGGGATCGCCGACCCAGGAATAGCCGTCGGTCCACAGCTCGTAGGGGTCGGCGCCGTCGGCCTCCATCTCGTAGAGGGCGCGGTAGCCGTGTCGCTCGGAGACGAAGATGATGCTCGCGCCGTTCGGGCTCATCCGGGCGGATTCGTCAACGCCTGGGGAATCGGTGAGCTGGACCGCGCCGGAGCCGTCGGCGTTCATGATCCAGACCTCCCAGTCACCGCTGCGGTCGGAGTCGAAGAGGATGCGGCCGTCCGGGGTGAAGCTGGGACGGTCCTCGCCGAAGGAGTTGTCCGTGAGCTTCTGTCGGTTGCCGCCGTCGAGATCGCAGAGGTAGACCTCGCCGTCGCCGTCGATATCGGAGACGAAGACCACTGTGGTGCCGTCGGGCGAGATGTCGGCGAAGGGCAGGTAGTCGTAGGTGAGGTCGTTGGTCACCGGCTCCACCGCAGAAGTGTCCAGTTTCATCGTGTAGAGGTTGGTGCCGACTCCGTCGCGGTCCGAGGCGAACAGGACCAGCTCGCTGGTGCGCTGCGGTCCGCAACCCGCCGTCAACACCGCCGTGAGTATGATTGCCGCCGCCGCCAGCTTGCGCATGGGCTCCTCCTGGAAGGACAGGGGATGACTGGTTCGAGTTTGTATATCGCAAGTCAAATCGCCCCCAGTGTACTCCACCGGGCGCGAATTGTCCAAGGCGACCTTCGCCGCAGCCCTTTCACACGAAACGTTGTACCGCCTTGAACGGGGGCGGCGTTGGCACGTTTCTTGCGCAAGGAGGGGCGTTTGATTCAACCAGGGTTCGACTCCGCAAGAAACGTGCCAACGCCGCCCCTTCGTTGTGAAAGGCCGGGATAGGGCGAAGTCGGCTGCGGCGAAGGTCTAGTCTTCGTCGGTGGTCTCGCCGGGCAGCCAGTTGGGAAATATCTCTTGGCTCAGGGTGTGGGTGACGCGGACGGGGGGACCCCAGCCCCGGGCATCGATCAGGTAGATGTCGGAGCCGCCGTCGTCGTAGTAGGTGGTGAAGGCGATGAAGTCGCCGTTCGGAGAGAAGCGCGGGAAGCGCTGGTCGCCGTCGAGTTCGGCGATGCGCCGGGCGCGGTCGTCTCCGGTCAGGGGCATCAGGTAGAGGTTGGCGTCGCCGGCGCGGCGGCTGGAGTAGACGATGCGTCGGCCGTCCGGGGAGAAGGCCGGGTCCTGATTGACACCGGTGGAGGTGACGGGGTGGGCGCGTCCGGTGGAAGCGACGAGGAGCTGGATCTGCAGGGCGCCGGACTCGTCGGAGCAGTAGGCGATGTAAGCGCCGTCGGGGGAGACTGCGGCGGCTTCCTCGAAGGCTTCGCCGGCGGCCAGAGGGCTGAGCTCGTCGCTTTCGAGTTCGAGGCGGTAGATGTCCCAGTTCCCTGCCTCGTTCTGGCGGTCGAAGAGGATCGCGGCGCCGTCGGGGGTGAAGCAGGGTCGATCGGCGCCGTAGCCGCCGTGGTCCAGGTGGCGTAGCTCGCCCTCGCGGGTGTCGTAGAGCAGCAACTGGCTGCCGTTGCCGAAGGAATCGGTGAAGTCCCACTCCCCGTGTGGTCCGTGGACAGGCCGGTCGGTGACGAAGGCGATGTAGCGGCCGTCGTGGGAGACTCCGGCCCGGGGGTACCAGCCGTCGCCGGTATGGGGCAGGATGACGTCGACGCGCTGGGGTCGGGCGGTGCTGACCTGGACCAGGTCGACCCCGGCGCCGCTCTGGCGGCTGAAGACGATCCGCGGTGCGCTCGCCGGGTCCGGGGCGCGGCGGCAGCCGGCGAAGAGCAGCGGGACGAGGAGGATCAGCGGCAGGTATCGGCGGTTCATCTCTCCTCCAGCCAGAGGGGGTTGAGGTCGTCGGCGGCGCTGTTGAAGGTGACCTGCTTGAGGAAGCCCGTCTCGAGGTCGTAGACGTAGAGTTCGTAGTCGCCGCTGCGATCCGAGGCGAAGGCCAGGTAGCGGCCGTCGGCGGAGAAGGCGGGCTGGATGTCGGAGCCCGGTGAGCCGACGACGAACTCCAGGGAGCCGTCGACGGTGTCGAGCAGGACGATATCGCGGTTCTCGACGACGACGGTCGCGGGAGCGCTCTCGATATCGACGTAGGGGCTGGCCGGTCCGAAGGTGGTCTTGGCGCCGCCGGAGTCCGGGGCGCTCGACGAGGCGGGGACCAGCTTCTCGCCGGGCACGGTGGTCACCAGGGCCAGGCGGCGTCCGTCGGGATGCCAAACCGGGTCCAGATCGGCCCAAGTGTTATGGGTCAACTGGCGCGGCGCTCCACCCAGGGCGTCGGTGAGGTAGACCTCCTCGTCGCCGTCGGCGTCGCCGACATAGGCCAGGCGTACGGCGTCGGGGTGCCAGGCCGGGTCGGACTCGCGGGCGGCGTCGTTGGTCAGCCGGCGGCTGAGCTCGCCTTCGAGAGCGTCGACTACGTAGAGGTCCACGGTGTCGCCGCGGTCGCTGATCAGTGCCAGCATACTGCCGTCGGGGCTCCAGTCGGGCATGCCCTCGTCGGCGTCAACGCCGGGAGCGCCGAAGGGACGCAGCTCGCCGGGGACGGCGGGGTCGAGCAGATGGATGCGCCCCGAGCCGCTCGGGGCGGCGTAGCGGAAAGCGACGACGTCGGCCTCCGGGGAAAGGGTCGCTTGGGATGCCGTCAGGGGTGCGCCGTCCTCGTCGCGCATCGAGGCCAGGGGGCGGGGCAGCAGTGGCTGGGCCAGGTCGAGGATCATCAGCGTGGCGGCGCCGTCGGCCTCGCCGGAAACGAAGATTAGGCGGCGACCTGCCAGGTCGTCGGCCGCGGCGACTACGCTGATCAGCAGGAGGAGAAGCAGGAGTGGGCGGGAGCGCATCGTCGCACCTCGGGGGAGGGAAGCGGTGGGTATTGAGTGGTGTCTCGACCTCGAACTGGGCGGTCGCGAAGGTGAGTCGAGGGGGGTATTGGCGGCGCGATGCCCGGAGGAGCGTGGATCACGTTAGCGCAGCCGCTCTTCGATGGTCTTTACGACGCTTGATCGACCAATGCTGTGTGAATGGGATGCCTTGGTGGCTGCGGCGGTGCCGCCGTCGGGGTTCGGTGACGGTTTGTCGTCGCGCGGCGTTGGAGGGCCTTAGAGCTCCACGGGTAGACGATCCGTCAGGCGGACGATCAAGGGCGCTTCATCGGCTTCGGGCGGACGCTCGATCGCCAGCCGCAGCGCGACCACCTCGAGACCCTGGTCGACGGCGTCGCGCAGTGCCGCGCCGAAGTTCGGGTCCGTGGCGTCGTTGGGGGAGAAGCGGACGGGGTCGCCGCGCTGGACGAGGAACAGTGCGGCTGCGCGTGCTCCGTCGGCGGCCAGGCGGCCCAGCTCGCGGACGTGTCCGGCGCCCCGGGTGGTCACCGCGTCGGGGAAGAGCGCCGTGTCGTCCACGGCCAGGGTGACGCTCTTGACTTCGACCCAGGCGGGACCGGTCCTGTCGGGGTGGTCGTCGAGGCGGAAGTCGAAGCGCGGCAGTCCCTTCACCGAACCGGAGTGACCCCGCGGCTTCAGAACCACCTCGGAGCGGACCTCACCGTAGCCCTCCAGTCCCGGTACCAGGCCGTGATTCAGCAGCTCCCCGGCGATGCGGTTGGTGGCCTGGGTGTCCACCAGCACCCAGCCGCCGTTGTGCCGCACGGCGACCAGGCTGTCCGGGTACTTGCGCTTGCCACCGTAGTGGACGGTCAGGCAGGGCAGGCCGGGGGCCATCAGCTCGGGTAGCCGTCCCGAGTTGGGCACATGGACATCCTCGGGCGCGCCGTCGCGACGGCGCACGGCGGCGACGAAGCGGTTGTGACGCTTGACGATCGCCGCCCTTCGCGTGGCGGGATAGAGCTGGAGCTGGAGGTCGACGCCGGGCATGGGTCACTCGGGAAGAGTTGGAGTTCGAGGCTTCAAAGCTGCTTCTCGAACTGCTTTTTTACACCCTGGACGAAAGTCCGCGCGGCCATCCGTCCGCAGATGAAGTTGCGCAGGAACTTCTCGATGCGTCGCAGCCAGGCATCCCTCTGGTGAACCAGCACCTCTTCGCTTTTCAGCTCGTCGACGAGGGCGTCGGCCCGGTTGCCGAATTCCCGCTGGATCGACTCCACCAGCAGCCCGCGCAGCCAGGAGCGGTCGAAGTGGCGGGGCTTGAGGTTCTGTCCGGCGGGCTTGGCGGGGTCGTAGAAGTAGGTGTCGACCAGATAGTCGCGGGAGCCGCGGAAGGCGTCGAAGGTCTCGTCGAGGCTGCTGGGTTTCTCGACGATCTCGCCGCGCAGGATGTGGATGTAGTACTCGAGGTCGTCGTTGTACATCTGGATCAGGCCGCTGCGGTTGCCGCGCACGCACCGTGAGTAGAACAGGATCAGCTCCTCGGAGGTCGGCGAGAATCCCCGTCCCCGGGGCTCGTTGAAGAGGATGATCCGTGTGTAGTGGAAGCGTCGCTTGTCCAGTTGGACCGTCGTCAGGGTCATTTCGGAAGCCGCGTCGGCCAGCAGCGCCGCCGCCTCGGCCCCGGTGTAGCTGTCGATGCCGTCGGAGAAACCGGCGTAAAGGGGACGACCGCCGCCGATGAGCACTTGGCCGGAGGAGAGAGAGCCGTTGAGGCTCAGGTAGCCCGAGAAGCCGCCGGCGCCCAGCACGCGCAGGAAATGACCGATGCCGCCTTGGGCGAGGTCGGTTCCCTTCAGAATGGGGGTTCCCTGGGGTAGTCGTCGTTGCATTTGGTTGTCTTGTATGGGGGCGTTTTTGCTATCAATGTCAGAATAGTGCGTTATGCAATCTACTTGATTCCAAAAGTATTTTAGCCCAGTCGTCAAGGGAAAGAAAAGAATCAAGATGAAATACAGCTATGCGCCGGCGTCTGGTAGTGCTTGGGGTCATGCCTCAGAGCATGCTAGGTGGGCGGAAGCCGTGTTCAGACGGCCTTTCCGCCGCCGCGCCGGATCGAGGTCCGATCCCACCCCTTGCCCCCTGTCAATCCAACGGTCGGTAGTTGAAGTATCCCTGGAATCATTTTGGAGCAGAGAATCGCATCATATCTGTATGTCATTAGGATAGGGATAATCACCAGAAACTGAAGCAAGCATTAGCAATTGTTGAAAGACGCATTGAGACGAGGGGCTGGTAAACACCCGCAGCGTGTAATCAACCAGCGAAGCCGGACAACGGCCTAAGCTGATAAAGCGAGCAATAGAGCGTCGTCAGCAGGTCACTTACTCACAGCCTGGTTGAAACCTGAATGGAACCAACAGCCTCAGGCTTCCGGTGGTACTCAAGGCAGGTCCAGGTGCATCGCCACCAGGCATTGGCACGACAATGCAGCGGGATGACAACGGCGGCGAGTGTGAACGATAAAGCAACCAATGACAATCTATTAGCTGGATGAGTCGGTTCAGGTGCGAGTGATGATCTCTTAGGATAATGGTAGATAGAGGGCAATCAGAAGCGCGCATCGTCCGTTTTGTTCGGGGCGGATAAGCAAGGTTGCTACTTGCTCGGGATGCCCCTTTGAATGTCTTGGCGCCCTTGATTCAACTGCTTGTCGCAGTAAACCGGGAATGTGGTTATGGGTCATAACGCTCCTATTGACAGCCCATTACAAGTAGTGAGCGCTTGTGTGGTAAGCTGCAAGTCAAAGCGTTGTTTGAGATAAACTCGTATCAGCCGCTTATCGATAAAAAAAATGGATTATCACACGTAGCAAAACGAGCTTATAATGTTAGGAATCGCATACCCTGACCGGGCCTGATCATATTGTACTCAAATAATAATCGAGGTAATGATCATCAAAAACCTGTCATTGGACGGGTAGTCGAAAGGTGGCGGCTAATACGGGTCTAGTCTTTAGCTAACCCAGATATCAGCGCACTTGCCTATGCTCTGACAGCGGATTGCCACTGACTAGTAAGTGTAGTAATAACAAGTAATAAGGGTATGCCAAGTGAATGTTTTAACAAAAGCGAAGCATATCCGGGCCTAGAATAACGCCTCGGCAAACCGCTCCCAAACAACCTGTTTTGGTCCGAACGCGTTCCATGAAGCCTAACTCAATTATCGGTCATTCTCATTAAGAAAGGGCATCATGTAACCTGATCGGACCAATTGAGCGGTGCATCCTGCAGGTAGTCGAGAGTGTTTTCGTCGTCGCGATGGCTGAATCTGAGCGGCCTTTCACGGATAAAGAGCCTGTCGTTGCGTATGAAGCCGCCGTTGTAGGCTTTTAGCATAGCCTCGGGAGCTCTCTGGGCCGTTGATAGGCACTTTGCC
>CAZOOP010000016.1:0-62488 GCA_964581465.1 uncultured bacterium
TCGATGGCAATGCCAAATCTTTTGGTGGTGAGGTGGTGTCGATGGCAATGCCAAAACCCGTCATTTGTTCAGGTGGTGTCGATGGCAATGCTAAAACCCGTCATTTGTTCAGGCGCGTTGTGGGCAATGCTAAAACCCGTCGACGGCCTTGGCCCATTCGCCGTTGTTGATATAGAGGGCGCCGTTGTCGTCGATGCTGAGGATCATCCACTCGTCGAGATCGGGTTCGTAGAAGGCGGTTAGGTTGTAGGGCGAGGGTGCGGAGAGCTTGCCGCCGACGGGAGCCCAGCTTTCGCCGCCTTGGTCGAGGTAGAGCTGGCCGCTGTCGTCGAGGGTGAACATGATGAAGGCTTCCTCGGCGGTGTCGAGGAAGATGGCGACCTCGTAGGGCGAGCTTCCGGAGACCTTGCTGTAGGGCGCCCATTCCTCGGCGCCGGAGATGAAGACCGCGCCGGAGCGGTCTACGGTGACCACGAGCCAGTCGTCGTGGATGGCGTTGTAGATGGTGGAGAGCTTGTAGCCGCCGGCGCCGGGGCAGGGGCTGCCGTCCGGGACCCATTCATCACCGGAGAGGACGTAGAGCTGGCCGGTGGCGTCGATGGCGTAGAAGAGGTAGTCGTTGAGTTCGGGATCGAAGAAGCCTTCGAAGTCGTAGGGGGCTTTGCCGCTGAGGGTGATGCCGGTGTCGGTCCACTCGGTGGCGCCGGAGACATAGAGTTGGCCGCGGTTGTCCAGGGCCAGGACGATCCATTGGTCATCGGCGGAGTCGTAGAAAGCGCTCAGGGCGTAGGGGCCGGAGCCGGGGCAGGGGGAGCCGTCCTTTTCCCAGCGGTCGCCGGAGACGACGTAGAGCTGTCCGTTGTTGTTGATGGCGTAGATGAGGTAGTCGTCCATCTGGACGTCGTAGAAGGCGTCGAGGTCGAGGCTTCCGGCGAAGATAGCGCAGCAGAGTAGGGTAACGAGGAGGAGGGTGAGTTTCTTCATCGTATTCACCGCCTTGGGGAAGGTGTTTATCGGCGTGGGACGCGGTGCGTCGCTTGCCGCGGGTGGTCGTGATCGGTTGCAGTGAGCTTTGTGTGGGTGTTCGTCCCCCATGGGGCGCGACCCTTGGGGCATAGTATAGCGCAAAGTCGTGACGATTCACAGATGCAGAGTGAAAGAGAGCGCCGAAGGGGGTTAGGCGGGAGCGGAGGTTTCGAGATCGCGCACGCGGGTCAGGTAGGCGGCGATGTCGAACTTGCGTTCCAGGCCGCGGGCGTTCATCGAGCGGACGTTGCCGAAGACGGCCCGCTCGGGCCAGGGGCGGTCGTGGGCGCCCAGGCACCAGGCGGCGCCGGCGTAGCCGTTGGGATCGCGGCCGTCGAGGGAGTAGCGGTCGTTGAAGGCGATGATGGTTCGCAGGGCCTCGGCGGGCCGGGCCAGCCAGAGCAGGATTTGTTTGGCCCAGTACATCCGCAGGTAGCCGTGCATCTTGCCGGTGAGGACCAGCTCGCGTTGGGCGGCGTTCCAGTAGGGATCGTGGGTGGCGGCGTTTTCGAGGGTCTCGTTGTCGTAGAGGTATGCTCGGGGGTCGCGGGTGTGGTCCTCGAGGGTGGCCCGCGCCCAGGCCGGCAAGCCGGGGTAGGCGTCGTAGTCGGGGTTGTGAAGGCACCAGTTGACGGCCAGCTCGCGGCGGACGACGAGTTGTTCGAGTAAGGCCTCGGCGCCGGGACCGCCGCGGCGTCGGGTCGCACGGGCGGCGCGAAGGGCGGAGAGCTGGCCGAAGTGCAGGTAGGGGGAGAGACCGGACTGGCGGTCGACGGCGGGGTCGTTGCGGGAGGTGTGGTAGGTGTCGAGGCGTTCTTCGAGGAAGGCCTCGAGACGGCGGCGGGCAGCAGTCGGTCCCGGAGGGTGGAGGTGGTTGACCGGGGGCGGTCCCGGGGGGAGGCTGAGGGAATCCAGCAGTCCTTTGGTGTCGTCGAGGGGCTCGCCGGGCAGGTCCAGCTTGTCGGCCGAGATTCTGGGGGCGCGGGGCGTGCGCAAGTCCGCCTGATCGAGGAAGTGGTCCAGCAGACGGTTGATCTTGGGGCGGATGGTCCGGGCGGCGTACTCCAGTTTGGCGTCGAGGACGGTGGTGGGGACGCAGACCTCGCCCTCGACGAGGAGCAGAGGCACGCTGATGCGGTGGGCCAGCTCCCGGCGCCAGGCGCGCTGGTGGCGCAGGTAGCCGACATCGCCGACGACCAGGGCCGCCTCGGCGGCCAGCCGGGCGGCGACGGCGGGAGGGTTGCCCCGGCGCTGGACGAAGGGGATCCCGCGCTCGGCGAGTGTACGGGCCGTCTCGGCCAGGCCGGCCAGCATGAAGGCGTAGTGGCGGCGGTTGGCGCCGGGGTATTCGACGGTGAGGCCGAAGCCGACGACCAGGGGCAGGTGCAGCTCGTCGGCTTGATCGACGGCGTAGTCGAGAGCCGGGTTGTCGTCGGGGCGCTGGGCTGCCTGCATCCAGTAGAGAACGTAGCGCCCGGCTGGGTCGATCCGGGCCTCGTTGGCCCGGTTGAGGCGGGGCTCGGTGCTCATGTTCTCTCGGGTCCCTGGGGATCATCGTCGGGAGTGTCGGCGGGGTCGTCGTTATCCCCGCTCCAGCGGATCAGGGTGCGGCCCTTCCAGCGCGCCCGGCCGCGTCGGGTCACCCGCAGGGAGTTGAAGGCCACGATCGTCCCCAGCAGGGCAACGACGGGATGGCCCAGGGCCGCCCAGACGGGGTAACCGAAGCGCAGGTAGACCAGCAGCCACTGGATCAGGGAGACTCCCAGCATGGCCAGGGCGATGTAATGGATCGTCGGGTCGACGGCGGCGCCGAAGAGCTCGAGCACGATGATCACCACGGGCTCCCAGAACAGCACGGCAATGAAGACCCAGGCGAAGATGAAGAAGGCGGTCCGGTAGTTGAAGATGGCCAGGAAGTTCTTGCTGAACCCGGCGAAGGCTTCGGCGAAGCCGGTGTACATCCGGCAGGCGACGCGGCGGGCGCCGTCGGTGAAAACCAGGCGATCCCCAGCCTCGACGACGCGGCGTCCCAGGGCGACATCGTCGGTGGCGTGGCTGCGCACCGCGGCGTGGCCGTCGATCCGGCGGTAGACCTCACGTCGGAAGAGCATGTATTGGCCGTTGGCCGGAGCGAGGAAGGGCTTTTTCAACAAACGCAGCAGGGCCAAGGGCAGGAAGCTGATGATGCACCAGGTCATCAGCGGCACCAGCAGCCTCTCGCCGAAGCTACCCAGCACCTGGCGGGGCATCAGGCTGAGCAGGCCCGCCCGGCGGCGCTGGAGCAACTCGACGGCGTCGGACAAGGCCCGGGGATGGTGGACGGTGTCGGCGTCGGTGAAGAGCAGCAGCTTGCCCTCGGCTCGGGCGGCCAACTGGTGACAGGCCCAATGCTTGCCCAGCCAGCCCGGCGGCGGCTCTTCTCCGTCGAGAATCCCGAGCCGGGGGTTCTCGGCGGCCAAGGCGTCCAGGATGGCCCGGGTGCCGTCGGTGGAGTGGTCGTCGAGGACCAGCAGCTCGAAGTCCGGATACTCCTGAGCGAGTAGGGAACGAACGCAGTCGGCGATGCAGCGCTCCTCGTTGCGTGCCGGGACGAGGATCGAGACCCGGGGAGGCTTCACGCTTGTCCCCCGTCGTCTGTCCAGCCGGGGCAGCAGCGCCAGATTGCTTACGGTGATGAAAAGCAGCAAACCGGTGAAGACCAGCATCCCCCAGAGGTGGAACTCGAAGAGGCTCACGGCGCCTCCCGGGGGGAGCGGCGGGATCGGCGGCGGGGGAATCCGAAGCGGGGACCGTCGGCGAGGTCGCCCCAGTGGCGCTGGGCGAGGACGGCCAGATTGACGACCGCCGCCGCCAGGATAGGCGGTGGCTGTCCGGCGAGGATCAGGTAGGCGAGCAGGACCGTGAAGCCGGCCAGGGAGCTCCAGGCGTCGTTGCGCTGGATCAGGTAGAAGACCACCAGGGCGGCGCCGAGGATCGTCGGGGCGATCCAGTAGGTCAGGCCGCTCCAGACGCCGAAGGTCACCGCGACGGCCTTGCCGCCGCGCAGGCCCAGCCAGGGGCTGTAGGCGTGGCCCAGCACCGGGGCCGCCAGGACGGGGAGCAGTCCCCAGCCCTCGATTCCGCCCGGGTGCAGGGCCAGCCAGACCGGCAGCGCGCCCTTGAGGTAGTCCAGCAGCAGGGCCGGAACGCCCAGAGCCGGTCCCCCGGCCTTGAAGGCGTTGGCCGCTCCCGGGTTGCCGTCGCCGTACTCCCGCACGTCGCGCGAGGCGAAAAGCCTTACCAACAAGGGGCTGAAGGGGATCGAGCCGCAGGCGAAGCCCATCAGGCTGTAGAGGAGAACGCTCAAGACCGCTCCGGGGTCGGTTCGGTGTGGTCCATCGGATCGATGGCGACGACGGAATGTCTCGGTGGCGGACGGCGGGCTCTCGGCAAACGGCCCGGCTGTCGGGAGGGGTTGGTTGCCAACGGGCCGTTCCGTTTGTTTACTGGGTCATCACCAGAAACCGCGCCAAACTTGCGCAACTCGGGAAAGCCTCATCGAGACGCCGACTTGGCTGCTATCCGTCACGAGGCGGTGACCAGCGAAGGCGGATAACGCTCGATACTTCTCAAGCAGGCAATACAGGGCAATCAGCGGATCCTTCACTCACCGCCGGCCGACTGCCGAGCGGAACCACCAGCCTCCGGCATCCGACGAGACTCGACGCGGGTCCGGATGCGGCCCCACCCCGCCTTGGCATGAAAATGCCGCGGGATGACAATGACGGCGCCTATGCGCTATCAGGCATTGAAAGACGATCCCTCAGCCGGAAAGTTCGGTTCAGAGGCGAGTGAGCATTCCTTGTTGTAGCGATTGCCCCCCGGGGCCGAAGGCGGTCGATCACGCAGCTTTCAATCAGCAAGCGTACCGCCGTGGGCCGTCGAGCTCACGCTTGATCTTTTGGCTCGGCGAGGTCCAACGGAAACGAAGTGCCCGCGCTGGTCGTCCATCGACAGTGAACCGCGAGCCGCGCCGCAGTCCAGCTCCCGTCCCCTCAATGGTCCCGGCCCTTGCCCGAGTCGGTGATCTCGACCAGCTCCCGGGGGAAGGGCTCGAAGAAGCTCTGGCGGGTTAGGTATTCGACACCGTGGGCGATGATCCAGCCGCGCAGCACGCTGGCCAGGGCCGAGAGGGGCAGCTTGGCCTCGCGGTAGTCGGTCAGCAGGTCGAGGAAGAAGGCCTTCTCAGAGGCGGAGATCTGTTTGGAGAAGTAGCCCAGGGTGTGGAGCAGGACGTTGGTCACCGGGCCGACGCCGGGTGGATCGGTCAAAGCGACGGCGAAACCCCGCCGGTACTCGGCGGCGGCTTTCTCGGCGTCCTCGGCCCGGGCCAGCAAACGGCCCAGGCGACGCATCCCGGCCTGGTCGTAGGCCAGCAGCAACAGCTTGTGCCGCGCCTGGAAGTCCATCAGCGCCGCCATGCTTGGCTTCTGGATTACGCCGCGCAGCTCGGCCAGGCTGAACAGCTTGGTCAGGTAGTGCTCGCGCAGAGTGTAATTGTTGAGGCGACCCTCGTCCTCGACGGCCAGCTCGGGATGCCTCTCGAGGACCGCACCGCCGAGGAAGCCGGGTCCACGGCCGAAGGCGCCCTTGGCGTCGGCGGCGGCGTAGCGGCGGACGTCCTTGATGCCGCAGGTGGGTGAGCGGTGCTTGAGCAGGAAGCCGTCCACCTCGCCCAGGTCGTCGAGGAGTCCGGCGATGTGCCCGCGCATGGTCTGGGTCAGATCGCGGCCCGTGGCCGGTTGGACCAGGCGGACCCCGCCGTCGGCCTCCACCACGCGGATGGGGTCCCGCGGAGCGCCCAGACCGATGTCGAACTCGGGGCAGACGTCGACGAACTCGACCAGGGGGGCGAGCTTGTCGACGAAGGCGTTGGGCAGGCTGACGCCGTTCCAGCGGCAGGCGGCGAAGCCCAGGCAGCGGCTGACGACCACGCGGGGTTTTACGGCGGGCATGACGAAGCCTTCCTGGGGATGGGCGTGGGAGTGTCTGGCGTATTGCCGTTCAGTTATTCCTCGTAAGCATGACAGGTGGCGGGGGTTTTCGATAGGCAACCCACACACCGTTTGATCACGAAAGGGATTATCACACGTGCCTGGACAAGCATATATCGCCAGGCATCATGGAGCGTGATCGGACCAAATCGGGCTGATTGGGAGCGGTTTGCCGGGTCGTTCTTCACTTACCGGAAATGCGCCTTGTTGACCCCACAAGCATTTGTCTTGCCCTTGTTACTTGTTATTACGTCACTTGAGCGTCAGTGACAAATTGCTGTCAGGGCAGGGACAAGTACGTTGATATCTGTGTTTGCCAAGGAAGATATTCTTCTTAATTGCAATTTAAAAAAGTCCGTTTTGTGACAGGAATCCGATATCAATCACGTCAATTATCAATAGAGTACAATCACGACCAGGTCCGGACATGGTATTCGATGCCTATCGTCAATAGCTTGTTCTTGTGCGCTTTTTTAGCTGCGCAAGCTGTCACTGTCTATGCGTTGCCTGGTGACAGAAAGCCAGACGTCCTCTAAACGGACGCTGAGATTCGGGAAGCCGCGACTCCCGACTTACATCCCCGGTCTTTACGTCTTAAGGAGGCTATATGCTTTCTATTTCCTGCTTTATCAGAAATGAAAACTCTTGGCGTATCGAGCCGAAACCATTCGAGAGATAGTTGTCAGAACTTCCGCTCTAAATGCCGCCCATTGTCTCTTCAGCGTCGGTCCAGTTTCAGGTGATAATCCCTACACTCTTCTTGGTCGATTCCACTAAACCTGCTAAGCCATGGTTAGTCGTAGACGGCACAATGCTCTCAGGATAAAAAACGAGTCTGCTGGTATCTCAATTCGCCGCAGATCACGCCCTAGCCGGCCGCCACTTTCTGTTAGCCGCCCCGTGAGAAGCAAGTGCGAATCATCACGTGTATTATCGACAGGTTCCAATCAAGATAGCGAGAACAACGATAACACCCCTCTTGCCGGCTGGATAGGATCAAATCCGGTGGATCGACGCGCTTATCTTCTAACCCGTATAGATTATAGCACAGGGTCACTATCGAGGTATCCTGATGATATAACACGATATAGAGCTTATTACCCACAATTACTTGCGGGAATGTCAAGTTTAGGCTATAATAAGGACTGTTGCATATGGGGCGGATCACACCTTCGGCGGCGGCCCGTGGCGCTTCAGCAGCGATAGGGCGGAGCGGCCTCAGGTTTACGCAGGAGATGCAAGGGTATCGGTCGCCAAGTGTGGGTGGCGGGGATGCGGATCACAGGGACGTGGTTTGCCAAGCTTCCGCCGGCTGCCAGGATCGATCGAGTTGAGCCCGAGACCCGTCCCGACGCGATCGAGGATAAACCGACCCGATCACTTGCATATACCCGCCGCTTGCGGTATAGTTACGGTCTGTATCAAACTCTGAAATGCGTCCGACAGAACATCCTGATGGCCCTGATGGCTCTGATGGCGGCATTGATGGCATTGATCGGTGAATTGGCATCGCAGCGAAACACCCGTCCAACGAGGTGAAGACTATCAAGTAGTCGTAACGGTCGGCGAATGAAAAGCTTCATCTCCTGATCATTGCATCGGGCATTAATTGAATTCAGGGCAACAAACAAGCCGTGCGGACGCCCAGCGGCGCCCGACGGCGGCAACCACATACATGACGGCTGGCAACCGATATCTTCTGCCCACATCTTGAAAACACAGGGCTAAAACCTCTCCACTGCTGGACTTATCAGCGCACGTGCAAGAAAGGGGTCTTGATGAAAACCCGTTACCTGGCGTTGGTTCTTATCCTCGTGTCGGCCGGCCTGGTCTTCGCCGAACCCGTGGATACTCCGACGACCTATGAGCTGCTCAACTCGGCCTACAACCGGGGTGAGCTGAGCTACACCGACTACGTTATCTATACGGTCTACATGGTTCACGAACCCGCGCGCATTCCCGCGATCTACCAGGGCGCCCGGAGCGACCTGCCCAGCGGAACGCCCTTCCTGCTCAACGCCTTCCAGGGCCTGCGCGACGGCATCTTCACCGAGGCCGAGGCCTCCGACATCTCCCGCTACTTCGGCCGTCCCACCGAGGCCTCCGATGAAACCGCGGTGCGCGGATACGGCGTCGACGATCAGTACATCTTCCACTGGGACACCCCGGGCGGCAACTTCCGCGTCTGGTGGGCCGAGAACGGCTTCGACGGCATCCCGGACTACGTCAAGCAGGACAACAACGGCAACGGCATCTACGACTACATCGAGGTCCTCGGCAACGCCATGGAAGAGGTCCTGGCGATGAACGACCAGCTCGGCTGGGACACCCCGCCCAAGGACGGCGACTGGTATCCCGATGGAGCGGACTACGGCTACATCGACGGCGACTCCGAGGATGACTGGACGCGCTGGGATGTCTACGTCCGCGACGTCGGTGAAGCAATGGCTTACGCCCAGGCCGAGTACTATCTCGACGACACCGTCGAGGTCGACGCCGCCGGTCATATGGCCTTCCAATGGAAGTGGGCCTTCGAGCTCGTCGGTGATGATTACGTTCTCGATGAGAACGAGCTCAAGTCCACCGCGGCCCACGAGTTCAACCACATTACCCAGTTCGGTGTCGCCGTGGACGAGCCCAGCCACTTCCTGGAGAAGACCTCGGTCTTCTTCGAGGAGATCAACTACCCCGAGTTCAACATCTATCAGGGCAGCCGGATCAGCGCTTTCATGGCCGCCCCCCACGTAGGTCTCACTCGCAACGAAGGCCTCTCCTGGTACAACAGCACCATCTGGGCCCACTACCTGGAGAGCCTCTACCGCCAGGACGATCTGGATTCCTCGATGAAGGACCTGGTCGATTCCTACGATCAGCAGAACTCTGTGATCATGGCCTGGGAGGACTACTGCCAGGGGACGGCCTCGCGGGACTTGACCTACAACGAGGGCATGGAACTGATCTTCCAGGACGCCTACGGCGACACCCACGACTTCCCGGAAAGCTACGGCGCCGCCGGTTGGGCCTTCAACGTCTTCAACCGCTGGCTCTGGTTCACCGGCGGTCGCGCCTCCCACCGCGTCGGATACGCCAACAATCTGGGCTACCACTTCTTCGACGATCTGCAATCCGGTGAGCAGAACCCCCGCGCCTTCGCCCAGGTCAACGACATCGAACCCGAGGGCACCCGCGAGTGGACCGGCACCCAGGTGATGAACAACGACTACATTCGCCAAGAGGTTCATTACGACGACGCGGACAATATCTACGGCGCGCCAGACGGTTGGGGCTCCTACTTCGCCCACATCGTCAGCCTGGGCGCTCTCGATCCGTCCGAAGACGACCTCGTGCTGGCCTTCAAGGCCGATCCGAACAACGTCGAAGACTCCGCCTACTGGGGCGGCAACTACTTCGTGATGGATTCCGAAACCACCCAGGCCTCCTGGCAGGACAGCGCCGATGACTACCGGATGCACACCTTCGGCGACAAGGGCATCATCCGCATCAACGACGCCTCCAGCTATCACGAGATCGCCTTCAGCCCCCACGTGCTGGTGGACAACGGCGACAACCTGGACTCCAATTACCAGATTTGGCGTGACCAGACCGGCGACCGCACCCCCCCGAGCTTCGAGACCGCCGACGGCGGGATGATCTCGATCAACCGCATTCCCGGTTTCCAAACCCACGTCGACTTCACCGCCACGCCCAACGAGAAGCTCTTCGCCTGCCCGCGCTTCACCGTTCACCTGACCGACACCGACGGCGAGCTCCACACCTACGAAGTCAACGGCTTCCAGCCGGGCAACGATGGCTACAAGTTCAACGAATGGGATGAGGGCAGCAACATCTACACCGCCACCTGGACCATGGCCAGCGGCATCGAGGGAACCGCCGACGTAACGATCGAAGCCTGCGATCTCGTCGGTAACTACCTCGAAACGACCATGGACGACTTCCTCTCCATCGCCGACATCGACGACAACGGCGGCGTGGTCGGTGTCGACGCCGACGCCAGCCTGGAAGTCCCCCGGGACGCCCTCGAGGGCACCAGCACCATTTCGATCCTGGTCCGCCCGGACATCACCGGCGGCCTGCTCGAGACCCGCGCCCTCTCCAGCGCCCCCACCGAGAGCAAGAACTTCGCCGCTCCCGCCGCGATGACCCGCAGCCTGGCCCTGTCTTCGGGCGGTGCCGAGGCCTCTTCGACCCCCGATGAAGAGCTGGGGCTCCACGTCGTCGGCTACGCCTACGATGTATCCGGTGATGATGAACTCAGCCGGCGCGCCACCCTGCGTCTGCGCTACGACGATACCGACGTTCCCAATGAGGACCAGTTGGCCCTCTATCGCTGGAACGATCGCGACAGCCGTTGGGAGCACGTCAGCGCCCAGTTCGACCGTCAAGCCGACGAGGTCTACGCCTCCATCGGCGAGTACGGTGTCTACGCCGTCGGCTACGCCGAGATGATCGACGTTCCCGAGGGTCCGGCTCCCGAGCAGCGCTACACCTTCGCTCTCGACCAGAACTTCCCCAACCCCTTCACCACTCAGCAGGGTGAAACCACCATCAACTTCACCACCGAGAGCGACGGACCGGTCAGCCTGCGCGTCTACGACCTCTCGGGCCGTCTGGTGGCCATCGTGGTCGACGACAACCTCGCCGCCGGCCGCCACAGCGTCACCTGGAACGGCGCCAACGACGGCGGTCGGGCCGTCGGCTCCGGTGTCTACTTCTACAAGCTGAACACCACAAACGACTCGGCCACCCGCCGCCTGGTGATTGTCCGCTAGACACCACGGCAAACGCTCTAACCAACCGGGGACCCACGGGTCCCCGGTTTTCCGTTTGGCGGGCGATAAGCAGGAGCCTGCCGGGAGTCGATAGCGGCGCTGAGTTCCCGGCGATCATCCGACCCCTTCGACGATTAACAACGCCATAGGGCTCATAACTCGATCCGAACCGAGTCATCCAACTGATTGATGTCATTCAAGGCTTTATCGCCGATACTCGCCCCATTGTCATACAGCTGCATGGTGACGTAACAAACCGGACTTGCCTTGAGTGTGCCGAAAGCCGAGGTTTGTCGTTGCCGCTGAGCATTCGAACGGGCTGTTGGTGAAGTATCCGCGGACGGCTGTGTATTGCCTGCTTGATAGGTTTCGACTGTAATCCCCCTTCGCAGGTCGACGTCTCGCCTTGACGCTTCGCCTCAGAAAGTCACCAGGTCCTCTTCCCGATGAGGCTTTCCCGGGTTGCGAAGGCTTGGTTCGGTTTCCGGTGATGACCCCGAACAATACTCGGCCCGGTTCGGCTCGTCGGCCGGCGTGGGCGGGACGCAGCGGCCTTTGTTATAATCTCTACGATAATCTAGGAACGACAACGAACCTCCGGCACATCAACAAGGCGGTTTACCGCCGTGCGCGTCACCATCTGTTACGACAATACGACCCGTCGGGACGACTGCGGCCCGGATTGGGGCTTCGGTTGCCTGGTCGAGGCTCACGGGAAGCGGCTGCTCTTCGACACCGGCACCAAGGGCGGGCTGTTGCTCGCCAACCTGGCCGCCCTGGAGGTCGACCCCGTTTCCATCGACGGCGTGGTGATTTCCCATCGGCACTACGACCATCTGGGCGGACTGCCCGAGCTCGTCGAGGCCGCCGGCGCCCTGCCCGTGCATCTGCCCCAGGGCTGTCCCCAGCCGCCCTGCGCAGCCGAGTTCAACTGGAACACCGGCCCCGTCGAGCTTCATCCCGGTCTGCACTCAACCGGCACCATCAAGGGTCTGGAGCAGGCCCTGGTGGTCGAGCTCGAGCGCGGCTGCGCCGTCATCGTCGGCTGCTCCCATCCCGGCCCCGACGCCTTCCTGCGCTCGGCCCGTCGCATCACGGAGCCCCGGGCCCTCATCGGCGGCCTGCACGGCTTCCGCAAGGTCGGCCGTCTGGAACACCTGGAGCTGATCTGCCCCACCCACTGCACCGTCTTCAAGGGGCGCATCGCCCGCTTCTACCCGGGGGCATACGTCGAAGGCGGCGTGGGGACGGTCATCGAACTCGACTGATCCGACCCAAGTGCGAGGTTCGCGTCGTCGTCGGTCGATAAGCTATGGAGCGGAACGTGGGTTGCTTTACCGGTGACTCGGTGCTCCCGAATATCCACATTCCGGCAGCGTGTCAGGATCAGGGTTCATCACTGGAGACTGGACGGTATTCGTCAGCCCGCCAAGCGTCATCGAGAAAAGGGGTTTTGCACTGATTGCCGAGCGATCCCGGATCGATGAGGGGATAAACCGTCAGGATCGGCTAAACCTGGTCGAAACCCGCTTCCACCCTCAACGTCGCCGCGGTTCTTCAGCACTATTCAGCGCGGGGATAATCACATTATACTAATAGATCGCATACCCTATCCGGACCTGATTGTGATTGTATACTGTTGATAATAGAAGTAATACTCATATGATACCTGTCACAAAGCAGGCAATCAGAAAGTGGCAACTAACAGCGGCCTGATCCTTGGCGAACCCTGATATCAGCGCACTTGTATTTGCGCTGGCAGAAGATCGCCTCTGGCTCCTAAATGTCGTAATAACAAGTGGGATTATCACTTCTATCTGAACCGACTCATCCAGCTAATAGATTGTCATTCAACGCTTTATAGCTCGTAGTCGCCGCCATTGCCAGACCGTTGCTCGGTGGCGATATACCTGGGCTTCCATTTAGTTCCGCCGGAAGCCGGAGGTTGTTGGTCCCGTATCAGGATTCAATCAGGCTGTGGGTGAGGGATCTGTTGACGGCGCTCTATTGCCTGCTTCAGCGGCTTAGAACGTTATCAGCTTTCACTGGTAGACGCCCCGCTGAGGCTATTCTCCAAGCACCATTCTCGATGGGCTTTCCTGAGTTGCGAATTAGTTGTTCATCTTCTGTGATGATCCCTAACAAGTATTAAGGGAATGCTAAATGTATTTGTGAAAACACGAAGCATATCCGAATAGTGAATAACGGCCAGGCAATCCGCTCCCATTCAGCCTGACTTGGTTCGAGCGCGTTCCTTGATGCCAATTCAAAACAAACAACGATAGCCAAGGGTGTAGCATTTCGGTCGGCATTACGTTCTGCTAAGGCTTATCACACGTGCTTTTAACGGTGTTTTTCGCCAGGCATCACCCACGATCCAGTACCAGCTAATCACACCATACGCTCTTAAATCGAAAACCGACAGATACGAGGGCATATCGAATAACACTGTTTTGCAACCTTACCCCACCAGGGCCATCGAGTTATCAAAGCCTGTCAATAGGCGGTTTTGGGTCCAATCGGCACCTTCTTTGCAAATACTTAGCACATAGCGTCAAGCAGTTGTATCAAGCGCGCTGGCTCTTCCACCAAGGCTTCCAAGAGGTATGTGGAAACCCACTTGCCCGCCAACAGCATATATCTGGTCGTTATCCAGAAACACCGTGGTCCGTGACAGTTAAGCGACCCCATCTTATCAAGTGCGAGTGATAGTCCCTGCCGCCAATCCCTTCGATAACCCCCTCCCCCGCGACTGGAAACCGCCATGCGCAACCTCCTGCCCCGTTTCATTTTGGAACGCCTGCTGGCCGGCGAGCGGCGCGGCGGCTTCGACGCCGTTGCCCTGTTCTCCGACCTGAGCGGCTTCACCGCCCTCACCCGGCGGTTGTGCCGCCACGGACCCGAGGGCGCCGAGGTGCTGGGCGGGATCATCAACCGGGTCTACGGGCGGATGATCGGCGAGGTCCAGCGCGACGGCGGCCTGATAACCGGCTTCGCCGGCGACGCCGTGTGCATCCTGCTTCCCGGGTCCGGACCGAGGGAAGGCATAGACCTGGCGCGACGCATCCAGCAGGTGGTGGAGCGGTACGGCCGCTGCAACACCCGTTTTGGTGTTTGCCGCCTGACCCTCACCCAGGGCCTGGCCCGAGGTCCCGTCGAGTGGGGCATCGTCGGCGACGAGCGACTGGCTTACTATTTCAAGGGGCGCCCCCTGGTCGAGAGCGCTCGGCTCAGCGATACCGCCGAACCCGGAGAGATTTGCGGTTGCGCCGCCGACGGCTTTCCCGAGCTGGTTGATCCCGTAGGCCCTCACGGTGCCCAGAGCGTCCGGAATAATCTCGGCCGGATTCGCGAGCTGAGCCGGCGGTTGGGGCGACGCTTTCTGCCCGAAGCCGTCATCGCCGCTCCCCGCAGCGGCGAGTTCCGCGACGTCGCCCCGGTCTTCGTCGGCTTCGACGACCGCCCCAACCGAAAGCTCGGCGTGTTGGTCCGGCGAGTGCTGGAGCTCACCGCGATGTACGGCGGCTACCTGACCGGAATCGAGTTCGCCGACAAGGGACCGGTGATGCTGGTTCTCTTCGGAGCTCCGGTGGGCTACGAGGACACCCGGCGGCGCGCCGCCGGTTTCGCGACGGAACTCGGCTCCTCCGTCGACGGCCTGCGCTGCGGACTGGCCTTCGGCACGCTCTACGCCGGCCTGATCGGCTCCAGTCGACGCTGCACCTACTCGGTCATCGGCGACGCCGTCAACCTCGCCGCCCGGCTCTGCCAGCGCGCCGCCCCCGGGGAGGTCCTTCTCGACGAGTCCTGCGCCGCCGGCCTGCGTGATTACTACCGCACGGCGTCGGTAGCCGGCTTACACCTCAAGGGCCACAACCAACCCGTCACGGCTCACCGTCTTCTGGAGGCCCTCGGGCGGAGCGCATTTCCCGTCGCCCAAAGACCGCTATACGGTCGTGAGGAAGAGCTGGAGCGTCTGCGCGGTTTCAGTTCCCGGCTCGGTAAGGGCCGCTTCGCCGGTGTCGTTCTGGTCCACGGCGACGCCGGGGTGGGTAAGAGCCGCCTGGCCGCCGAAGTGATCAACACCGGCGCTGGTCGCTTCCAGACCGTGGTCCTTAAGGCCGACGCGATCCTGCGGCGTAGCCTGTATCCCGTCGTCGCCTTTCTGCGGCGCTTCTTCAATCAGACCGACGGGGCGGATCGGCGGTCCAACCGTCGCGCCTTCGAAGCCGCTTTCCAGCGACTGCTCGACAGATGCAGGTCTGACGACGAGAGATTCGAGGTCGACGATCCAGTCGGCCAGGCCGGCCTGTTGCTCGGTCTGCTGGGCCTGGACAATCCCGATGATGATCCAGGTCTGCCAGCCGAGGCCCTGTTTACCGCCCGGCTGTTCGCCCTGCGCGGCTTCCTCCACCTGCTGGCTCAAATCGAACCCTTATTGCTGGTGGTCGAGGACCTGCAATGGATCGACACCGACACCAGAAGCTTGCTGCAACTGCTGACCCGGAGCGCGACCGGGGTGCCTCTGGGACTGCTGGTCCTCTCCCGCTACGACGACGACGGCCGCCCACCGGTCCTGAAGTTCGACGAGGGAGTGCCCGTCATCGAGCAGCGCCTGGACGAGCTCGACGCGGATGCCTGCCGCCGATTGGTCGAGGAGCGCCTCGGAGCGGCGGTGGAGCCCGGTCTCTTCCATCACCTTCTGCAGCAGACCGGCGGCAACCCTCTTTACCTGGAGGAGTTCGCCGACTACCTGGCCGAGCTGAAGCTGCTGCGCGAGACGAAAAACGGCCTGGAGCTGATCGAGCGCGACACCGGCCTGCCCGGCGGGGTGCGCGAGTTGATGGTGGCCCGCCTGGACCGCCTACCCGCCGAACTGCGCGAGCTGGTCAAAACGGCGGCGGTCCTCGGACGCGAGTTCGACGCCCGCGTTCTGGGCGACATGCTCGAGCGCTCCATGCCCGAAGAGCTCTTGGGCGAAGGACGGCGGAAGCTGATCTGGATCGCCGTCCACAAGCTGCTCTATCTCTTCCGTCACGCACTGCTGCGCGAGGCCGCCTACGCCATGATGCTGCGCGAGCGGTTACGCGAACTCCACGCCGCCGCAGCCCGGGCCATCGAGGAGCGTTACGGCGACGACGTCGCCCGCAGTCATGAGCTGGCCCACCACTACCGGCTGGCCGAGGATGCCGCGCGGGAGCTCGTCCACCTCCGCCGCGCCGCCGCCAACGCCTACGAAAACTATCTCAACACCGAGGCCCTGGAGCTCTACCGCCGGCTGCGTGAGATCACCCCCGAGCCGGGCGAGAGCCTGGACGCCCGGTTGCAGATCAGCCGACTGCTGCACCGCATCGGCCGTTGGCCCGAGGCCCAGCGTGAGGTCGAGGAGGCCCTTGGCGACGCCGACGCCCTGGGTGATGCGCATCTCGTGGCCCGCTGCCGCCTGCTCTACGGCTACCAGCTCCAGTTCGTCTCCCGTCTCGACCGGGCCGAGGAGCAGCTTCGACCCGCCCTGGAGCATTTCTCGAAACACGGACCCCTCGAAGAGCACCTGGACGCCCTGGGAGCGCTCTCCCTGATTCAACAGGGGCGCGGTGATTTCGTCGAGGCGCGCCACTCCCTCGAGCACGCCCTTGAGGACGCCCGTGATCTGCCCGACGGAGCACTGGAACGCAAGCTGTTGGGTCGGCTGGGGCTGGTCTGCTACGAGCTGGGCCGCTTCGACGAAGCCCGTCGTAGCCTGGAGCGGGCCCGGGAGGCCTGCCGCCGCGACGGCGACCTGTACGGTCTCTGCCACATCCTGGGCAACCTGGGCAACATAGCCCTGCAGCAGCGCCGCCTCAACGAGGCCCTGGAGCGCTACCGCCAAGCCCTGAACATCGCCGAGCGGATCGGCTCGCGGATGGACATCGGCCACGCCCTGGGCAACATCGGCATCATCCACCTCTACCGCTTCGAACTTGCCGAGGCCCGTGACCGCTTCGACCAGCTCGAGGAGCTGTCCCTGCAGTTGGGCAACCGGACCGATCTGGCGATGGCACGGGTCAACCGAGGACTGGTGCTGATCGAGCTGGAACTCTTCGACGATGCCGAGGCCGACTTCAATTCGATGCTCGAACTCTCCCGTCGCGCCGGAGACAAGGCCGGGGTCAGTTACGCCCGCTTCTGCCTGGGTTGCGCCGCCCTGGGGCGCGGCGATCACCGGGCGGCCGCCACCCATCTGGAGCAGGCCCGGGAGCTGGCCGAGTCGATCCAGATGACCCACTACGTGCCCATCTACAACTGCCGCCTGGCCCAGCTCCACTACGAAAACGGCGATATCGAACGCGCCGCCGAGATCATCGCCGCCTTGAAGTCGCGCCTCGAATCCGACCAGCACACCGAGGCCCGCCTGACCGTCGGCCGTCTGGAGCTGCTCATCGAGCGACGCCGGTGCCTCCTGCGCCCCGAGGACGTCGAGAAACGTCTGTCCGCATTGAAGACCCTCTGCAGCAGTGAGATCGAAGAGCTGAACCTGGTCTACGACCGCTGGCGTCTGGCCGGTGGCGAACAGGCTCGACGCCGGGCGCTGACCGTGTTTGAACAGCTCGTCGAGCGTTACGACCTGCCCCGCTTCCGTCGCCGACTAGACGATCTGACCTCGGGCATCCCGGACCTGGAGCGCCTCTAGGCTCTGCTTTCTCTGCCGTGATCCACCGGACATCGCCCTGGGGGTGCGTTCTTTAAATCACGTGAACCTGTGTCGATAGCGGAAGCGCTGTGAGTCGTCCCGACGGATTGTCTTCGTCACAGACACAGCGCACGGCGTCGATTCTGGTTGGCGGCCGGTGGGTACCGGTGCTTATCCCGGTAATGGATTATCACCGACGGATCCTGTATCGGCGGCACCCAGGATGTTCCTCTGGACGCAGCGGCTTGCCGTTGCCACACACGCACCTGAAGACAAGAAACAGGGACGCCCGGGCGTCCCTGTTTGTCATATGTCGGCTGATTGGTTTACCAGCTTAGTCGGCTTCCCCGTCCCGCTTGGGAAAGAGGTGCCTGCGCAGGTTCTCCGCCAGTTCGCGGCGACGGGCGCTGGAAAGGGAATCGGTGTAGCGGGCGGCGTAGGCCACGACCGCTTCGCCGTTGCCATCGGAGGCGGCGAGTTCCTCCTGAAGCCCGCTCAGGACCTGGCTGACCCGCGCGGCCTCGCCGACCTGGAGGACCTCGTTGCGGCCCGTATCGATCCGCAGTATCAGGTAGACCCCGGCGCGCTGCTCCAGCATGGCCGGTGAGCGGTAGGGTCCGGCGAACTGCTCGCCGGCGATAATGATGGGCATGGAGCCTCCTCGAAGATGTGACCGATCAAAGTATAGCAGACGGCGGGTAAAATGACCGCGATATTAGCCACATGAATTGTGGATAACCGTTCAACCACTTGAGGTGACAGCCCTTTCGGGGTGTGAAAAACCGGCGCCCCGGCGGGGCCGAGGTACCGGTTGAAGGGGTGATGATCCGTCACGCCTAACGCTTGGAAGCCCGGTTACCCGTTGTGGGCGGCGTCGCCGCCCCACATCGCCCAGCCGGTCAGCTCGTCGTCGCCGGTGTCGAAGCCGTAGAGGGTGCCGCGATCGGTTCCCACGTAGACCCAACCGTCCCAGAGGGCGGGCTGGAAACGGATCGGCTCGCCGATCTCCACGCTCCAGAGCAGCTCGCCGTCGTCGGCGTTCAGGCAGAGCACGTAGCCGTCCTCGGTGCCGATGACCAGCTTGTCGCCCGCCAGGGACGGAGGGGTGAGCATCCGCCCGCCCAGGCGCTCGCCTTCGGGCTCGTAGACGTACTCGAAGAGCACCTCGCCGGAGTCGATGTCGGTGCAGATCACGGCGTCGCCCTGGGAGGCCCAGGAGCGTCCACCCCGGACCACGGGTCGGGAGCCCTGGTAGGCCCAGACACCGGAGACGCTGGAGAGGCCGACGTTGCCGGCGGCCTGCTCGAGCTTGGCGGCGCCGGGGGCCGCGGCGAACCCCACACTGGCGTCGGCGACGGCCTGTTCCGCGTAGTAGTTCTGGTCGAGGTTGTAGGAGTGGCGCAGGTAGTCGGCCCGGCGACGCTGCCAGAGCTCCTCGTTGGAGCGCTCGCCGGTGGCGGTGTCGAGCTGGGCCAGACCCTCGTAGGCCAGCCGGCCGTACTCGTCCTCGGTCTCGCCCTCCTCGCGCTGGCTCAGGTAGATCTCACCGCCGGAGATCCAAGGGGCGCTGGTGGCGGCCATCGACTGCTCGAAGAGCGTCGCGCCGTCATCGAGCCCGAGGCGGTAGACCGTGCCCTCCAGGCAGGTGAAGTAGACCGAACCTTCGGCGATGATCGGAGCGCTCAGGACCTCGCCGATGATCGGCACGTCCCAGAGCAGTTGGCCCGTCTCCAGCTCCCGGGCGGTGATGTGGTGGCCGTCCTGGCCGGGGTAGGTCATCACGATGCGCTTGCCCGCGATGGCCGGCTGGGCCATCAGCGGATCGCCGAGCCACTCGCCCCAGACCATCTCGCCGCTGTCGGCGTCGAGGACGTAGAGAATGCAGCACTCGGTGTTGAAGGCCACCCGTCCCTGGTCGTAAACGGCGGCGGTGGGGCCGTCGTCGCCGGACTTGAACATCCAGGCCGCCGCGCCGTCATCGGCGGCGAAGGCGTAGAACTCGTATGAGCCGAAGCCGCCGCCGACGTAGACCAGGCCGTCACCCACCGCCGGGGTGGCCAGGGGCCGCCCGCCGGGGACCACGACGCGCCAACCCTCGAAGCCCAGGTCGGTTTCGAAGACCGCGATGTCCAGGTCAAGCTCGTCGGGACCCAGGACGGTCTCGGCGGCGGCCTGGGGGATGTCGGACTCGTCGTAGTAACCGCCGTCGAAGTAGGGATCCTCGTAGTATTCGGAACCGACAAGCTGGGCATGGTCGGGGGGATCGAGCTCCTCGAGCTGGATGTCGTCGGCGGTGACTGCGAGGACGGTGCCGAGGACGATGAGCAGGGCGATGACGAACCAAGATCGGCGCTGCATGGTTGCCTCCTTAAGGTGGATGAAAAAGGGCGTTGGTTAAATACGCCGGCGGGATGGGAATGGTTGCAGCGGGGCTATGGGCCGCAGAGCGGGACTTGTCGGAGCGGTCGGACGGCGGAGAAACCTGTTATCGCATGAGATTATCATTGGGATTATCACTCGCACCTGAACCGACTCATCCAGCTAATAGACAGTCATTCATTGCTTTATAGCTATTAATCGCCGCCATTGTCATACCGCTGCCAGGTGGCACTAAACCCGGTCTTGCATTGAGTTCCGCTGGAAGCCGGAGGCTGTAGATCCCGCTCGGGAATCGACCACGCCGTGAGCATGACTTGCTGACGACGCTCTATTGCTCGCTCTAGCAGCTTCGAACTCTATCCTGCTTCGCTGGATGACACGTTGCTGCGGGTTTTTGTGAAGCCCCTTTCTCGATGCGGCTTTCCCGAGTTGCGAATGTGTTGTTCATCTTCTGTGATGATCCCTTATCATTTAGGGATCGTAAACCCTGACCGGACCTGATCGTAATTGTATCCTGTTGATAATAGAGGTGATGATCATCAGTAATCCGTCACAAGACGGGCAGTCAAAAAGTGGCGTCCAATACGGGTCTGATCTTAAGCTGACCCAGATAACAGCACACTTGTAGATGCCCTGACGGCAAGTTGCCGCCAGCTCCCAAGTGCCTTAATACCAAGCATTAAGGGCGGAATTGATGAACATTTCGTTAAAGACGGAGCATATCCTGGCGAAAAAACTGCCCAGCAAGCCGCTCCCGATCAGCCTGATTCGGTCCGAACATGTACTATGAAGCCATCTCCCTAGCTGGATGCCGTTGCCCAGCGACGAACGATCATCCCAAGTGGTAAGTGTGCCGCTTTGCTAGAAACCCCATCGACGTCCCGGCTCTCGCCGAGGAATCGATGTCAGGGGCGAAGCGAACCGCCGTTGATCAAGGCGGTCCGTCGTTCAAAGATTGTCCCTTCAACCTTTACAACCCCGCTTGGGTGATGTACAATACGCCCCCTGTCTGGTTCAAACGCAACGTTATCGGAACCCGCCGCCGGCGACCGGCCGGGTTTCGGGAGTCTATGCGAGGAGCACCGATGTACGCAGTCATTAAAACCGGGGGTAAGCAGCACCGTGTCAGCGAGGGTGATCTGGTCCGTATCGACCGCCTGCCCTTGGAGACCGGTGACGAGAAGGTCTTCGACGAGGTCCTCTTCGCCTACGACGGCGAGGATTACCACTTGGGCCGCCCCCGTCTCGAGGGCGCCCGCGTAGTAGCCGAGGTGGCCATCCAGGGCCGCTCGCGCAAGATACACGGCGTCAAGTTCAAGCGCCGCAAGCGCTACCGCAAGGTCTTCGGACACAAGCAGCCCTACACCTGGGTGCGGATCAAGAGCATCGAGCTGGGCTGAGCGATTGTAATGGGATTCATATGGGGCCGGTTCAACGGCCCCTTTTTGGTATCGGTAGGGCGAAGCCGGACTAGGTTCATCGCTTGATTGAATTCGCCCGTTCGAGTATCGTTGGTGTGGTGAGTGTTTGACGGTCGGGTAATAAACGAGGCGGGCCGCTTCCCTCGGTAGCGGTGTTGAGCGGATTGGTGGGGTTGATCGGTTCGGGGGCGTCTCGGTATCGCCGGCGCGCAGAGCCGCCTCGAAGTCGGGGTTCCAGTAGCCCGCCCCCCGGCGGTATGAGATTCGAGAGGTCGGCAAGTCGACCCGTATTGATACCAGGCGATAGCGGCGGGGTATACACTCGATCTTTGACCGCTTTCGACGGATCCGCCGGTGGGTTGGCGAGTTTCCACCAATGCGGGAAAACGTTCAGCGTATTGTAGAACGGTTAGAAGACCTATCGATCAAGTGCTTTTTTCGAGTTGGCGCTCTGAGCGAGGCGGATCGCGAGAAGCGCTCCCTTCCCGCTTCGCGACGGAATCCCGTCGCCCGACACCGCTTCCCGACTCCTCATCCGGTGTGGCCCCGCTTACTCTCAGCGATCCATTCAAATCGGCTGCTCGCGGTTGCAATCCACGACAGGAGAGGCTCATGGCCGGTCGCTTTCGAGTGTTGTTCACCCTGCTGGTTTTCGGCGGTGCGCTGGTCTGGCTCTTGCTCTTCATGGCCTCCCTCGCCTGGGACCGGATAGACCTGACCGTCGCCATCGGCCTGTCGCCCTTCACGGCGGGGTTCGGACTACTGATCGGCACGGTCCTGGGCTGAGACCGGATAAGCCCGAGGCGAGAGGTGGAGGGATTATTATATGCACTTGGACAGGATAAAGCTGCTAATAGATTGTCATTTAAGGCTTTATGACTCAGCAAGCCGTCTGTTCCCGCAGTTGGATTTGTGGCGTTGGATTTAGACGAGCTGCTGATTTGGACAAAAGGACTAAGCGGGCTTGTTTTTGTTTGATATCCCGAGGTCTACAGCGACGATGAGGCTGATGGTTGGCTTGTATTCGGATCAGGCCTCACACGCGATCCCGGTCCAGCCAAACGTGAATCAAAACACATCCGTTAATTGTAAGCTCGGCTGATGGGAGGCATATCGATGATCGCTTTGGCTTGACGCCGCCCTCTCAAGCGCTTCCCAGTTTTCAACACCTGTGAACAGGCCCTTCATATGTGAGCAGGCGTTATCGGAGCTGATAGCGACAAGCAGTGGTCAACCGCCACAGCAAACTCGGTCTGTCTGCTGACCTGATTGCCTGCCAGCCCCATGTATCCGAAGGCTTTTCAGTAACGCTGCGGTCCATGCCACCACGCTCTTGCCACGACACTTTTCAACGGGCAATGTGTTCCCGCTAAAAGCCGCTCCCCGTTGCAGCAATGTTGGTTCGATTACTTGCGACGATCCCTATTCAAGGGCCACTTCACGGGCAGTGGGTATCACCATCCCGACCTGTTCATCAGCCCCTTGGACTGTTGGCGCTGGAAGACGCAGGTGTGCTGACCTCATGGCAATCGAGGAGCCCGCATGAAAAAGAGAGCCCGGGCGGCTCTGTTCATCAGCGCCCTGGTGCTGGGCATCCTGGGCTGGACGACGGCGATGATCCTTTTGGCCGTCGCGGGTGATATTATGGCGGTGCTGGCGGTGATCGGTCTGCCCTTCGCCTTCTTCCTGGGTATCCTGCTGGGCGGCGGCTTGGGCCGCAGCGGGCGCGGGGGTTGAGGCGATCAGTCGCGCTCGCATCGACGATCCACCGGCGTCACCGGGTCAAGGTCTTGGCCCGGGCGGGCGCCGTGGTTTATAATCGCCCTTCGTGCATCCCCGACGACCTGGAGCCGCGACCCGTATGCCCACCCCGCCTAGACCGGTCTTGATCCTGGCCCTGCTGTTGATCCCCCTTCGCGGCGGATCGGTTATCGCGCAGGATGAGAGCGGTGGTGACGCCGAAGCCTTTGTCGAGGACGAGGTTCTGGAAGAGACAGCCGCCGACGGACCACGTGAATACCCCGTGGAGAACCGGGGTGATCAGCTCATCCTCGAGGGGCGCTACCAGGAGGCCGCCGACTTCTTCTCCGCCGCCGCAGCGGGAGCTTCCGGGATGCGACGTGACCTGCTGCTGCTGCGTCAGGCGACGGCGGTCCACCTGGCCGGCTATCACTATCGGGCCTGGGAGCTGCTCAAGGAGGTCTGCCAGCGACGGATGGGCGCTGACGGGGCCTTCGCCGCCGCCCTCTACCGCGCCGTCGACGAGATGATCATCAACCGCCGCGCCCTGGCGCGCCGCCGCCCCTACGAGCTTCCCGAGGAACCCGAGGCCCCCCATCCCCGCGACGACTTCCACTTCAACTCCCTCACCGAGGTGCCCGACCTGCGCCGGACCACCCGGGCCGGCGACGTGGCCAATCTGGACATCGAAGGCGCGCCCGAGGAGCAGTTCGTCGAGCTCAGCGAAGAGGAGCTGTCCGAGCTCACCTTGGAGGAGCTGGAGGAGTACGAGAAGCGCAAGGCCGCCTGGGAGCGCGAGCAGCTACGCATCGAGCGCCTGGCCTCCTACCAGAACGAGAGCCTCTCCGGCGCCGAGTTCGACCTCTACTACGCCACCTACTACCTGGCCCTGCTGCGCGAGTTCGACGCCGCCGGCGCCGCCGAGCTCAAGGGGCGGATCATCGACGAGGTCGTCGAGACCGAGCTGGAGACCGTGGCCTGGTATGTCAACTATTCTCACGTCTGCGCCGACGTCGACAGCGCCGTGGCCGACGCCGAGGGCAGCGCCGACTACTGGAGCGAGAGCCACCTGCTGCTTACCCGCGAGGTGGCCCGGATGCTCGCCGAACGCTTCAACATCTACCTGTTCAGCCGCCAGTGTGGCACCGGCGTGGGGATGCACGATATCAAGCGCGCCGTCAGTGGCTCCGTGCGCCACAGCGAGGCCCACACCGTGACCGTCAAGAGCTACGGCGGCGACGGCATCGCCAACCCGGGCTACCGGGCCTACGCGGCGATTAACGGCAGCCTGATCGTCAGCGTCGGCGACGTGCTGCGTCGACTCAACCACTACCCGGAGAACTGGTACATCCCCCAACTGCGCGACTTCGCCGGTCCCGAGCAGAACGAGGCCTTCCTGGCCGGCGAGGCCGAGGGCCTGGCCACCCCGGAAGCCGTTGAGGGCGCCGACGGTGAAAGCGGGGAGCTGGACGAGTCCGGTGACGCGTCGAGTGATTAGAGCGCGGGCTTGCCCGGAAACGACTATTGGGCTATCCTTTACCTATTCCGATCCCGTCGATTGGCTACGGCCGCCCCTCAGAGTCGGTGACGCCCCAGCATCACCTCGCCGTCCCGCAGTCTGTCGAGCATTGAAGAATGACCGGGGACCCGGGGTTGTCCGGCCGGGCAACAAGCTTTACGTGAAGCCGATGGTCCGGTCCAATGATGGTACGTTCTCGATTATCCGTGGCGACGCCGCGACGTAGAAACCTCTTGGCTTTCCACGGCTTGACAGCCCACCGAAAATAACCGACCTCGTTGACCTCCCTGCTTAGCGATCCTCGATCCTCTGCGCGACACGGCTTAATGAAAGGCCCGCCATGCGTCGACTGATCATCCTCCTGCCCCTCCTCGCAGTCCTCGCCGCCGCGCAGCCCAAAACGGCGCCCCTGGATACCGCCCTCGCTTCGCCGCCGCCGCGCGGCGCCGAGCTCTGGTGGTCCGACGATTTCGACGACGGCGACCTGGACGGTTGGAGCGTCGAGGGAGATCAGGTCTGGTCGATCAGCTCGCAGTATCACCACGGCGATACCGGCTGGGGCGTGGTCTACAACTGGGGTTACGACCAGGACACCCGACTGATCACCCAACAGCTCGATCTGCCCGGTGTGAGCACCGATGCGCTGAACATCTACTGGTGGTGGCAGGGCAGCTACTACTGGATGGTCGCTCCCGAGGACAACGGTGATCTCTACGTCGAGGTCCAGCCCGTCGACGACACCGCCTGGTACGCCCTCTGGGACGAGGAGGACAACGTCCCCTTCCCCTTCTCCGACTGGACCTGGTACCGCCAGAGCGTCGATCTGAGCGATTACGCCGGGCAGAGCGTCTACATCTGCTTCCATGTAAACGGCGACGACGACGCCGACATCGGCCTGGACGAGGTCGAGATCCACTACGAGGACCTGACGGCCGTCGAGGACGCCAGTTGGGGAACGATCAAGACGCTGGAGTAGCGGCGTCAACCAGTCGAATACCAACCAAGGGCGGGGAAACCCGCCCTTGGCTAATTCACGAAAACAACCAGCCGTGTTGATCGCGGAACACCCGGCCGGATCTGATTATCTGAGAAGAAGCCGAATGGAGAACAGGTGATTTCGGGGCGGGTGCTTTATTCAGGGATTGATCACTAACCCTTGTGCGTCATGGGTTGTAAATCGGCTATCAATGCTGCAATGCAGACAATATACTTGTAAGCATACTTGTCTCAAGCGGCTTCTTTTACAGGAAACATCGAATACGGAACCCTGAAATGCTCTACTTTGGTTACAATACCGAGGTGTTAATAATCACTCAATCAGAATGAAACTTGACAAGTAAGCTTGGGCACCTTTAACTGGTTTTGTAACCATTACTTCTCTATCGTCTGTTCTGTTTTTGTTTATGCTCGTACCCCACAACAACCGAAAGAACTCCGATGAAGAAGACCGCCTTGCTCCTTATCCTCGTCGTCATCGCCGCCTTGGCGGCTCCGGCGGAACTGGGCTATCTGCCCCCCTAGGCGGCGGCGTCGCCGAAGTGATCTACTCTCCGAACTACCCCGCCGTTCTCTGGGAAAACCCCTACTCCTACGGTGATCTGGCCAACGGCCTCAACTCCAGCGGTAGCTATACCTGCCAGGACGATTTCGTCTTGGCTTCAGCCTCTACCATCGAGGGCTTTGAGGTTTGGTGTATTTTTACTTCCAGGCCGGGCAGCGACTACCAATTGACCCTCTTCAGCGACAGCGGCGGCGCCCCGGGCAGCCAGCTCTGGACAGCCACTCCGGACTCCGTCGTCAACACCGACACCGGTGACGACAACTGGGGCTACGATCTCTACCACAGTGATATCAGCCTGTCTTCGGGCGACTACTTCTCCGCCACAGCCGGGACCACCTATTGGATCGAGTTCTACTATACCGGTGGTACCTGGTACTGGCTCTGCGCCAACGGCGGCAACATGTATCAGAATGGTGCGGATAGCGGTTACGACGCCTTCTTCCGTGTCAACGGCAGCGCCGGCGGTGACAGCACCCCGCCCGCGGTCAGCGGCATGGTCCCGGGTGACGGCGACACCGGCGTCGATCCCGGCAGCGACATCGTCTTCCACTGCACCGACGACTCTTCGGGCATCAACACCTCGACCATCGATTTCGATGTCGAAGACACCACCATGTCCAGCGGCATCGTCATAACCGTCAGCGGCTCCAACGGCGCCATCAGCGGCGGCCTGGATATCGACGACACCGATCCCAACGACGTCGTCTGCACCTTCACCCCGGACGCCGACCTGCCCCCCGACGAGATCACCTGCACCGTGGCCGGCACCCTCGAAGACAACGCCGGCAACGATATGGGCGTTGACGAGGTCTGGAGCTTCCAGGTCACCGGCTACGCCGTCGAGGACGCCAGTTGGGGAACGATCAAGACGCTGGAGTAGCGGCGTCAAAGAGTTGAGTACCAACCAAGGGCGGGGAGACCCGCCCTTATCGATTGCCACGTTTTGCATGGGGATCGTCAGGAAACGCACATCGGTAAAGCATAGCGCTGCATGAGGAGAGAATCCTCGAGATATGCCCCTCGCGAGGCCCCTGCTAACGGCGGTGAAATCGTCTGCTTTAGACGTTTCGACCGTTATCCGCCTTCGCTGGTTGACGCCTCGCCGCGGGCAGTTACCAAACCACCTTCTCGATGCGGCTTTCCTGACTTGCGAATGCTTGGTTCAGCCTCTGGTGATGATTCCTGTGCTGAACCATTCAATAGACAACTATTAGCTTATCCCTCATTATCAGCTTGCGGGGTAACCGGCAGAACCTACTGTTTATTGGCTTCCTGCAACATTATGAGCGAGGCGAGGTTGATTGCCGAAGACCCGACCATGGAAATGTGTGGATAGCTAAGCGATAAAGCGCTAATTGACAACCTGATAGCGGAGTAGACCTGTTCATCATCGAGTGATAAAGCCAAGGCGTCCAAACATGAAACCGCCGTCGACATACCCAAAGCCCCCCTGACTCGGTCTGGTGGCGCTCACTCCAACCGGGGGTTGACTCAGCGTCGGAGGCGGGGCAGATATCGACCCACACGGCGACGGTAGACGGCGTAGTCGGCGCCGAAGGTATCGGTCAAGTGGTCCTCCTCGGCCAGCACCCGCTGGTGGTTGCCCAGAACGAAGATCACCAGGACCACCAGGTAGAGAGCGCTGGGGACGATGAGGAACAGGCCCGTGAAGAGCAGGATCAGCCCCAGGGAGACGGGATTGCGGCAGAAGGCGTAGAAGCCGCTGGTGATCAGCCGCGCGGCGCCGCCCTCGGGCAGAAAGAAGCGCAGCCCCCGGCCGAGCTGGAGCATGGAGCCCAGCAGGAAGATCAGGCCCAGACCGGTCAGTGCCAGGGTCAGGTAGGGCATCACGCCGATGCCCTCCAGGCCGAGATCTCCCAGGTCGCGGATACCGCGTTTGAAAACCAGGGCCGCCAGGACGGCCAGGTACATCACCACCACGGCGGCCAGCGAGGCCACGGCCATGATCTTGCGGAAAGGTGTGTAGCTGCTGTTGTTGAGATGACCGACGAGGTGGCGCTTCGAGCGCAGGTAGACGAGGAGCTCGAAGACGACCAGGGTCGCCGGGGCGCCGATGACGAAGCTTCTCAGGATGATCCGGGTCAGTGGGCTCATGGCTGTTGGTGTTGGAGTTCCGCCCGGCGGCGGCGGTAGAGGACGATGGGCCTGTCGGCGGCGATCAGCATTTCGTCGGAAACGAGGCTCGAACGGCGGGGCCGCTGCGTGACGACTACGCGGCGGTCCTGACGCAGGATGCGCCGGTTGTAAAGGTTGGCGACGAAGTTGAACAGCCGGCGGAGGGGCGGCAGGCGGACGATGCGCTGATAGAAGCGCAGGTAGATCATGGTGTTCTCGTCGTCGACGGGGGCGAAGACGCCGAACCTGTCGCCGAGGCGGTTCCACCAGAGATTGGGGAAGAGGAAGCTCAGCAGCGGAGGCCCTGTCGGCGGCCCCAGCTCGGCGGCGTCGCGCGGCGGGACGCCCCTATCGCGTGCGTTGTCGAACCAGACCAGCAACCGGTCGCCTTCGAGACGGCAGCGCGGTCCCTCGACCAGGGTCCGACCGGCGCGGCCGATGGTCGTGCGGTGGACGAAGGGCAGGTGGGCCAGATCGAGCTGGTTCTCGACCACCCGGGAGTAGTGGACGGGCCAGGATTCGTGAAAGCCTCCCCAGCGTCGTCCGACGAGTTCGTCGAAGAAGGTCGGCTCGGGCGGGTCCGGCGCGCCCTCGCCCAGCCAGACGAAGATTAGGCCCTCGCGTTCCCGGGCGGGCAGGGTCCGCAGTTGAAAGCGCCCGGGGACCTCGGCGGCGCGGCCGTCGGCCGGGATGAGCCGGCAGCGCCCGGCGGCGTCGTACTCGAAACCGTGGAAGGGACAGCGCAGGCGTCCCGCGGTCAGATCGCCCGCCGAGAGCGCGGCGCCGCGGTGGGCGCAGCGGTCCACGGCGCAGGAGACACCGTCGGCCGTGCGCCAGAAGACCAGCTCGCGGCCTAGGCGGCGCACTCCGACGGGACGGCGGTGGGGCAGCTCCCGGGAGTCGAGAACGGCGTACCATCGCTCGGGTATCATCGCGGCTCCCTTGGGCCGGTCGTTCACCCTGGAATCCTAGCATCAACACCCCGCGCGGGGCAACGCCGCCGGGTTTCACTTTGAAGTGAAGAAAAAGCCCGGAACGGCTATACTTAGGATGTCGAAAGATAGTTAATCCCGTCGGTCGCCACTCTCAGCGTGATAGGGGACCGAAAGGCAACCGGAGGATGTCATGCGCCGCACCCGCCTGTTCATTGTATCACTGCTCTGCCTGCCCCTGATCGCCGCCGCGGGATGGAACGACGACGTCCTGCAGACCGGTTACGAGGTCCTCGCGCCGCCCGTGGTCGTCTACTCTTCGGGAGACATGTCCTACTACGTCGGCGCATTGGAGCAGGGCGGCGCCGTGATGGTCTACGACGACACGGCGGGCTACTGGGTCGGTGAGAACATCGGCGGCTCCTTCGGGGCGCTGAGCTTCGGCCAGCAGTTCGATTTCGGCCTGGACTACAACACGCTGCCCTACTTCGCCATCACCAACGACGACGACAGTCTGCTCTACACCCTCTACACCGACGGCGCGAACTGGGACCACTGCGAGACCGGCCTGGTTACGGACAACTACTTCCGCAGCCTGAGCCTGATCCCCTTCGAGGGCGAGGGCGTCGTGCTGACCGGAATCGAAGACATTGGCGGCGGAGCCGACTACTACCAGCTCTACAAGCAGGAGGCGCCCAACCTCTACACCCTGGGACCCCAGCTCTGGTATGGCACATACAACGACTTTAACTACTCGGCGGCGGTCTACGATCCCTACCTGCGCGCCGGCGTCTACAGCGGCAACAACGGTCAGCTCAACGCCGCGGCCTGGCAGTCCGGAAGCGAGACCTGGGATACCAGCTATGTGGTTTGCGATACGGTAACCAGCCCCTTCGACGCCGCCTACATCCTGAACCCCTATTCCGCCGCCGAAGAGGTCTACGTCGCCTACCTCGATGATTCCGACAGCCTGCTGCACCTGTGCTGGGATTTCGCGACCGGCTTGCAGAACTGGATTCAACTCAGCATCCCCGATGTGTACCCCCTGAACGGCTGGCCGATAAGCCTCTATCTGGCCCAGGGCGCCGCCGACCCCGGCGTCTACCCCCGGGTGGTCTACGCCGTCGACGACGGCGGCGAGTACAAGTATCAAATGCTGCGCTACGACGACATCAACGACCTCTGGGTCGTCGACGACTTCACCCCGCGCAGCGCCGACACTCCGATGGCCGACATCACCTGCGACGACGCCGGCTACCCGATGATCGTCTACAGCTTCAACGATGTCGATCCCAACGACGGCCTGGGCTACACCACCTGCGACAACTACCCGCCCAACCCCTGCAATCTCGAACTACCCGTCAACGGCATCGAGCTCACCGGACTGCCCTACACCTTCCAATGGCTGGCCGCCAGCGACTACGAGGGCGATCCCCTGCAGTACACTTTGCAGGTCTCGCCCTACGATGACTTCCCCGCCGAACACACCACGGAGTTCGGCCCCGTCAGCGATCTCGACGTGGACATCGACGGTCTGGCCGACGGAATCTACTACTGGCGCGTTGTGGTCGACGACGGCGGCGGCGACCGCTACAGCCACGAGGTCTGGTCCTTCACCCTCAACGGCGCCGAGCCCTACCCCCTCTCGGCCACGGCCTACGACTTCGGCGGCGAGCCGGGCATCGACCAGGGCGACTACGTCGAGATCGTCTTCAGCGAGCCGGTTCAGGACGCCGACGGCTGGACCGACGTCGACGATGTGCTGCCCCTGACCAACGACCACACCTGGAACTCGACCTACGGCATCCTCGACTTCGGTTACAGCGAAACCAATCAGCCCAACGACACCGTGGTGGTCACCCTGTTGGAGTACGACGGCTACGGCCCCACCGTCGAGCCCGGTGACATGATCGACTTCAGCCTGGACGGCGGTCAGAACTATCTGATCGACTACGGCGGCAACCCCGTCATCGGCAGCGTGACCATCGACGGCAGCTTCTCTCCGGCCGGTCCCGAGTTCGACGATCAGCACCCCTTCCCGACCACCCTGGAGTACGACCAAGACAACACCATCAGTTGCTCGTTTCTCAGCGGTGACGTCCAGGAGGTCCAGCTCTACTACGCCGCCGGCGGCACCCTGGACTGGAACGTCGAGATCATGAGCTACAACTCCGCCGAAGACCAGTGGGAGGCGGTGCTGGGCTCGTCGGACTTCGATCTCGGCGGCCTCAAGTACGGCTTCTACGCCCTGGACACCGGCGGCGGCGAAAGCTGGTTCCCCGAAGGCTTCGTCTCCGGCGCCAGCGGCCTCTACCCCCAGATTCACGCCGATTCCGTCGACGTCGACTTCTTCCTGCCCTCGGGCGGCCTGCAGACCGACTACCGCCTGATCAGCCTGCCGCTCAAGTTCCCCGACGCCTCCGACGATCCCGAGAGCCAGTTCTCCGACGAGCTGGGCTCCTACCAGTCCGGCGACTGGCGGATGTTCATCTACGACAAGGCGGGCGGCGATTACGACGAGTACGATCCCGGCGTCGACGACTTCCTGCTGCGCCAGGGCCACGTCTTCTGGATGATCGCCCGCGACGGCCTGGAGAGCGTGACCCTGGAGGACGCCACCACCCTGGACTGCGGCGAACCCTTCGAGTATCAGTTCACCCAGGGTTGGAACTGGGTGGCCTGTCCCTTCACCTTCGAGGTCGATTGGGAGGAGTGCTCCACCGACGGCACCTTCTCCGTCGAGCCGCCCATCGCCTACACCGACAACGGCTACGACGACGCCGGCGAGTACCTGACGCTCTGCGAGGGCTACTGGATCCACGCCGACGGCGACGGCGCCTACTTCATCAAGCCCACCCGCCACCAACCCGTCGGCACCGGCGGCGATGAGGATACTCCCGCCGTCGTCTCGCCGGTTTCTTCCAACCGGGGCGACCTGCCCGCCGTCAGCGCCGCGACCTCGCCGGGCGTCACCGCGCCGAACCCCGGGGCCCTCGGCGCTACACTCGACGGCTGCGCAACCGCAGCGGCCTGGGGCGACACCGACAACTGGCGCCTCGAGTTCGCCCTCTCCACCGACAGCGGGATCGACGCCCTGCACTACCTGGGGGTGGACCCCCTGGCCCGTCCCGACGCCGACGCCCTCGAGCGTCACGATCCCCCGCCCCTGGCCGGACTGCCCAACCTCTTCTTCGATCACAACGACTGGGGTCCCGCAGCCGGGCGCTACCTGACCGACATCCGCCCGAGCTACGACGACGGCGCCGAGTGGTGCTTCCACCTCGACGCCGTCGGCGCGGCCCGCCTGTCCTGGAGCATCGTCAACGGCTGGCCCGCCGATTTCGCCGCGGTGCTGATCACCCCGAGCGGCCGCCGCGTCGACCTGCTGGCCGAAGACCGCGTCGAGCTCAGCGCCGCCGAGACGGCCTCCGACCTGCCCTGCCGGGTCTACGTCGGTACAGCCGAGTGGCTCGCCGGCGAGTTCGAGGCCCGCGCCTTCACCCTGCGCCAGAGCTACCCCAACCCCGCCGCCGGGCTGGTGCGCATCGACTACGCCCTGGCCGAGGCCGCCGCCGTCGAGCTGGCCGTCTACGACCTGGCCGGACGACGTGTGGCCACCCTGGTCGACGGCGAGCGCGCCTCCGGGCGCCACAGCGTGGGCTGGGACGCCTCGGACTGCGCCCCCGGTGTCTACCTCTACCGCCTGGAAAGCGACACGGAGTCCGTCACGCGCCGCCTGGTGATCACGCGCTGAGCCGGCGGGCTCCAAGGATGACGAGATGGATGGAGACGGGCGGATTTCAAAGATCCGCCCGTTTTCTCACATACCCGTAGAGGGTTCGTCGGTGACGACGAGGCGCAGGGTTGTTATAATCGACGCTGAGCCAAGACAGACAACGACAACTGTAACCCGGAGGACGACCTTGCAGATAACCGAGAAGCTGCTCAGCGAGCTGGCCGCCCTGGCCGAGACCGAGCGCAGCGTATTGAGCGTTTACCTGGACACCAGCCGCGGCTGGGATTACGCCAAGCAGCTCTTCGAGCGCGAGTTGGACAAGCGGCGTCGTGACCTGAGCGAGAGCGAGCGGTCCAAGTTCGACGAGGCACTGCCCTTCGTCCGCGACGCCGTCAATGAGCGCCACGCCGGGGGCTATGACGGTCCCGGCCTGGCCGTTTTCTGCGACCTGGGCGCCGACTACCTCGAGACCGTCGAGCTGCCCGCCCCACCCGCCCAGCGGGTCGTCGTCGACGACGAGGCGCTGATCCATCCCTTGGCCGTGCTGCTCGACGAGTTCGAGCCCGTGGGCGTCATCGCCGTGGACAACACCGGGGCGCGGATCTACATCGCCGCCGGACGGGCCCTCGAGGAGAGCGATTCTTTCCGCAAGCAGATCAAGAACCTGGTCAAAGTGGGCGGCTGGTCGCAGATGCGCTACCAGCGTCGGCGGGCCAAGCAGGTCAAGCATCTTTTGGTCGAGACCGCCCAGCGCGCCGAGCGCATCTTCCGCGAGGAGGGCATCAAGCGCGTGGCCCTGGTCGGTCGCCAGAGGATGCTGGGCGACCTGGAGCGCGAGCTGCCCAAAGCCGTCGCCGGGCGGATCATCGGCCGGATCGCCTGGGATGTCGAGGCCGGTGAGGACGACCTGCTCTGGCGCCTGGGACCGCTGATGGAAAAGGCCGAGCGCGAGCAGGAGGAAGCCTTGCTGGAGCACTTCCGGGGCGAGCTGCGTCGCGGCGGGCTGGCCGCCGGCGGTCTAGAGGACGTCCAGCGCTGCCTGACCTACGGCTCCGTCGATGTGCTGCTCCTCGACGAGGGTGTGGACGCGGAGCTGGCCGAGGAGCTCACCGGCAGGGCCGAATCCACCGCCGCCCACGTCGAGCACCTGCCCGGTCGGACCGACGAGCTGGCCCCCCACGGCGGTGTGGGAGCCCTGCTGCGCTTCCGCGTCCATCACGAGGACTGAGATGAGCCCCACACCGGAGTTCCTCTACACCCTGCGCCTCGTCCCCCGCTTGCGCGACGACGAAGCCTGGACCACCGACGACGAGACCCTGGTCGCCAAGCATTTCCACTACCTCCAGCGCCTGCTGGACGCGGCCGCCTGGTGCTGGCCGGCCGGACCACCGACGACGACCCCCTGGGCCTGGTGATCCTGCGCGTCGCCGACGAGGCGGCCGCCCGGGAGCTGGTGGAGGCCGATCCCGCCGTGGCTGGCGGCTTGATGACCGCCGAGCTGCGCCCCTTCCACACGGCGCTGAAGAGCTGAGGAGCCGATCCAGACAATCCCGCCCGAGGAGAACGAAATGGAAATCCTGGTGGAGAACAGTCTGGCGCGGACCCTCGATAATCTGGAACGGGTCCGACTCGAAGGCCGACCACTCGAACCCGAAAAGCGCGCCGGCATCGCCGGCTGGCTGTCCGGGCGGGCCGGACTCCCCGGTAGCTAACGGGGCCTTGCCGCACCGACGGAGCGGGATTAACGGGAGGGCGCCCGGCTCTACTCCGGCGAGCGCCTGACCAACCGGGCCCAATTGGCCCACGTTTTGGGCGAGGAGGCCCGCCGAACCCTGGTGCGACTGGAGGTCGAGGAACCCGAAGTAGCCGCCACTCGGGATGACTCCCGCCGCCGGGCGCGGGAGTTCGTCGACGCCAACCGTGGCCCCGATGGCGCTCAGGTGGGGCTGTTCTGTTGCGGCGCGTGCAGCGTGGGCTATTGGCGCAACGTCACCGCCGGTGGTTTCGATCAGCCCGAGGAGCGACTGGCCGCGGGAATGCGGCCCCTGGCCGAACACCGCGACGAAGGCGGGCGCCGGCTTCGCTTCTCCTTATACTACACCCTGCGGCTGCTCGCTGAACTCGAGGACACCATGCCGGGCTTGAGTCGTAACGAGCTGCGCTACGCCGCCCCGACCGCCGAGCGCGCCCTGCGCAACCCCGCCCGCGACCCCGAACTCGCTCGGCGGCGCCGCCGTATCCTGGAGAGTGTCCTCGCCAGGGCTTGAGTCCGACAAACCCAGGCAATAAGACACGCCACTGCCTCTTTGACAAGCAACCCGCCCTTCGGGCGGGTTTTTCTTTGCCGACACCACCTCTTGCCGCATATCGCGTTAGGGATCATATAGCCTGTTCAAACCTGGTTTTGATTGTAATCTGCTGATAATAAGCGTGTTGTATCAGAAACACCTGTCACCTATCAACAGACAAAAAGTGACGATAATACGGAGTATGCTCTGTGGATAACCTACTATTCTAGTAGCTTGCACGTAACGCCCATCCGGTTTCTGCTCGTCTCATAAGTGCATCAACAACAAGTATATATGCTAAGCATGATGATATCGGGATGCAAGCACGGCGCACCAGACGGCGACCACCGCTTGGTGATCCTCTCTTTATCCGCCCTGACCTAGTCCGACCGTGTTCTATGATCCCTAGCGTTTAGTAGCGCTTAGAAAGCGTTTACTTGGCGCGGAAGAAGGTCGGAAAGACGGCGGTCACACCGGCGGTTCGGATGCCTCAACTGATGAAAGCCAACCGACAGGCGGCTGTGGCTTGACTTGGCCCCTGGATCGGTCAGGTGCTTGATCGAATCGACACCATCAGCAAAGCAAGCGTCAAGAACCGCTCCCTCGCGGTAGCTCTCAGCAGCCACCGATATTGGTTCGGTTGTCGACGGTGATCTATTTATGAATTCTAGTATACACAGCTCGATAAATGCTTTAATATAGTTTATGCTATAAGTATCTGCTATCTGATAATCCGGTAAGGGATTATCGCCTGATATTAAACCTATGTCGAAAACACAAAAGAGCGGCATTTAGGAAAGGAAATGCTGACAACTATCTCACGAAAGGCATTTGCTCGACGAGCCAAAGATGTTTTGTATTAGCTCAAACAGCTATCTGAAAGCGTTCAGGCTCATTCCATCTGGTGAGTCCGAGAGGCAAGTCAGGAGTCGCGAATACCCGACTCTCAGCGTCCTCTTAGAAGCGCATTCTTTGAGCGAGCCTGCTTTTCGCAACCATGCAAGGCACAAACAATGACAGCCAGAATCGCCATAATGTACATATTAATAAGCCCTTAGTAAAAATGCCCGTTCAAGTACGTGTGATATTTTTTCGAATAATATTAGGTAAATCTGCTTGACCTGAATGGTGTTCGGAGCAGGAACCGCGCAGTCGATCCTCATCGAGAGGGATACCGCTCCCACGCCTGTTGGTATTCCGGTCGCTCCCCGGGCTGGTCCGAAATGCGGCGGCGGCAAGTTGTGGTGCTGTGTGCCGTGTCGCCCTGTCTCGTCGATCTTACGATCTTCAATGCGCGCAGTCGTGGCTGTACTCACTTGAGGACGACATCGTCACCACAGTTGATGAACTCAATCGAAGTCAGATTGCTTCGTCCAGAACGCATTAGTTGGCACGCATCTTGCAAGAATATCTAACGTACCCCCGAGGTCGGAAAGCTGGAGCAAAGCGGCCTCGGCATGGACCCATTGGAGGTTGATTAGCATATGATCACCGGTGTCAATCATGTGACCCTCTCGGTGCGCGATCTGGATGAATCGGTGCGCTTCTACACCGAGGTGCTGGGCTTCGCGCCGGCGGCCAAGTGGCGGACGGGAGCCTACCTGGTCTCCGGCGAGTTCTGGCTGGCCCTGGTCGTCGATCCCCACCTGCGCTCTCAGATGCCCGAGGAGTACAGCCACATCGCCTTCAACGTCACCCCGAAGGACTTCCCCGAGCTCAGCAAACGGGTGATCCTCTCCGGGGCGCCCATCTGGCAGGAGAACCGCAGCGAGGGGCTCTCGCTCTACTTCGTCGATCCCAACGGCCACAAGCTGGAGCTGCACACCTCGAACCTGGCCAACCGTCTGAAGGCCGCCAACGAGGACGGCTGGGAGGACCTGCGGCTCTTCGATTGACGCCCCCGTGACGAAGGCGCTTCGTCATCATCGTGTAAATGAAGAGCGAAGGTGGCGATGCGACTGAATGGGGGAAAGCCACAGGCGATGTTGCGCAGGGGGGGGCTTCATTTGATCTGCTCGGGCCGCCTACCTGATTCCGGGACCGTTCTGACAACTCGATGCGCGGGTAACAGTCGGCGTTTTTGATTGCTCCGGCAAGCCGACTCCCCCGGGCGGAGCATTATCTGACCAATGCTCAAACCCGTTGATGCCCGCGGCAGTCAGCGCAACGGTCGGGCAAGCCGAACAACTCTAGCGACGGCCCCCACCCAGGCGGGCGGTGGCGCCGCGACATCCCCGCGCCACCCAGTGGCGCCGACAATGACAGGCGGCGTCGTCCCCCGGGACGGCGCCGCTTGTGTTCAATCAGTCCGGGTCGGGGCTAATCCCCTTCCATCCGCTGCTCGAAACCCAGGTCCGGAGGCGGGGAGACATCCTCGGGAAGGTTGGGACCCAGGAAGACGTGCAGGATGTGGCCCTCGTCCAGCAGCATTCCGCCGCTGAGAGTGCCGTCGACGACCATGAAATCACCGTAATCCGTCGGCTGGTCGGTCAGCCCGCGGACCTCCAGACCGCTGAGTTCGCGCAGGTACCCGGCGGCCAGCTTGCCGGGTTCGGGATGAACCACGACATCCTCGGACAGGCCGGCGATCTGCGGGGCGTAGGCCGCTGCCAGCTCCGAGGTGTGGCTGGCGAAAAGCGCCGGATTGAGAAAGGCGTCCATCCCGATCAGCACGCCGTCGCCGATGACCAGCAGGCCGCAGGCGCCTTCCTCAGCGGCCAGCTCGTCCAGGACCTCGGCCAGTTCCTCGCGGGCCTCGCTGATGGTCTCGTCTTCCAGGACGACGCGGTAGGCCTCGCTCGATGAGCTGACCTCGGCCCGGGCCTGCTCCTCGGAGACCTTGGCCCAGACCGCGCTCTGGTCCCGCTGGTCGTTGACCGTCCCGCGGACCGCGTTGGATACCAGGGCGCCGGAGAAGGCGAAGTCCGAGCCGCCGCTCCAGCGTCCGCTCTCGACGCAGTAGACGGGCAGCGGCGCAGCTCCCCGGCCCTCGAGCAGCACGTCGCGGCTGAACACCCGGTCCTGCTGGGCGCCGCGAATCATCTGTCCGGCCAGGATCAGCGTCGGCGCGGGCAGGTCCCAGACCACCTCGATCTGGTTGACCTCGGCGTTCTCCAGCTCGCGCAGCTCGATCCAGCCCTTCTCGACGGCGGTATCCAGCGTCAGGTAGGCCGCATCGGGCCAGGCGTCCTTGTACAGGCCGTAGACCAGGGCGCCGCCAACCTCGACGGGCGAGCCCATCCGCAGCTCGTTCTGGAGTTCCGTCAGCGGAGTCGACACGGACGCCGTCGCCGCGCTGAGTCCGTCCAGGGCCGCCGGACCGCTGACGCCGAAGGTGGCGAGCAGGATCAGTAACAGGGTGAAGATGCTCTTGCGCATGGTTTCCTCCCGGGTTACGAATGAAGGGGTATTGAAAAGATACGTCGGGAGGATTGGATATGTTCCTTACATGGGAGTCAGCGGCAATCCGCTGTCAGGGCAGATGCAACTGCCCTGACAGCTTGGCCCGCCTAAGATCGAGCACTGAGATCAGCGGACCTGTATCAGCACTGACAGCAGATTGCCACAGAAGCCATAGTGTCATAATATCAAGCAATAAGAGCATGCCAAATATACGCTTGCTGCAAGAAGGTATATTTCAGGGAGTCGATAACGGCCCGGCAGACCGCTCCCAATCAGCCTGATTTGGTCCAAACACGTTCCAGGATGCCAAAGGTTAAATGTTGGCATCACACACGATCCCAGACCAGCCGGCTCGAACTCGAAACTCCGACCCTTTTTGAAAGTGCGGCTGAGACGATGCCATGCAGAATCAAGTTTTGACTGCAACCTCTATCCCGCGACGCTCACTTGTTATATGTGCATAATTATAGACCACTTAGGAACGAGGCATAGTCATCGAGGCCAACGGTTTCAAGCAGTTTGTTGGTGTGCGGTTACGTTGCTTCTGGCATTCCAACCATCTGCTAATCCACGTAGCTACCCCAAGCCTCTCGCTCGATGTGCTCACCTGAGTTAAAGCTAACTGCTAGGGATCATCACCAGAAACCGAACCAGGTATTCGCAACTCAGGGAGGCCGCATCGCGAAGGGGCCTCAAAAAACCCCCAGCTCAAGGTCAACCAGCGAAGTCAGGTAGGGGCCGAAGCTGCTAAAGCGAGCAATAGGGCGTCGTCAGCAGGTCATTGTCTCACAACCTGGTCGACTCCCGAGCGGAATCAACTGCCCTGGGCTTCCGGCGTTACTCAACGCAGGTCCAGGTATATCGCCACCTGCGCTGAAAAGACAATGCAGAGGGATGACAATGGCGGCGAGTGTGAACTATCAAGCAATGAATGACAGTCTATTAGCTGGATGAGTCGGTCCAGGTGCGAGTGATAATCTCAAAGCCATTCATGAGGCGGTAGTCAGCACTGCTGTTCCAAATGCCGCGCTGTTGAGTTTTCGATGTAGGTTACCTTTCAGTTGCTGATCCCGTTTAGTGGTGCCTCGCAGGCGAGGCCCGGAGCAACCGCGCTCTTGTCTCCCAAGTGAAAGCCGATTGCCTGGTGCTATAAGACCGTCGGACAACCCCGACGGTCGGATCAATCAATGAGCGGTTGACGCCACTGACACCGGTCAAGCAAACCCGCGTCATCAACGGGTCGAGCGGGCTATGACAAGTCCAGGCCCCGATAGCCCCCCGACGCCTCGGGGAAGCTGTGGACCCGGGCGATGTAGGGCCGGATGGAGATAAGCGGGCTGCCGTCGAGCATATCCACCCCGGCCACGTGGAGGGTGTCTCCCTCGCGGCTCAGCAGGCGGCAGATGTCCAGCCCCAGACCCGAGGGGCGGCGCGGGGTGCAGCAAGCGAAGGCGCCGACCTCGAGGCCGCTGCCCGGGGGTCGCCCGCGCAGGCTGCGCTCCTCGGGGCTGATGTGGTCGAAGGCGAACAGGACGATCAGGTGGCTGAAGCGTTCGAGGCCGTCAAGGGCCGGCAGGTAGTCATCGTGGATAACGAGTCGAGCCCGCGTTCGCAACGCCAAAGCACCCTGGCGTGGGGCCTGCTCGCTGGTCAGGTAGGGTGTGCGGGCGACGCCGATTACGGGAGAGGTGAAGGGGGGCGGCTCTCCAAGGCTACTCACTGGAGGGCCTCGTTGGCGGCGGCGATCAGCTCGCGGGCGGCGGTTTTGTCGGGGGCTTCGGCGAAGATGCGCACCACGGGCTCGGTGCCCGAGGGGCGCAGTTGGAGCCAGCTATCCTCCCAGGCCAGGCGCAGACCGTCGCGCTCGTCGGGCTCGGCGGTGGGGTAGCGCTCGCGCAGGGCGGCGTAGGCGCTTTCGAGGGCGGAGGCGTCCGGCACCGGGCGCTTCTCCTTGATGATGGTGTAGGCGGGGTACTCGGCCAGGATATCACCGGGGGCGCGGCCGCTGCGGGCCAACTGTTCCAGGATCAGCGCGGTGGCGATGATCGCGTCGCGGCCCAGGTGGAGCGCCGGGTAGATCACACCACCGTTGCCCTCGCCGCCGATCAGGCAGCCGTTGTCACGGATGGCCTCGACGACGTTGATCTCGCCCACCGGGGCGCGCAGCAGCTCGCCGCCGTGGCTCAGGACGATGTCCTCGAGGCAGCGGCTGGTCGAGAGGTTGCAGGCCACCCGGGCGCCGGGAGCGCCGTGGGCCTCAAGGACTGCCAGGGTCGCCAATTGAAGGGTGCGCTCCTCCCCCAGTGGTTCGCCGTTCTCGCCGACCAGGGCCAAACGGTCGACGTCGGAGTCGTAGGCCAGGCCGAGGACGGCCTTGCTTTCGGCGGTCAGCTTGCGCAGCTCGTCCAGATTGGCGGCCAGGGGCTCGGGGTCCCGGGTGAAGACGCCGTCGGTGCGGCAGCCCAGGTCGAGGTGGCGCACCCCCAAACGGTCCAGCAGGTTGGGGATGATCACCCCGCCGGCACCGCCGCAGCAGTCCACGGCGACCAGCAGGTTCTCGGCGGCGATGCGCTTGACGTCGACGAGTTGCAGGGTCGCGTCGAGGTGGCGCTCGACGGCGTGGTCCCAGCGCAGGCGGAGGCCGACCTCGTCATGGGCGGCCCAGCGCTGGTCGTCTTCGTCATAGATGGCCTTGAGGCGGCGGAAGTCGGCGTCGGTGAGGAAGGTGCCGCCGCGGGCGATGAACTTGAGGCCGTTCCAGTCCACCGGGTTGTGGCTGGCGGTGAGCATGACGCCGCCGGCGGCCTCGCGCCACTCGACGGCCAACTGCGTCGTCGGGGTGGTCACCACGCCGATGTCGATGACCCGGCGGCCGCAGCCGGTCAGGGCGGCGATCACCGAGCGGCGCAGCACCGGGCTGGTCCAGCGGGTGTCCCGACCCAGGATCACCGGGCCGTCGTCGATGAGCTGGGCGAAGGCGGCGGCCAGGTCGAGGGCCTGACGGGGGTCTATCCCGTCGCCGTAGCGGCCGCGCGCGCCGGAAACGGAGAAGCGTTGAGGCATTGGCACTCCCGGATCGGTTGCGTTGGGTTCGATTGTAAACCGCTACGCCGGGCGGCGGAAGGTAGAAGTATAGGTGGGGACCGCGGGACTGTCAAGGTGGGGACCCCTGGATTGCAATGCCCGAAGGGTTGAGCTACAATGTAAACAGTCGACGGCGGTCCGGTTTACGACTTGGCTGTTCAGAGCCGCCGGAGTCTGAAGGGCGGCCGGCCGACGGCCGGATGGCAAAACTTTCCAGGGCGTTTCATCGACGGCCTTCGAAAACCCCTTGACGGACGAGCCCGGTAACGGCCGGGTCGTCGCAAACCTTGAACAGGAGAGCCATGGCCGAGTTGATCTCCAAAGACATGATCATCGAAGAGGTGGTCAAGAAGTACCCCAAGACCGTCCCCGTCTTCTTCGCCCACGGCCTGCACTGCGTCGGTTGCCACGTAGCCAACTTCGAGACCATCGAGCAGGGCGCCATGGGCCACGGCATAACCGACATCGGCAAGCTGATGAGCGACCTCAACGAGGTTGCCGGCAAGGGCGACGAAGGAGCTGACAAGGGCGGGGAGTCCTGAGCAATCGACGCGAAAGCGGTGACACCATGAACGAAGGCGCTGTCCATACGGCGTCCACCCTCGTCGCCGAGGTCCTCGAAGGCCCCCCGGGTCCGGCCGCGGTCCTCAAGCGTCACGCCGACGCCGACTGCACGAACTGCCCGGCCGCCGCCGAGGCCACCCTGGAGCTCTACGCCCTGCTCCACGGCCTGGAGCTTAAGGAGCTGCTCGCGGAGCTCAACGCCGCTTCGCCCTCCAAATAAGGGCAACCGCGAAGCCGAAACAGGCAGCGCTTTGACTGCGACGACGCCCCGATCTCACCACGGGCGTCGTTCTTTTCAAATGGAGGCGGTTAGCAGGCCAATTAATGTGCGCATCAAGCTGGCTGTTTGTGGCGTTTAAGTGGATTTCCACATTCTTCGCGAATCCCTTTTCCCTTTAAACGACTCGGTGGCCTTTCATCTGCTACTTGTCGTTATCAGCATCGAAGATGTCAATTGGGTCACAAGGGCTCTATTGACATATCCTTCTAACTAGTTATCACGGATGCGGTAAGGGCTGTAAGCCGAATCGATGCTCGATATAATCTCGTTGGCATCAAGGAACGTGTTCGGACCAAATCAGGCTGATTGGGAGCGCCTTGTCGGGCTGTTATTCACTTCCCGGAAATGCGCCGTTTTTGATCAAGGATTCATTTCGTGTGCCCTTAACACTAAAGAGTCAATAGCCCATTGCTGTCAGGGAAAAGAAAAGCGTACAGATTGCAAGAGCTGCTACAACTAGCGCCCGTTGAATGCCGCCAATTTTTAATTGGCCGTTTTGTGACAAGTCTCAGAGATTCGTCATTAGTATTATCACTAGTTTACAATCATGATTCGGTCCGGATTGGGTTATTCGATCCCATCTCGTATCAACCGCCCTTGATTGAGGATACTGTTTCGATTTGCAGATTACTGATCCAGGATCGTGTGTGATGCCAACATCTTTTACGAGGCCCTGGAGTTAACGGGGCCTGATCGTTAACCAACACCCCTCAAAGCTCCAGGCTCAGGCTCTCGCAGAAGCTCTCCAGGCGCAACAGGTCCCGGGGGCTCAGGGGGCCGGGGCGGTCGCCCTCCAGCGTAAGCAGGGGGAGGTCGGGCATCTGACGCCGGACTAGAATATCTTCGATGTGACGGAAACAGAAGCTTTGCACGTAGTGGATCACGCCGTCGATCCGCCGCCGACGCAATTCGGGTCGGATATCGCACAGGCGGAAGGCCATACCATAGGGGTAGGTGTAGGCCAGGTACTGCTCGATCAGGTCGGCCGGTTCACCGGGCATGGCGAACTGACGGGGTATCTCGGCGAAAACGATCTCGGCGCCGAAGTCGGCCAGGCGGTCGAGCAGATCGGTGAAGGCCGGCGGAACGCCCAGATAGGCCAGACGCAGAGCGCCGTCTTGTGGCTGCGCGCCGCGATCGAGCGCTTCTGCCAAGCGGCGGCGGTAGGCCGTCGGGTCACCGCCGAAGTCGCTGGCGGCCAGGGCGAGGTCGAAGTAGTCGGCGCCGCGGCGCTTCCCCGCCACGACCAACTCGTCGAGGCGGGCAAGGTCCCGCCGCAGGTCGAGGAGTACTCTACGCCGCACCTCGGCGGCGCCAAGATCGGTGCCCAGCTCGACGGCGAAGGCGGCCAGGGCGTCGCGCAGCTTCGCGGGGTCTCGATCTGCCGGGTAGGCGAAGGGCACGGCCGTCACGCCGTCATCGGCCAGGATCTCCAGCAGCGCCTCGGTGTTGGAGCAGTCCCCCTGAGTGACACCGACGACCCTACGAGTGCCCATACGCTTGATAGTGCTGTAGATACCCTTGATCCAAGCGCAACTGTTGCGGGGAAAGCCGGCTTCTTCGGCGGCGCGCACCGCTCCGGCTGGATCGGGGCCGCCGATCAGGGCGTTGTTCAGGTCCAGGGGACGCAGGCCGGCGGCCAGGACGATCTCCACGGGCACCGTGGCGGTGAAGCCCAAAGCCTCGACTGCGGTCCGCGGGGTCTGTTCCGGCGGGTTTTCGATCATCGTCGGCGGGGTGAAGGCGGCCTCACCGGCTGGTCACCGTCGAGGGCGCGGGGTGTGTAGCCAGGAGTGGCGAAAACCATGAGTAACGAGTGACAAAGGATCAGGCGCGATACAGATGATTGATGCTCTCAGCCTGGAGGGGCGCGGTTACCGTTCCGGCCGATAGAAGCCGATCGCCGCTCTCACGATAAAGAACCACTACGCTGAACCAGATCGACAACGATAACTTAGGGGATTATCACTCGCACCTGAACGGACTCATCCAGTTGATAGATTGTCATTGGTTGCTTGATAGCTAAAATCGGCGCCATTGTCATACCGCTGCATTGTCGCACCAATGCCAGGTGGCGACGCACCTGGACCTGCGTTGAGTAACGCCGGAAGCCCAAGGCTGTTGGTTCCATTCAGGTTTCAACCAGGCCGTGAGTAAGTGAGCTGCTGACGACGCTCTATTGCTCGCTTTAGCAGCTACGAACGCTAACCGCCTTCCTGGTTGACGCCTCGCTGCGGGTGGTTACCAGGACCTCTTCTCGCTGCGGCTTACCTGAGTTGCGAATACTTGGTTCAGTTTCTGGTGCTGATCCCTAACTTAGAGAGTCGCATCGGGGGAGGATCACCTAACAGACGCTCCGCGAAAGGCGTCGACTCGGTGACGCCAGCGGCTGATACCGGTGGTAATCACCCCGCGGATAGACGCTCCCCGAGCTTGACCAGGTAGTCATCGACCAGCTTCCGCCAGCCGAACTCACGGTTGACCCGCTCACGGGCCTTCCGGCCCAGCTTGACCGCCAGGCCGGGATCGGCGTAGAGGCGATCGAGGACCCGGGCGATCTCTTCCGCCGAGTCGGGGTCGTCGACGAGGAGGCCGGTCTCACCGTCGAGGACGGCCTCGGGGACGCCGCCGGAGAGCCCGGCTACGACGGCCCGGCCGTAGGCGCCGGCCTCCAGGTAGACGATGCCGAAGCCCTCGACATCGCCGGGGCGTCGCCGGGAGACCATCACGAAAATATCACAGCGGCGGTACTCGTGGTCCAGGTCGTCGTCATCCAGGCGACCGGTGAAGCGGACGCTGTCGGCGATGCCCAACTCGGTGGCCAGGCGACGGTAGGGCGCGGCGTCGCCGCCGCCGACCACCGTATAGCCGAACCGGCGTCCCCGGTCACGCAGCAGCGCCAGGGCCTCCAGGGTGCGGTCGACGCCCTTGCGCCGGACCAGCCGACCCACGCTGAGCAGGCGCAGCGGCCTGTTGCCGTCGAAGTCCGAGGGCGGGGCGTCGAGTCTCAGAAAACGCTCTTCGACGCCGGGATGCAGGACCAGCAGGCGCTCCTCGGCGACCCCCAGCTCCCGCTCGGCCGCCCGGGCCGTGGCCCGGCTGTTGCAGGTCACGGCGAGGGCGTCGCGCCGGATGGCCCTCCAACGCTCGGCCTTGGACGGATCATCGGCCAGCATCCCGGCCAACGTGTGCAGATCGTTGCCGTGGAAATAGATCACCAGGCGGGCTCCGCTCCGCCGAGCGGCGCGGTGGCAGAGCTCGCGGAAGGGGCTGGCGTTGCCGCAGTGGATGATGGTCCGCGCCGGATCACCCGCTCGCAGTTCCCGACGCAGCGTTCCGCGCCAGCGTCGTTGGCTCAAGAAACCGCGCCAGACGGGCAGGCGCAGTACACGGCAGGCGAAGCTCGCGTCGGCCTCAACCGCGCCGTCGCAGCGCGGCGTCAGGACCACCGTCCGCTCCGGCGGCAGGGCGCCGACCAGACCGGCGTAGTAGTTGCTCATCCCGCCGGGATGAGCCGGTGGGAAGTCCCGGGTGAGCAGCAGGTGGCGGAGTTCCATTGCATCCTCGGCGAGCAAACACGAATGAGGACCTTGCCCAGTTTAACCAGCGAACTGATGCGCGGCCGCCGGATCAACTCGGCACCATGTAAACCCGGTCCGGGTTGGGTCTGCCGCGTTGGCGGGAATAGATCCAGGTCGACTTTGTGAGAGCTGGATCAGTCAGCGTGAGAAATGTCTGTTGACACTGATACCGAACCGGTTACGCAGGCTGTGGCTGGACCGGTTGAGTCCCCTGGGGCTTGCATTTGAATGCTAAACAACGGTCGTGGTTTTCCACCGCGTGGCATCCCGGTTGCGCGAGTCTTCATTGAGCGAAAAAGCTATCGGATAGCGATCACATATCGAGGGATAACACATCCTATAGCAGCCTGTCAGCGCTAGGCATTCTGGAAGCTGTTCGGACCAAATCAGGCTGATTGGGAGCGGCTTGCCAAACTGTGATTCACTTCCCTGAAATGCACACTGTTGATCAAACGTTCATTTAGCACACCCTTATTGCCTGTTATTGCTGGATTTAGCTCCAGGTGGCAATCCGCCCTCGCGGCGTATTCAAGCGCGCTGATAATAGGATTTGCTTAAGATAACGCTCGTTGATTGCCGTCACTTTCACTGCCGGTTATCTTGCAAGTACCTGAGAGTCATCATCAGTATTATCAGTAGGATACAATCCCGACTCGGTCCAGATTGGGTCTGCGATCCCAAGCGCTGTCCGACCGTCCAAGACGCGTGAAATGCCCACAGGAATCCAGCTCGACGTCGGGTTGAATCCGGCGGCTTGATGATACCTGGTCCCGTCGGCTGCGTAAAGCGGGCAACTCCCCCCGCGCCGTGTTACAATAGACAAAACTCCATCGGCGAGATGGAGTCTTCGACTTCACCCCTCCGGCTTCGCAGTTTTCTTAATCAATTCGTCAAGATCAGCCAAGTTCAGCCAAGGACGATTCATGTACCCCACCCTGTTGCAGTTCGGTCCGCTGACCCTGCGCGCCTACGGCCTGATGCTGGCGGCGGCCTTCGTCGTCGGAATGCTGGTCTCGGCCAACCGGGCGCGTAACCGCGGTATCGATCCCCGCCACATCTACGACCTCTCCCTGGTGATCCTGCTGTCGGCCGTCATCGGCGCCCGGCTGTTCCACTTCGTCTTCCACTACGAGGCCTACGCGATCACCGGCGAGCCCTTCCTGCAGTTGCTGCGTATCTGGGACGGCGGCCTGATGCTCTTCGGCGGTTTCATCCTCGCCTCAATCGGCTCGCTTATCTATCTACGCGTCAAGAAACAGCCCCTGTGGGAGATCACCGACATCCTCGCCCCGGCGGTGCCCTTGGGCATGGGGCTGACCCGCATCGGCTGCTTCCTCAATGGCTGCTGCTTCGGTCGGCCGACGGACTCCTGGCTGGGGGTGGTCTTTCCCAACAACGCCCTGGCGTACTCGATCAAAACGGGCATCCTGCCGGGCACGCCGGTGCTGCCGACCCAGCTGTTCGAATCCGCCGCCGGCTTCGCCTTCTTCGGCCTGCTGCTGCTGGTCGAGCGCAAGTGGAAGCGCTTCCACGGAATGATCTTCGGGCTGATGGTGGCCCTCTTCGGCGCCTGGCGGCTGTTCATCGAGTTCTACCGCTACCGCGAGGACGACATGCACGCCCTGGGCGGCCTGCTGTCCAAGAACCAGATCATCAGCATCGTGATCACCCTGGTCGGGGTGGCGATCATCATCTGGCGCTGGCTTCACGCCCGCCGCACCGACGGCCTGCTCGATCCCAAAGCGGAGTGGGCCGCCGTCGAGGAGCGCATCGCCAAGGCCTCCAAGGATAAAAGCAAGCGGAGCAGGGCCAAGCGCGGGAAAGGCAAGTAACCGGTGGAGACGGGGCGCTTCGGTTTGGATCTCGAGGGTCCGCGCAGCCGCCCCGCCATACGCCGAGCCGAGAAACCGCCGCCCGACTCGCCTCTGGTGGGTCTGGCGGCGGTTTTCGCCGTCGGGACCGCTCTGGCCGCCTGGCTGAAGCCGCCCGGCGTCGTTGCCCTGGGCGCGCTGGCGGCCGCCCTGGTCGGCCTGGTCCTCTGGGGGCGCTCCAGTCGCCGGGGAGCCCTCGTCTTGGCCCTGGTGGCTGCCCTGGCCGCAGGATTGGGCCTCCACGGCGCGGCCCGCGAGCGCCTGGAAACCCGCCGCGCCCGCCTCGAGGCCCAGACCGCGCCCCTGGAGCTGACCCTGCTGGTCGACGGCCCGGTGGATCGCGACGACACGCGCCAGCGCTGCTTCGTCGAGATCGTCCAGGCCCCGGACGAGTTGACCGAACTCGAGGGCGCCCGGCTCAGCCTGGGGCTCTACGAGGCCGACTCGCCCTGGGTGCGGCCCGGCGAGCTGATCCGGGGTAGCTTTCGCCTCGACGGTGTGGATCCCCCCGCCAACCCTTTGACTCCCGACTATGGCGCCTACCTGAGCGCCCGGGGTATCGCCGGCTGGGCCCGCGACGTCGGCGCCGTGGAGGTGGTCGGAGAGCGAGCGGGCCTCGACCACGCCTTGCTGCGCCTGCGCGAGACGCTGACCGCCGACGCGCTGGAGCCGTTGAATCCCGAGGCCCGCCCCCTGGCCCGGGCGCTGCTGCTGGGCGATCGCGGCGGGCTGCCCGAGGAGGACCTGGAGCTTTACCGCCGCTCCGGCGTCTTCCACATCTTCGCCGTCAGCGGGCTCCACGTCGGCCTGGTGGGCTATCTCTTCTTCGCCCTGGGCGGGGTCCTGCCGCTGCGGCGCAACGGCCGCTACCTGCTCTCCCTGGCGGCCATCGTCGTCTTCACCCTGCTCACCGGCGCCCGTCCCCCGGCGCTGCGGGCCTGCCTGATGGCCGGCATCTACCTGGGCGGCCGCCTGCTGGGGCGTCCGGCCCACCTGGGAACCTCGGTAGCCGCCGCCGGACTGATCCTGCTGGTCCTCAACCCATTGCGGATAGGCGACACCAGCTTCCAGCTATCCTTCGCCGCCGCGGCGGGGATCGCCGCGCTGACCTCGGAGCTGACCGCCCGACTGGGCCGCCTGCGGGTGCCGCGATTGCTCGCCGAGCCCCTGGCCGCCGCCCTGGGAGCCCAGTTGGCCCTCTTCCCGCTGCTGGCGCTGCACTTCGCCCGGGTGCCCCTGCTCGGCCTGCTGCTCAATCTACTGGTCGTGCCGCTGTTGGGGATGATCCTGTTGGTCGGTCTTCCCTACCTGCTGCTGGCTTCGCTGTGGAGCGCCGCCGCGCCGCTGCTGGGCGAGCCCTTGGGCCTGCTGCTGCGCCTGCTGGACTGGCTGGTCGGACGCGCCCTGACCGGAGCGCCGCTGACCATCGACCTGCGCCAGCCCGCCTGGTGGTTGGTCGTCGTCACACTGCTCCTATTCGCCGCCGCCCTGCTGATCCACCACCGGGGCGGACGGCGTCTTCGTCGCTGGGTCTGGGCGCCGCCGGCGCTGCTGATCGTCCTCTGGGTCGTTCACCTGTCCTGGAGGACCGCCCCCGAGGGGCTGCGGATAATCTGCTTCGACGTCGATCGCGGAGATTGCGCGCTGATCGAGAGCCCCGCCGGGGACCGGGTGCTCATCGACGGCGGTGCGGACTGGACCGACCTCGCCGCCGAGTATCTGCGCCGCCGGGGTGTCCGCCGCCTGGACGCCGTGGTTCTCAGCCACCCCGACGAGGATCACTACGCCGGGCTGCCGTCGGTCTACGCTGACTGCGCGGTGGAGCGTGTCTACCGCCCGGCCCGCGCGGCCGACACCGCGGCCTGGGCGGAGTATCTGGCCGCCGAGGCGTACAGCGGCGCCGCGGTGCTCCACCCGTCCCGAGGCGTGTTGCTGCCTACCGCCGATCCCCGGCTGGAGCTGCGCGTCGTCACCCCGGCCGACGACCCGCGCCTCGAGCTGGGAACCAACGACGCGTCTTTGGCCCTCTTGGTAGTCTATGGGAGCTTCGAGATGCTTTTCACCGGCGACCTCGAGGCCCCCGGTGAGGCGGCGCTGCTGGAAGACTGGGACCACGGCGCCGTCGACCTGCTCAAGCTGCCCCACCACGGCGCGACGGACACCTGCGGCGACGAGCTTCTAGTCGTCCTGCGCCCGGGCCACGCCGTGGTCTTCCCCTCGGGCGGCGTTTTCGACCAGCGTACGCGCTGGCGGTTGGCCGATCACGGCTGCTGGGTCTACGACGTGGGTTTGCACGGCGCGGCAATCATCGAGAGCGACGGCGACAGCTTCCGGCTGGGCCGCTTCGACGGCTCCTTCTCACCTGGAGTCCACATGTACGAGTGAATCCTCTTCCGGGGGCATCATGTAAGCCTTCGAGCGATCTGGCTATGAGTCGCAGATGCTATCCCGAATCGGACAACAGCCTGTAACAGTTAACGCACGGTCCGGTTAGTCGTAGTGATTCCGATGATGAAAAACCAGACCCCCGGGAAGGTCTGGTTTTCCTTGATAGTTGAACGTCCGTCGGCGTTAAAGCTTGGTCTTCAGCTCTCCCCAACTGATATGATTGACGGGGGCCGTCTGGTCGATCATATAGGCCAAGCAGTTGTGGAACATGTTCCAGGTTTCGGGAGAGTAGTAATCATCCCACCATTCACGGGCGTCGTTGTTGCCGTTCCAGTAGACGATGATGCCGTTGTAGGCGCCGACATTTTCTGTGACCAGGATCTTGGTCGGACCGAGAAACTGATCAAGCAGCAGTCTGGCTACGGCGAAGGTGTCTGGATTGCCGTCGGCGTTGCAGTTGTCGTGATCCAGACAGGTGTCGAGCAGGTTGATGTTGTCGTCGACGTAATAGCCGTAGTCGTAATCGGTGATCCAGTGGGACTGGGTATTGGTGAAGGCGTTGCCCGAGAGGAACTCACCGTTGGTCGAAGAATGGATCAGGGCGGCCATCTCCGGATCCATGTTCAGGCTGTCGCGGCCTGTGATGACCAGATAGTTGCCGTCGGAGACCCAATCGTTCAGAGTGGTGCGCTCATCGGCGCCTATCAGGCGGTCGGCGTTGTACCAGATGACGATATCGTAGTTGTTCAAGGTCGACTCATCGGTGGTGTAGAGCGTGCTCGAATTGTTGTGGACGTGGGTGTAGCTGTAGCCCCAGTTGTCCAGGTCCGTCTCCAGGTAATCCATGTTCTCGTAACCGAAACCGCTGGGGTTGTCGTCTATCAATAACATATCGTAAGCCCCGGCCAAGGTCAGGCCGAAAGTAACCAAAATAATCAGCGCTTTACGCATTCATCCTCCCGGGCTTTGCTGTTGCGAGTCAAACGTGGACAACGTGAAAGACCTGGTGAGTCAAGTATTGATTGCTCTCGTAGTGTATCACCGACGAGAACAACAAGAAGCGTTGCTGTATTGTGTTACCATCCGTTTGCTTAACGGAGACGCTATCGAAGGGGTGGGTGCTGCAGGTCCACTCGCGCAGGCTGTGAAACCTTTGGAGCAGGAAGCGAGTTGCGCCTTAAACACCCCCACCTTGCTGCGTCGGGTTCTTTATGTGGAGGGACGAGCGGCGGTATTGGATGACTTTTCTAACCGGATTGAATCCACACGCTTAATATAGCACCGCCTTAGGAGACCGTCAATCCGTGGAGGTGGAAAAGCTGCCGGCTTTTCCGCCCTCGTTGGCCTCGGCCGGGTAGAGCCCGGGTCAGCCGACCGTATCGATGCCGAGGTCCCGTTTGGATTCGGGCTGAGCGCATCCGTCTTGCCTTTAGCCCGTCAATGTTGCTATCATCACACACTGCACCTTCCCGCCCTATCCCCGCCCTATCGTGGACCGAACCCGAGGATTACGAAACACGGGCTTCACTAGAAAGGGATTCCGGTCGCCATCGTGGATGTCTTGAGGGCTTCGGATGGACCAACCACCAACACCTGATCCGCCTGTCGGTTCGGCTTTCTAAACAGTCCTTTCGAAACAGTCCTTTCGAAACAGTCCGAGAAACAGTCCGAGAAAACCATTGACTAGACTACACAACCTATGATAGGTATTATAAATGAAGCACCTGAGGATTACTTGTCCCGCCAAGATCAACCTGGGTCTCGCGGTAACGGATAGGCGGACCGACGGCTACCACGACGTGGAGACCTACCTTGCCACCGTCTCCGTCGGTGATCGTCTGATCATCGAACCCGACCGGCGCCTGCAGCTCTCCATCCGCGGCGTGGGCGGCCTGCCGGCCGATCGCCGCAACCTGGTCTATCGTGCGGCCGAGCTGTTCGGCAAAACAGCCGGTGTGGACAACGCCGTCGCTATCCAGCTCATCAAGCGCATCCCGCCAGGGACGGGGCTGGGTGGCGGATCCAGTGACGCCGCCGGCGCTCTGGTAGGATTGAACGAATACCACGGCGGGCCACTGGAACACTCGGAGCTGGAGCGCCTGGCCGCCGAGCTGGGTTCCGACGTGCCCTTCTTTCTGCGTGGCGGCGTGGCCTTCGCCCACGGCCGAGGTGAACTGCTGGAACCCCTTAGTTGTCCTCGGGAACAGCACCTGGTGCTGGCCCTGCCTCAGGCCACCGTCTCCACCTCTTGGGCCTACAAGCAGCTCACCGAGGAGGACTTCGGCCCCCTGGAGCGCGAGCCCATCGAAAACTGGCTCAGCGGCGGCGCCCCCCCCACCGAGCTGTTCAACGTGTTCAGCGCACCCGTTGGCGGGACCTTCCCCGTGATCCAAGAATGCCTGGAGCTGCTGCGCTCGGTGGGACTCGTCGCGGTGACACTGACCGGCTCCGGAGCGGCCTGCTTCGGACTGGCCGAAAACGCCGACCAGGCCGCACGTTGCGCTCGTGAGCTCGAGACTCGAGGTCAGGCGGCCATCCCGGCTCGGATCATTGCCGACGCGGTTACGGTCAAGGAGGACTGATTGTCAGGCGCTTCGTCCAGATGGCGCCGGTGTTAGGCAGCCGTGGTTGAACGGTTATCGATCAGTCGCTGCAGGACTTCACCCGGGGCGGACAAGACCAAGCGGACGTATCGGCATAGGTTGGAGCGGGCCTTGCGTCGTTCATGGAAGGTGAGCATAACCGTCTCTCCCTGCTGCCATTATACCGTTACCCGACGCGTGTCGTGAACGAAGATACACCCGCTGAATGGTTGCGGGGTGTGATAAACCGGTTCAGGTCCGCTTCATCTCGAAGATGAACCTGGCTGGACCGCCTGATCCCGTTGGCACCAATCCCAGGACTAAACCTTTCCACGCCGCTTATGAGGTAACGTGCAACGACGAGGGGGCACAGATGGAAATCACCGAAGTGAGGGTCACGCTGCGCGACGAGGAGAAGCTGAAGGCCTACGCTTCGATCGTCATAGATAAATGCTTCATCGTCAAAGACCTGCGCATCATCGACGGCAACGACCGCCTCTGGGTGGCCATGCCCAACAAGAAGCGCCGCGACGGCACCCGACGCGACGTCTGTCACCCCCTCAACCAGGAGACCCGGGACATGATCGAATCCGTGGTGCTGGAGCGCTACGACGAGGAAATGCGAGAACGGCTCTACGGCGAAAAGGCCGTCGTCGCCGAGAGCGAGTAGCCGCTCTCGGTTGATCCCTCCTGACCCGTTTGGCGCCCTGTGTTATAATCCCCACCCCGACGGCCGCTTAAGCGCCGCCGGTCGATGGGGCGTCGACAAGCGGTAAGTCAACGGCCTTTGGAGCCGTCATTCGTAGGTTCGAATCCTACCGCCCCAGCCATACCTTTCCGGACACCCGGTCGACGGATGAATCCGCCGACCGGGTTCTTTAGTATGGCGCTATCTCTTATTCCGGGACCGCAAGATACCTGGGCATCATCACAGGTAACCGGACCGGCATCAATTACGATCGAGAGCCGCATCTACGATCGAGAGTCGCATCAAATTATGGTTTTTGATTAGAACTCACTAACTGATACGGACCGGGGTTTTATTGGATAATGCTCGGGGGATTGTCACCCCTATCTGAACGGACTCATCCAGCCAATAGGTTGTCATTCATTGCTTGAGAGTTCACAATCGCCGCCATTGTCAAACCGCCGCATTGTCATACCAATGCGTGACGGCCCAATGCATGACGGCGCTGAACCCGGCCTCGCCTTGAGTTCCGCCGGAAGCCCGAAGCTGTTGGTTCCATTCAGGTTTCAACCAGACAGTGAGTGAGGGGTCTGCTGTCGGCGCTCCAGCGCCCGCGTCAGAAGCTTCGACCGTCTCCGCCTTCACAAGTTGACACCGTACTGCGGATGGTTACCAGGCCCTCGTCACAATGCGTCCTTTTACAAGTTGCGCGTCTTTGACAAGTTGCGCGGGTTTGGTTCAGTTTCTGGTGATGATCCCTTCCATTATCTTATGGTCCATTGACGTTAAATGCTTCCGAATCATTTTGTCTTTCCAAAAACGGTTGGGGGATTGCCCCCGGTTGTTACTCCCAGGGCTCGACGCCAAGTCGGTTATCAGGGTTCTTGTATATAACCCCCTCAGCTTGCTATCCGTTGTTATGAGAAGGGTAGACAGGTCGCAAGAGCAGACGAGATGGACTCGCCCGCAGGTCGGGGAGGCCGAGAGTGATCGATTTGCTGTCGGCAGGCAAGGGCCTGCGCGAGCTGATGACGCCCGCCGGACGACAATCAACCCCCTCCCTTTGCGACGCTCCAGGTTTATCAAAGACCGGTCCAGTTTCCGGCGATGATTCCCAGCGCTTCTTCATCGCGACGTGCACCTTGACAAATCCACCGTCCTGTACTAGTTTTATAGATACGTTAACTCTTCGTACACTACAAATTAACTATTAGCCAAAGGAGATATAGATGCGCAAGATTCTAGTAAGCCTGCTGCTGGTTGCCGCCGTCACCCTGGCGGGCAATACGATCAGCGTTACCCCCGATCCCGCCGGTGTGCCGGCCGTAAGCGCCGGGGAGAGCAACGCCCTGGTCTTCTCCGACGACTTCGAATCCGGCGACCTCTCGGCCTGGAACGTCAGCCAGGCAACCGACTACAGCCTCTCCGACAGCCCCGGTGTCGATTACCTGCCCAACACCGACTCCTGGGCGGCCTTCAACAGCGGCACTGCGATCAGCCTGGCCGGCACTTCCTCGCCCGAGTTGACCTTCTGGTGGTACGGCAAGTACTTCATGAGCTATGACTACATGATCGTCCAGGGCTCCAGCGACGGCTCGAGCTGGGACGACCTCTGGGACACCATCAGCAATGACGAGGAGACCTCTTGGACCGAGGTCACCGTCGACCTTTCGTCCTACGCCGGCGGCGACTTCTACCTGCGCTTCTTCGTCCACTCCAGCTCGGTGGTCGAGTACGACGGCGGCCACTTCAACAACCTGGCCATCTTCGACGGCAGCCAGCCGGTCTTCGCCGAGTCCTGCGACACCATGGACAACATCACCACCGGCGGCGCCAACGACACCTGGGGCTCCGAGGACGAAGGCATGGCCGACCAGTGGTTCTGCTTCGACATCTATCCCTACGGCGGCACCTACCACGCCGCCGGCGGCTACGTCATGTACGATAACAACATCGACAGCTACATCGAGGCGACCGGCGTGGACCTGAGCGGCAGCAGCACCGCCGCCCTGAGCTGCTACGCCAATTGGGATCCCGCCGACGGCGGCGACATCCTGACCGTCGAGGTCGACACTGGCGGCGGCTATGTTTCCGCCGGCACCATCGCCGCCACCTCGGATTACCAGCAACGGACGGTCAACCTCGACTCCTACACCGGCGGCACCGTGGATGTGCGCTTCCGTCTGGTCACCGACGGCTCGGGAACCGCCTTCGTGCCGCTGATCGACGACGTCGAGATCAACACCGACACCGGCGCCGTGACCGAGGCTAGCTGGGGCGAGATCAAGACCCTGGACTAACCCACGGCACAACGCCGTTACCGGCAATAGCGAACGGGACCGCTTCGGCGGTCCCGTTTTCAGCAGAGTCCCCTTGTCCAACCGGCCCGCGGCTCGGTATATGTTGTCACCCTTTGCTTCAAAGAAAGGCCGATAGGTACCCGGTGTTTCCGGCAGACAACGGCAGCGCGGCTCGAGACTGAGAGCGAATAAGTCCGCCTGGCTACATCAACACACCGCGTCGGGCAATCATCCTAAGCCGATCAGGCGCTTGACTGGTGGAAGCCGGGGAGATGGTCGAGCGCCATCGCCCGTGAAAGGGCGGGGCTGAATTGTATCAGTACATCAGTCGATATCACACCGTCAGCTTACCCTCCTCGCGCAAAGGGATTTCGTCGACCGCCGGGTTTTCGTTTCGGGATCAACACCCGCAGTTGGACTGCTGATCCTGTAGCTTGAGAGTCCTTTAGTGGCTGGTCCGGTGACATGGGTGAGGCCAAAGTTGGTCCGGTTTCTTGGAATGGTCCTAAGGCGATACTTGAAAACATTTTGGATCACTTAACGGCAACGGACCATAGCATAACTGGATAACATTTAGATCAAAGCAGTTAGCTTTTAATCAGGTGTACACATCGAGCGAGATGCCTGCGGCGGGTACGTGGTTTTCCAAATGCCTGGTATGCCCGTAGCGAGGTCACAAACGATTCAACTGCTCGACACCGTTGGTCTCAGCGACTATGCTACGATCATAAGCAACCTATCAACAAGCATATATATATCGAATGAGCTCCGTGAGGATAAGGTTGCGGACTAAACTTGATCAGCACGGCCTAGCCTCAGCCGCTTTTATCGAAGGGGGTCTTAGTTTCGAGTTGGAGTGGGCTCGTCCGGGATCGTGTGTGATGCCCAAGTGTTTTGGGAAACGGGTCCGCTCAAGTCCGTTTGATAATCCCCGACAGCAACGCCGAAAACTACTCGTCGGAAACGACGGGGGCCAGCAGCAGCGGCGGGCTCGTGCCGCCCTCGGGAACCAGGCGCAGATAGACCGGTCGCGGTCCCGTCGCACCCAGGGCGCTCCAGGGCAGCTCGACGACGAAGCGCCCGGCGCCGGGTTGCGCCAGGCTGGCGTCTTCCGGTATCTCGTTCTCACCTATGCCACCGGCCCAGGACAGCTCCAGCTCCGGGTCCCGCCTCGTCGTCCCCAGCTCGAGGACCAGGGTGGACGGCGGCGGCGTCGGTCCCAGATAGCCCCAGAGGTAGAGGGCGTTCTCGTCGTGGGCCGCGGCGATGCCCGGGGTGACGAAGCTGGCGATGGTCGTCGCCCCGAGCTCGTCGGCGCTCATCCAGAGCGATGCCCCGGCGTCGAGTTCGGGGGTCGTCCGGTCCAGGATATCAAAGGGCGTGTCGTTGGCCAAGGTCGGTTCGGCGGCCAGGACGGCGGCGCTGGGAAAGGGCCGCAACTGATGTAAATCATTGACCCAAAGCGACCCGTCACGTCCCTCGGCGGGCCAGGCCAGGTAGACGCCCGCCGGATCGCGGTAGCCCGCTGGATGGTAGCGGCCCTCGCTGTCCGGAGCCAACTCGATCCGCCCCGGATAGCGGAACTCGTGGAAGGCCGGCGCGCCCTGCTCGGGCTCGTCGCCTGATTCCCGGATGATCTTTTCATAGACCGCCAGGCCGTCCAGACAGAAGCCCGCGAAGGCGTCATCCTCCACCCAGCGCAGCGCTGAGGCCAGCCCCAGTCCGCCGCTGTGGTAGCCGGTCATCAGGGCTATGCGCTCTGTCAGCCGCCGCTCGTCAGCATCCCAAGCCCACAGCGTCGCCCGGCTCTCATAACCCGCCGAAACCCCGTAGCTCTTACCGTGCAGGGCCAGCAAGCCTTCGCAACCGTCGGGAAGGGTCTCGGTGACCAGCGAGGTCAGATAGCCCTGGGGGCCGAGATTGACCTCGGCGATCAGGGTTTCCTCGAGGGTCAGCTCGATGAAGGTCTCGTCGTAGCCGAAGGATTCCTCGACGTAAGCATGGATGTAGACATACTCATCAACGCCGTCGCCGTCTAGGTCCAGGCGCCACATCTCCGGCGGCCGCTCGATTCCCGGATCAGCGAGGGTCGGCCGGAAGACCATTGTCAGGATCAGCAGTGGGGTTGTCGACAACCAACGCATGGCGCCTCCGGGGGACGGATGGTGTGTTACTGGAGGGATCGTAGACCCTGTTCGGACCGGATCATTATCTTGGGGATCATTACTGAAGATGAACAACACATTCGCAACTCAGGAAAGCCACATCGAGAATGGTGCTCGGAGATTAGCCGCAGCGGGGCGTCAACCATTGAAGGCGGATAACCGTTCGCAGCTTCTGTAGCGGGTAATGGAGCGCCGTCAGCAGATCCTTCACCCACAGCCTGGTTGAATCCTGAGCGGAACCTACACCCTCCGGCCTCCAGCGGAACTAAATGGAAGCCCAGGTATATCGCCACCAAGCAGCGGGATGAGAGTGGCGGCGAGTGTGAACTATAAAGCGTTGGGGACCGTATACTCAGACCGGACCAGCTTGTATTGCTATCCTGTTGATAATAAAGGTGATATACTTATGATAACTGTCATTAAATGGTCAGGCAACTAGTGGCGACTAACACGGGCTTGATCCTTGGCGAACCCTGATACCAGAACACTTAAGTAAGGCACATGCATAAGGCACTTGCCCAAGCTCTGACGGCAGAGCGCCTCTGACTCCTAAATGTAGTAATAACAAGTATTAAGGGAATGCTATATGTATGATTGGTCAACAACGTGCATTTCAGCTAAGTAAAGAACGTCCCGGCAAGCCGCTCCCAATCAGCCTGGTTCTATCCGATCACGCTCCATGATGCCAAGCGTTGAATGACAATCTAATAGCTGGATGAGTCGGTTCCGGTGCGAGTGATAATCCCATTATCTTATCCCGCTGATAATCCAGATGCCGCTGAAAGCATCTGCTTTGGAACCGGTATCAAAACGGTGGCGGGTAATGACGCTCTGCGGGGAAACCAGCTATCAGCATTATTTAAGGGATTGTCCAAGTTCCTGAACGGAAATGTATAGCAAATAGCTTGTTATAATATGCTTAGGAATTATTACACGTTCCTGAACAGAAATGTATCGCTAATAGCATGTTATTACGTGTCTTATAGCTGCGCGAGCTGCCATAGTCAGTGCGTTGCCTGGTGGCATTAACGATGCTCTCCAAGCGGGCGCTTCCAGAATATCGCTCTGCTTCGGGAAGTCGCGACTCCTGGCTTGCATCACGGGCATCCCAGGTAATATGTGCATAAACGCTTTTAAATTGCGACTTTAGCAGATATCAAAACGTTTGCATATCGAGTTGGAGCCATTCGTGAGGTGATTGTCGGCACGTCAGTTCTAAATGCCGCCCTATTGCGTTTTCGACGTAGGTTCAGTTTCAGGTGATGATCCCTATGCTTATAGCTGCGATAGCTGTCACGATACTTGGGTGCCTGGTGGCAGTAAAGCAGACCTGCCCCTATGAGCGCGCTTGCAAGCGGACGCTGAGACTCGGGATGTCACGACTCCAAACATACGCCATTGGCTACATAGCTATAGGTTGACTATCTATCTATAAATATTTGACTTAGCAGGTATGACAACTCTTTGGCTCGTCGAGCTGAAGTCTCTCCGGAGCTGGTAGTCAGCGCTACCAATCCAAATGCCGCTCTGTTAAGTTTTAACATCGGTTCAGTTTCAGGTGATGATCCCATCTTTAATCTACCCTGGACAACAGATTGCGATTACCCTGCAAGTGCTCTGATAACAATCTGTAATGTTATAGCAGCCGCATCTTCGCCCAGCGGGAAGCCTCTTCGAAGAGGCCTGGAGTAACCGGCAAAGCGTATTCAATCAGTCTGAGCTGGTCCGAACAGGTTCTTTGATGCCGTACTGGATTCGATCGCAGGTCGGTATACGGAATGAATCCCCGTACTCCACCTACCTCCGGCGGCGGACGGCGACGAGCTTGGGCTCGGTCAGCTCCTCGGCGACGTAGCGCGCTCCCTCGCGGCCCAGGCCGGAGTTCTTCACCCCACCGTAGGGCATCAGGTCGACGCGCCAGCTCGGGGTCTCGTTGACCAGCACCGCGCCGGCCTCGAGACGCTCGGCCAGGTTCAGCGCCCGGTCCAGGTCATCGGTGAAGACCGAGAGGTTGAGGCCCAACTCGTTGCGGTTGACAGCGGCGACGGCGTCGTCGTAATCGGTGAAGGGGATCAGCGAAACCACGGGGGCGAAGACCTCCTCCGCGACGACCTTCATCGCCAGGTCGACGTCGACCAACACGGTGGGCCAAACCAGGGAGCCCTCGCGCCGGTTGCCGCAGAGCGCCCGAGCGCCGTCCTCGAGGGCCTCGGCGATCCAGGACATGGCGCGCTCGGCCTCGGACGGAGCAATCAGTGGACCAACCAGGGTGCTTTCGTCGGCGGGGTCGCCGACACCGAGCTCGGCGGTCTTCCTGACGAAGAGCTCGGCGCATTCGTCGAAGAGGCTCTGGTGGATGAAGACCCGCTGCAGACTGATGCAGCTCTGGCCGGCGAAGCCGAAGGCGCCCCGGGGCAGCCGGGGGATAACCTCGTTGGGATCGGCATCCGCGCAGATGATCGTGGCGGCGGTGGAGCCCAGCTCCATGGTCAGCTTCTTGAGTCCGGCGCGCTTTGTCAGCCAGCGGCCGACCTCGCCGGAACCGGTGAAGGTGATCGCCCGTAGCTCGGGAGCGGCGCAGAGCGGCTCGCCGACGCTCGATCCGGGACCGGGGAGCAGATGATAGCTGCCCCGGGGCAGCAGGCCGTCGGCTTCCAGTTCGGAGAGGACGTCGGCCAGCAGGAAGGCGTCCAGGGGGGTGGCCGAAGCGGGTTTGTGCACCACGGTGCAGCCCACGGCCAGAGCCGGACCCAGCTTGTGGGCGGTCAGGTTGAGCGGGTAGTTGAAGGGGGTGATCGCGGCGATGGGACCCAGGGGCACGCGCTCGGTCCAACCCAGCATCGCCTCGCCCCCCGGGGCGGCGTCCAGGGGCACCCGGCGGCCGGTGATCCAGTTGGGGATCTCGGCGGCCACGGTCAGGGTCTGAATGCAGCGGTCAACCTCGCCCCGGGCCAGTGTCAGCGGCTTGCCGCATTGGCTGACCAGGATGCGGGCCAACACCTCACGTTGGTCATCGACGGCGTCGCGCAGGCGGCGGACGATCTCGATACGCTCCCGGGCCGGTCGGCGGCGGTATTCCTCGAAGGCCCGCCCGGCGGCGGCGCAGGCCCGACGGACCTGCTCCGCCGAGGCCGTACCCACCCGGGCGATCTCCTCACCGGAATAGGGATTGACCACGGCCAGGGGATCGCCCCCGCCGTCGCGCCATTCACCGTCGAAATAGATCTGCCGCTGGGTCATGGATACCTCCGGGGTTCCATACAGGTGGATCGGTGATACTGTTTTTTGACTGATTCGATGAGCGGGCAACGAGATACGGAAGAGGACGGATGAACGCTGGATCGGGAGGGTTGGCTCGTAGGCGTCTAATCTGAAGGGATTATCACACGTACTGAACATGCATATATCGATATGACAACATGGAACGTGTTCGGACCAAATCAGGCTGCTTGGGAGCGGCTTGCTGGGCTGCTATTCACTTCCCTGAAATGCGCCCTTCAGAAGCCATTGCATAATTTGTATGACCTTATTGCTTGTTATTACGTCACTTAAGATTATGTGGCAATCCGCTGCCAGGGGGGATACAAATCGCTGATAGCTGGGTTCGCAAAGGTCCAGGTCCGTAAGAGATTATCACTCGTATCTGAACCGACCCATCCAGCTAATAGATTATCATTCAATGCTTTATAGCTCATCGTCGTTGCCATTGTCATACCGTTGCTTGGGGGCGATGGACACGGCCTTGCCTTGAGCTCCGCTGGAAGCCGGAGGTTGTTGGTTCCACATCGGCAACCGACCAGGCTGTGGGTGAAGGATCTGTTGACGGCGCTCCATTGCCTGCTTTAGCAGCTTCGAGCGTTATCCGCCTTCGCCTGTTGACGCCCCGCCGCGGATAATCTCCAAGCACCATTCACAATGTAGCTTTCCTGAGTTACGAATGTGTTGTTCATCTTCTGTGATGATCCCATCCGTAATAGCCGCCCCTTGTTAGCTGATTGTCATGTGACAGGTTTCCGGTGATCATAACCCTATTATCAACAAGATAGAATCACAGTCAAGCTTTGAAAAGGTATACGTTCCCCTGTGCTTTATAGCATAGCAAGCTGTCGCTGTTCGTGCGTTGCCTGGTGGCGGACAACCAGACTCGCTCTCAGAGGGCGTTTCTAAGGGGACGCTGAGTGATGGGAAGTCGCGATTCCTGATTTGCATCCCGGGCTTACCAGCTACATGGAGGCTGACTGCTTTCAAAAAGTTCCTTTAGCAGGTATGAAAGCTCTTTGGTTCGTCGAATTAGACTTGGGATCGTATACCGTGTTCGGACCGATTCATGTATGTAACGCGCTGTTAACATA
>CAZOOP010000017.1:0-62320 GCA_964581465.1 uncultured bacterium
TGTGTTAACAGCATGTTACATACATGTATCGGTCCGAACACGGTATACGATGCCACAACTGATAACTGTTAGTAATCAGCCGGTTGGCCGGGCATTACCCGGCAACACCCCAGAGTTGCGCTTCTCCATTCTGCTATCGGAGTTTCTTTCCCCGATTTTCCCGCTGTCCATCGACGGCCTACAGCCGAACATGAATCCGCTAACCGGCGTCGTCGCGCCCCGGCGGTCGTCGAAACCCAAGGAGCGCTCCATGCCCTACGCGATCATCGAGACGGCGATCAGTTGTCCGCACTGCGACGAGCCGGTGCCTCTCAACGGACCCTGGGAGATGGTCCACTGCGATCACTGCCAGAGCGACATCGAGGTGCCCCGCGACTTCTTGGTCGACATGCTACGCAGCGTCTTGAAGGACCTCCCGGAGCTGGAACCGGGGACGGGCAACAACTCGACCATCTTCGGCACCTTCCGTCAGACCCTGCTGGCGGGCAACCTGGCGCCCTACTGCGTGGCCTGCAAGACCGACTTCGACCCGGCGACGATGAACCCGACGATGGGCGGCAAGGCCTGTCCCAAGTGCGGCGAGAACTACGTGGTGACGGCCGCGCCGGAATGGCTGACGGAGCTGCTGCCCCAGGTGGAATACTTCATGAACGCCGTGCTGATCGATAAAAGCGGCGAAGACGCCGACAAGACCACCGATCGTCCCGTAGTCTTCACCTGCCCCCAGTGCGGCGGTGCGCTCAAGATCGACGGCAGCACCCGGATGGTGCCCTGCAAGTTCTGCAACGTCGACGTCTATCTGCCCGACGACCTTTGGCTGCGGCTGCACCCCTCGAAGAAGAAGGAACGCTGGTTCGTCGTCTACAACGACACCCCCCTGCCCGAGGAGGATTAGCCGAGCCTGGGCGGCCCGCGATGCACGAGCCGCCTCGTTGTCGATGGAACCGCGATTCTCCCCGGGGCGACCCGGAGGGACGGTGCGGGTCAGCCCGGAGAATCTCAGAAACACAGGGAGAGTGGAATGCGAATGACCCTGGAGGGCCTGGCCTGGAAACCGCGCTGAACCAGCCAGTTCGGCTGTCTGCAGGGCTGCGCGGAGTATCTGGGGCTGGAGATGGATCCGGCCTGGCTTTTCGGTGCCGGGGGGCAAGCCTTCGCGCTCAACATTAGCCGCGAGACGCTTTGTCCCAGCGGACCGACCGCCTGGTGGACGGAGGGGCTGCACGGTCTACTGGCCAACCTGGGGCTTGCCCGGGAGTGCATCTTCAGTCATCACGGAAGCGACGATTTCGCAACCGCGTCGGCCCAGGTCTGGGCCGAGTGCCGGGGATTCGCCCCGCGCTTTCTGCGGACGGCCGGAAGCGCCCTGCCCGAGTCGCGGGCTGGGTTGGAACTCGCCGCCGGCTTCTACGCCGTTGTCGCCGGCGAGCTGGCCCGGGTGGCCGAGCTCTTTCCCTTCGAAGGCGATCGCGTAGCCCGCGTCGCCGACGCCGAGCGGATCCGCGAGGCCGGTGATCACCTGGAGGCCTTGGCCGGGCTGGTCGAGTCTCTATGACGGGTGTTACTGATCCCGGAAACGGCATTGAATACCACAGCTAGAGCAAAGGCGTTTCCATTACAGAGCGATGGCTCGAACCGTCGCTTCTTGCCGCAGGTCGGCTTTCCCCAACCGGTCATCCGCTCAGGCGGTCATCCAGCAGTCCCGGCCCTCGACCAGCTCCAGCCCGGCGAGGGCCTCCCGGATGCGCTTCCGGGCTCCGGTCTGACCGACGGCGCCCAGCTGCAAGGCTTCCCGGTAATCTCCAGCGTCCTCGACGGCGATGACCGGTGCGCCCTGGATAGTCTCGCCGATGCGTCCGGGGTGGACCTCGACGATGGCCCGGGGCGGCGGCAGCCCCTCCCGCCGCAGCGACCTGATCAAAGCCTTGCCGAGTGGACCGCAGCCCCAGACGACGTAACCCCGGTTCCGTTCACAGATCAACCGCGCCAGGTAGCGGGCCTTCAACGCTCGGAAGGCCACCGCCCGGTAGCGTGGATCGGTGCGCGTCAAGCGCCGGGGGCCGTCGCGCCAGATGTGCAGTACGAGGGGCAGCTTGGCCAACCCGAGGCCCTCGTCGAAGAGCAGGCGCAGCCAAAGATCGTAGTCCTCGGGGCCGTCGAAATCCCGCCAGCCACCGACACTCTCCAGTACGTCACGGCGAAGCATGACCGTGGGATGGACCAGCGGACTCTCGATAAAGGCGCCGAGGCGTATCTGTTCGGGGGTGATCAGCGAGTTGTTCCAGTCCAGATAGCGGCGGGCGCCCGCCGTCATTTCCCCCATCGGTTCCACCCGTGCCCGGCAGCCCACCCCGGCCGTCTCCGCGTGCTCGTCCAGGTACGCCGCCTGAAGGGCCAGGCGGCCGGGAAGCATCAGATCGTCGGCGTCCATCCGCGCCACATACCGACCCCGGCACTCGGCCAGCCCGGCGTTGAGCGCCGCGACCAACCCGTCGTGCCCACGATGGATCACCCGCAGTCGCCGATCACGGCGGGCGAAGTGCTCCAGCAGCTCACCGCCGCCGTCCGTCGAGCCGTCGTTCACCGCGATCAGCTCCAGCTCCACTCCGCGCTGACTCAGCACTGACTCCAGCGCCACCGGCAGCGTGGCCGCCGCGTTATAGACCGGCATCAGCACCGAAACCCTCGGCCTCATGACTTCTCCTCCCAAATAGCGTTCAACTCCCCGCGGCACCCCGACCGACCGCTCCGCGGAGCGTCTCCCGCCCGATGAGCAGTGCTCAAACCACGGGGGCGGCTTTGGCACGTTTCTTGCGGTGTTCGACGTCGGTCCGTCGATTACGCCGCCCCGCCCTGCTGCAAGAAACGTGCCAAAGCCGCCCCGGGACGCAGCTCATTCCCAGGTTGGGGGGTTAGCGGAGCGGTCGGCACCGTCGGGGTTGGGGTGCGCCTGGCGACGCTGGACAGTAATCCGGTTATGTAGTAAGCTATTCACGTTGCCAAAGCTCGGATTGTTGTCTCCGGTCGGGGCATCATCTTTTGGACTCAAGCACTATGAGTTAAGGGGGAAGGATGTTCAAGAACCGTTTGCTGTTAATCACATTTGCCGTTGTACTACTAAGCTTGTTGCTGGTTGGATGCGGTGAGGAAGAGGAAGCGTCGACCGAGACCCTGGATGAAGCGGCGGCCGACGTCGAGGACGCGGCGGAGGGGTTGTCGGGTGAGCTGGCCGGCGTATCGGTTTCCCCGGCCGATGATGAAGACGAGGCTGAGAATACACCCTACACCGGTGAGTTCGTCTACGTCACTGAGCACGGCTCGAAGTACCACGCTCCGGGTTGCCGGCACATCCAGGACAGCGAGAACCTGCGCAAGCTGACCCGGGATTCCGCGATTGAAGAGGGTTACGAGCCTTGCAAGGTCTGCAATCCCGGCCTGCCTCAATAAGACAGGCCAACTCGGCCGTGCCGCGTGCTATAATCGCTCTCCGTCTGCTGACCTGACTTCCGGGGGCGATGTTGAGCGATATCCTCGGCCTGGGCATCGATGTGGTCTCCTTGGCCCGTTTCACCAAGCTGCTGCGCAGCGAGCGCGAAGTCTCGCTGCGGCGGCACGTCTTCACCGAGCGCGAGTGGCCCGACGATTGGGCCGCCGCGCCGGATTCCTTCGTTCTGGCCAAACTCTCGGCCCGCTTCGCCGTCAAGGAGGCGGCGATGAAGGCCCTGGGCTGCGGCTGGGGTCAGGGCACCTTCTTCAAGGAGTTCGAGGTCGTCCCCCGGGGCGACGGCGGCGTCCGTCTGGAACTCCACGGCAACGCCAAGCGACTGGCCGATGAGCGGGGGATCAACAACTGGTTCGTCTCGATCGCGCACGAGCGCTACTACGCCGTGGCCACGGCCCTGGCCCTGCGGGATTGAGACGGGGCGGCTGAGCAAAAAAACGATTTGCTTCCGCCAGGAGCCGGCCCGTATTCTAGCGAAGAAACCAGTGCAGCCCCGCAGGGCTGTTTGTTTATAGCCGGGATGCGCTCAGGGTGGGTCTTTGGTGGTCGGGCTCTTCCAGGTCGGTTAGGTGTGGGTGGACGGGAGCGGGCGTACAGGTGCGTCGGCGCACAAGTTGCTCTTCCATCCTTCCACGGAAGTGCGGGGTGGCGAGTCGTGCAGGCATGATTTGCCGGGGTTCAACCCCCGTGCGGTTTGCATCTACAGTGAAACAAGCAGCCGACCCGCTGGATCGGCTGCTATGTGATTCAGCGAGATCGAGCTGTTGCCGACCCGCGCTGATTCCGGGATCGTCCTCACTCCCACTCGATGGTCGCCGGGGGCTTCGAGGAGATGTCGTAGGTCACGCGGTTGATCCCCTCGACCTCGTTGATGATCCGGCTGGAGATCCGCGCCAGAACGTCGTAGGGCATACGGAACCAGTCGGCGGTCATCCCGTCGACGCTGGTGACGGCCCGCAGGGCGCAGGTGTTGGCGTAGGTCCGCTCGTCGCCCATCACCCCGACGCTCTTGACGGGCAGCAGCACGGCGAAGGCCTGCCAGATGTCGTCGTAGAGCCCGGCGCGGCGCAGCTCCTCGAGGTAGACGGCGTCGGCGGCGCGCAGGACCTCGAGGCGTTCCGCCATCACCTCGCCCAGGATGCGGATGGCCAGCCCGGGACCGGGGAAGGGGTGACGACCGAGGATCGCCCCGGGCATCCCCAGCTCGCGCCCCACCGCCCGGACTTCGTCCTTGAACAGCTCGCGCAGCGGCTCGACGAGCTCCAGGTCCATCTTCTCCGGCAGGCCGCCGACGTTGTGATGGCTCTTGATCGTCGCCGAGGGTCCCTGGACGCTGACGCTCTCTATCACGTCGGGGTAGAGTGTTCCCTGGGCCAGAAAACGCGGCCGGGGCTCGATCTCTTGCGCCGCCGCCTGGAAGACCTCGATGAAGGTGTGGCCGATGCGCTTGCGCTTTACCTCGGGGTCGACGACGCCCTCGAGGGCATCCAAAAACTCCCGCGAGGCGTCGACCAGGCGCACCGGCAGGCCCAGCTCGCGGTAGCGCTCCATCACCCCGGCGGCCTCGCCGCGCCGCAGCAGGCCGTTGTCGACGAAGATACAGTGCAGGCGTTTGCCCAGGGCGCGGTGGAGCAGCAGCGAGTTGACCGAGGAGTCCACCCCGCCGGAGATGCCGCTGACCACGTGACCCTCGCCGACCTGTTCGCCGATGGCCTTGATCGCCGACTCGATGAACGAGGACATCTTCCAGTCTCCGGCGCAGCCGCAGACCCGGTGGAGGAAGTTGGTCAGGATCGCCGGTCCCGCCGAAGTGTGGTGCACCTCGGGGTGGAACTGAACACCGAAGATCGGCCGCTCGGCGTGGCGCAGGGCCGCGTAGGGCGAGTTGTCACTGCGGCCCAGGACGACAAAATCCGGCGCCGGGGCGTCGACGCGGTCCCCGTGGCTCATCCAGACCGGCAGCCGTTCGGGCAATCCGTGGAACAGGTCGGCGTCGTCGGTGACCTCGAGCTCCGCCGGGCCGTACTCCTTGTGCTCGGCCCGACCCACCCGGCCGCCCAGGCGCTCGGTGATCGCCTGGAGTCCGTAGCAGATCCCCAGCACGGGCAGGTTCACCCGCTCGAAAAAGCCCTCGGGCAGGTGGGGCGCCCCCGGCGCGGTGATGCTGGCCGGGCCGCCGGAGAGGATCAGCCCCTTGACCTCGGGGGCCAGGTACTCCTCGGGCGGCTTGCTGAAGGGGACGATCTCGCAGAAGACATCGGCCTCGCGCACCTTGCGGGCGATAAGCTGGGTGTACTGGCTGCCGAAGTCCAGGATGACGACGCGTTCCATGGGCGCTTCCCTCTTGTCGGGGTGGGGTGGACAATGTGCGTCCCATTCTACAACAGCCGGCCTGCACTGGTTAAGCCCCTTGGCGTTGCCGTCCAGGTCGTCGGGTTGGCTGAGAGTAGAAGAAAGCCCCACCGCCGGGCGGCCGGGGGCTGAGAAGTTAGGGGTCGTATACCCTCTTCGGACCGGCTTGTGATTGTATTCTGCTGATATTACACGTGTAGCAGAAGACATGCCTGTCACTTGATAGCAGATAAAAAGTGGCGACTACAAGGGGCATGCTCGTTTGTTAACCCAGCCTGCATAACAGCCGGTTAATAGCGACTATCCGGTTGCCATTCGACTCATAACTGCATCATTATCAAGCAATAAGACCACGCATTATTGTATGGGGATAGAGAATGGACGCGCCCAATCATCGATTGCCTGCTCGGTGAACATTTCAATATCGGCCCTGATTTGCTCAGATCACGTCCCTGATGCCTTGAACTAATAGCGCCGTCAAGCAGAGGTTGGGGTCTCGGAACGCTCCATGATGTGCGACACGTTAGAGCCGCCGGTTGCGGTTGCTAATCGCTCCATTGACCTCGAACGATGCCAACGGCTTCCGTACAAAGCAACCGCCGGTAGGTGACCGGCGGTTGTCTTTCTCGAATGAACCAAGGTTGACGGGCTCCCCGGCAGTGAAACTGGCTGGTTGGGGTAGTTGGGTTGGAGATGACGGACCGCTGACTATCCTTCAGCCGGTTGAGGACCGTTGTGCTCCCAAACTACTGATGAATGGGATGTATCCTCCACCGCCTTTCAGCCGCTACGACGATGACGCGAATCCAGAGACTACTCCAAGACGCCCCCATCACGCACCACGCCCCATTCGTGGACGGTGAAGCCGCCGGACTCGTAGGCGGGGATCAGTGGCTCGAGAAGCTCGAAGGGACCCTCGACGCCCTCGATGAGGAAGAAGGCGCGGATCAAGCTGTGGGGCTGCGGATTCAGGGCCAGCTCGATGACGGCGCCCACCGTATCGTTGAATTGGGGATAGACGGCGTAGAAGGGAGACTCGTCGAGGCGGGGGACCCACCACTGGACAAAGTCCTCGATCTCATTGTCGTAGAAACCGATGTCGGCCAGGGTCTCGCGGAAGAATATCTCCAGGTTCTCGGAAGCGACCACCCAGCCCGCCTCGCGCCGCCAGTGATCCGGCGCGGCGGCCTCGTAGAACAGGTAGTCGTAGGTCGGTTCGGGTCGGGGTTCCAGGGCGTGGCCCGAGCCGTCGGGCGTGTCCCAGTACAGCTCCTGGACCTCGCGCAGCGTTCCGTCGGGATCGGCGAAGACCCGCCAGATGCTCTCGTAGGCGGGCTCGCTGACCGTAACCTCACCGCCTTGGGGGAAGCCCAGGGCGACCGTGACCAGCTCGGTCTCGACGGGGTAAAGGTAGATATTGGGTTTCTCGACCTCCATCACCGGGTAGAGGGTGAAGTCCCGGGTCACGGTCTCCCCGGCGCTGAGTTCGACGGCGACGGCGAAGTCGGGCTCGGCGTCGCCGTTGAAGCAGTAGATGTCGTAGACGCCGGGTTCGACGCGCTCCAGCCGATAGCGGCCCTCTTCGTCGACGGTCACCGAATAGGCGGGGTCGCCCTCGGGGTAGGGCCAGGCTTCCTCGACGGGAACCAGACGCTCCCCTTCGCCCTCGACGCTCTTTTCCTCCTCGACTTCCGCGACTGTGGTTGGATAAAGCTCGATGACGGCGCCCGCAGCGGGGCGTCCGTCGGCGTAGACCGCCCGACCCTCGAGGACGGCGAAGCCCTCGGGTGTATCGGCCGCCGCGACGGCAACCATGGCGATGACGAAGGGGATCACCTTGCGCATCGTAGCCTCCCGGGGTTATTTGACCTGGCGGCCGCTGACGTTGTCCAGCACCACGCCCCACTCGACGGCGGCAAAGCCCGCGCGCTCGAAGGCGGGTATCTCGGGCGGGCTGACCAGGGCGAAGAGGGGGTCGCAGTTGTCGATGACGTAGTAGAGCCGCAGCAGGCTGTCCGGTGAGGGCTGGATGTCCAGCTCGATCAGCGGATCGATCACCTCGGCGGTCTGGGCGTAGATCATGAACTGGGGCTCCTCCATGGCCTCGAGCTCGGGGACCCAGTACTCGATGAAGTCCTCGATCTCGGCGCCGCGGAAGCCGTAGGCGGTCAGGTTCTCGCGGAAGAAGCTCTCCAGGTTCGCCTTCTCGATCAGCCAGCCGCGCTCGCGGAGCCAGTTGTCCGGCGTCTCGGCCTCGTAGAAGAAGTAGCGATAGCCGCTGCCGAAGGAGCCGTCAGGACGCACCGTGGTGCTCCAGCCGCCCTCGTAGAGCGGGTTGCTCTCGATCACCCGGCCGCCGGCGGGGAAGGCCAGCTCGATCGAAACATCGCTCTCCTCGACGGGGTAGAGGTAGATGTTGGGCTTGCGGGCCACGGCCTCCTCCTGGAAGGGCAGGGTGACCTCGACGCTGTAGACCTCCTTGACGGAGAGTTCGAAGGGTTCGGAGTAATCGACGGCGTGGTTGCGGGCCGAGTAGTAGAGCTGGTAGTAGCCCCAGGAGACCACGACGCTGAAAGCGCCGTCCTCGTCGGTGGTCGCGTTGGAGACGACCGTGGTGTCGTCGTGGTTCCAGGCTCGGTAGTCCTCCGGGTTCTCGGGCAGCGCCGGGAGCTGGTAGAGGGATACCAGGGCGTCGGCCAGGGGCTCGCCGGTCTCGGCGTCGAAGATCCGGCCTTCGACGGTGGCGCCGGGGATCATCTCCTCGGCGGGCAGGGGGTTGGCCGCGCAGGCGGCGGCGAGGAGCAACAGCAGGCTCAGCGGCTTTCGCATGGGTGCCTCCGGTTTGGCGAGGTTGTCAAAATGGCTGGTTACACCGCGGAGTTTTTCTAGTCCAGCGGGGTTTCGACCAATGGCGTCAGGCGGATCAACAGGGTCGTCGTCTCGCCGTCATCGACGGAAACCGACAGTCTGTCGGTTTTTTCGTAACCTTCGGTGTTACAAATAATTAGATAGCTCCCCGGCTCGATCGTGAAGCTGAAGGCTCCCTCGACGTCGGTGGTCGTTTCGGCGATGAAGTACCCGGAGCGGTCGGCCGGGGTCGCGGCGTCCGTCCAATCCTCGTAGAGCAGGACCCGGACGCCCGCCAGGGGCTCGCCGGTCAGGTCGTCGCTCAAGCGGCCCCCGACGGCGGCGGGATCGTCGGTGTCGTCGTCGAGGGTCAGCAGGGCGTAGACGGCGCCGCCCAGGATGACCACCGCCGAGATGCTCACCAACATTATCCAGGTCAGATCACCCGGGCCGGATTTGGGTTCCATGTCCGCCCCGGCGGTGGTAGCCAGTACCAGGACTAGGGCGAGGGGGAACACCAACAAGTGTTTCATGGGCGACCTTCCCCTTGAACGAGGGTATTGAGTGAGTCGATTACGATACGAAAAAGCGTCGCGATAAGTTTAACAAGTATAGCGCAAAGCCTCCGGTGTCGCCAACAACGTGGCTCCATTCAAGGTGGAAGGTGCGGCTCGTCGTGTTAGGCGCTCGGCGGCACTCTCATTGCGCGACCGGTTCACCTCGAAGGCGTTCCGGAGGCCCCGGGACGGTTGAGACGGACTGAAGAGCGACACCACGTTTGACTTCAATTCGTTGCTCCCGGCCGCCCCAGCCGATCTCCTAAGGGCCTCGATGAGTCCATGCTACCGGGAAGGCGGTCACCCGTTCGGCGACTCTGGATCGAAACAGGAAAACGGCGGGAGCCGATTGCTCGGCCGCCCGCCGCGTGATAAAAACCGATAAGATTATCACTCGCAAAAGAACCGACTCATCCAGCTAATAGATTATCATTCAATGCTTTATAGCTCATCGCCGCCGCCATTGTCATACCGTTGATTGGTGGCGCTAAACCCGGACTTGTATTGAGTTCCGCTGGAAGCCGGAGGCTGTTGGTTTCATTCAGGTTTCGACAATGCTGTGGGTGAGGGATCTGTTGATGGCGCTCCATTGCCTGCTTTAGCAGCATCGACCGTTATCCGCCTTCGCTGCTAGACGCCCCGTTGAGGCTAATCTCCGAGCAGCATTCCCGAGGTGGCTTTCCTGGGTTGCGAATGTGTTGTTCATCTTCTGTGTTGATCCCTAACCGATTAACGCCCCCTACAGCGCCACGTGGAGTTCGACGCCCAGGGCGGAGGAGTAGAACAGGGCCGCCAGGAAGGCTTTGACGTCGATGATCGCCGGGTCGTCGGTTGATTCGGGGTAGAGGTCCAGGGCGAAGAGCGCCGTCTCGCCGTCGAGTTCGAGCTCGAGGACCGGCCGATCCTCGACTCCCTCCTCGTCGCCGTCGTCGTCCAGGGCGTCCAGCAGGTCGAGCAGGAAGAGGGCCTCGACGGGTCCGAGCTCGCCCCCGGCGAAGAGGGCGGCCAGCACCTCGTCGGCGTTGATGTCCAGACCGTCGCTATCGCCCTCGTCGTCTTCGGGGCGGACGTGCAGGCCCCAAGCGCCCTTGCCTTCGAGGAACTCCTCGCCCCGGCTGCGCAGTTGGGCGATGCGGGCGGGGTCGGCCTGTTGGGCGTCGAAGAAGTTCCGCCAGGCCCGCAGCAGGCGGCGCGGCCAGGGGCGGTCGATGACGAAGTGCAGCCAGTCCTCGACCTCGGCGCTCAAGGGATAGGCCAGGGTGCCGAAGCATCCGAAGGTCTCGTCGAGGGCGCAGGCCGGGCAGTCCTCGCAGTGGTAGGCCAGGGCCTCCAGCTTCTCGGTCTCGCGCATCAGATCGGTCAGCGGTTCGCTTATCTCGGTCAGTCCGTCCAGGGTGATGAAGCGGTGGACGACCTGAACCTCACCGAAGTTGACATCCTCGTCGCGGGCCTGCCGTTTGGCGGCTTTGGCCAGCATCCGCCAGGTGCAGGCGGTGATGAAGGCGGTCTCGCCTTCGAGGGCGCGCTTGACCGGGCAGTCGTGGGAGATGATGTACTCGATGGGCATCGCTCCGCCGTGGCTGGGGTTTCGTTTGATATCTTATACCGCCCCGCCGCGGTTGTAAAGGCCGGGGAGCTGGACTATACTTAAGCATTCTCCAGCGGCGCCCGGCACGCGCCCGAAGCGTGCCACACGGCGCGGCATCCTCGACCAGCTACCGGGAAGACTTCAGGAATCATCAAGTGGACGGCGATGAGCAAAAGCAATACCAAAACAATTGCGCGGAATCGCAAGGCCAGGCATAACTTCGAGATCACCGACACCCTCGAGGCGGGCCTGGCTCTGGCGGGCAGCGAGGTCAAGAGCATCCGCGCCGGCAAGGTGTCCATCGCCGAGGCCTACGTCAAGGTGGTCGAGGGCGAGGCCTGGATCGTCGGGATGCACATCTCGCACTACGGCCCCGCCGGGGACTTCGGCCACGAGGAGGACCGCCCGCGCCGCCTGCTGCTGCACCGCCGCGAGCTCAACCGCCTGGCCGCCGCCGTCGACCGCAAGGGCATGACGCTGGTACCCCTCGAGCTCTACTTCCGCGGCGCCTTCGCCAAGCTCCGTATCGGTCTGGCCCGGGGCAAGCGCCAGTACGACAAGCGGGAGTCCATCCGCGAGCGCGAGGACAAGCGCCGCGCCCGGGCAGCCGTGCGCGAGATGCGCCGCCACGGCGGCTGAGCCAGGTTCGAGTGATCCACCCGGGAACGTATGTCGTAGCAGTATCGTACGGTGCTTGGAAGCTGAAGCAGTCTTAAACAGGTCTAAATGATTTCGTATGAATGACTGTAAGAATGGCTTAGTAATACCGAGGCTTGTTTGCCGAGGTCCTCAAGCTTTGGAAATGGGATTGGCATCATGGAACGTGAGCGGACCAAACCAGTCGGACCAAACCAGGCTGATTGGGTGCGGCTTGCCGGGCTGTGCTCCGCATACCTGTAATGCGCGTTGTTGGCCAAGCATTCTTTTTGCTTGACCTTATTACTTGTTATTATGCCACTTAAGCGACAGTGGCAGTCTGCTGTCAGGGTATGGACAAGGGTGCGGATATCCAGGCTTACCAAGGATGACGCTCTTCTTAGCCGCCACTTTTTCGACTGTCCGTTTTATGACAGTTATCCGATGACCATCGCCTCTATTATCAACAGGATACAATCACGATCAGGTCCGACCAGGGTATTCGATGCCAAAAGCAGATAGCCTCCTTATACTGTGAAGCCCAGGTTGCAAGTCAGGAGTAGCAACTACCCGAAACCCAACGTTCTATTTGAAGCGTCCGTTTTGAGCACGTCTGGTTTTATACCACCAGGCAACGCACGGGCAGTGGCTGCTTGAACAGCTATAAGATAAATAATAACAAGCTAATAGCGGTATACGCCTGTTCAAAGACGTGTGATAATCCCTTGGAAAGAGCAAGCAACGGTTGGTAAACTGACGGACAGCCGACTGATCCCGGCAGACAATCCGCTGTTGCTGGATTACGTAGAGATAGTGTTCGCCTTACAGGTACCGGATTGATGCCGCCGGCAACGAGCGGATACAAGCAGTTAGTCGGCGAGCAGAGAGTTTACCTGGATTGCCGTCCACCAACAGCCGCCCCCCGGGGCTTGCAACGATGAAGAACACCAGGTCCAGTGCGTTTGCCCTGACCCTCGCCGCGCTCCTGGCGCTGACGGCGCCGGTTTTGGCCAACCGCGCCCGCAGCGTCAATCTGGGCACCACCAGCCGGGGCACCTGGGTGGTGGTGGCCCTGGACGACGAGGCCGAGTTCGGCCTCAGCGCCGACGGAGACACCCTCAGCGTGCGCATCGAGGGCGCCGCGCCGTCTTCGACGCTTCAGCGCGACGGCCGGGGCGCCGTGGAGGGCGTCCGGGTGGTCGCCGACGGCGACGACGCCCTGCTGCTGATCACCCTGGCCCCGGGCTCCTACTCCTACCGGGCCTACGCCAAGCGCGACCCCTTCCAGGTCTGCGTCGACGTCACCCCCAGCGAGGGCTCGTCGACATCGCCGGCGGACTTCGGCGCCGGGGCGCGCATTGAGCGCATCGTCATCGACCCCGGCCACGGCGGACCCAAGTGGACCGGCACCGCCCTGCCCGACGAGTCCATCGCCGAGAAGACCGCCGTGATGGAGCAGGCCCGCATCCTCCAGCGGCTGCTCGAGGACAACCTGGGCGTCGAGGTAGTGCTGACGCGCAACGACGATTACGAGGTCGGCCTCAAGGGGCGCTGTCTGATGGCCAACGACGTCGACGCCGATCTGTTCATCAGCCTGCACCTCAACGGCGGGCCGCGCTCGGCCCACGGCACCGAGACCTTCTACCTGGTCTCGGGCCAGGCCACCGAGACCCGGGCCGCCGCGATGAAGGAGAACGCCGACTTCCAGAGCGATCCCTACCTGGACCAGATCAACAGCTCCGTCCTCGACTTCATCCTCTCCGACGTCTACCAGACCCAGGTGCTCGAGGAATCCGCCCTTCTGGCCCGCTGCGTCCAGCGCGAGCTCCTCGACGAGCTGGGCCTCACCGACCGCGGCGTCAAGCAGGACAACTTCGCCGTGCTGCGCGGCACCCACATGCCCGCCATCCTCGTCGAGAGCTACTTCATGAGCAGTCCCGACGAGGGCTACCGCTACACCAACGCCGAGGGCTACCGCCGGGTGGCCGAGGCCGTCTACCGGGGCGTGGCCGCCTACATCGCCGATTATGAAGCGCGGATGAAGTAGCCGTCCCGACCGGGACTCCCATCGAGCAGTTTGCCGCACCGGGTCCGTGGCGCCTTAGATTGACTTGCGCGTGTCAGGCGTCCGTAGGTCTCGGATGTAACCGTTGCATTCGTTTGCCATGAGATAGCCTGCACCGCCGACCCGCGCCTCCACCGGGGTGTGTGCGCTACAGCCTCTGGAGTCCAGCCGGAGCTTTCCGGCTTCCCCCCCCTTCAGACCCGAAACCACTGATATCGCCTTTGGACACTAACCGAAGCCGCCGCGCGGTCCTGTTGCTGCTGACGGCGCTCACCGCCGGCGCATCAGCCGTTAATCATGAGCAATCCTGGAGCGTCGCCGCCCTCAACGCCTGGGCCGCGGGCGAAGACGCCCTGGTCGCGCTCAGTCTGAGCGGCGTCGACGAAGACGCGGAACCGCCGCTGATCGAAGTGCTCGACAGCGGCTGGTGGCTGGTCGGCGTAACACCGGGTGAACCCCGCTATGTCGTCGGGCCGGCGCCGCTGCGCCGGGCGATCCTCGAACCGGCTCCCGGGGGCGCCCTGCTTCGCCTGGAGCGGGTGGACGGGACGACCGAAACGCCTCGGGAAGCGGAGTGGCGCATCTGCGATGGTATCGGCGTGCTGAGCTGGCGTCTGGCGGGCGGGGAGCCGGCGATCGTCGAACGGGACGAGCCGCGCCTGCGCCGGATCGTGCTGGACCCCGGCCACGGCGGGCGCTGGACCGGCGCCGGCGGCGTGACCAGCGGTGTGTTCGAAAAGGAACTGGTGTTGGAGATCGCCTACGAGTTGGCGGACTTGCTGGAATCCGGCCTGGGCGTCGAAGTGATCCTGACCCGCGCGGCGGACTACGCCGTAGGGCTGCGCGAGCGCGCCCGGACCAGCGACGAGCTCGCCGCCGACCTCTTCATCTCCGTTCACCTCAACGGCGGTCCGCCGGGGCTCAGCGGCAGCGAGGTCTACCTGCCCGAGTACAAGCGCCCCGAGTCTCCCTGGTACCCGGGGCATGCCGCCGCGACGCCCCTGGACGGTGAACTGCCCTGGACGCTGCGTCACGAGGCGGCGGCCCTGAGCGCGATCCTGCACTCCGAGACCGTCACGGCGGCCTTCGACGGCCTGGCGGCCTCGATCCAGGAAGCCCAGGTCGAGCTCCTCGGCCGTCGGGACCGCGGGGTCAAGCGCGCCCCTTTCTTCGTCATCGTCGAGAGCGAGGCCCCGGCGGTGCTCACCGAGAGCGCCTTCCTCTCCGACCCCGACGAGGAGGCCCTGCTGCTGGACCCGGCCTTCCGGAGCCGGATCGCCGAGGCCCTCTACCGGGGCATCGCCAAGTACATCGAGCAACAAGACGCTGTCCTCTTCCCCTAACGAGGTGAGAGACGATGCGACGTTCCAGCCTGCTGCTCGCCGCCGTGTTGACGGCGGCCCTGCCGCTCTGCCTGGCGGCCTGCGAGGATGAACAGACCGCCGAGGCCGGCGACGAGGTCGAGGACGCCGAGGAACGGACCCCGGGTCCCGGCGAGGTCCAGCCGCCGGTGCCCTACGAGGTCGCCGAGACCAAGACGGCCTACGGCGTCGAGCGCGGCGTCTCCATCGATATCGTCGTCGAACCCGGTGTCTACGCCGACGAGCTCGAGGAGCTCTTCGCCTGGTTCAAGGAGGTCTGGTACTCGGACCGCAGCCTGATCCACGTCGACGTCTACGATTCCCACGACGCCGCGGCCTCGCTCAACCAGGAGGTCAACCGCCTGCTGGCCACCTACCGCTTCACCGCCCCGGGTCACACCGACGTGGTGATCTACGTGGAGCGCCTGGTCCCCGGCGAGGGACGCCGCGAGGAGGAGGAGTTTCGCTCGGGCACCCACAGCGTCTACCTGGGCCCCAAGAGCCGGATGTTCTCCAGCCAGCAGCAGGCCCAGTACATGCAGAAGATGATGGAGGATCAGCCCGCCAAGCAGGTCTACGAAGTCTCCTGGCTATCCAACGACAGCAAGATCGTGCTGACCTTCGATGTGCTGGGGCAGACTTTGGTGCGGGTGCGCGAGGGCTTCGGCCGGGAGATCTGGAGCAACTACAACGCCGATCGACTGGAACAGGCGGCGATGGGTGGCGGCTTCGGCGGCCAGGCCGTCCACGGCGGCGACTACATCCGCCTCGACGAAACCAGCGCCGTGGAACGCTGAGTCGTCCTCCACTTCGTCGTGCTGTTCTCCAACGTCGAGGTCTACGGCGGCGGCAGCCCGGTCACCTTCGAGCTCATTGGCTGGGAGGCCCCGGGCGGCTCCACCAACTCCGACATCGCCTTCCTCTACAACAGCACCACCAGCATCAACGGATGCATCGGCATCCAGGGCGACGTCACCACCGGCACCGAGTTGGAGTACGATCCCATGGACTGCGCCCCCGGCGAGTGGTATCTGCTGACACCCGATGACGACTACTTCGGCGGTTCCAGCGTCGTCGAGAGCTCCTGGGGCGAGATCAAGGTCATGGAATAAGACCGACGCCGCACCGCAAGCAACCTGATGCAAGCGAGGGACCGCTCCGGCGGTCCCTTGTGTTTAAGCATGCTGGATAACGGCCACAGTGAGATTGGCCATAAAGCCTTAGGGATTTTCACTCACAATTGAACAGAATCATATCACATATTTAACAAAGGGATCCTATGCCCTGCCCCGAGCGGATCGTGCTTGTAAACTGATACGGATAAGTTTTGAGGCATCAAGGAGCATGTACGGACCAAATCAGCCTGATTGGGAGCGGCTTGCCTGGCCGGAATTTACTATTCGGATATGCTTCGTTTTTTACAAACACATTTAGCATTCCCTTTATACTTGTTATTACGACATTTAGGATTCAGAGTCGCTCTGCTGTCAGAGCTTATTCAAGTGCCTTATGCATGTGCTTCGGTATCAGGGTTCGCCAAGGATCAGGCCCGTTTTCGTTGCCACTTTATGACTACACGTTTTGTGACAGGGATTATAAGAGTATCACCTCTATTATCAACAGTATACAATCATAATCAGGTCCGGATAGGGTATACGATCTCGTTTATATTTCACATATACATGTGTAGGTGGGCAGTTATAAGTGGCGGCAAAAAGGGCGTAATCTGTAGCAAACCTAGATATCAGCACACTTGTATATACCCTGGCTGAAGACTGCTATTGCTTATAAAGGTCTTATTGCCAAGTAATTAGGGCATACTAAATGAATACTTGCTCATAATCGGCGCATTTCCGGAGGGTCAACAACGTCCCAGCAGGCCGATCCCAATCAGCCTGATTTGGTCCAAAACGAACCATGATGCTTTTCGGATTTGGCAAGGTGTTTCGATTTGTGATTGGCAGGACCGGGATAGTCTGTGGGATTATCAATCGCACCGGAACCGACTCATCCAGCTACTAGATTGTCATTCATTGCTTTATCGTTCACACTCGCCGCCATTGTCATCCCGCTGCTCGGTGGCGATATACCTGGCCTTCCCTTTTGTTCCGCCGGAAGGCCGAGGCTGTTGGTTCCGCATCAGCAACCGACCAGGCTGTGAGTAAGTGAGCTGCTAACGACGCTCTATTGCTCGCTTTATCAGCTTAGACCGTTATCCGACTTCGCTGGTTGCCCACACGCTGCGGGTGGTTACCAGGACCGCGTTTCAATACGTCTTTCACCAATTGCGAATACTTGGTTCGGTTTCTGGTGATGATCCCTACTAAAAACCACCCCTGATGGGGCGGTTCATAACACACGGTTCAGTATTGATGCCAACGGTGTCGGCCTATACGTTGAGCTTCTTGGCCGCCGCCCGATCGCGTAGCCAGGCGAAAACGGCGATGAAGATGGCCAGCACGCATCCCGCGCCCAGGATCATCGCGGTGCCGCCCTCGGCGAAGAGGATGATCGCCAGATAGACGAAGGCCGCCAGGAAGCCGAAGGCCAGCACCCAGCCGATGCCGTTCTTGAGCCATTCGGGCAGGCGGAACTTGCCGGCGATGACCACGATCAGGGTGATGATCACGCCGATAATGCCGATGATGTTGGGCCGACTCTTGATGATGTATTCGCCGGAGAGATGGTAGTGCTGGAGGGCGTCCTCGCTGCGCCAGGTGAAGGTCTTGGCGGCGGAATCAACGCTGGTGACGGTGACGACTTCGGCGTTGGGGCTTTCGTAGACGTTGCCCTCGGCGTCGGCGATGGAGCCGATGATAACCTCATGGCCGACCTCGATGCCCGAGGCGTCGGCTATGGCGGCGTCGGTGTCGCCGGGACGCAGGACGATCTGCTCGTCACGGAAGGTATTTATCTCGGCGACCAGGGCCTGGCCTTCAGCCTGGGCGCCCTCAACGACGACGGTTTTGGGCTCCAGCTTGCGCTCGATTTCGAGGTTGATTGAGGTCTGGAGCAGATCGCCGCCGATCAGGATGAAGATGAACACGCCGGCCATCACCACGGCCATTACCCAACCGCCGATGTTGGAGGCAGATTCGCTCTTGGCCACCCAGGAGTTGAGCAGCATCACCAGCACGCCGATCACCGCGCAGCCGGCGATGAACAGGCTGGTGTAGAGGAAGCTCTCAGGCATCAGCAGGCCCACGGCGACGGCCACGATGATGATGCCCAAGGCACCGACGATGATGACCCGGACGCGGGAGGGGGCGCTGCGTTCGTGCTTGCGCGGGAGCTTGCCGACCATGATGCCCGAGAAGATGACCGACAGCATGGCCAGGGCTATCCAGCCGATCCGCCAGCCGCTGACGATGGACATCAGGATGGAGGCGGCCGCGACGACGCTGGAGATGATCAGCAGCAGCTTGTAGGGTGGAGCCTTCTTGACTTCGGACACCGTCGCCCTCCCGGGGTGGACAGGTAATATGGAAGTGGTGGGCCTAACTGGAGTTGAACCAGTGACCTCACGCTTATCAGGCGTGCGCTCTAACCGCAACTGAGCTATAGGCCCACGTCAACAGTGCTTGGAGAAGGGTGAGTAATTGTAGCAGAGCACCCTGGGATTGGCAAGGGGTGGTGGGTGGTTGGCCGGCCGTCTCCGTTTCAGTGAGGCTCTGACACCTCGCGCCCGGACAGTCAAAGACAGTCAAAGGCAAAGGCAAACGGGTGGACGGCGGCCCTTCCGGTCGGGAGTTGTCCCCCTCGGGTGTTTGCCAACCCGTTAACCCCCCGAATCAACAGCCCCCTTGTAGCATCCGCGGGGGATGGCATCCCGCGCGGAAAGCTAGAGTATACCAGCCCATGGAGGAGTGTCAAGGGGTAAGGGGCTGTGGGGGTCGGGTGACCGGCGGTTCTGTGGGTCGGCTACCCGTCGGGTAGGCCGCGTCTGGTTAACCGTCCCGGGTACGCTAGGGGCGTCGGCTCTGGCGGGCCAGCAGGACGGTGCCGCCCAGGCCCTCGGCCAGGGAGAGCAGCGCCCCGACCCAGCCGCCGATGAGCAGGGTGGTCAGCAGGATCGCCCCGGCGGTGGCGGCGCCGAAGAAGAGGCGTTGGCGGCGCAGGGATTCCTCGAGAGGTCGGGGCGGGTTCTCGGTGTAGATGGAATCCACCAGGGCCAGGGCCACCTGTCGACGGTCTGCGAGACGGTAGCGCAGGCGGTGCGCAGGCAGGTGGACCAGGGCGCTGCGCCGGTAACCCCGGGCGGCCAGGCCGCGCTGCTTGAGGCGGCTACCGGCCCGTCGGGGGCCTACTCCGGGGCGGACCAGCTCGTAGCCGTCGGCGGGCTCCTTGAAGCTGGTCAGCTTCGAGGGGGCCAGAGTGATCCGGCGCAGGAAGCGGGCGGCGAGGTCGTCCCAGGCCGGCTCCCAGATCGGATCGCCGTGCTCCGGGACGAAAAGGTACACCGGGATGTACAAGGCGCGGTCGGTCTCCACCTCGCAGCCCAGGCCCATCTCACCCAGGTGTTCGACGAGGCGCTGGGCCGGATCCAGGGGGGCCAGGCTCGAGGTCAGGTGGAGCAGGGCCTCTCCGGTTGGGAAAACATAGTTGACGGAGCCGCAGGTCGGGCAGGCCACGCCGGGGCCGACCCGGCTCAGTCCGCGTCCACATTCACCGCAGGGGGCGCTTCTGTCGGGGCGGGGGTTCATGGACGCTGGATGTACTCCTCTAGGGCGTTGCGGGCCGGGGCGTCGCGACGGGTCTCCAGGACCCAGAGGGCGTCGTCGCGGGCCTGGGGCTCCTCGCTTGTCTGGAGGACCCGTCGGCAGGTTTCGGCGATCCCGTCGGCGAGGGTGGGGTCATCGGCGCGGGCCAGGAGTCGCCGGGCCGGATAGCCGGTGCCCGCGGTCAGAGAGCGTCCGCCCAGGCAGGCGGTCAGGGATTGCAGATAGGGCTCCAGGGGCAGCTCCTCCAGGTAGCCCAGCATGGTCAGGGCGAAGGCGTTGTCGCCGGTTTCCAGCACGGCTTGGACCAACTCAACCGCTTGATCGTCGCCGAGGTAAGCCAGAGCGGCGGCGGCGGCCAGGCCGACGGGCCAGGGCCGCTCGTCGTCGGCGACGATTTCGGCCAGCAGCTCGCCGGAGGCGGCGTCGCCGCGCAGAGCCCAACAGGCCGCGGCGGCCGCGGGGGTCGCCGCGTCCGAGGTCAACTCGCGCAGCGTCGGCGCGGCCTCGTCCAGCGACGCGTACAGGGCTGTGACGGCGGCGGCGCGGGCGTCGAGGGTGCGCTCGGTGTCTTCGGCGACGGAGACTAGGACGGAACGGGCCGTCTCGCCGCCCAATCCTCCCAACACCCTCAACTCACCGGGGTAGAGCTCGGGAACAACGCCGCCGTCCAGCCCCAGGGCCTTGTGGATCAAGCCCTCCGCCGTCTCCCGGGGCAGCAGCAGGGCGGCCTGGAGGGCGTAACCCCGCTCGGGGTATTGTCCGTCAAGTAGCTTTTCGATTACGGCGGTCGCGCGTTCGATGTCGACGTCGCTCAACGGCTCGCCCAGCCGGCTCAGGACGCGCAGACAGATAGCGGCGGGAAAGCCGTCATCCTCCAGCAGCTCCAGCGCTCGCTCAGCGGTCCCGGCGGCGTCGAGCTCAGCGGCGAGCAGCAGCGCCGGGGGGTAATCCCGGGCCGCCTCCAGTAGGGCCGCCTCCCAGCCCCGGGGGCGGCGCAGGCGCAACAGCTCGAGCAACTCATCGGCCAGTTCCATCTCCGGCTCGCCGAGCAGCTCGACGAAGAGGGCGTCGCTTCGTGGATCAGTGATACGCAGGGCGGCACGCAGGTAAGCCGCGCGTTCTTCGGCGAGGGCCTCGTCGGTCTCCGGGAGGGTAGCCGAGCCGTCGGCCCGCTCCAGCAGGGCTTCGACGCCGACGCCGATCAACCCCAGGGCCTCGGCGGCGGCGAGACGGACCTTGCGGCTCTCGTCGTCCAGCGCGACCAACAGCTCGTCGGCGGCGGCGCCGTAGCGCAGGCGGCCGAGGTGGTAGGCGGCCCGGGTCCTTTCGTCGGCGTCGCCCTCGGCGAGCAGCGTCAGCAGCAGTCCGTGGGCCTCGGGTGAATCTGCGCGCCGAGCTAACTCGAGCAGGCGGTTGAAGGCCGGCTCGTCATATTCGTCCCAGCCCTCGACCAGCGCGGGCAGGGCCTCGGCGGCGCCCAGGGCGAAGACGGCGCGCTGGAGCTCGGGCAGCAGGCGCTCGGCCTCCAGGTAGTAGGCGGCCAAGGGACCCGCCGCCGTTGCGTCGCCACGCCGGACCAGCTCGACGACGACCTCGAGCAGCTCCCCTTCAGGGGTTGCGTCGTCGAGGAGGTCGATGAGTTCGTTCGTCGTCGAGGCGGCGTAGTCGACCGCTTCGGCCGCCGGGGCCGCCGCGAGCAGGGCCGTTGCAATGCTGCCGAGGAGTAGTCGTCGCATGTGTGATTCCCGGAGGGAGTCGCCAAGGGGGAGCGAGCGATTGGTCGATTATAGCACGACGCCGGAGAGGGTTCTAAGGTTCGCGGCGTTGACGCGGCCGCCTGTTGGCAGTAGGATGGACGGCGGTAGTCAGGAGCCTCTACTTCAACACCTACCTCAGCCGTTGTGTCTCACATGAAGCCTCAGGCGGCTGGAGGGTGTACAGGCACACATCGCCTTCGTACGCTGAGCGGTGATAACGCTGGTTGCCGGTCATCCCGGATTATACGTTGGAAGGCATAGATCCACATGTGCTTATTGAAAGCAAGCATCGAAATGCTCCGGAAGCGCAACATAATGGGCTGGATCATCACAAGAATCGTAACCATGATCTGCGGCTACTGAGAGCCGCTACAGGTGATTAGTTCTTGATGCTTGTCCCGCTGATAGCCTCATCTCGAAAAAGCGCCTGGTTGATTCAAGGGATAAGCCATGCAATACCATACTTTTAATTAATCATGCCTGGTTGAAGCAACCGAACCAACCGGCGGAGTCGTTCACTTTCCGGCTTCCCTCAACACCGAGTGAAACCAAAGGCGATTTCCACGTATTGACCGCCGGTAACTGGCGGCATCTTGAACAAACCAACGTGGAATGACAAACTATTAGCTTGACACGCCGGTTCATGTGCCGATGAGCGTCCAAAAGTTACCAGGGGATCATCACCAGAAACTGAACCAAGTATTCGCACTTGGTGAAAAAACGCATTGAAACGAGGTCCTGGTAAGCACCCCCAGCGAAGGGTCAACCAGCGAAGTCGGATAGCGGTCGAAGCTGCTAAAGCGAGCAATAGAGCGTCGTCAGCAGCTAACTTACTCACAGCCTGGTCGAACCCTGAATGGAACCAACAGCCTCGGGCTTCCGGTGGTACTCAAAGCAGGTCCAGGTACATCGCCACCTGCGCTGAAAAGACAATGCAGCGGGATGACAATGGCGGCGAGGGTGAACTATAAAGCAATGAGTGACAGTCTATCAACTGGATGAGTCGGTTCAGGTGCGAGTGCTAATCCCTTTAACAGGCAATCCAGCAGCTTTGCCTGACTGACCAGTTTTGAGTGTAATGCTTAGTGTTTGGAGTTATCACAAGTGCTCGAACAGGCATATATCGCCAATAGCTTGTTATCATATGCTTTATCCTGCGTGAGCCGTCATGATCCATGGCTGGCTAGGTGGCATGAAAAACCAGACTTGCCCCTATGAGGGCGCTTAAAAGAGGACCAAGAGAACGCTGAGACCCGGGTAGTCGCGAATCCCGATTGTCTACCCGGGGCTTACCCGCCATCAGGGGGCTGACTGATTTCAACTAACTGCCTTGGCAGGTATGACGACTCTTTGGCTCGCCGAATAAAGCCTCTCATGATGTAGTAAGCACAACTGTCCCAAATGCCGCTCTGTTGAGTTTTCGACGTGGCTGCGGTTTCTGGTGATGATCCCTTGTGTTGAAGGGAATCGTCAGCGGTTGGAAGGATTTGGCGGGATGATGAGGAGGGTAGCGCGGTGAATCGCAGGTTGTCGATCAGCGTCGTCGGCGGTTCGCGCTGCGACGAGACCGTCGCCGGAGTCGCCGCCGAGGTCGGGCGCTTGCTTGCCGAGGCCGGCGCTGTGGTGGTCTGCGGCGGCTACGGCGGGGTGATGGAGGCCGTCTGCCGGGGCGCAACCGCGGCCGGCGGATTGACCGTGGGCCTGCTGCGGGGCTACGATCACGACGAGGGCAACCCCTATCTGACCCTGGCCCTGCCCACGGGCCTGAACCTGGCCCGCAACACCCTGGTGGCCGCGGCGGGACGCGCCGTGATCGCCATCGACGGCTCCTTCGGCACGCTGTCCGAGATCGCCCTGGCCCTGAATCTGAACCGTCCCGTGGTCAGTCTGCGTAGCTGGACCCTCGACGAAGCGGCCCGGCGGGTCCAACTGGAACGCTATCACGGCTCGATTCACATCGCCGAGGACCCCGCAACCGCCGTGGCTCTGGCCCTGGAACTCGCCGGAGGCCGCCGATGAGCAAGGCCTTCACCGCCGTCGTCCACGGCCGGGTCCAGGGAGTGGGCTTCCGCTACTACGTGCTGACCCGCGCCCGTTCCCTGGGGCTGACCGGCAGCGTGGCCAACCGACCCGACGGCACCGTCCGCGTCGTCGCCGAGGGACCGGATTCCGATCTCGACGAGCTGTTGACCCTCCTCGAGCGCGGACCTTCCTCCGCCCGCGTCGAGCGGGTCGAGGTCGAGCGCCACCCGCCTTCGGGCCGGTACCGCAGCTTCAAAGTGGACTACTGAGACACGCCGGGCTTGAGACGGCCGGGCGGGCGGGCTATAATCCACCCGTCGGACACCAACCAAAGGAGCCCCGTGCCCTTCGACGCCATCGAAGACGCCCTCGACGCCCTGAAGAACGGCGAGCTGATCATCGTCGTCGACGACGAGGACCGCGAGAACGAGGGCGATTTGATCATGGCCGCCCAGTTCTGCACCCCGGAACGGGTCAACTTCATGCTCTCCCACGGACGGGGGATGCTCTGCGCGCCGATGACCGCCCGACGCGCCCGCGAGCTGCGCCTCGAGATGATGGTCGCCCCCGACGACAACACCGCCCCCCTGGGAACGCCCTTCACCGTCACCGTCGACTACAAGGACGGCCTGACCACGGGCATCTCCGCCGAGGAGCGCGCGGCCACCATCCGCGCCCTGGCCGATCCGGCGGCCCACGGCGAGGATTTTGCCAAGCCCGGCCACATCAACCCGCTGCGCGCCAGGGACGGCGGCGTGCTGGTCCGCGCCGGACACACCGAGGCCGCCGTCGACCTCTGCCGCCTGGCCGGACTGTGCCCCACCGGCGTGTTGATCGAGATACTCAACCCCGACGGCACTGTGGCCCGCCAACCCCAGCTCGACGAATACAGCAAGGAGTGGGGTGTAAGAAAAATCTCCATCGCCGAGCTTATCGAGTACCGTCGGCGCACCGAGGTGCTGGTCGAGGAGGTGGCCCGGGCCAAGCTGCCCACCATCTTCGGCAGCTTCCAAATCCACGCCTTCGAATCCACCGTCTCCGACGAGTACCACGTCGCGTTGACCATGGGGAACATCGACGACGGCGAGCCCGTCCTGGTGCGGGTCCATTCCGAATGCCTGACCGGCGACACCTTCCACAGCCTGCGCTGCGACTGCGGACCCCAGCTCGACGTCGCCCTACAGGCCATCGCCGCCGAGGGCCGCGGCGTGCTGCTCTACCTGCGCCAAGAGGGGCGGGGCATCGGCCTGGTCAACAAGATCCGCGCCTACGACCTGCAGGACCGCGGCCGCGACACCGTCGAGGCCAACCTCGAGCTGGGATTCCCTGCCGACCTGCGCAACTACGGCATCGGCGCCCAGATACTCTACGAACTCGGCCTGCGCAAGCTCAAGCTGATGACCAACAACCCGCGCAAGATCGTGGCCCTCGAGGGCTACGGCCTCGAGATCGTCGAGCGTGTCCCCGTGCAGATCGACCCCACCGACGAGAACCTGCACTACCTGAAGACCAAGCGCGAGAAGCTGGGCCACCTGCTAGAACACCTCGAATCCTGCCCCACCTGCGGACACCAGCACGAACCCGAAGTGCACTACCCCGAAACCGCCGCCCGCTCCCGAGACGAAGCGGAGGAGTAACCGGGCCGCCGGCGAAACCGGAAAACGGCCCCCACCGAAACGCGGCGCCCCACCCGAACCGGCCCACGCCGGAACCGGCACGTTTCTTGCGCAAGGAGAGCTGCCGTTGTGTTGCGTGTCGGATTCCGCAAGAAACGTGCCAACGCCGGGCGGGGGTGGAGTCTCAGGTGGTATGGCAGCCGCCGTCGCGGCGGAGCGCCGCAGAGTGATATCACGACTGAAAAAAGAACGGATATACCGTTCTTTTTCTTGACATATGCTTCAATCTCTAATAAGATTTGATTATCCGAGGAGGGACATATGATTACCAGAGCATTGATGATGAGACTTTTTGATGGGTTTACCATTACAAGATGGAATGATAAGATTCGCCCATTTCCTCTTATTGAGATAGACAAACAAACACACAAGATGATTTACGCATACTTTTTCGGTGTGATACTAGAACATTATGAAAAAGAAGTTAAATGGGACATATTAATAGACTGTTTTGTATATGAGTACATACAAAGATTGACATTGACAGATTTAAAAAGCCCCTTTTTTCACTATATAGAGAATAACCATGATGTTTATATAGAGCTAAACAAATGGATAGTCGAAAATTTTAAACCATTCTTAAAAGGATCACATAAAGCACAAGAATTTTTAGATGGTATGCTGTCTTATTTAAATGGCAATGACGGCAAGTATACTAAATATAAATACTTGTTGAAATTATCTAACACTTTATCAACAATATGGGAATTTAATTTAATATATGGCAGCAATAGAAATGGGTATAAAATAAAAAAAATACACGATGGACTTAAATATGATGAAAGAAAATATTTTAATAAGGCATCAAATTTATGGAACCTTGATACCGAAAAAGGGCTGTATACTATATATGATATATATAATATAAATAAGCTCTTACATCTTATCGTAGAGCTTCGCTATCAAATACGTTGGTCACACTTACCGATGTATCCCAAAACAACAGTATTGGGCCATATGGGCTACGTTGCCTTATTAACATATTTTCTTACAAGAGAAATAACAATACATAATGACTTTTTACTATCAAGCAAATTATACAAAAATAGAATATATAATAACTTTTTTACGGCTCTTTTTCACGATATAAAAGAGGTTGGCACAAGAGATATTATATCACCTGTGAAAACAAAGTTAAAAAATATATGCACTGATGATTTAAAAAGAAATGATATTGTAGAAGAGTATGGAAATTATGAGTTTAGTAAGATTAAGAATTTATTTTATGATGAAAATAATAGGGAGGGTAAAGACAACAGGGGCACAAAAGCACCTAGCTTAACAAGATTATTAAATCTTATAGATGAGGATGAATTTTCCGATAAAGTTAATGGAAAAAAAGAGGACAATCTTAGTGCAGTATATAAATATGCACATGATGATAATAATAAAGAAATAAGCCCAAGAGATGGCAAACTTGTTAAAGTTGCAGATTTATTAGCAGCCTGCATTGAAGCTAAATCTTCATTATTGTATGGCATTAATAATCCAACACTATCTAATAACTATAATAATATACTAAATCTATACAATGGCAGTAAAGATGAATATGAATCTGAGATGTATAAATATAATATATACGCTCTATTTAAACAGTTAGTATAGTTTTTATTTAATGCATTAAATGGGGGCGGCTAACAAGCCGCCCCGTTTTTCGTTTTATAGAAACTATCCCTAGATAAACCCCTTGTGCTTGAGCACGTCGGCCAGGTCGGGGTGGCCGATCTCCTGCAGCTCGTACTTGACCCGGGTGGCGGGGCAGTTGATCTCGACGATGCGGCCCAGGTCGATGGGGGTGCCGATGATGACACTGTCGATGACGCCGTCGGCCACCATCATGTTGATGGTTTTCTCGAGGTCCTTGATCTGCTTGTCGCCGTAACCCATGGCGGGCAGCAGCACGCCGATGTCCGGGTACTTGTCATAAGTGGCGGCGATGGATTCGACGGCCCAGTCCCGCGGATCGACGAGCTCGGCGGCGCCGAACTTCTCGGCGGCGGCCACCCCGGCGCCGAAGGTCATCTCGCCGTGGGTCAGGGTGGGTCCGTCCTCGACGACCAGCACGCGCTGGTCGGTGATCAGCTCCGGCTTCTCGACGGTCAGGGGGCTGGCGGCCTCGATAACCACGGCGCCGGGGTTGACGCAGCGGATGTTCTCACGCAGGTAGGCCAGGGCGTCGGGGTCCACGGCGCCCAGCTTGTTGATGACGATGACGTCGGCCATGCGCAGGTTGGTCTCGCCGGGGTAGTAGGCCAGCTCGTGACCGGCGCGGAAGGGGTCGACGACGACGATCTTGAGGTCGCTTGCATAGAACGGGGTGTCGTTGTTGCCGCCGTCCCAGAGGATGATCTCGGCTTCCTTCTCGGCCTCGTCGAGGATGGCCTGGTAGTCGACACCGGCGTAGATGACGTTGCCGGCGGCGATGTGGGGTTCATACTCCTCCATCTCTTCGATGGTGCAGTTGTGCTTCTCGAGGTCTTCGAGGGCTGCGAAGCGCTGGACCTTCTGCTTGACCAGGTCACCGTAGGGCATGGGGTGGCGGATGGCGACGACTTTCTTGCCGGCCTTGAGCAGGGTGTCGATGACCTTGCGCGAGGTCTGGCTCTTGCCGCAGCCGGTGCGCACGGCGGTGACGCTGATCAGGGGCTTGTCGCTCTTGATGGTCACCTGGGGACCGCCCAGCAGGGCGAAGCTGGCCCCGGCGGCGTTGACGTTGGATGCCTTGTGCATCACGTACTCGTGGGGCACGTCTGAGTAGGCGAAGATCACGGTGTGGATGCCGTTGGTGGTGATCAGCTCTTCGATCTCGCATTCGTCGTAGATCGGGATACCGTTGGGGTAGAGCTTGCCGGCGAGCTCGGCAGGGTACTTGCGGCCGTCGATGTCGGGGATCTGGGTGGCGGTGAAGGCGACGACCTCGAACTCCTCGTTGTCGCGGAAGTAGGTGTTGAAGTTATGGAAGTCGCGTCCGGCGGCGCCCATGATGAGGACTTTTTTCTTCTTCACGAGAACTCTCCAAAGCTGCGGCGGTGGATCGCCGTGGTGGTTTTGTTTTTTCGGCTCTAGTCGGGACCGCGCCGCGGCTCGCTGGAGCCGGTGCGCGGTGAAGGCTGGAGAGCCCGGCGGCGGGCCCGGAGTCTAGTGTTGTTCGGGGGGTTCGGAATCGCAGAAGAGAACCAGCAGCCGCCGACGCAGAGCGGCCTGGCCTTGGGGTGTGCGGGCGTTGTGGTGGAAGGTGCGGAACATCGTCTGCGGGATGATAGAAGTGAGACTGGGACGCTTTCTTCAACTCATCCCGATTCTACCCCTCAGCGACAGGTATGTCAAAGACCCCATTCGGTATCCAAGAAAACGTCCGCCGGTGGTGGTCTGCGTACATGATTTTATTCCGGAAATCAAGGCCATAGGGATTACCATTCGCTTTGAGACTGGTACTCCTCGCTAATAGATTATCAATTAATGCCTTATGGTTCAAATAGCTGCCATTGCCATACTGTCGTTTCATGGCGATCAACCTCGTTTTGTTCTTGTGTGATGAGTGTTGTGTTAAGCTGGAGACTGTTGCTTCGGCTCAGCAGCATTGAATGATGATAATGAGTGGCATGCAGACAGTAGAAATATGCTTGATTATACCTCTGTAACAGCGGCTGCCTAAGCGAGTTGACTTCATGCTTCGAGCGTTTAACAAGACCATCAACAAGATGCAGCTTTCAATAGTTACAAATCTAGGTCCAGTTACTTTTTTAAAGGAATCATCACAGAAGATGAACAACACATTCGAAACTCAGGATAGCCACATCGAGAATGGTGCTTGGCGATTAGCCTCAGCGGTGCATCAACCAGTGAAGGCGGATAACGTTCGAAGCTGCTAAAGCGAGCAATGGAGCGTCGTCAGCAGATCCTTCACCCACAGCCTGGACGTAAGCTGAGCGGAACCAACAGCCTCCGGCATCCAGCGGAGCTTAAGGCAAGGCTGTGCGCATCGACACCTAGCAGCGGTATGACAATAGCGGCGACTATGAGCTTTAAAGCATTAAATGATAATCTATGGCATCGTATACTCTATCAGGACCCGACTGTGATTGTATCCTTTTGATAATAGAGATGATGATCATCGGATACCTGTCACAGAATGGGCTGATAAAAAGTGGCGGCGAATACGGGCCTGATCCTAAGCGATCCCTGATACCAGCGGACCTGTATCTGCCCTGGCGGCAGATTGCCACTGAATCCTAAGAGTCATACTAACAAGCAATAACGACATGCCAAATGAACACTTGCTTATAGAAGACGAATTTTAGGGCATCAATAACGGCCCGGCAGGTTGATCCAAATCAGCCTGATTTGGTCCGAACACGCTCCATGATGCCTAATATACTAGCTGGATGACTCAATTCAGATAAGTTAATAATTATATATTATTACTCATGACCATCTCAACATGACATGATACCCTTCCGCCCCTTTGGCTTTCCTGCTGAACTCCACCTGCCTCCTCGGCATGAGAAGTCTCATCTGTATTGCAACCAGCAATCCCTATTGTTGTGCCTGGGTGTTCTAACCCAACACCCATGCAGCAGCAATGCAAAAACCCCGGATGATCATCCGGGGTTTGTTCAATACCGGAAGCCTAGAAGATGATCGAGTCCAGCACCTCGTCGTCGTCGGCGTCGAGAACGACCTGGGCCAGCGGAACGTGGGACGCGCTGTTGTAGGCGATCCAGCACAGGTTGTCCGCGGTGGTGTACTCACCGATGCCGTCGGGTTCCACCATCAGCACCCGGTAGGCGAAGTCGACGCCATCAACCATCGCGTCGGCCGCCGCCACCCAATCTGAGGCGTCCCGGTACTCGGGCAGCTCTATCCAGTAAGGGTCCATATCACCGGCATCGATCCACTGCTCGCCGTGGCTGCCGTCGGGGAAAACCGTCACCTGGTAGACCTGATCGTGGGAGCCGTCGATGTCGCCGAAGAAGAAGGTCCAGGTGCCCATTTGATCGTCGAGCCCGCCGTCGGCGTCGATGTAGCCGCCGAGGATGATCAGCAGGTCGTCGGCCAGGGCGACGCCCTCGGCGATGTCGTAGGCCCAGCCGAGCTCGCCGGGATCATCGCCGCCGCCCCCGTCTCCGCCGCCGCCGTCGCCGGAACCCGTCGAGCTGTCGCAGCCGACGAAGAGGGCCAAAATGATGACCGGAACAAGCAAAAGTAAGCGCTTCATGATCTTCCTCCTTTATTGGTCGAAGCACCGTTTCAGGACTGCCGCATTGAAACCGTCGTTACCGGCCTCCTCGACCAGCTCCGCCAGATCGAACGTCTCCAGCACGACCTCGATCAACCGGGAGTAGGCCCGGTAGCCGCCGCGCTCGGGGGATTCGACCAGGTCGATCAGCTCCACCCGGTCGAGCCGCGGCTTGACTACGAACTGCCCCGCCGCGTGGATGGCGAAGCCCTCGTAGAACCAGACCGGTCCCATGGCCTCCTCGTCGCCGTCGAGCAGGGCGATGTGCAGCCGATGGGCCAGCTCGTGGGTCAGCAGCTTCTCGTAGGCCCCGGGCTCATCGCCCTCGGGATAGAGCCGGGCGTAGAGCTCGGCGTCGACGGTCACCAACCGTCGCCGCTCCAGGGCGGCGCAGAAGGTCGAGGGGATCTCGAAGCCTTCGGGTATCTCGACCAACCCGCGCAGCCGGGCGTTCAAAGCCGCCTTGTCGTCGTAGACCTCCAGGGCGTCGGCGAAGGGTTCCGCGACGTAGGCGGTACAACCGTAAGTCGCGGCGAAAGAGCGCAGGCGCAACCGGGCGGCGGCCAGGGCTCCCTCGTAGTATCCGCGCCGCGCCTCCAGGCCCGCCGGCAGGATCACCGGCAAGGGTCCGGGTGCGCCGGGCTTTGTTGGTGCGGTGGATGCGTTCATCGGCCTGGATTGCGGGAAGGCGAAAGGTGGTTTAGGGAATTATAGCTGTTACAACGCAAAATGACAAACCGGAGCACGCGGCTCCGGTTTATTAACAACGTATTAGAAAGCGCTGTTAGCCTTAGCACTCGGGAAGCTCTCCAAGATTGTCGCATTTAAGCTTGTTAGAATCAGTTCGTAGATACTTTTCCTGATCTACTTTTATGATATTAACATTAGCGCCTTTTTTCCACTTATCATTCTGCACCATATATATGGTACAGAATGTATAGCCATTTTCAAGCATATTAACGATCCAACGGCGATTTTTGATAACCTTATCTCCAAGTTTATTACCATTATCTTTATGAACTCCCGCTTCATCTATACGATTATCATCATAAACGCAGCAGGATATCAAGTAATCAGCCCACTTAGACATATCACTCCTTTGTTTAGGGTATCAAAGAGAAGGTCTTCATTATCAGAGAAAACCGTCAGTGCTGTCTACAGACTAAAGAAGGCAATTGCTGGCCGCCTTGACACCCCCCGGAGCCCCGTCTATACTGCCAAAGCGCCTTCCAAGGCCCTCCAGCATAAACGTGGCGACCCGACCGACCGCCGACGGACCCAGCATGCCTTTGAATGAGAAACAGCACCGCTTCGATCCCCACGCCGAGAAACCGGCGGTGCCTTCCTTCGCCAAGCTGCCCCGGCACCTGGCGATCATCATGGACGGCAACGGGCGTTGGGCGGCGCGGCGCAGGCGGCCCCGGGTCTTCGGCCACCGCCGGGGGATGGAGCGGGCCAAGGACATCGTGCGGGCCTGCGGCGACCTGCTGCTCGAATCGCTGACCCTCTACGCCTTCAGCCTGGACAACTGGAACCGTCCCAAGAACGAAGTCAACACCCTGATGAGGCTTTTGGTCAAGTTCCTTAAAAGCGAGCTGGAGGAGATGATGGAGTCCAACATCCGTTTTCGGGTGCTGGGCCGCCGCGAGATGCTGCCCGAGTTCGTCCTGAACGCGGTCCGCGAGGACGAGGTCACCACGGCGGCCAACACTGGACTCAACCTCAACCTGGCGGTGAGCTACGGCGGCCGGGCCGAGATCGTCGACGCGGTCAACGCGATCCGGCGGGAGATGACCGACGGGATCATCCCCGAGCAGCCGATCAGCGAGGAGCTGATCCAGCGTCACCTGTACACCGCCGGTCAGCCCGAGGTGGACCTCTTGGTGCGCACCTCGGGCGAGCTGCGCGTCTCCGACTTTTTGCTCTGGCAGATCGCCTACGCCGAGATCTACGTCACCGAGGCCTACTGGCCCGACTTCTCCCGCGAGGAGCTCTACCGGGCGCTGGAGGCCTACGCCGGTCGCGAGCGGCGCTTCGGCCGCCTGGGGAAGCAGGTGAGGGAGCCCAATGGATAGCAAGCGACTCCGACGCATCCTGATCGTCTTCCTCGTGACCATCGCCCCCGCCATCGCCTTCTTCCTGATCTACGGCGATGGGACGGACGGCGCGCGGCTGACCGTGATCAACCAGAGCCGGGAGACCGTGACGGAACTGACGGCGCACCTCGAGGAGGGTACCGAGTACGAGCTGGGCGAGCTGGCCGACGGTGGGCGTGTCGAGGTCGACCTCGAGGACGCCGAGGGGGAGAGCCTGGTCTGGATCTCCTACACCCGGCCCGGCGGCGCGACGGTGGAGAGCAACGGCGAGTACATCGAGGACAGTGATCTCTACCACGTCGAGATGACGATTCAGCCCGGCGGCCGGGTGCTGATCGTCAACGATCTGGAATACCGGTAGGGGGGAACCGTGGCGGAGAAGCGCCTGGAGCGGGGCAAGCAGCTCCTGCTGCGCGGAGTCTCGGGCCTGGTCTGGGTGGCGCTGTTCCTGGCGGCGGCCTGGCGGGGTCCGACCTGGTACTGGATGCTGCTGCTGGTCCTGCTCTCCGGCGGGGTGTTCTTCGAGCTGCGCCGCCTGCTGACCGCCGGCGGCGAGGCTCCACGAACGACGGCGGCCCTGTTGGCGCTGCTGGCGATCCTGGCGCTGAGCTGGCGCTGGGGGCTCGCCGGTCTGGGTCTGGGTCTCGCCGCCGGTCTGGTGATCTGCCTGCTGGGAGTCTTCGGACTCAAACCCGAGCGGGCGGGCGGACTTCCGGCAACGTTGACGGCGGCGCTGCTACCCGGCGTCGGCCTGGCCTCGGCCTGGCTGCTGGGCCTGACGCCCAACGGCGACGCCCGGCTGCTGCTCTTCCTGGCCGCCCTCTGGACCGCCGACACCGCGGCCTATCTGGTCGGCACGCTGCTGGGACGGCACAAGCTGGCCCCGGAGCTCAGCCCCAAGAAGAGTTGGGAGGGGCTGATCGGCGCGCTGCTGCTCACCCCGGCCGCCGTCTGGACCCTGGACCGCTGGCTGCTCTCCACGGGACTCGGAGCGCTGGTCAGCATCGGCCTGGGTCTGGTCGTCGTCGTCGCCTCCCTGGCCGGGGACCTGGCCGTCTCGGCGCTCAAGCGCAAAGCCGGGGTCAAGGACACCGGTAAACTAATCCCGGGGCACGGCGGCTTGCTGGACCGCTTGGACGGCTTCCTCGTCGCGGCCCCGGCGGCCCTGGTCTACCTGACGCTCTGCGACTACCTGATCATCGCCTCCTATGTCACCGCCTTCGACTGACCCGAACGACCTCGGGAATGACAACGGTCGAACCGCGCGTTGCCGAGGGCGACGAGGCGGTCGGCTGATCGGGCGGGACCAAGACCCAGGCTGACAGCAGGCGCACACCGTTATCGGTTGCTGGATATGGAACGACGACACCGGTCGCCCCGTCCACCCGCTGAGCGATGGACAGGAGAATGCGGAGCCGCGGAGGCGGTTTCGCCCGCCGGACCGGCCATGTCGCTCAGACTACGCAGCGCCCCGGATTACAAGCCGTTTGACGTTACCTGGCCAGAGCGTCCTATTCGCCGATAAATCAATCGCCCGCACGGCTTTTTACGATCTCCCGGGTAAGCTCGACCTCGACTTGGCGGCGCGAGACCTTTCCGGCGCTCCCCGACCCGACCCACAGTGAAAGGACCCTCGATGCGCAGTCTGGCGATCCTGGGCAGCACCGGTTCCATCGGCACGAACACCCTCGCGGTGGCCCGCGCCCTGGGCCTGCCCGTCATCGGCGTCGCCGCCCTGGACGAGGTCGAGGATGTCCTGGCCCAGTGCCGGGAGTTCCGCCCCGCGCTGGCCGTGCTCTACGTCGAGGAGGCCGCCGGGCGCCTGGAGCGAGCCCTACGCACCGAGGGGCTCCCGACGCGCGTGGCCTCCGGAGCTGAAGGACTACTCGCCTTTGCCAGGCTGAAGAAGGTGGATACCTTCGTGGCGGCCAGCTCGGGCTCGGTTGGACTGGAGGCGGTCCACGCGGCGATGGTCGCCGGCAAAGATATCGCCCTGGCCAACAAGGAAGTTCTGGTCGCCGCCGGCGGACTGTTCACCGCCGCAGCCGAGCGGCACGGCGTGGAGCTGTTGCCCGTCGACTCCGAGCATTCGGCGATCTGGCAGTGTCTACAGGGCGCGGACACCGCCCGGGTGGCCCGGCTGATCCTGACCGCCTCGGGGGGTCCGTTCCGGAAGGTGCGTGACCTCAGGGGAATCACCCCCCGTCAGGCGCTGAAGCATCCGAACTGGAGCATGGGGGCCAAGATCACCATCGATTCGGCGACGCTCTTCAACAAGGGACTGGAGCTGATCGAGGCCCACTGGCTCTTCGGCGTCGAGCGCGTCGATGTGGTCGTCCATCCGCAGAGCGTGGTGCACAGCCTGGTGGAGTTCGTCGACGGCTCGGTGCTGGCCCAGCTCGGCGCACCGGACATGCTGCTGCCCATCCAGTACGCCCTGACCCATCCCGATCGCGAGATCGGCCCGGCGCCCAAGCTGGAACTGACTGAGGTCGCCCGGCTGGACTTCGAGCCCCCCGACGAGGAGCGCTTCCCCGCCCTGCGCCTGGCCCGGGAGGCCTGGGTGGCCGGGGGCCTGGCCCCGGCCCATCTCTCCGCCGCCGACGAGGTCGCCGTGGCCGCCTTCCTCGAGGAGCGGTTGGCCTTCAGCGAGATCCCCCGGATTCTCGAGGGCGTGCTGGAGGAGCTGGGCGCGCCGGAATACTCGACGCTGGACGAGGTTCGCGAGGCCCTGGAGCTGGGACGGGAGCGCGCCGCCGCCCGTATCGGGAAACCCACGGGCCGCTGAGGACGTATCAGGGCCGACGGGGGATGGTCGGGAATGAGATAACCGCCGCGACGTCGAGTAACCAATCGCTCCAAGAGAGGCGGACCGATGAACTACAACCATCTCGGCAACACCTTCGCGATCCCGCCTGGTGGCGCATCAAGCAATTGAAGGCGTATCGATACCGCCCGACCAAACTCCCCTTGCCCGCTGCCGGTGCCAACCACCGCCAACGATACCCAGGGCTCTCGATAATCACCTCGACAACCGACCACCATCCATCACAACGGAGCGATCAGCCCGTGTCGACCATCCTCGAGTCCATCCTCTACTTCATCCTGGCCTTCTTCCCCGTGGTGTTGATCCACGAGGCTGGTCACATGCTGGCCGCCAAGCTGCTGGGCATCGAGGTCAAGCGGTTCAGCGTGGGCTTCGGCAAGCGCCTCTTCGGCGCCCGGCGCGGCGAAACCGATTACTGCGTCTCGATGATTCCCCTGGGTGGCTACGTCCGCCTGGCCGGCGACGACCAGCCCGGTCCGCTCAAGGAGCAACGGCACCACCTGCTTGCTCATCCGCGCCTGCACCGCCTGCTGGTCTACGTGGCCGGCCCCCTGGCCAATCTGATCCTGGCGCTGATCATCTACTGCGGCGTCTACTGGGCCGGCTTCGAGGAGCTCTACTACGAGCCCGTCATCGGCCAGGTGGTCGAGGAGCTGCCCGAGGGCCAGGCTTCGCCGGCGGCGGCGGCGGGACTGCGATCCGGCGACCGTATCCTGACCCTCGACGGAGAGCCCGTCGAGAGCTGGAACGAACTGACCCAGGGCGTGATCATGAACTCCGGAGGCGAGTTCAGCCTCACCGTCGAGCGCGGCGGCGAGGAGCTGACCCTGACGGTCACGCCCTACTCGAATCCCGAGTTGGGCTACGGTCAGATCGGCGTGGGACCGCGCATCGAGCCGGTGATCACCCGGCTCACCGACGAGGCCGCCGCCACGGGCCTGCGCCCCGGCGATCGCATCGTCGCCTTCAACGGTAGCGAGATCGACGAGTTGGGTGACCTGCAACACGCCCTCGCCGCCGCCGTCGAGGATGGCGCCGAGGAGGTCGAGCTGACGGTTCGCGGCGACGACGGCGTGCGCGAGCTGACGGCGCCGCCGGCGCTGTTCTCCAACGGCGAGCAGGTGATCATCGGCGGCAGCGTCCGCCGAATCGAGCCCGGGCTCTTAGCCGGGGTCGGTCTGGCCGCCGACGAGACCTACGCCCAGCTCAAGAACACCTACGGCGGCCTGGAGTTGATGATCACCGGCGCCCTGGGGGTCAAAGAGAACCTGGCCTCGGTGATCTCGATCGCCTACGTCTCCGGGCGCATCGCCCAGCAGGGGCTGACGGCCTTTCTGCGCTTCGTGGCCGGCCTGTCGGTGATCCTGGCGATCTTCAACCTGCTGCCCATCTTTCCCCTGGACGGCGGCCACCTGGCCTTGCTGCTGACCGAGATGATCCGTCGCCGCCCCGTGCCGCCGCTTGTGCAGCGCGGCTTCGCCTACCTGGGCATCCTGCTGATCGGCGGGCTGTTCATCCTGGCGGTCTACTCGGACATCAGCCGCCTGTTCTTCTGACGGGTCCCGGCTCGGTATCCACCAGGGAGCTGCACAACAAACGGAATCATCGGTTTGAGCGATTGACGGCCGCTCCGCGGGAGTTGTTCCTGGTATCCGCCAAGGTCAAGCGAGCCGACTCAATACGGCATTGAAAGGAAAGCGGGATTACACCAGGCGACAGCCGGTCGGTAGCCGGCCTTCGATCAGTTGAAACCCTCGGACCAACCGGAATCAGGATCGACCGGAAAAGCCAACTAAATGGGCCTGGAGTGGAACAAACCGGTCTGGAGGACCCAGGTGCTCTAACGCCTGCGTGAACGCCCTTTTTTTATACATCCGGCACCACCAAACGGCTTAAGCGATAACAGCTCAGCTCTCGATAACCACCGGGACGGCCCAGGCCGTCCCGCTTCGCATTGGCATACCGGCCGGATAATTCTCGTTTGAATCGATTAGTTCCCCCGTCGCCAGCCGGTTCGCCTACTCGAGCTGCTATTTTTCGCGCACATGGACTTAGGGTCAGGCTCCGGAGGTGGTCATCTTCGTGATGCCGAACGGTTTTGACCTGCGGGCGCTCCAATTCGCCAATTAGCCATAACAATAACGTGTCCTTATCGATGTTTTTGCATATTGAAGCAATCTGCTTTCCCAGCACAATGCCCCTTGACATTATCATTGCCGTATCCAACAATTTAGTATACGAAGGAAGTATTAAGCTAGGTATCATCACCAGATACTGAATCAAACCCGGGCGACCCAGGAAAGCCGCCTCGGGCGGGGGACTAGGTAACTACCCGCGGCGAGGCGTCAACCAGCGGCAACGGATACCGGTCGAGACATCAACGGCAAGAGCGCATTGTCAGCAGGTACCACACGTCAACATATATGTGCAGTCGTCGGGCAAGCAGGTAGGCACATCGAGCGAAATGCTTCCCGGGTACGTGGATTCCACATGCTGCGGATACCTGTCTTGAAGCCACGGCGCGCTGGGATCAGCCTGCCGGGCCGTTATTGGGTCGCCGGAAAGAGGCTGTTGGAAGCAAGCGGTCAGATAACATGCCTTTATTGTCTGTTATTACGACACACAAGAGAAAGTGGCAAGGAGTTGGTGATAATCATTGTCTGGTCAGGTGCAGGTCCGCTGATATCTGCGATCGCTAAGGATAGTTAAAGATCTAGCCCATTTTGGCCGCCATTTTCAACTACCCGATCTGTGACAGGTATCCGATAATCAGCACATCTATTATCAACAGGATACAATCACAATCAAGTCCGGATGGGGTATACGATGCCTAAGGGATTATCACTCGCACCGGAACCGACTTGTCCAGCTAATGGATTATCATTCAACGCTTTATCGCTCATCGTCGCCGTCATTGTCATCCCGTTGTTTGGTGGTGATATACCCGGTCTTGTATTGAGTTCCGACGGAAGCCGGAAGCTGTTGGTTCCGCTCAGGATTCAACCAGGCTGTGGGTGAGGACCTGCTGACGACGCTCCATTGCTCGCTTTAGCAGCTGCGAACGTTATCCGCCTTCGCTGCTTGACGTACCGCTTAGGCTAATCTACAAGCATCATTCTCGAGGTGGCTTTCCCGAGTTGTGAATGTGTTGTTCATCTTCTGTGATAATCCCCTGAATAATGTCCCAATCTACCGGTCCACTTCCACGACCAACCGCGACCCGAGGGGTGAGGGCATGACCGAAAACGAGCACCGCTTGCGCTTCATCCGCCTGCTGGCCGAGTACCTGCCCCGCGTCGGGGTGCGCGTCGAGCAGGCCGACGCTATCAGCAACACCATCCTGCAGCACACCCGCCACCCTGTCGAGGCCGCCCTCAAGAACGGCGCTCTCGGCGAGGAGGATAAGCGGCTGTTCCTCTACGGTTCGGCGGCATCCATCGTCGCCCTCTTCGGCGAGGAGCGGCTGGATGACTTTTTGCGGGCGATCGATCACGCTGAACTGAGGGACGAAATCCGCTCCATCTCCAACGACCGTCTGGCCGAGGTCGCCGGGCTCTGGGGCGTGGCGGCCCCCGGCGGGGAAGACGCCGAGGATCCCCTGCTGGCCGCCGCGCTGTTCGTCGAGAGCCTGCTGGACCTCGAAACCCGACTGCGACGGGTCGCCCTGGCACAGGTCCGGAGCGGATCGGGTACGGGTTTACGGCAGCTCGCGATCAAACGCAGCTCGGGCCTGGGCTCGCCGCCGGGAACGGTCAAACTGGGCCTGGCCGGCTGCGAGGAGTTCAGGAACCGCGAGAACTGTCGGCTGGTCTCCTCCGAAGGAGAACTCGTCGACTTCGAGATAGCCTGGGTCACCGGCAACGGCACAGCCCAGCTTACCCCGGTGGATATCAAGCGACTCGGATTAAAGCAGGGCGACACCATCACCGTGCTTTTCGACGCTTAAAGAATCCAGCATCCCACTCTATAAGGACAACCTCGAACAGCTCTGTCCTTAACTGATGATTATCCAAACCAACGCCCCACGGGGACGAAAACGGAGGGAGCGCAAGATGGAATTCCCCTGGATCCGCCTGGTCAACCTGGTCTTTTGTATCATCATTCTCATTCTCGGTCTGCGCCAGTATCGCAAGACCGGCGTCAAAGCATACATCTTCGTCGGCCTGGGTTTCGTGATGTACGCCATCAGCCACATTCTCTACATGATCCCCTCGGGCACCGAGGGCATGATGATGGCCAAACTGCCCGGCATCTACGAGGCGCTGATCGGCGTGCGCTCCATCGGCTACATCCTGGTCATCATCGGTATGGCCGTCTAGTCCGCTAACCACAAACCCCGATAAACGCGGGACCGGACCAAACCGGTCCCGCTCCTTACCTTCCTTGAACCGAGGTAACCTGAGCGCCGCGGCCTCGGTAAAACCGACCGTCACCAACGCGATCCCCTTGGCGCCTTGAACGGAGGCTTTGGCACGTTTTTTGCGGAATCCCACCTCCCTGGCGCCCGGCGGTGCCGACCTGCGCAAAAAACGTGCCAAAGCCGGGCGAGGGCGCGGGCTCTCAGCGAGAAAAGGTTTTACCGAGGCCGCGCCGACCCCTCCCCGTCGGGCGGGGCGTTGTGCTATCATCGCCCCCATGAGCGACGCAGAATACAGCAAACAGGAGCGGCTCCACGGCGACGGAGAGGTGCCCTTCGACCGTCCCAAGACCAATCGCGGCCTGGGTCTACCGCGCTGGTTCGTCGTGCTGGATTATTTCTTCCTGCTGCGGCCGATGATCCTGATCCCGGTTTGGCTCTTCCTGCTGCTGGGCAATTATCACGCCCTGGTCGAAATTGGCGCTTACGAGTGGAGCGCCGCGCTGCTGCCCGACCTGGATCTGTTGGTCTGCTTCGTGGCCTACACCCTGCTGGTCGGCGGGATCTATGTCAACAACCAGCTCAACGATGCCGAGACCGACCGTCGCAACCGCAAGCTTTTTCTGATCTGCGACGGCTACATCTCGCGCCGCTCAGCCTGGATCTACCAGTTAGCTCTCCAGGGCCTGGCTTTGACGGCCGCCCTCTACTTCCAGAGCTGGGATTACCTCTGGGTCGCCGCCGCCTCGATCGCTCTGGGATTCGCCTACAACACCCCGCCGGTCAAGCTCAAGGGCAAACCGCTACTGGATATCGCCGCCAACGCCTTCGGCAACGGGTTTTTTAACATTGCCATCGGGTACGTGATAGTCCGGGAAATCACCGCGGCCTTCTGGCCCCTGGCCCTGCCCTACATGCTGGCGGTGGGGGCGGTCTTCGCCAACACAACCGTGGTCGACACAGCCGGCGATCGGCAGTCCGGCGAGCATACCACGGCGGTGACCTTCGGTCCGGCCTTCACCCGCTGGGCGGCGCTGTTTCTTCAGTTGGCCAGCGTGGTGACGGCCCTGCTCTTCGAGGTTCGCCCGGCGCTCTACGCCGGATTGGTCTGCCTGCCGTTGTTCATGCTGGCCACGGACGGTAAGCGCCGACATATCAAGCTGAGCTACCAGGCTACGACGCTGATCTACGCACTGGGGGCCGCCGCGCTGCACCTCTGGTTCCTGCCATTCCTTATCGGTGTGATCTGGCTGACGCGCTGGTTCTACCGCAAGAAGTTCAACCTGCGGTATCCCTGAGGTATCGACGTAGCCCGGTGTGGGTAACGTCCGTGGGGCGGTGTCGTAGGGGATAGTCCTTTTAGGCCCGGCCTTTTCTGACAGACCTTGAAGGATCGAGAATTATCACACGCCTACGGACGGACCGCCAAGGAGTTGGCGTTCCTGTCTCCCTTTGAACGGGCCGATTGAAAAGTCGGCTCTATCTTTTACCTGGGATTATCACTCGCAGCTGAACCGACTCATCCAGCTAATAGATTGTAAATAAATGCTTTATCGTTCACACTCGCCGCCATTGTCATCCCACTGCATTGTCGTACCAATGCATGACGGCGCTAAACCCGGTCTTGAATTGAGTATCGCGGGAAACCCGGGGCTGTTGGTTCCATTCTGGTTTCGGACAGGCTGTGAGTGAGGGATTTGTGTACGACGCTCTATTGCTCGCTTTAGCAGCATAGGCCGTTGTCCGACTTCGCTGGTTGACCACACGCCGCGGGTGGTTACCAGGCCCTCGTCACGATGCGTCTTTCACAAAATACGGTAACTCGGTTCAGTTTGTGTTGATGATCTTTTTTGCCTACTATAGTCTATAGTCAAGACTATCCAAGACGCATATACTGTTAGTAAGGTAGAGCCTTTTTAGCATTATATTTATCACACGTGACAGAACAGGCATATATCGCTCATAGCTTGTTATGAAATGCTTTTTAATTGTGCAAGCTGTCACTGTCCATGCGTAGCCTGGTGGAGTAAAACAGATGTGTTCTAAGAGGATACTGAACTTCGGGAAGACGCGATTCCTGATTTGCACCTTGATTGTACAAGGTACGATGAGGATAAACGCTTTCCAATAGCGACTTTAGCAGATATGACAACTCCTTGGTTCTTCGAACTGAAGCCCTTTGCGAGTTAACTGTCAGCACCTCGCCTCTTACATGCCGCCCTTTATGTTTGGGATCGTATACCTTGTTCGGACCGCTACCTGTATGTAACGCGCTGTTAACATACGGGATGGGCTGTGATGCTCTGTCACAAGAAGGAACCCAAAATGTTGCGGAAAACAAGCAACCGACCAGCACATTTGTTGCCCATAATGTAACCATAAGAATAACTATAAGATGGCCGATAGTAAATATTAATATAAGATATCTGGCAATATATATACACACCGAACCCAAAAGGGAGCACGGCGTCGCCGAGCTGGAAAAGCTCAAGGTGGAATAGATCGTCAACACCGATAGCTGGAAGGCCGATAACAGGCTGTCGCTCAACTGGATACACCACAAACGCATCAACCGCGACAAGACCCTGGCCAATGGCGAGGTGCGTATCAACGACCTAGATAGCTGCCGGGGCTACGGCAGGCGGCGGTGATAAGCCTACAACGACGGCTTCATCCGCAACGACAGGCTGTTTATCCGTGAAAGGTCGCTCAGATTCAGCCATCGCGACTACGAAACCTGTCTCGACTACCTGCGGGATACACCGCCCAATTGGTCCGATCAGGTTACATGATTCCTAAGCTTTTCGACGTAGGTTCAGTTTCAGGTGATGATCCCTTAGCATTAGACAAGGGTTTATCACACCCATGGACGCGAGTTCATCGCCAACAGGTTGTCCATTCGTGCTTTACCGCCCGGCAGACAGCCGTTATCCCGAGTGGGGCTTTGTAAAAAAAAGATGACTGGTTTAGAAGGCCGCAAAGGGCGGATTGCCGGCGATCCGTCCGGGTGGCCTGGAAACGGCGACTACCGACGGATAGACAAACAAGCGGGGAGGCAAGATGAAACGGTTTCTGATCGAATTACTCGTTGGCGGTGCTGTCGTTGGGCTGATCACTCTCCTTTCCGGAGGGGTCGGTATCACCCCGGCTTTGATTGCCGGAGGGCTCCTTGCCTTACTTATCTGGTTCTCGGGCGGTGAGTCTAAGGCACCACCCAACTCGGACGATGATATTGAATACCGTTACCATGCGATATGTCATCCCACAACGTCCCGCTACGCCTCCCCGCGCGTTCCGACCACGCAGGAGCGCATCTACGAGCGCGCGGCCCGCGGCTCGGCTGCGCGGCGGCTGATGAACCGTCGCTGAGCGGTTGGGAACCCCCCCTTGCCATTCCAACCCGAGCCTGCTATAGTTCACGCTGATGAAAGCGCACCCGACAGCCCCAACGGCTCTGAGTAGTCTTCGCCAGTGGTGGTGGACCGTCTCCAGACGGTCGATCTCCACCGGCTAGCGCACTTCAGGCTCAGCTTACGGAAAGAGGTCGGCCGACGGGCCGGCCCTTTCCATACCGCACGCGGCCCGTACACCACGGGCCGCTTTATAGTACCACTGGAACCAAAGCAAACAGAAAAGGAGAAGCCCGTGAAACAGAAGCTGGAGAATCGACGATACCTGATAAGCAACCAGGAGCTGCCGACGAGTTGGTACAACGTCGTCCCCGATCTGCCCGAAGGGCTGCGGCCCATCCTCAATCCGGGAACTGGTGAGCCCCTACGTCCCGAGGATCTCGCACCGCTGTTCCCCGAGGGGTTGATCGAGCAGGAAGCCGCGACCGAGTCCTATATCGAAATCCCCCATGTCGTCCGCGAGGTGCTGGCCGTCTGGCGCCCGACCCCACTGGTGCGAGCCAGGAAGCTGGAGCGAGAGTTGGGCACCAAGTCGCGGATCTATTACAAGTACGAGGGGGCCAGCCCCTCGGGCAGCCACAAGACCAACACCGCCGTTGCCCAGGCCTACTACAACAAGCGCGAGGGGGTCCGACGACTGGCCACGGAGACCGGTGCCGGACAATGGGGCAGCGCCCTGGCCTTCGCCGCGACCCAGTTCGATCTCGAGCTCCAGGTCTACATGGTGCGCTGCAGCTACGATCAGAAGCCTTACCGCCGGGCGTTGATCGAGGCCTTCGGCGCGGGCATCGTCCCCTCGCCCAGCCTGCGGACGGCGGTGGGTCGCCGGGTGCTGGAAGAGACCCCGGACACTCCGGGCTCGCTGGGCACTGCTATCAGCGAGGCCGTCGAGGACGCAGCGGGACGCGAAGACACGCGCTACGCCCTGGGCTCGGTGCTCAACCACGTTCTGCTTCATCAAACCGTCATCGGCCAGGAAGCCCGACGTCAATTCGCCTTGGCCGATGATTATCCTGATGTAATAATCGGTTGCTGCGGCGGCGGATCGAACTTCGCCGGCCTGGCGACGCCCTTCCTGCCGGACAAGCTGGCGGGTCGCCAGTTGCGCCTGATCGGTGTCGAACCGCATAGCTGTCCCACCCTGACCCGAGGCCGCCGAGCTTACGACTTCGGCGACTCGGCCCGCCTGACCCCGCTGATCTATATGCATACCCTGGGCAGCGGCTTCGTGCCGCCGGCCATCCATGCCGGGGGACTGCGCTACCACGGCATGGCGCCCATCGTCAGCGCCTTGGTCGACCAGGGTTTGGTCGAGGCCGTCGCCGAGCACCAGCGCGATTGCTTCGCCGCTGGCGTCCTCTTCACCCGCTGCGAGGGCTTCCTCCCGGCGCCGGAATCGACCCACGCGGTGCGGCGGGCGATCGTCGAGGCGACCCGGGAGCCCGAGCGGCCCCAGTGCATCCTTGTCGGACTGTCCGGTCACGGGCTACTGGACCTGGGCAGCTATCAGCGTTTCTTCGTCGATGAGCTGGAAGACTTCGCCTATCCTCAAGCGGCCGTAGAAGAGTCCCTGAAGGAGCTGCCAGGCGCCCCGAGTGTCAGTCCGACCTGATGATTCCTCTTCAATCACTCAGGCGGGGGTTGTGGGTCCGCACCCAATCCCCGCCGCTTCCGCTCGACAAGCAAGGGGGCCGATCCGGAGGTCGGCCCCTGCATTCAGAATAAGTGGTACCCACCCTACCCGTCTAACGCTCCGGCAGGCCGAAGTAGTAAACTCCCACGCCGGCGAAGAAGGCCCCGGGATAGTAGTCCTCTTCGCCGAAAGGAAAGGAATAGCCGCCGTGGATGTTGAAGCCCAGACAGGCCGTCGGCTGGTAGGTCAGCTCGACCACGGGCTCGACGAGGAAATAGGTCCCACTATAGCGCTCGACGTAGTAGCGGTCGTCTCCCTCGTCCTCGAGTGTGAGCTCGAAGCTGTAACCCCCGCCGCCGGTCATCACCGGAAAGCTCAGGGCGAGGTGCTCGTTGAGCCGCAGGTAGGGCTCGAGGATGAAGCCGCCGTAGGTGAACGAGACATCGACCTCATCGGAGTCGTTGCCGACGAGGAAGTAGGTCACCCCGCCGCCGCCGATGCGTAGCCAGTTGTTGATGGTGCCGAAACCGCGATTGCCGACGCCCATCAGTACGCCGGTGAACTCGCCGTTGAGTTCGGCCGGGTCGAAGGTGTTGAAGCGCAGGAAGAAGCCGTCGCCGGCCGTGGTTTCCACACCGGGGCAGCTCTGGGCGAGCGTCATCGCCGCCAGAGCGCCGAGGAGAATCAGCATTATCCGTCGCACGGCTCCGCCTTAGTTTGCGTTATTGCCAGTATCCGGCGTAATACTCATTGCAGTCTGGAGAACTCCGATTGAGAACGTGTGTTAACGCTAGCATATCCCAAGGTTGCTGGTAAGCCTCACTTGGATGAAAGGCGATGTCAATGCGCCCAAGCAAAGTGACGCTGCGCCGCCCGGCGCACCATCAGGCCTCTCGGCACTTCACCAATCTCTGAACAGTCAAGATGAACCGGGATGGGATAAACGAGAACCCCCGCCATGTTGTGACGCGGGGGGGAGGCGCGTGGTGATACTGTGGGTGGAGCGGGGTACCGGGATCGAACCGGCGGCGTTCAGCTTGGGAAGCTGACATTCTACCACTGAATTAACCCCGCCCGCCATTGATAGGGCAGAAAGGTATCTTAGCACCGTAATCGGGCGCTGTAAAGAGCCGCCCGCGCCCGACGCTACAACCCGTCGATTACTGCCCGTCGATTACTGCAATGATGTGTGTAGGAAAGAATCTTGAAGGTTAAAGTTTAGGAACCATAGTCACATCCTAAACGCTTTAATGAATGAGACGCCGAGACTCACGTACCGACAAAAACATGTTTGTGGGATCATCACTCGTAATTGAAACGCTTTGCATTGCTAATGGGATGTGTTATCTGGTGTTGTTAGTTCAACCAACCGTCAGTTCCAATCGCAGCTTATTACCTTTCAAATACTGTCTGTTTTGATCCGGAAGCATCAGTTTTGAGATAAGTCGCTGGTTCAGCTTATCCCTTAGTGATCATCGATCGCTTGTGAACCGGGATTCCAGCTAATAGATTGCCATTAAATATTTTTTATAGCTCCATTTTCTGCCATTGATATGCTATCGATTTATGGCGATCTATTTTTGTTTGTTCTTCATATTCTTCTTGTTCGTTCTTAGTTTTGTGTTGTTCGGGGCGGAAACCTGTAGGTCCCGCCATAGGTTTTAGGACTGGTAGTGAGTGATATGCTGGCGGCAGGCTATTGCGTGAGTTATCGACTGTATCAGCTGGCCGGCCTGAGGAGTTGACGCCACGCGTCGAGTGCTTTTCATGACTCCATTCTCAGATAGAGCTGTCCAGGTTACGAATGTTGGTCCCTTTTCTTGTGATGATCCCATACCTCAACAGCACCGCTGGACCTCTGCGGATTAAGAGCTAACGATCATCCGTAACCTGCAGGGCGGGGTCTCTGACCCCGCCGTCTGATAAAAACACGGCTGGGATGAAGGTACCGATCCCATGTCCCGGGCCTCAATTTTTCGGCACGCCGAACCGGTGGATTCATTTTCCCGCCGTGATCCGCCTTTGACCCCGTCGCGGGGCTGGGGTATCATCGCGCCATGAATCGACCGCCGCGAATCATGTTCAGCGCCGGCGAACCCTCGGGCGACCTCCACGCCGCCGGGGTTCTCACCGAGCTGCGCGACCGGCTGCCCGGACTCGGCGCCCGGGGCCTGGGCGGCGACCGCCTGGCCGAAGCCGGGGCCGAGCTGGATCTGGAGTACGGCGAACTGGCCCTGATCGGTCTGGGGGGCATCCTCGGCAAGCTGCGGCGGATCCGTCAAGCCCAGCGGATGCTGGAGCGGGCCTTCGCCGAGGTCGACGCCCTGGTCTGCGTGGACTATGGCGGCTTCAACAAAGGTCTGGCCCGACGGGCGGCGCGACGCGGCCTGCCCGTGATCTATTACATCTGCCCCAAGGTCTGGGTCTGGGGTGCCTGGCGGGCGGCGGGGCTGGCGCGGTCCTGCGAACTCATGCTGCCGATCCTGCCCTTCGAGGAAAGACTCTGGCGGCAACAGGGCGTACCCACCCTCTACGTCGGCAATCCCGTGCTGGACTACCTGCCCGCGCCGCGAGAACCCGGGGACCCCGAACGGGTGGCCGTGCTGCCCGGCAGCCGCGAGGGCGAGCTTCGGCGCCTGCTGCCCGTCTTCGAGGAGGCGGCGCGGCTGATGCGCGCCCGACGCCCCGGTCTGCGCTTCATTATCCCCTCGGCCACGGCGGCGATCCACGAGCGCACGGCGCGCCGGCTCGGGGAACTGGGTATCGAGGTCCTGGAGCACGTCGCGGGCGACTTCCATCAGACGATCCAGGGTTGCGGCCTGGCGCTGACCGCCTCGGGCACGGTCGGCCTCGAGGTGGCCTGCCTGGGTGTGCCCCAATTGATCTGCTACAGGGTCGATCCGCTGACCGAGCTCTTCGCCCGCACGGTGATCCGTACCCGCTGGGTGGGACTGCCCAATCTGGTGCTCGGACGGACGATCGTGCCGGAGCTGCTGCAGGACGACCTGACGGCGCGTTCCCTGGCCGCCCGGACACTGGAGTTGCTGGAAAACCCCGAGCTGCGTCTTGAACAGCGGAATGCCGGGCTGGAGTTGCGGCGGCTGCTCGGCGGCGGCGGAGCGGGCAAGCGGGCGGCGGCGGCAATCACCGGATTGCTGGAAAGGCGCCGCGCGGCTGATCTCGGACCTGGATAGCGCCGCGCCGCGCTTGCCGTCTCGCCGCGGGGTTGTCGACGACATCACCGACGACCGAACCAACGACTCCACCACGGGATGAATCGGCATTATCCGAGGGAGGGAACGACGCCGCGATGGGTTCCCAGGGCGACAGAAAACGCGCGCTGAAACGCTTCGCCGAGCAGTTACGCGGTCACTGGCTCCTGCTGGGGGCCGGGCTGCTGGGCAACCTGATCGCTTCGGCCTTCGAGGGCGCGGTGCCCTGGCTGGCCGGGGTGTTCATCGACCGCCTGGGCGGTCCCGTGGCCGAGTTGGACACCCTGCTGACCGACCTGGGCTTCAGCGACCTAGCGGCGACGGCGCTCTGGCTGGTCCCGGCGGCCCTGGGCGTGGCCCTGGCTCTCAACGCCCTGTTCATCTTCGGCGGCACCTACGCCATCCAGTACGCCGGACAGCGGGTGGCCTACCGGCTGCGTATCCGGCTCTGGCGCCACCTGCTGCGTCTGGACGTCGGCTACCACAACCGCACGGGATCCAGCGAGCCCCTGGCGCGCCTGGTCAGCGACGTCAACATGCTCTCCCAGTCAGTCTACTCGGTCAAGGAGTTCAGCTCCGCCGTCGCCCGGACCCTGGTGCTGATGAGCCTGATCGTCGTTCGTCACTGGCAGCTCGCCCTGGTGACCCTGGCCATCCTGCCGCCGCTGGCACTGCTGCTCAACTACCTGGGACGACGCGTCAAGCGGTACACCCACGAGCTGCGTCGCCGGGAGAGCGGCCTGTTGGCCCGGCTGCGGCAGACGGTCTCCTCGATGCGTGTGGTGCGGGCCTTCGGCGCCGAGGACCATGAGCGGCAGGGCTATGGCGGGCGCGTCGAGGAGACCCGGCGCGCCGCCCTCCGTCAAGCCCGCATCCAGGCCTTCACCCGGCCGGCCATCGAAGCCCTGGGCGTGGCCGGGATCATCGGCGTGATCACCTACGGCGTCTATCTGGTCGACGGGGGGACGATCACCACGGGGATGCTCATCGAGTACGTGGGGCTGGTGGCCCTGCTGCTGCAACCCCTGCGGGTGCTGGGCCAGGCCAACAACCATCTTCAGCGGATCGGCGCCGCCCTGGAACGCATCTACGAGGTGCTGGACCGCGAGCCCGCCGTTATCGAACCCGCCGAACCCCACGCTCCCACCGAGGTTAGCGGTGAGCTGGTCTTCGAAGAGGTCGTCTTCTCCCACCAGGGACCCGAGGGACGCCGTCACCTCGACGGGATCAGCTTCCACGCCGCCCCGGGTGAGATCGTCGCCCTGGTGGGTCCCTCGGGGGCGGGCAAGAGCACCCTGGTCAAGCTCCCGCCCCGGCTCTACGACCCCGACGCCGGACAGGTGCTCCTCGACGGCGTCGACCTGCGCGAGTGGTCTTTGGAGACCCTGCGCGGAGCGCTGGCCGTGGTGCCCCAGGAGGCGATCCTGTTCAGCGTCAGCGTGGCCGAGAACCTGCGCTACGGCGCCCCCGACGCCACCGACGACGAGCTCTGGCACGTTATCGAAGCCGTCGGACTGACCGAACGCATCCGGAGCTGTGCGCGCGGTCTGGCCGAACCCCTGGGCGAGCGCGGCCTGACCCTCTCCGGTGGCGAGCGTCAGCGTCTCTCAGTGGCCCGGGCGATGTTGCGCGATCCCCGACTGTTGATCCTCGACGAGGCCACCAGCTCCCTGGACGCCGAGAGCGAACGAGCCGTCCAGGAGGCCCTGGAAACCCTGATGCGCGGACGCACGACCCTGGTGATCGCCCATCGTCTGGCCACGGTGCGCGAGGCCGACCGCATCCTGGTGCTCAAGGAGGGCCGGATCATCGAGCGCGGAACCCATGACGAGTTGACCGCCGCCGGCGGCCTCTACGCCCGGCTGGTCGCCGAGCAGGATGGCCACCGCTGAGCGGGGATACTTTTTTCCGATTACAGACCTACGCGGAAAGCCGGCTGGTGATACAGCCGGCTACTTCTACTAAGGCGACGTTTCCGACAAAGCCCACCACACTACCTGCGACCAACCCGGCACGGCCTATCTCCCCTTCTAATTGACTTAAAAGGCTTTGTAGGGTATCATCCCGCTGGCTGGTCTCAATAACCCATGGCTGTTCAAGGCGGTCGCCCGCGTATACGACACTGACGCTTAACCGCCCGCTGATGACGACCGTATCCCGGGAAGAAGCGAGATGACCGAGTCCGCCTTCGGCAAGCCCGGCGTCGAACCCGCCGCTCCGCCCACCCAAACCGGCGGTCCCCGGCGGATCAGCGTGTTCATCTCCAAGGGCGGCACGGGCAAGACGACGATGTCGGCCAACCTGGCCGTGGGCCTGGCCGAACGCGGCCGCCGGGTGTTGCTCGTCGACGCCGATCCCCAGGGTGGTATCTCGGCCTACTTCGCCATCCCGCCCACCCCGGGGCTGGCCGAGCTGCTCTCCGGAGACGGCATCGACCTCGTCAAGGTGCGCGAGAACCTGCTGGTACTGACCGCGGGGGGCAAGCGACTCTGGAGCGTCGCCAGGGAGCTGGAGAATCGCGACGCCGGCTACGAGCACCTGCGCCGGGCCTTCGCCCGCCTCACCGATCTGGACTACGTCATCTTCGACTGCTCGCCCAGCCTGGGCTTCCTCAACTACAACGTGCTCGAGTACACCGACTACCTGCTCATCCCCGTCTCCCTGGATTACCTCTCGGCCCTGGAGGCCGTGGAAACCGTCAACGAGATCCGCACCTCCACGGAGCTCGACGAGGTGCGCATCCTCGGCCTGGTGCCCACCTTCTACGACCGGCGCACCCGGATGGGCCGGGTGCTTTTGAAGATGATCCGCGACCACTTCGACTCCCTGGTCACCGAGAGCATCATCCGCACCAACACCAAGGTCAACGAGGCGCCCAGCCACCAACTGGCCGTGGCCGAGTACGATCCCCACTCCTACGGCGCCGCCGACTACGGCGCGCTGCTCGACGAGCTCGAGGAGCGCTGCCGCCGACTGGAAGCGCCGTAAACCCTCTAGGCCGCCAGCTCGAGCAGGATTTATCGCAACCGCTCCGGCGGTTTTTTTGTTGGGATTATCCCTCGCCCCGGCCAGACGTTGATCAGATAGAACACCCGACCTGGATGATGGTTAGACATTCCGGGCCAAACCTGAGAGTAAACGACAGTGTGGATATGAGGGTTGGCATCATACACGATCCCGGGTCGGCTCACTCCAACCCGAAACTCCGCCCCCCTCGAAAAAGCACGAAACAGCGGCAGGGACGAGCCCATGCTGAATCATGTTAAGCTCGTAACCTTTTCCCCACAATCCTTAAGCATTATATATAAGCTTGTTAATAGAATACTTATGGTTTAAGCATCAACATCGGTGCCAACGGCGACAAGCAGTTTATTCGTATGTAGTTACTTTGCCACGGGAACCTAAATAATGTGCTTTTACACCTACCTGACACAAGCATCTCGCTCGATTTACGCTTCTATTGATAAGCTAACCGCTCTTATCCAAATGCTATCCAGTTATACTGCGGTCCGTCACCGCTTAGTGATCCCTAAGCGTTTGTCAGCCGCGGTTGTTTCGCGTTTTCGTCTTCATCAGAGCGTCTATGCCGATACTTTCCCCTTGGGCTCATCAACGAAAACTGAACCGAGTATTCGCAACTCAGGAAAACCGCAGCGAGGGGTCAACCAGCGAAGTCGGATAACGGTCGAAGCTGCTTATGCGAGCAATAGAGCATCATCAGCAGGTCATTTACTCACAGCCTGGTCGAAACTTGTATGGACGCAACAGCCTCGGGCTTCTGGCGACACTTATCGCCAGTCAAAGCGCATCCCTACCTGGCAGCGGGATGACAATGGCGGCGAGTGTGAACGATAAAGCAACCAATGACAGTCTATCAGCTTGATGAATCGGTCCGGTTACGTGTGATAATCACCGCATGAGTAGCCGGAACGAAAGCGCCCATGTCCGAGGCCTTGGTGGCGGACCAATCGAACGCCCACCACCGGGACCGGCTTTGGCACGTTTCTTGCGGAGGGAGAACGATACCGCCGGAAAGCACGGTCTCCAGGCTGCAAGAAACGTGCCAAAGCCGGTCCCCCGCACGCCACCGTGGGTAGGCGACGATATGGTGGACGATAGCATCAGGGCGGGGTCTTCCCCGCCCTGTCGGACAGTCTGCTTGCGTGTTCTTGTGAGCGGCCTAGCGTCCCAGCTCCTCGTCGCGTTCCTGGTTCCACTCGACCCACTCGTCCTCGAGCTCGTCTTCGGCGGAGAACTCCATCTGGTCGAGCACGGAGCCGTCGGCGGCGATGTAGACCTGTGACATTTGGCCGATCAGGATGTTCTCCCATTCCTCCTCGCTGACCTCGACGGGTCCGGAAACCTCGTGGGGTCCGACGACCTCGTGACGCTCGCCCGGGTCGGGGTCGCCGCCCCCGGAGCTTTCGGTCTCCCAGAACATGGGGCCTTCGAGGGCCATCAGCGGGTTCCATATCTCGACGGAGCCTTCGTAAACGCGCAGCAGCGTCGAGGTGTCGGGATAGATGTCGGTGCGGAAGACGGTGCCGCGGACGGCCGCCGAGGCGGTGGGGGTGGTGACGACGTAGGCCCCGTCGGAGTTGGTGAAGGGGGTGACGTTGGACCAGACGCGGCCGCCGCTGCAGTTGACCACGGTGGCCTCGCCCAGACCTCCGGCGGAGCGTTCGATGGTCAGCCGGGCCTCGGAGCCCAGCCGGGTCAGCGAGCCGTCGCCGAAGGTCAGCTCGACCCGGGAGCGCGAGCCGGTGATCACCACATCGCCGCTCTTGAGTTCGGTGCCCAGCGAGGCGGTCTTGGTGACGCCGCCGCGTTGGTAGGTGACGCTGCCGACCAGGTAGGTCACCTCGGCTCCGGCCAGGGCGGCCACGCTGAGCACGGCCAGCAAGATGATGGCTTTCTTGAACATCGGGATCCTCCTCGATCAACGGTAAGCTGTCAGTTCGTTTGAGTTTTTCAAGGGTTGTCCGGTCGCCCCGTCGCTATTCTAGGTGAGGGGGCTCCACCGGTTTTCAAATTGTACAGCCGAGGCGGTCGTGGGCGTAGCGGTCACGCGGAGTGTAATTACTTAATAATAGGCGGTCGAGAAGGAAATTACCAGTTTGAGTGTCGTTTTAAACCGGTAACCGCCCGGTCTCGCTTCACTTTTCTGGCGGTTCGGCCGAGTGCTTGGCTCGCACTGCCAATCTAGTGAGTTTGCACTTCGATAATGCGTGGCGGTTTGGGTATCAGCACCGAGCTGCTTGATCGGCCCAACAACGGGTCGGCTGGATGGCCTGTAGAGCGTAGCAGTTATCTTGAGAAGACTAAGGGCTGAGATGCAGCGATTTGCAACCAGCCCGATATGCTCCGAAAAGCTTACCGTTCCTCCAGCTCTCGATGACTTATAAACAGAAGGCCGCAAACACTTGACAAGACTTGAACTATCAACAGGCGGCTGGTTGTTGAACAGGTGCTTGTCAATACCGCGCAGTTAAGCTTGCTTCTCTCCACCACCCCGATCAACCAATCCTCATCAGGAATGTCCGGCGCTTTGTCAATGATAAAGAATTGATGGCAGGGGGGTTAAGTGCGAAGAAATCGGACGGGGGTGCTATCCTAGCAATCGCGTAACTGGCAATAGCAAAGATATTATTATACTTGTTTAACAGGTTTGTATCGCTAGGCATCGTATATCCTGAACGAACCTGATAGAAATTGTATCCTATTAACAATAGTCGTGATTAGTATCGGGTATCTATCAGCAAGCAGGGGGTCTAAAAGTGGCGGCGGGAAAGTTGGTTATCCTTGGCAAGCCTTGATAACCGCACACGTAACCAGGCCCTGTCAGCAGCTTGCCCCTGAGCCCGATGACTTATAAGTGTCATAATAACAAGTAGTAATGGCACGTTAAATGAACGCTTGGTTTTCAATAGTGCATTTAAGAAAAGTGATGAACGGCGCGGTAGGCCGCTCCAACTCAGCCATATTTGGTCCGAACACGTTCCATGATGTCTATCGCAAACAGCTTGTTATTATGTGTTTTATAGCTGTGTAACCTGCCGCTTTCTGTTCATTGCCTGGTGGCGCAAAACGAGCTGGTGTATTACCAGACGTGCTCAAAGAGGACACTGAGAGTCGGAGATCTCGACTTACATCATGGTTTCCCAGGAACAAGGAGGCTATATGCTTTCTAATAAAGGCTTTATCAGAAAAACCTTTGTTAGATGGCATCATGTAACCTGATCGGACTAAATCAGGCTGATTGGGAGCGGCGTGCCGGGCCGTTATTAACTCCCCGGAAATGCGCTGTTGAAAAGCGAGTGTTCATTTAGCATGCTCTTATTGCTTGTTATTAAGGCACTTAAAAGCTAGTAGCAATCTGCTGTAAAGGCAGATACAAGTGCGCTGATATCTGGGTTAGCTAAGTATCTGGTCCGTATTAGCCGCCACTTTTCAACTGCCCGTTTCGTGAGAGGTATCTGATGATCATCACCTCTATTATCAACAGGATACAATAATGATCAGGTCCGGTCAGGGTATACGATCCCAATTGCAATACTAAAGTTCCTGGACGACCAGCCAGCCCGGCTGGAATCCGCCGCCGGAAAGGGGCAGGGCCAACGATTCTTCGGCTCCCACGCTTTCCAGACGCACACTGCCCGCCCGTACGCCCCGGGTGGAGGCGCTCCCGCCGTCGACGACCTCTCGGGGTGCGTAGACGATGAAGACGTCGCCGGGTCGGGCGCCGCAGCGGTAACCCAGGGGGAGCATGACTGAGCCTTCGGCGGTGACGGCGGTGATACGTCCGGCCCAGGGGGCTCCACCCAGGGTGTCGTCGAGAGTCCCGAGGGTCTCGTCGATGGCGCGCACCAGGGCGGCGCCCTGGAGGCTGTCGCGGAAGTCGGCGTTGTCTCCCACCGGGGTGCCGGGGGGACGGCGCCGGGCGCCGGTTGCGCTCAACAGGGTCTCGATCCGCGCCTCGTCGAGGAGTTCGCCGGTGGGCACCAGGTATAGGCGCAGGTTGAGCAGCACCAGGGCCTCGTCGCGACGGTAGCCGCTTTCGACCAGGCTGGAATCGGCGGAGCCCTCGCGCACCTCGAAAGCGGCCAGCTCACCGATCAGGTAGAGCTGGGGGGCCGCGGAGGTGATGTCTGCGCCGGTGATCAACCGCGGATCGTCGGACGGGGTTTCCCGGTACTCCTCGGCCGGGATCAACGGCCCGCCGCTCTCCCGGGCCAGCTCGCGAAGCGACAAGGGATGGAGGGAGTAGCCCCGGGCCAGTTCGGCGACCAGCAACTCGGCGGCGCCGGCGGCGTCCTGCTCGACGACCTCGCCGCCCGGCCGCAGATCGACGACCACGACGCGGCGGATCTCGCTGCGCGCTCCGTTCCCCGGCGGCAGGCAGCCGGAGAGCAGCGCACCGGCGAGGGCGCCGAGCGTGATTAGTCTAGCTGGTCGGCGGCGGCGCATCTTCCTCCGGCGGCGTCTCGCGCAGGATGTCACCGGTCTGGAAGCCCGTTCCGCTGACGGCCCGACCGATGGAGTAACGCCCGTGGACCTCGACGACCTCGACGGTGCCCCGGCGGTTCTCGTCGCGGCCCAGTGTGACACCGGTGTCCGGATCGATGAGCTCCTCGCCGGCGGCGAAGACATCGAAGCGCAGACCGGGCTCGACGCCGACCTCCTCACCGGCGTTCAGATATATCTTGTCGCCGTCCGCCTTGACCACGGCGCCGGTCCAGGGCAGATCATCGAGCTTGACCACGATGGCCTCGATGACGGCCTCGACGACCTCGCGGGCGGCCTTGCCGATCAGCGAGTCGTCATCCCGCAGCTCCCGGGACAGGACCAGGTCCTCGCCGGCCAGGGCGCCGCCGAAGGCCCGCTGTTGCCCGACGGCGTTGTGGGCGAAGACGATGCGCCCACTGACCGCGTCGACGATGCGCAGGTCCAGGCCGACCTCGACGGCGTGGACGTCTAAGCGAAATCCGCCGTCTTCGTCCACACCGCCGAAGCTACGTTGCTGGTCGCCGAAGGTGGTCAGGGTGGCCAGCACCACGGCCTGGGCCCCCACCAGGGAGCCGACCCGGGCGGCGGTCTCCGGAGTCGTCAGGCCGTCCAGACCCAGGGACTGCTCCGCCAAAACCTGTTCGAGCTGAGCGCGCTCGAAGACGCTGAACATCCGTGTGTTGACCAGGTAAGTGGTCAGGATCTCGCCCAGGGCTTCGCTCACTCCGGACCCGACGCCGGATTCATCCCTGACTGGGGCCACGACGATGCGTCGCAGCAGGTAGAGCTCGCCGGAACGCGCCGGGCGGCGGCTGAGCACCCGGGGCTCCGGGGGACGGGCACAGCCCGCGGCCAGCAGCGCCAGAATCATGGTCATCAGCAAGCAGGTAGCAAGGGGTTTTCTTCTCATTGGGAAATATCCAAGACGGTGGTGGGGCCGGCGGGTAAAACGCACAGAGGCACGAGTACCTTATTCTCATCGGGTTATTATTGTAACCTGCTGATAATACATGTGTAGACTTGAAAAAGACTTGTCACTGTTTGCTATGTAGAAAGTGGTGGTGACAAGAATAGTGCCTCTGGATAATCTGCTCTTGTCGCAGCTTGCATTCGGCTTCATTTCGACGTCGATATCGCTGAGAGTGGCTTGCATTGCGATCCTTAAACGCCATAATAACAATCAATAATGTCTCGCAGAATGAAGTCGTGCTCAGAGCGCGGCGCATCCGGACGGCGAATACCGTCCCCCTATTCCTCTTGGGATCACTTAGCGCCAACAAATATAAGTATTGTAGGATAGCATATAGATAATGCTGTTAGAATATTATCATCTGTACACATCGAACGAGCTGCTTGAGGCGGGTAGTGGATTACCACATTCTTGGGATGCCCGTAGCGACGTAACTACACGCAAAAAAATGCTTGACGCCGTAGACCTCGATGACCATGCCGCTCTCATAAGCAGACTAATAACAGGCATATATAATGTGCGTGCTTTGTGGGGATGTTGCAGGTGTTACTTGATTCAGCATGGCCAAGCCACAGCCGCTTTTTCGAAGGTGGTCGGTGTTTCGAGTTGGAGTAGCTGGTCCGGAATCGAGTATCATGCCTTCCTCTCTTAATCATACTCATTTGATTCCAACATGTTCCATGAAGCCTTACATAATAAACTCCAGGGACACACTTTTTTCTTACTGACCAGGGTTCCATGGATCATCCCGGGGCTGAGGCGCAACCTCACAATGACCGATCACGACCTTTGCCGAACCGTCGATCGGCCGATGGCACTCTATTCCTTCAACGATCAGGCTTTGGCACGTTTTTTGCAGCAGGGCGGGGTAGGCTTCGGACGGAAGCGGCGCGGGATACCGCAAAAAACGTGCCAAAGCCTGGCGGAATCACGGTTGACGTGGGAGGGGTTCGGCAAAGGTCGCGGGTGTGTAGAGGGCGGCGGGACTTCCGCCGCCCTGCGTGGTCGATGCGGGCCGGATGCCGGTTCACCATATCGGGCATCGGCCGGGGTTAGTAGCCCTTCTCGCGGACGATATCCCCGCCGGTGAAGCCGCCGCCGGAGGTGGCCCGGCAGATGGCGTACTTCTCCTTGACGTCCATGACCTGGATGACACCGATCAGGGTTTCCTCGGCGCCCAGGGAGATGCCGGTTGTGGGGTCGATGAGTTCTTCGCCGCGCTGATATATCTTGAACTCCATCCCGGTCTCGATGCCGGATTCCATACCGGCGTTGATGAAGACGCGGTCGCCGTCGGCCTTGACCACGGCGCCGGTCCAGGGGATGTCCTTCATCTTGACGCTGATGGCCTCGACGATCTCATCGATGGCCTGGCGGGCGGCCTTGCCTTCGAGGGTGTTGTTGAAGTCGCTGCCGGCGCCGATGATCATGCCGGGAACCATCATGGCGCCGCCGGCTTCGCTCTCCTCGCCGGTGGCCGAATGGGCGAAGATGATCTCGCCGGTGGTGGTGTCGATGATGCGGATATCCAGGGTGACCCGGGCGGTGTGGCGGTTGAAGCCGATGCCGCCGAGCATGGTGCCCAGCCCGACGGAGTCCTCCTGGGACGAGAACTCGGTCACCGAGCCGTAGACGATGGCCTGAACGCCCAGGAGCTTACCGATCTCCGGAGCGGTCTGCGGGGTGACCAGGCCGCTGGTGCCCAGGGCCTGCTCCTCCATGACCCGGGCCAACTGGTCGCGCTCGTAGACCTGAAACTTGCCGGTGTTGACCAGGGCGGTGGTCAGCACGTCGGCCAAGCCGGTGCCCACGTTGTAGGAGCTGCCGGCTTTGTCTTCCAGGGCGGCCACGGCGATGCGCTTGCGCATCTCCATGGCGCCGGCGGAGCCGACCAGGGCCAGCACCAGGCAGATGGTTATCAGGGCGGTTTTCTTCATTGCGATCTACCTCCGCGAAGCGGTCAAGGGGATGCGCCTAAGGCTGTTCCACTCTGCCCGGCGCTTGAATGTGGGGGTGGGGCGGCGGCGTTGATCCCGATCCCGTTGCATCCGCCGCCCCGGGGGTGAAACCGGTTACTCGGGGACCACCTCGTCCTCATCTGGCGGTGTTTCGCCCTGGGGAGCGATGGCCAGTTGTACCTGATCGTAGCTCTGGCCGTAGACGACGACCTCGAATTCGCCCTCGCCGCGCGGCTTGTAGTTGATCTCCTTGGCCAGGGCGGCGGCGTCGTAGTCGGACTGGACCTCCAGCTTGGCGGTCAGGCCGAAGTGCTGGCGGACGTTGATGCGCTCGATGCCGCGGATCTGTTCCTGCATCCAGACCATCAGGCTGTTCAGCGTTGCGCTGTCGGCGTTGTAGACGGTGACCTGGATGGTCTGACCCTGGGCGGCCTCGCGGGCCCAGGCCTTGAGGATCTGCCCCATGATCTTGTCGGCGGCCTGACTGGTGGCTTGGCGCAGGGCCTCGTTACCTCCGGTCAGGTCGTCGGTATGGGCGGCGCTGGCGCTCTTGGAGGTCGAGGCGACCATCCGCGCCGAGCCCGTCGAGTAGGCCTTGAGGTTGACCGTGGCCTGGTAGGAGCGCATCCCGCTACCGGCGGTGACGCCGTAGGCGGTGATGTCGGAACCCTTGACGACGGCCTTGCCGGTGATGACGTACTCGGCGCCGTACTGCAGGCCGATCTCGGCGGCGGCCATGGCGTCGCCGGTCAGGGCGGCCATCACCATGTCGCGGTCGATGTTGCGGCGGGCCTGGGCGGCGTCGACCAGGGGGAACTCGTTATCGAGCAGGATCTCCTGCAGGGTCATCTCGGTTGTGCCCATGTCCAGGGCTTCCCAGTCCCACCAGTAGTAATGGTAGCCCTGGAGCAGGTTTTCCTCTTCGATGACCACCATGATCCTCGGGTTGCCGATCATGGTGCTGATGGTGAAGACGTCCAGGTCGGCCAGCTTCTCTTCGAGGGCGCCCTTGGCCACGGTGCATTCGACCTCGACCTCGTAGGAGTTCTCGAAGGAGCCGTAGCCTTCGTTGAGGACCCGGTAGTCCAGCACGTAGGCGTTGGAGCGGGCGTAGATGGAGTCCTCCAGGGTCTCGAACATCTCGACCCGGGTCTGGGAGTCGATGAACATCCCCGTGGTCTGCTCTACGGCCTGGCGGATGGCGTCCTTGATGGCGTCGTCGCGGGCTTTGGCGATGTCGCCGTTGTAGATCACGCCCAGTCCGGTGGCCCGGACGTTGACGGTCTCCGCCGCGCCGGCGGCGGCCGTGAGGACCAGGCAGACCGCGAATAGCGTGGTTAGTTTGCGCATCTTGTCTCCTCGAATGTGTCGGGCCCGGTTGGGCTTACCGGCTGCTCCGGGCCCGTAGATGATCTAATGTCGGGATCGTCGGGCTGGACGGGTGTGACGAGCGCTGGTCGTCGTCAATGCTCCCGATCGGGTTGCCAAGGGCTGTAGTCCGAGGCGTCTCGGCAACCCACGTCAGTGTTGCCGTTCAACTTGCTTTCCGGGCAGAATCCCGTCCAGGGTCCCGATACCAGCCCGTTAGTACTCGGCGAGGATCGTTTCGATGACCTTGACGGCGTTGACGGCGTCGGTGCCGCTGATGAAGTCCAGGGGCTCGAAGTAGCCGGCTCCGTCGGCGGAGAGGATGCCCCGGGTGGTGCAGGCGACGATGGCGCCGTAGGCCCAGTTGTCGGCCCGCACATCGCGGAACTGGCTCTCGCCTGACATGCCGCGGATGAGCAGCTCGTTGTCGCCGGTGGCCTTGGCCAGCACGCTGGCGGCCAGGTAGGCGAACTCGGCCCGGTTCATCTTGGCGTCGGGCAGGAAGCTGCCGTCGGGGTAGGTGTCCATCAGGCCGGTCTCGATCATCAGGTTGATCTCGGGCAGGGCCCAGTGGTCGGCGATGTCGGTGGCGTAGTACTCGCTGGCGCCGGTCTCGGGCTCGCCGGGACCGACGAAGCCCGGGCCGCCGTAGGTTGTCACGCTGCGGCGCTCCAGGCGGGAAAGATCGAGCTCGCGGGCGAAGACCGCCGCGGCGTCGGCGCGGCTGATACGGTAGAGGAAGGCGATCGCGCGGTAGTTCTCGTCTTCGACGCCCTGCATCAGGCGCTCGGCCAGCTTGAGGCGGTCGTAGGTGTTCTGGATCTCACTGTTGGTGGGGTCGAGCTCCAGGGCCTTCTCCAGGGCGTAGTCGGCCTCCTTGAAGTAACCGACCTGGGCGGCGCCGATGGCCCACCACATCTTGGCGATGGCGTCCTCGGTGTCTTCGTGGGCGGCCTTCTGGAACAGCAGGCGTGCCTGACGCGGGTTGCCCTGCTCGATGAGCACCAGGCCCTTGCCGATCTTGCCGTAGACGTCATCGGGGTCCAGCCCCATGCTCTTGTTGAACTTGTCCATGGCCATGTCGAGCAGTTCCAGGCGACCCTCGCCGGTGGCGTCCGCGCTCTGGCGGAAGTAGACGAAACCGATGCCGGAGTACGCCGGAGCGTAGCGGTGGTCGAGGTCGATGGCGCGCTCGAAGGCCGCGATGGCCTTGTCGTACTCGCGCTGCTCGAGGTACTTGTGGCCGGTGGCCGTGTGGCTTTCCGGAGTGTCCCCGTAGCTCTCGGGCTCGGGACGGCAACCGGCGATCATGCCGACCACGGCGGCCAGGGCTAGAATGACGGCCAGCTTCTTCATCGTCGGGTTTCCTTTTCCTTGCGGCCCCGCCGCCGTCGGCGACGGGGGCCCTGGTTTAGTCGGTCGGCTAGAGAACGATGGTCACCTTGCACTCGTTGACGCCGCGGATGTAGGGCAACACGGCGGCGTCCGAGTTGGATATCACAACATCGCAGCCGGCGTCACCGGTTGCCTTGACCGCCCGGATCACCAGCGGGTTCGAGCCGGCGCGGTCGCCGGAGCGGGCCTCGTCGACGCTGCGCACATAACCCACCACGCCCATGAGCACCGCGTAGTCGCGGTCTACGTTCATCGGGCCGTAGATCACCTCGCCGGATTCGGAGTAGATCATCGGGCTCAGCGCCGGCATCACACCGGTGCCCGAGGCGTCGATGATCAGGCCGTCGTGGTCGCCGTCGGCGGGATGAGGCTGGGTCTCGAAGGGTTCGACCAACACCGCGTCGGAGATCTGACCGGTGAGCTGAATCGCGAAGGTGCGCTCGATGCTGCCGTCGGACATGTAACGCGGGGTGCCGACCTCCGTGGCCCCCTGGACCACGCCGGAGACCCGGGCGATGATCGTGTCGTCGACGGTCTCGAAGTTCTGGATGGTGGTCGTCGAGGTGATCTGCACACCCTTGGTCTGCTCCAAAAGGTTGCGCAGGGCGACGATCTTGGCGGCGCGAAGCGCGCCGGCGCGCTCACGGGCGGCGTTGACCGGGTTGTCCGAGACGACGCCGATACCGGTGGCCGACACCGTCTGCTCGCCCCAGTTGGTCACGCCAACACCCCCACGGTCCATCGGGGAGCTGGGCTCATAGGTCTGCCGCTGGATACCGGCCCAGTCCTCGGCCAGCAAAAGCGCCGGCAGGACGAGAACGAGGAGAACGGCGAGTTTCTTCATGGTTTGCCTCCTGGCTTAAACCTCTGCCCCCGGCTGGTCCGGGGAGTCCAGGTCCCGGCCCGCGAAGGACCGGGGTCGGATGGTTGTTTGAGTTGCAAGTCGCTCAAGCCCGGATGGGCTTTGGTCATTTGATGTAATTTCATAGGGCTTTTAGGCACTTTGAAATTGGATAAGTATAGCAGGAATCGAGGATGTCGACAAGTTTTGAACCGGTAAAAGTGCCGAGTTGAGCTAGTAATTGACTTGAAATACCGACCGAGATGGAGCAAAGACACAGGGCTTAGCGGTGGGCGGGTTTATGGCCCGATCGTGAGGACTGCACCGGCGCATTGGTTACGGGGGGGCTTCAGTTATGAATACTCTCCTCTTGACGAAGCGCTTTCTCTGGGCTATTTTTCAAATTGCGAGATCGTCAAGCAAT
>CAZOOP010000018.1:0-60248 GCA_964581465.1 uncultured bacterium
GCCGCCTACCGTTCAGGCGTCTACCTGGCCACCCTGGCGACCAACACCGCGAGCGAGACCCGGCGCTTCGTCATCGCTCGGTAGTGGGCGTTTTTCGCAGCGTTTACATGGTTCAAGGTAGGGCCGGGATGTGGGACTGGCCCCACAGACCCCGATCCCGTAGAGCGTGAATGTTCGCTATCAGTCTTTCCGCGGCTATCCCAGAGCCCCACGCGGATAGACGGTCGAGTTCATCCACCACATCGACAAAACCAACGTCGTGCTATAATCGAAAGCATAAACAAACCGGAAGGATCATTTTTGGAGCGTCGCCTGTTCATCATCGTCCTCGATTCGGTGGGTGTCGGCGGCGCGCCCGACGCCGCCGACTTCGGTGACGCCGGCGCCGCCACCCTGCAGCACACCGCCGCCGCCGTCGGCGGATTGGCCCTGCCCTACCTGGACGGTCTGGGCCTGCGCCACGTCGTCGACTACGCGAGCCCCCTGGCGCCCCCGGAGAAGGTGCTCGGCTCCTGGGGAGTGATGAACGAGGTCTCAGCGGACAAGGACTCCACCACCGGCCACTGGGAGCTGATGGGCCTGCTCAGCCCCGATGCCTTCCCCACCTTCCCCGAGGGTTTCCCGCCGGCGGTCATGGATGAGTTCAGCCGCCGCACCGGGTACGGCTGGCTCTGGAACCGCCCGGCCTCGGGGACCGAAATCATCAAGCGCTACGGCGAGGAGCATCTGGAGACCGGCAAGCTGATCGTCTACACCTCGGCGGATTCGGTCTTCCAGATCGCCGCCCACGAGGAGCTGGTGCCCCCGGAGGAGCTGCACCGCGTCTGCCGGATCACCCGGGAGCTCCTCGATCCCTTGCGGGTCAGCCGGGTCATCGCCCGGCCCTTCGTCGGCACCCCCGAGAGCGGCTGGACCCGCACCGCCAACCGCCGCGACTTCAGCCTCGAGCCCCACGGGCCGACGGTCCTCGACGCCCTTCAACAGGCCGGGGTGCGCACCGTCGGCGTGGGCAAGATCGGCGACCTCTTCGCCGGGCGCGGCCTCGACGAGGACCACCACACCGGCTCCAACGCCGCCGGGATGCACAAGACCGCCGAGCTGGCCGGCGGCATCGACGGCCCCGCCCTGGTCTTCACCAACCTGGTCGATTTCGACACCCGCTTCGGTCACCGTCGCGACCCCGCCGGCTACGCCGAGGCGCTGGTCGAGTTCGACGCCTGGCTGGGTCCCTTCCTCGAGCTACTCGGCGAGACCGACCTGCTGATCATCACCGCCGACCACGGCTGCGACCCGACCCACAAGGGCACCGACCACACCCGGGAGCGGGTGCCGTTGCTGGTTTATCGCCCGGGAACGTCGAGTGTCGACCTGGGAGAGCGCGCTTGCTTCTGCGACGTCGGGGTCTCCGCCGCCGAGTGGTTCGGCCGGAGCTGGCCCCGGGGCCGCGGCTTCATCACCGAGCTGCCCTGAGTCGTTCTTGATGATAGCCTGCGCGCTTTCGCTCGATATCGGCTGATGGAGAGGCACTGTCGGTCCGCGTCCGATATTGACGGGATATGGGGGCCGAGCGGGCCGATCCAGGTTCGCCGAACAACAGCGAAGATGACAACCAGCAGCTTCTCAACCGCTTACGAGCGGCAGTCCGCTAGCTGCAACCAGCCACAACTGGTGAAGACCTAACTGAAAGCAGGTTGTGGACGGAAAGCGCCTGACAACAAAACGATCCTTTAGCCTCGAACGGGAGTATGACCAGAATCCCCAGCCTGTTGATCGCCCTGGCCGCCTTGACTGTCCCGGCCGCTCTGGCCGCGCCGACGGTCGAGCACGACTACTCCGCCGTTCACGACGACGCCTGGTGGACCGCGGCCGCCGAGCAACGCCAACAGCACTTCATTGAGGTAGACTGGCGGGCCGCCCTGGACGCCGGGGACGAATCCGCCGGGCTGATCCGCCGCGATCGGCCGCCGGGTCTGGTCGGCGTCTACCTGGTGGGCACCCGGGCCGGCTGGGAGTCCAAGCTGACCGAGCTAGAAGCCAAACTGGCCGAGGGCCGCATCAACTGCGTCGTCGTCGACGCTAAGCAGGCCCCCGGCGAGATCTGCTTCCCCCTGCCCATCCCCGAGGAACCGCGACCTGAACTGGGCCTCTACGTCCCCCCCCGGGGCTGGGACACCGCCGAGGGTGAGCTGTGGAGTCCGGAGCGCCTGGCCTGGGAGATCGGCGCCGTCCACGGCTATATCCAGGACTTTCAGGGTCTCGTCGAGCGCCTGCAGAGCGCCGGGGCCTACGTCATCGCCCGCGTCGTCGTCCACTACGACGCCTTCCTGGCCCGCTACGACCCTCAAGACCTGGCAAGAGACTACTTCGCCGTCAAGGATTCCGCCACCAGCCGGGCCTGGGTCGGCCACGCCGACTCCGTCTGGTGCGACCCCTTCGCCGAGGAGGCCTGGGACTACCACCTGGCCGTGGCCCTCTACTGCGCCGAGGTCGGCGTCGACGAGATCCAGTTCGACTACATCCGCTTCCCCACCGAGGGCGACGTCCTCAACGCCTACCTGCCCCACGCCGGGGGCCGTCACCGCGAGTGGGCCGTCAATTCATTTCTCGAGCGCGCAGCCGAGGTCCTCGGCCCCAGCGGCGTCGCCCTCTCCGCCGACGTCTTCGGCTTCAGCGCTTTCTACGAAAAGTACAACCCCGAGGGCCAGGACGTCGAGGCCATGGCCCAATACCTCGACGCCCTCTCGCCGATGAACTACCCCAGTCACTTCGGCGGCGGCTTCTATCAAGGGCCGGGCAAGACCTGGCGTTTGCTCAAAGACTGCGCCGCCATCCTCAAGCGCCGCCTCGAAGACGTCCGACCCGCCGCCCCGCCGCCCGTCGACCACCGCCGCTCCGCCGCCGTGGCCCTGCTGGCCCTGGCCCACCCCGGCGTCCTGTGGCGCGAGGAGTCCCCGCCCGCCTTCGCGGGCACCCTGTCGAGCTGCGCCAACCGCCCCTTCCTTCAGGCCTTCGACCTGTTGGCCCCCAACGACTTCACCGGTTACATCCGCGACCAGGTCCGCGGCGCCCTGGCCGGCGGCGCCGACGGTGCGCTCTTCTGGCACGCCAACTCGAGCTACGGTCCGCTCTGGCCGGCGCTTGCCCCGTGGTGGCGCCCCCTGCCCCCGCCGCTCAACCCCCTGCCGAAGGTCGATCCCGCCACCGAGGTCCCCGCTACGGCCAGAGGCAGCTAGGAAGATTACGTTAATGACTTGAATGCGCGACGAGCGCCCTTGCCGCCGGACGGCGAGGGTGCTATTGTTACCCCATCACTCAATATGAAAAAACTGGATCGAGGTTTAAGTGGAGAAGCGAGGTGGAACGATGAAACGGCTGGTAGGTCTTTTGTTTACTCTGTGTCTGCTCCTCCCCGCCTTTGGCGGCGAGGCCACCCAGACCGACTGGAGCGGAGGCGACGGCGTGCCCGGGCCGGTAACCGACTGGGGCGACCAGCTCGATACTTCTACCGATATCAACTGGTCGGGAGTTCCCGGCGAAATCGGTTTAAGCAGAGCGGTTCTTGACCCGACGATAGAGCACAGCGTTGACGGCGACTTCAACTGCGCTCGTTCTGTTTACGCCGCGGATGTGGACGGCGACAGCGATTTGTACGTCCTGGGTGCGGCCGCTCACGCCGACGATATCACTTGGTGGGAGGTGACCGGATTCACCGACAACGGTGTTTTAACCTCCTCCATCCGGGACACCGAGACCGATGACCTGGAATGGGGCGCCATCGACGCAGACGCCGATGTTCCCGACGACTGCGACCTGACCGTCGAGGTCCGCGGGTCGGCCGATGACGGCAGTATGGGCGACTGGTACACCGTCGACTCCGGCGGCGACGACCTGTCGAACTACCTGGACCAGGACGATCGCTACTTCCAGTATCGCCTGACCCTGGAGGCGAGCTCAGACAACACTCAGTCTCCCAAGTTCGAATACATTAGCGTGGAGTGAACTGACACCAACGACGTCGAGGACGTGACGCTCTTCGCAACAGCCGAGAACGACGGCGTTCTGCTGGCCTGGTCCATCAGCGGTGACGTGCCCGCCAGTGTCCGCGTCCTGCGCGGGAATGAGAATCCCGTCGCCGTGTCGGGTTCCCTGGGTGGCTCGATCACCCGCTGGCTGGATCGCGAAGTCGAGCCCGGCGAGGCTTACGTCTACTGGCTCGAAGTCACGGAAAGCGACGGACGTACCGAGTGCTTTGGGCCGACGGAGGCCGTCGTGGTGCCGGAGCAAGCGCAGCGGCTGGCCCTCGAGGAGCCGTATCCCAACCCGGCGTCGGATTGTGTCAGCGTCGTTTTCGAATTGCCGAAGGCCCAGCGCGTCAGCTTGAGTGTGTACGATCTGGCCGGACGCCGGGTGATGACCTTGAGCGAGAGCGAGCTGCCCGCCGGGCGGCACGAGGTAGTCTGGGACTGCGCCGGGGAGGCCGCCGGGGTCTATCTGATGCGCCTGGAAACGGCGGGCGCGGCGCTCAGCCGTCGGGTGGTCATTTCGCGGTAAGTCGAATGCAATGACCGGAATGGAAAACGGCGGGGACGTGAGTGCCCGCCGCCGTCCGCGGAGGGTGAGTTCGGCTTGAGGATTATTGGTGGAATGTGACTGGCGCCGGTGCTTACGTGCCGGGCAGCGGCCTGCGCACCCTGCGCAGAAAGAACATGGACTACGACCTGCGGTAGTTCTTCATTAGATAGCTGAAGTTAGATAGTCATAACGGGTACACATGAAAGCAATTGTTAGTGTGCTTGTTATACGTCATATAACTTGCTTTGACATTATTTACTATCATAAGGATCATGTAGCCTGATCGGACCAATTGAGCAGTGTATCCTGTTGATAATAGAAGTGATGATCATAAGATACTTGTCCAAAAACAGACAGTTAAAAAAGTGGCAGCGAACCAAAGGCTCAATCTGTAGCAAATCCTGGTATCAGAGCGCTTTTTCTCTGACAGCAGGATGCTATTGGCTTTTAAGTGTCATAATAACAGGCAATAAGGGCATGCTAAATGAATGCTTAATCAAAAACGGCGCATTTCCCAGAAGTGAATAACGGCCCAGCTAGCTACTCCCAATCAGCCTGATCCGGTCCGAACAGGGTATCCGATCGCCATCATAATAATTGTCGATGTTCACAACCGCTGTACCCACTAAAAAAAAGGAGAGATGATGAAGAAACTGGTACTTCTTATCTTGTTCTTGGTGGCTTTCTCATTTGCATCTAGTACAGTTGATGCGCTCAAAAAGATCGTTTCTGACACGTTCGATTTCGAAAGCGTTGATGATTGGAAGATTGATACCCCATATTGGGGATCTGTTTTTGAGGGATGTCCGCTTTATGATGAGCCGGATGAATCGAGCGAGGTAGTTGGTTGGTTTCATTCAGAAATTGTACAAGTTCTCGTTTTTGGTGATGAGAACTGGGTACTTGTGCAAACATTAGATGGAGATGAGGGATGGTTGGATAATCTACAATCCTCAGCAAGGCCGAGTTTGTTTTTTGTGCTTACGCCATTAGATACCTACGAAAGCTGGCAAGAAATACCGGATTATGCACTCGATAGCGTTCTAAGAGATTTCACTTTGCGGTAACCGTAGCTCTTTACTAAGACGTAAACGAAAGGAATATGTAGGGGTCGACCTTTAGGTCGGCCCGTTTTCGATGACGCGGACGGGTCTGAAGACTTGTCCCTACAAAGACTCATCTGCCGCCCCTTCATCAGCCCATCAGGGTTCCAGAACGATTAACGGTAATCAAGGAACAGCCGGGTCTAGCGACCCGGCCGTTTGATACAACAACAACGTGATCAGCTCTACCCGTGCAGGGGGATCGGCACGCCGTCGGGGTTTTCGGCCCACCACTCCCGGGCGGCGGCGATATCGGCGGCGATGCGCCCGCGCAGCTCGTCGAGGTCGTCGAAGCGCTCCTCGTCGCGCAGCCGGTGGTGGAAATCGACGGCCAGGGCGGCGCCGTAAGCCTCGCGGTCCAGGCCGAAGAGGTGCACCTCGAGCAGGGGGCGCTCGTGGCGCGGGGCCTCTACGGAGGGTCGCCAGCCGACGTTGGCCGCGCCGTGGAAGGTGTGGCCGATCAGCCGTCCGCTGACGACGTAGACGCCGGTGCGCGGGGCCATTTCGTAGTAATCGGGCAGGTTGGCGGTGGGCGCGCCGAGTCGGCGACCCAGCCCCAAGCCGCGTACGACGCGGCCCAGCACCCGGTGGGGTCGACCGAGCAGGCAGGCCGCACGGGCGACGTCGCCAGCGGCCAGGAGCTCGCGCACCCGCTGACTCTTGGCGACGATACCGCAGCAGCGCACCGGTTCCAGGACGCGGTCCTCGAGACCCAACCGTTTGGTGAGGGCGGCGAGCTCGGCGGGTCCGGCGCGGTCCGAACCGAAGCGGTGGTCGAAGCCGCGCACCAGGCCGCGGACGCCCAGCTCGTCACGCAGGCGGACCAGCAGCTCCTCGGCGGTCAGGGCGCCGAAGGCGGGATCGAACTCCTCGAGGATCACGGCGTCGGCCCCGGCCAGAGCGAGCAGCTCGAGGCGACGCTCGACACTGGTCAGCGGCTGGGGGGTTTTCTCGGGGTGGAAGAGGGAGAGTGGGTGGCGGCGGAAGGTGAGGATCACGGAGGGGCCGTCGCCGGCGAGCTCGTCGAGCAGGGAGATCAGGGCCTGATGACCGCGGTGGACGCCGTCGAAGGTGCCCACGGTCACGCAGCCGCCGGTTCGCAGGCGGTCTCGGGCGGCGGCCAGTCCGGGGTAGACATCCACGGCTCAGCCCGTCCGCCTGAGGGTGATCATCGGCTGGACGGCGGCCCCGCCGCGTCCGGGCTCGACCCGGCCCACACCGATGAAACCGTCGGGACCGAAGACGCGCAGCAGCGAGCCCACGGGGCGCTTCTCGGAGAGCGCCACGGCCAAGCCGTTGAGGTAGGGCTGGACCTCGTTTGGCAGCAGGTCCGTCGAGGGGAGGTAGGCCAGGGATTGCTCCGGCGGCGTGAGCTGTTCGAGGGCGGCTTGTCGCAGCTCGGCGGGCTCGCGGTCGATCGTCAGGGCGTCGCGCACATTGAAGACGCCGTTGCGGCTGCGCACCAGGTCGATCAGGTGGGCTCCGCAGCCCAGGTCGCGGCCGATGTCCTCGGCCAGGGCGCGAACGTAGGTCCCCTTGCCGCAAACAACATGGAGCAGGGCCTCGCCGTCCTCGACGGCGGTAAGCTCCAGCTCGCGCACCTCGACCTCCCGGGGCGGCAGCTCGACGATCTCGCCGCGCCGGGCCAGCTTGTAGAGCGGCGTGCCGTCCTTCTTGGCCGCCGAATACGGCGGCGGACTCTGCATGATCAGACCCCGGTACTTGGGTAGGACGGCCTCAAGGGAGGCGCGCAGGTCCGTGGGTACCTGACCCTGGAAGACGACCTCGCCCTCGCTGTCATAGGTGTCGGTGGCGGCGCCGAAGCGCAGCCGGGCCAGGTACTCCTTCTCGGCGGCCATCAGCAGCTCGACCAGCCGCGTGGCCCGGCCCACGCAGACCACCAGCACCCCCGTGGCGATGGGGTCCAGGGAGCCCGTGTGGCCCATGCGCTTGACGCCCAGGGCTCGGCGCAGCTTGCGGATGACGTCGAAGCTGGACCAGCCCCGGGGCTTGTCGCAGTTGAGTACGCCGGTGAGTTTGTCGTCGCCTCGACCCATTGGCTCTGCTGGGTTGGTTTTTGGTTGATGGACGTTCGGATGGTCGTCTCGGACGGTTGTCAGCAATTGGCAACTAGAGTTTCCAGGTCCGCCTGTTTGCCGTGAACTGGAACGATGAAGCTGACAACCAGAGGATGCATGGTGTGGCTTCGAGCCGGGTTTCGCCGAATCGCGAGACCTTTGCAATACTTGTCAATGAAGCTTTTACGCCTAAGCCGGTTTTGGCACGTTTCTTGCGAAAGCGAGCCGTTCATCGGCGAAACCGCCTACCCGCTCCAAGGCAAGAAACGTGCCAAAACCTTGCGCTTAGCTGTTTCGTGGGGTACTCGGCCCGGAGGTGCATAGCAAAGGTCTCGCGATGCCCGGGCTATAGTGTTGGCCGGGCCTTACTTGGCCATGCCGATGCGCTGGGCCTTCTGCTCGACCTTGCCCTCGGTTTTGATCGAGGGGGCGATGATGATCTCGACGTTCTGCATCTCGCGGATACAGTGGGCGCCGAGGTTGCCCATCGAGGTGCGCAGGGCGCCCATCAGATTCTGGCTGCCGTCGTCGAGCTGTGCCGGACCGAAAAGGACCTGCTCGAGGGTGGCGCTCTGGCCGACGCGGATGCGGGTGCCCCGGGGCAGGTTGGCGTGTGGGGTGGCCATGCCCCAGTGGAAGCCTCGGCCCGGCGCCTCGAAGGCCTTGGCGAAGGGCGAGCCGATCATCACGGCGTCGGCCCCGGCGGCGATGGCCTTGCAGATATCGCCGCCGACGCGCATCCCGCCGTCGGTGATGATCGGTACGTAGCGGCCGGTCATCTTGTAGAAGCGGTCGCGGGCGTAGGCGGTATCCACGGTGGTGGTGACCTGGGGCACGCCGATGCCCAGCACGCCGCGGGTGGTGCAGGCGGCGCCGGGGCCGATGCCCACCAGGACGGCGTCGGCGCCGGCCTCCATCAGCTCGTAGGTCACCTCGTAGGTGCAGGTGTTGCCGACGATGACCGGGACGCGGTGGCGGTGCATCTCTTCGATGAAGGCGGCGAAGTCCAGGGTGTCGTAGGCGGTGGATTCGTGCTGGACGGTGGCCACGGTGGACTGGACGACGAAGATGTCGCAGCCGGCCTCGGCTGCCAGTAGACCGAACTCGGCGGCGCGCTGGGGGATGGCGCTGACCACGGCCGGGGCGCCTTGGGCTTTGATCTCTTCGATGCGCTTGCCGATGAGCTCTTTCTTCAACGGCTCCTCGTAGATCGTCTGGATCAGGTGGGTGCTCGTTTCCGGATCGGCGCCGGCGATGCGCTCGAGAACCTCGGAGGGGTCTTCGTAGCGGGTCTGGACGCCCTCGAGGTTCAGCACGGCGAAGCCGCCCAGCCGGCCGAACTCGGTGGCGAACTTGACGTCGACCACGCCGTCCATCGCCGAGGCGATGATGGGCACCTCGAAGCGCAGACCGGCGATCTCCCAACTGGTGTCGACCTCGTCGGGGTTGATGGTCAGGATCGAGGGCACCAGGGCGATTTCATCGAAGCCGAAACACTGCCGGGCCTTGCGGCCGATACCGATATACATCCCCATCACAGGCTCCTGTTCATACGACCCGCCGGGCGGCGGCGGATTGCTCGGCCCCAGGAAAGGGCCGTATTTTCATCCTGTTGAAGTCAAAAGCTCTTCAGCTTAGCCGTCAGATGCAAAAAGACCGCCCTCACGGGCGGCTGACCCGTTGATGGATGCTAGCATAGGTTGAAGAGGTGTTTCAAGGCTGGAGGTGAGGCTGGGAGCCCCCGCCAAGGCGACCCGGAGCGAGCGGTATTCGCGGCAACAGCGGTCCGCCGCACTCGTCGACGGTTCTATTTGTCTAACGACCCTGCGGGCGCTATACTAACTACTCACCCGTTCCACCGGCATTATCTTTCATCGGCTGTCTGAACCAACCCTAACCACTATCGAAGGAGAGCCATGCAATACGATCTGCTCTACCGTCCCAACTTCACCCTGGCCAAGGTCATGCTCGAGCCCGCCGAGGAGGTCACCGCCGAGGCCGGCGCCATGGTGACGATGTCCGCCGATATGGAGATGAAGACCAAGAGCCGCGGCGGGATCGGCAAGGCCCTCTTCCGCTCGATGGCCGGCGGCGAGAGCTTCTTCCAGAACACCTTCACCGCCGGACCCCAGGGCGGCGAGGTGACCTTCGCGCCCAACTTCGCCGGCGACATCATCCAGCTCCAGATGGCCGGCAACACCATCATGACCCAGTCCGGCGCCTACATCTTCGACGCCGGCGAGATCGAGATCGACACCAAGTTCGGCGGCGGCAAGATGTTCTTCTCCGGCGAGAGCCTCTTCCTGCTAAAGATCCACGGTCACGGCGACGTCTTCCTGTCGGCCTACGGCGCCGTGCACATGGTCGAACTCGGCGAGGGGCAGGAGTACGTAGTCGACACCGGCCACATCGTGGCCTTCGATGAGAGCTGCGACTTCAAGGTCTCCAAGCCCTCCAAGGGGCTGAAGTCCCTGTTCTTCTCCGGCGAGGGCTTCGTCTGTCGCTTCTCGGGTCCCGGACGGGTCTGGGTCCAGACGCGCAACCCCGCCTGGCTCTATCAGTTGATGGCCCAGGCCTCGAACCGCTGAGCCGCCTGACCGTCGGTTCGACGCGGTTTCCGACGATTGATGACGGGGCGGCCCGGGCCGCCCCTCTTTGCGTTTACTGGGCGTGTCTTGCCGTTGGCATCCTCATGTTGAACGGCACGCCGGCGCCATTATGATCCCGCCGCTGAAATGCAGTGGGGATAGTCACAAGAAACAGGTCTACGCTTTAATCGTGGGGAGTCGCATCAACACTAATGAAGGCGGCAAGCTGTCGCAACTGCTAAAGCAAGCGAAGCCCGGCGTCGGCAGATCTCTATCCCGCAGCTTGCCAATCCCCTCGAGCGGGACCGATAACCTGCGGTTGTCGGCGTCAGATGCGGCAAGGGCAGTCGGCTTATCCGCAAATGGCTCAATCGACTACGGGAGCGCATCGCCGCCGATCGTGAAGCCGAGCTGAGAAAGACCGAAGGGTGCATAAGGGTACCTAGAAGTCGATGAGTCCCACTTCGGCGGTCATCGCAAGGGAAAACTTGGCAGGGGCGCCGGCGGCACGATTCCCGTCTTCGGACTGCTCAAGCGAGGCGGCGAGGTGAGGGTCATCCTGCCACCCAACCGCGGCGGGAAACACCTGCCGGGTGCGATCCTGGAGATTGTCGAGCTGGACTCGATCGCCTACTCCGACGTCTGGAAGTCTACCACGGTGGTTTCAAACGCGACTTCAGGCTCTTGATCCGTGAAAGGTCGTTCAGATTCGACAATCGCGACGACGATAACTGTCTCGACTATCAGCCGGATACACTGCCCAATTGGTCCGATCAGGTTACATGATGCCCAAGATATCCGCGTCTGGGACGAGTACGTCGTTTTTACCAGGACTGTGGACGGACAGTCGGACATTTGCATCGTCAGGGGAGGGTACTGTTGATTAATTTGCGGCATCGTCCGTCCTTCACCCTTGGAACTTACCACCGCCCGGGCTATAATACTACTAGGCTTCAACGCCCCATTCTCAGGCACTTTTTCTTATCAAACCAACCTTACCAGCTACCTTACCGAGGGGGACCGGTATGAACTACGACCTGCTCTATCGACCCAACTTCACCCTGGCCAAGGTTTCGATGGATCCCGGCGAAGCGGTGACCGCCGAGGCCGGCGCCATGGTCAGCATGTCGGCGGATATGGAGATGAAGACCAAGGGTCGCGGCGGTATCGGCAAATCCCTGCTGCGCTCTATGGTCGGCGGCGAGAGCTTCTTCCAGAACACCTTCACCGCCGGTCCCCAGGGCGGCGAGATCACCCTCGCCCCGCCCTACCCCGGCGACGTCATCCAGCTCCAGATGGCCGGCAACACCGTGATGGCCCAATCCGGCGCCTACATCTTCGATAACGGCGACATCGAGATCGACACCAAGTTCGGCGGCGGCCGGATGTTCTTCTCCGGCGAGGGGCTCTTCCTGTTGAAGATCCAGGGCCACGGCGACGTTTTCCTGTCGTCCTACGGCGCCGTGCACATGATCGAGCTGGGCGAGGGGCAGGAGTACGTCGTCGACACCGGACACATCGTCGCCTTCGATGAGAGCTGCAACTTCAAGATCACCAAGGTCTCCCGCGGGCTGAAGTCCCTGTTCTTCTCCGGCGAGGGCTTCGTCTGCCGCTTCTCGGGTCCCGGGCGCGTCTGGATCCAGACCCGCAATCCGATGATGTTCCTGATGATGGGCCGCAAGTAAGCGACCATCCAGCATGCATGGACTGAGCAATAACCGGGAGGCGGGCCTCCCGGTTTTCCCTTACCACGACGGACCCCATCCCGGGGAGCCCCTCGAGTCGGATTTGACTTCCCCGCCGGCGCATTGTATACTTAACATGCTTAACTATGTGAAAAATCATCACTTTTTGCCTTACCTCCCTTTTCTACCCCTCCTAGCCCGCAGCCACAGGCGCGTGACACTCGAGCCCGGGTCCGGCTTTGGCACGTTTCTTGCGGAAGCCGAGCAGCACCCGGGCTGAAGGCCGCCCCGCGCTGCTGCAAGAAACGTGCCAAAGCCTCGACCATCATGGAACGACCGGATTCCAGGGCCGGTGCGGCCCCGGGGCGAACCGGCACGATAGAGACGACCCGCCGCCGACCTTTGGACCAACCTGAAAACCGGAAAGGACGCCCGTTTTGTTGCAGATCACCCGTGTCGACAGCCAGGAAGAACTCGAGCGCCACATCGCCAAGGATTCCTTCGTCGCCTTCATGCACCATGCCCTGGATCGCTTCGCCGACCCCGAGAAGCAGATCGCGGCGGCGGTGGATTACGCTTTCTCGAAGGATGCAGGTCGCGGCGGTTTCGTCCTGCTGGGTCATCTCGAGGGCGAACTCGTCGGCGCGGTGGTGATGAACGATACCGGGATGGGCGGCTACATTCCTCAGTACGTGCTGGTCTACATCGCGGTGCGCCCCGAGAGCCGCGGGCAGGGCCTGGGGGGCAAGCTGATGGACCGCAGCGTCGAGGAGACCGGCGGTGACTTCAAGCTCCACGTCGAGAGAGACAATCCCGCGGTGCGGCTCTACAAGCGCGTCGGCTTGACCGACAAGTACAAGGAGATGCGCTTCGAGGGTCCGAAGAACGGAGCATAGATGGCCACGCTGCGGATCAAGTCCGACAAGATCCTGGGTAACATCCGCAAGTTGGGGCGTTACCTCGAGGGCCGGGAGATTCACTGGACCCTGGTGATCAAGTTGCTCAGCGGCCACCGCGAGTCGCTCAAGCGCATCCTGGGTGATCCGATCATCAGCAGGCTGCACTCGGTGGCCGATTCCCGCCTGTCGGGCCTGCGCACGATCAAGCAGCTCTATCCGGAGCTGGTGACGATGTACATCAAGCCGCCGCCGGTCAAGCTGGCCGACAAGGTCGTCCGCTACGCTGACATCTCGCTCAACACCTCCTTCGAGGCCATCTCCGCCCTCAACGAAGCCGCCGGCCGCCAGGGCCGGCGCCACCGCATCATCGTGATGATCGAGATGGGCGAGCTGCGCGAGGGGGTCATCCGCGAGAACATCTACGACTTCTACGAGGCCGTGCTGGGGATGGAGCACATCGAGATCATCGGGATCGGTTCGAATCTGGGCTGCATGTACGGCGTCGAGCCGACCTACGACAAGCTGATCCAGCTCTGTCTCTACCTCCAGCTTTTGGAACTCAAGTTCAATATTCGCCTGCAAATGGTTTCCGGGGGCAGCTCGATCACCCTGCCCCTGCTCAGCCGGCAGAAGATCCCCGGCGGTGTCAATCATTTCCGCATCGGTGAGACGGCCTTTCTGGGCAAGTCGCCCCTCAACGCCAAGCGCTTCCGCGATCTGTCCACCGACACTTTCGAGTTCCTGGCCAACGTGCTGGAGCTGGAGCTCAAGCCCAACGTGCCCCAAGGCAACATTGGCGAGGGCAACGTGGGGCACACCGCCGAGATAGATGAAGATCAGGAGATGCACCAGTACCGCGCGGTGCTGGACTTCGGCATCGTCGACGTCAACCCGGACAGCATCAGACCCAAGTACGGCAAGGCCGAGTTCGCCGGCACCACCTCGGACATGACCGTCTACAACGTGGGCGACAACAAGACCCGGAGCGGCAGGTCTCGCCTGCACGAGGGTGGAACGATGAGCTTCACTCCGGACTACATGGGGGTGGCCCGGCTGATGCACTCCAAGTTCGTCGAGAAGCGGGTGGTCTGAGAATGATATGCCGATGAGCCGGTGACGAGCTTGAAGATGAAAAAGGACCAGGCCCCGCGGGGCCTGGTTCTCGCTTGTGGCGCGAGCGTATCTCGGGATTGACAGAGGAACGGCTGATAGAGGTCGTGGCGAGCGGAGGTCCGCCGCAAGCCGTCAGCCCCGTCGCTGAGCGGTCTGTCGCGTGGTCACACCGGGTTACCCTTGGACTATACCTGGAGCTAGGCATCGGTCGTGCCGCCCATGTCTTCCAGTTTTAATCGAAAGAGGGATTATCGCTCGTACTGGGACAGGCATAACCAGCTGTCGGATTGTCAATCAACGCTTTACAGCTTCGTTAAGTGACACTGCCATACTGCCGCTTTGGGGCTATCCGCCGCGTCTACCACTCAGTGCCGCTGGAATCCGGAGGCTGTTGATCCCGCTCAAGGGTCGTGAAAGCTGTGAGTGAATGATATGCCGGCAGCGGTCTGTCGCTTGATAAACACCTGTAACGGCTAACTACCTCAACGTGTTGACGCCTTGGATAGAGTATTTGTCAAGGTCATCTACTTGATGCCGCTCAGAGTAGTTACCAAGGATGGTCCAGTTTGGTGCGATGATCCCATAACGGATACCGTCGACGCGCCGAGCTAGCCCGGGGGTGTCGTCTGCTTGCCCAACTGGGTCAAGCGACGCTTGAAGTGGGCCAGGGGGCGCTTGTCATGCAGCTTGGTGAAGCGTTTGGCCGCGGCGCGGCGATCGGTTTCGTCATTGGTCAGCCGGTACAGCTCGAAGGCGGCCTCGGCGCCGAGTTCCTCGTCGGTTATGGTTTCCCCGAGGCTGCGGCAGAGCTCCAGAGCGGCTTCCGGGTTGGTCTCTCCCAACAGGCGCACCGCCGTCAGGCGCTCCTTGGTCAACAACTCGCCCGGCTTTTCGATGCCCTCGAGGAGCTCGACGGCGCCGGCGTGGGCCTGCCGGGCATCGGCCGTCTCGCCGTACTCGAATTCGAAATCGGCCAGTTGGAGCAACCATTCGACGCTCTCCCGGATCAGTTCCGGCTGGGAGAGGTGCTCCAGGCCACCCTTGAGCAACTCCCGGACCTCGTTGAAGCGATTCATGTCGCGCAGCGTCAGGGCGCGGTTGCAGAGCAGCAGTCCCAGGTCGCGCGGCTTGCCCATCTTGCTGGCGATCTCCAAGGCTTCATCGTAGATCTCGAGGGCCTCGGCGGGGCGGCCCAGTTTCTGGTAAAAGCGGCCCAGTTGCTGCAGGGTGGGATAGAGGTCGCGCTGGTTGCCGGTCTCTCGCTGCATTTCGACGGCGCGCAGGTAATGCTCCTCGCACTCGGCCAGGTCTCCGGTGCGGTAGAGCACGTTGCCGATCTGTTCGCTGGCCTTGGCGATGACCGTCTTATCGCCCATCTCCTCGGCCAGGGCCAGCTCGCGCCGGTGCAGGCGCAGAGCCTCGCTCAAGTTGTTTTTGTACAACTCCAGGATACCCAGGTTGGCCAGGGAGTACATGACGCCGCGCTTGTCGCCCAGCTCCCTGCTGAGGGAGAGCTTTCCGCGATGATGCCGCTCGGATTCTTCGTAATCGTGTAGATCGGCGTAGACCGAGCCGATACCTCCCAGGGTCATCGACATGGTCCGCTTGTCACCGACGCGCACGGCCAGATCGTGGGCCTCGCGGAAGCGGGCCATGGCTTCCTCGTAGTCGCCGGTGAAGTAGGCCACGCCGCCCAGGTTGTAGATCGGCGGGATGCCGTCGCGCAGCAGCTCCAGCTCCTTGCAGCGCTCCACGCTGCGCTGGTAGTGCTCGGCGGCCCGTTCGAGGTCGCCCTGGTTGACGTAGGTGTTGCCGATGTTGGAGAGCAGCTTGGCGGTCTTGTTCTCGAGCCCGAGCTCCTCGGCCAGCTCGATGGCCCGCTCGTAGTAACCGCGGGCCTCGTCGGCGGCCCCACGGTTGTAGTTGATCGTTCCCAGACCGGTCAGATAATCGACGACGTAGTGCCTGTCGGCGCCGTCCAACCCCAGGTCCAGACCGCGCCCGTAGAGCCCTTCGGCCTCGTCGTGTTCACCCCGGTGAGTCAGCAGAGAGGCCAGGTCAGCCAGGGCCTCGGCCAGTTCCGCCGGCTTGCCGCGCTCTTCGGCCCACTTCAGGTCCTCGCGGTAGAACGCCTCGGCGGCCTTCCAGTTTCCCGATTCCTCCCAGATCACCGCGCGGTCGATCTTCCGCCGTCGCAGCCTCTCGGCGTCCTCGAGCAGCGGCAGCAACCGCTCCAGATACTCGAGAGCCTCCTGGTGATGGTACTCGCTCCGGGCGTGATCGGCGGCCTTGCCCAGATAATCGCGGGCGTTGGCGGGGTCGCCGGCCTGTTCGTAATGATAAGCCAGCTCGGCGTAGTGACTAGGGGAGCCACCGTGGAGACGCAGCAGGGCCTCGGCGGCCAGGGCGTGGAGCTCGCGACGGCGCTTGACCAGTTGCATCTCGTAGGCGGCGTCGCGCAGCAGGGCGTGCTTGAAGATGTAGAGGATCTCGGAGAGGGCGCTCCAGAGGGCCTCGTTCCGCCCGTCGACGAGCAGCGGGCTCAGGCTCTCGCCCTGCAGCATGGACGAAAGAACGGAGACCTCGAACTCGCGGCCCAGGATCGAGGCGGTCTGCACCAGCTCGCGCAGCTCCCGGGAGAGGCGGTCCAGCCGGGCGATCAGCACGGCGCGGATTCCGCTGGGCAGCTCCTCGGGGCGTTCCTTGAGGCGCAGCCCCGCCGGTGTTTTCTCCAGGAAGTCGCTCTCCTGGAGGAAGCGGCAGAATTGCTCCAGATAGAAGGGGTTGGCCTGGGTGCGCTCCAGGATGAAGGAGCGTAGTTCGGCCTCGGCCTCGGCCTCGAGCAGCTCGCCGAGCAGGTCCTCGGCGGCCCGGCGGGGCAGGTTCTCCACGGTCAGCTCGCCCCTGGGAACCTCGTTGTCGAGCTCCAGAACGGGCCGGTCGCCGTCATCGGTGAAGCGGCTGGTGACCAGCAGACCCAGCGGGTAGTCCTCGATGTTGCGCAGCAGTTGGGTGAAAAAACCGCGCGAATCGTCGTCGATCCACTGCAGGTCCTCCAGCACCAACAGCGTCGGCTGGAGCAGGGCCAGGGCCTTGAAGAACTCCTTGAAGGCGTAGATGGTGTTCTCGAAGCGGCCCCGGGCGTCGAGCTCCTCGTAGAGCGAACCCGGTTGCTGGATGTCCAGCAACGCAGCCAGCACGCTGCGCAGACGTTCCAGCTCGGTGGCGACGGCCTCGGCGCGTCCGTCGCCGCAGGCTCGCAGCTCGTTCAACAGGTCGGTGTAGTTTTCGGTGAAACGGTGTTGGAACTCCTCGGTGTCGAGTTCGGGGTTGAGGTCCAGGTAACGTTCGAGGGCGTAGATCAGGGGGTTGAAGCTGCGCCGCAGGATACCGTCGACCTGCATGACCAGGCCGCGGACCCGTGGCTGCAGACGACGGGCGAACTCGAAGGCCAGGCGGGACTTGCCCATGCCGGCCTCGCCATAGAGGTAGTGGACGCCGGGGCAACGGCCGCGCTCCAGCGGTGCGAAGAAGCGCTCCAGCTCAGCGGTCTCTTCGACCCGGCCCAGCATCCGCCCGCCGAAGATGACCGTGCGCCGTCGGGTGAGCTCGCGCAGGCTGAGGATCTCGATCCCGGCGGCGAAACCTTTCAGCTCCCGGACGCCGACCTCATCGAAGGCGAACTCGGCGTCGAGGAGCTTCGCCGCCGAAGGGGCCGTCCAGATTGCACCCCAGGGAGCCTGAGTGAACAACCGCGCCGCCAGGTTGACCGTGGAACCCAGGGCGGTGTAGTTGCAGCGCCGGCGGCTGCCGGTGATCCCGGCGTAGACCCGACCGTGGGTCAATCCAGCGCGGATCCGATCTCCGAGGCGTTCCTGCAAGGCCCGGGCGAAGCCGGCGGCCCGGCGGGTGTTGTGCTCGTAGCTGACCGGAGCCCCGAAGATGACGAAGAGGTTGGGTCCCTTGTCGCCGAAGAACAGGCCGTTGAGGTAGCCGCCGTAGCGCTCGACCTCGGCGACGACGTCTTCGATGAAGGCCGACAGGCTGGAGTGGTCGTCCATTCCCCGGAAACCGACGAAGACGGGGGCCACGTCGCGGAACTCGCCGGTGAGAGGGGTATGCAGCACCTCCTCGGGCACGAAGCGCCGCACGACGCTGGGGCGCAGGCGCTCCCGGCTGCGCGGGGCGCGCTCCTCCGGCGCGATGACCAGGGGTCGACCGGAACCGGACATCGTCAGCGAGTCGTCGAAAGCCGCCGAGCCTCGCTCGGTGCCTTCGATAGCCGCGGCGGCGGCGCGGATCGGCTCACCGCGGAAGTAGTAGACGGCGGTCCGGGGATCGCGGAAGATGCCCCACTCCACCTCGCCGTGGGCTCCGCCAATCCGGCAGGAGAGGTCGAACTCGCCCAGGGGCGTCTTTTTCCTCCCCCGGTGTCCCGCGAAGCTCTCCTGGATATCCAGGGCCAGGCGGACGGCGCTCTGGGCGTCGGGCAGCAGCGCCGTGAAGGCGTCGCCGGCGAAGCTGACCACAAAGCCGCCGGTCCGGTGCACCTTGCGGATGAGCGGGCGGAAGGTGCGGTTGATCAGCTCGGAGAGGACCTCGGCGCCCTGGGTGCCATTCTCCATCAGCCGCTCGGTGATGGCGGTGAAGCCGGAGATGTCGACGAAGAGCACGCTGCGCTCCAGGATTCCGTGGTCCTCGCCGGCGGTGTGGCGCCGCTGGATGAAGCGGGGAATGACGTTTAGCATGAAAGCCCCCCGGAAGTGATGACCCAGCCCGAAGCCGGGGTAGGAATGGTCTGGTGATGTATCGACTACATCATATCATCCGTGGGGCGCAGGCGCCAGATGGTCTTCGGCCGGTGAAGGCGCGGCGATTAGCGGATGAACCCTCCGGCAATCCGGTTGGGTGCGGTGGTGAGATACAATCCGGCATGGCCTTTCTCGTAGCTCGATGCCGCAGCAGCGGTGAGCGAAACGACCGGAGAATCGCTACTCGAACCCGGGCATGATCTGAAAAAAAGATCGCTCGAACACGATGCCGGGCGCTGGTGAATCCAGGTGCGGACCAGGCTCCTTCACGATGGCTTAATTGTTCTTCGAGATACATCCGTTGAGCGACGACGGGTTCGTCTGAATCCCAGGAAGTACGCAGAGTACAGCGTGCTTGGAGACTGCCGGGTTACGGAGTAACAAAAAACCGCCCGGGGGCGGTTGGCAAACACTAGTGACCCCGTCGGATCGGTAGAGTTCCTTCGGGGAGGATATGGTGGCGGGGCGCGGAATCGAACCGCGGACACGCGGATTTTCAATCCGCTGCTCTACCGACTGAGCTACCCCGCCGCAGTCATCAACGCTAAGGTGGACGGAAGTTTATCAGGTTTCCCGGATGCCGTCAAGCCTCACGCCTCATTTGGCCTACAACGTTACGTGCCCGGACCGGATAACCGTGAATCGAAGCGTTATCTTCAATCGAAAAGCGGCTGATGGGAGTTACCATCGCGCATCGCTTCGGTCTGCGACCATACGGCATCGGAGCCTTCCAATAACCGGGGATTATCACTTGGCATCACACATGATCCCGGATCAGCCGACTTCAACTCGAAACACCGACCCCCTTCGAAAAAGCGGCTGATGCGAGGCCATGCTGAATCAAGTTCAGCCTGTAACCTTTAACCCTCGACGCTCACTCGTTATTTTTGCATGTTGATAGGCTACCTAGGGTCGAAGCATCGCTATCGAGGCCAATGGCGTCAAGCAGTTTTTTCTAGTGTGCGCCGTCGCTACGGACACCTAAAGAATGTGGCAGTCCACATGCCTGCCACGAGCATCTCGCTCAATGTGCGCTCTGGTTTATAAGCTATCTGCTTTTATCTAAATGCTATTCAGTAATGCTGTGGTCTGTCGCCGCTAAGTGATCCCTATCACCTATGGTTGAACTCGTAGGCACGCTTAAGTAATACATCTAAATGAACCTATCTTTCGCAACAAGCTTGTCATGTCGTAGCTAATGGGTAGCGGGCTGTGGCGAAGCAGATAGCGGATGTGGTCTTGGTTTCGATTCGCTTGATCTTCTTGATAATTAAGCTATCGAGTATCAAGAACGAACACGGCTTGTTGCTAACTCTACGGATGATATTACGAAAACTGAACATACCCTGTTTGTCACTCCCACGATTTCCGCCGGCCAACCAGTCAATCGAGGTTCAGGCTGCCGTAGCCGGCCGGCGGCCAACACCTAAGAACGAAACGGAGACTATGATGAACGCTGTGGGCTTGGAACGAGATGATAAACCCCAGGCTTATCCCGACGGTTTGCCCTCTGTTTGTCCCTTGCCCTTCGGCCGATGAGTTTGTAAACTAGCGGTGATAGATACGAGAACACCTAGACTGACCAATCCGGGGTTCCACTTAAGGACGCTGTAATCCGGGAGTGCTCTCTTGGCTAAGTCGAACGTACGCTTGTTGCGGGCCCTGAGCGCCGCGGGCCTGGTTCTGGTGATGGTGCTGGCGGCCACGCTGCTGGTCGGCGGAACCTTCCCCGAGGTCCTATTCTGGAGCGTGGGCGCTGCGCTGCTCACCGCCGCCGTCAGCTTCCTGCTCAGCGGACGCTGGTTCCGGCGTTTTCGCAAACTCGAGGACGGCATCGTCAAGCTCGGCGAGGGCGATCTGTCCCGGCGGATCAGCCTCGAGGGCGACGACACCTTGGCCGAACTCGCCGAAGTGATCAACCGAACCATCGAGCGCCTGAGCGAGAATCAGCAGCAGCGCAGCGATCAGCAGCGCCTGATCCGCGAGCTGGAGCTGGCCCGGGACCTTCAGCACAACCTGTTGCCCGACAGCCCACCGGAGTACGACGGCACCCGGGCCGCCGGTATCTGCGAGCCGGCCGATTTCGTCGGCGGTGACTACTTCGACTTCATTCCCATCGACGAGCGCCGTCTGGGGGTCGTCATCGCCGATGTCTCGGGCAAGAGCCTGCCCGGGCTGATGATGATGCTGGTGCTGCGCATCATCCTGCGCAGCTCGGCCCCGCGTCACCAGAACGCCCTGCCCACCCTCTGCGAGACCAACCGGCTCATCGCCGACGAGATGACCCAGGGCAGCTTCATCACCTGCATCTACATGGTCTACGACAACCTCAACCAGACCGTCGAGGTGGTCAACGCCGGTCACAACCCCCTTCAGGTCTACCGCTACGCCGAGGAAAAGGTCGAGACCATTAAAAGCCGGGGTCGTCCCCTGGGCCTGCTGCCCCCCGACCAGTTCGACAGTAAACTCGAGCCCGTCCGCCTGCGCCTGAGTCGCGGCGACTGTATCCTGGCCTACACCGACGGCGTGACCGAATCGATGAACGAGCGCCAGGAGATATTCAGCGAGGAGCGCCTGATCGGCGTGTTCACCGAGAACGCCCGTCTGGCGCCGGAGATGCTGGTTAAGAAGATAGCCGAATCCGCACACCGCTTCGCCGGTTCCAGCGACCAGTTCGACGACATGACCGTGGTCGCCCTGCGCTCCGAGGGCCGCGTGTTCAAGTTCAAGTCGCCCTCGGTGATCGAGACCGGCGACATTTCCAGCGAGATCGACCGCGCCCTGACCGAGTCCCGCCCCTTCTACCGGGAACGAGACAAGAAGGACTAGCTTGGTTGCGGAGTCGGACGAGACCCGGAATGCGAACGCCCCGGCGGTCACCGTCGTCGGCGCCGGACTGGCCGGCTGCGAGGCCGCCTGGCAACTGGCCCGCCTGGGTTGCGGGGTCCGGCTCTTCGAGATGCGCCCGGCGGTACGGACGGGCGCCCACCGCACCGCCGGACCGGCCGAGCTGGTCTGCTCCAACTCCTTCAAGGGACGTGACATCAGCGGGTCCCACGGAGCCCTCAAAGCCGAGGGCCGCCTGTTGGGCTCGCTGCTTCTGCGTCTGGCCGAGGAGTGCGCCGTGCCAGCCGGAGGAGCCCTGGCCGTGGATCGGGAGCGTTTCAGCCGAGCGGTGGAGCGGACCCTCGCTGACGAGCCGCTGATCGAGCTTGTTCGCGCGGAAGTCACCACCTTTCCCACAGCGCCGGCGGTGTTGGCAGCCGGTCCCCTGCCCAGTCCGGCTTTGGCCGATGAGCTGCGCAGCGAGCTCGGTTCCCGACGCCTGTTCTTCCACGACGCCACCGCCCCGGTGGTCACCCGGGAGAGCCTGGACGAATCCCGTCTCTTCGCCGCCGGACGCCACGGACGCGACGGTGATTACCTGAATGTCGGCCTGAGCCGCGAAGACTACGCCGCTTTCATCGAGGGCCTGAGCAACGCGCCACGAGCTCCCGTCGCCGGGGTCGACGAGGAACTCGTCGACGGCGACTACGCGGTCTTCGAGGGCTGCCTACCCTTGGAGGTCCTCGCCGGACGCTCCCCGGAGGCACCTCGCTTCGGTCCGTTGCGCCCGGTGGGTCTGCGCAATCCCGCCACGGGTGAGAGCTACCACGCCGTGTTGCAACTGCGCGCCGAGGACGCCGCCGGAGAGCGCTGGGGCCTGGTAGGCTGCCAGACCCGCCTGACGCCGCCGGCCCAGCGTGACCTGTTCCGGCGACTTCCCGGCCTGGAGCGGGCCGAGTTTGTTCGTTACGGCCGGATGCACCGCAACGGCCACCTCGACGGTCCCCGCCTGCTGCGCCCCACCCTGGAGCTGCGTGGGCGTCCCGGCGTTTTCGTCGCCGGCCAGCTCAGCGGCGCCGAGGGCTACAGCGAGGCCGTGCTGACGGGTCTGCTGGCCGGGGTGAACCTGGCCCGGCAACTGACCGGCCTGTCGCCCCTGACTCCACCCCGGGAGTGCCTCCTCGGCGCGCTGACCCGCACCCTGGCCGGCGAGGGGCTGGCCTCCGGGACCGCCGCCGGGCCGGTCAACGCCAACTTCGGCCTGACCCCGCCCCTGGCCGTCAAGGTCCGCGGACGACGCGACCGCCGCCGGGCCCGGGCTCTGCGCGGGCTGGCCGCCTGCCGCGCCTTCAACCACCGCCTGCGATCCACTCCGTTACCCCATCCTGGAGTAAGCCCATGATCCATAACGTTTTCCTGGCCACCGACGGCTCACGCTACGCCGAGGGCGCCGCCCGTTACTCCGTCTGGTCCGCCGCCGCCTTCGACACCAAACTGATCGGGTGCTACGTGATGGACCGGAAGGTCCTCGACGGTCCCTTCATCACCCGGTTGTCGATGATGCTGGGCTTCACCCCGGCCGCCGACTTCCGCGCCGCCGCGGAGCCGGTGCTGCGCAGCCTGGGCGAGTCCGCTCTGGGCTTTGTCGGGGAGCTGTGCGGCGAGCGGGGCGTCGAGCTGGTCAAGCTGATCCTCGAGGGACCCGTGGCCAGCACCCTGGTCGATGCCGCCAAGAACAGCGAGCTGATGGTCATCGGTCGCCAGGGCGATCACGCCGAGTACGAGTACGATGTGCTGGGCAACGTCGCCGACGCCGTGCTGCGCCGCAGCCCCCGGGCGTTGATGCTGGCTCCGGCCGATTTCGAGGAGCCCGTCGGCGCGGTCCTGCTCTACGACGAGCCCACCGCCGGCGGCGAGGCCCTGCGCTACGCCCTGGCGTTGCCCGAAGAGCTACCTCTGACGGTTCTCCACACCCCGGAACTGGCCGACAAGGTCGCCGGGGAGCTGGAGTCCTACGGACGCTCGGCAGAGTTGGGGCTTCTCGAGGAGCCGGCCGCCGTGACCGCCGCCCGGCGCGACAGCGCCGAACTGGTCATCCTGGGCGCCGACACCAGTCATGGACACCTGGTCGTCGATCCGCGCGTCCAGCGGGCTGCCCACCAGAGCCGCTCCCCCCTGCTGATCAGTCCATGAGCCTGACCGGCGCCCTGAGCCTGCTGCTGGCGTCGCTGGGTCCCCTGCTGTCGCCGCCGATGAAAGGCCCGGCCGGCATGCTCGTTTTCGAGCCGCCGCCGGGCTGGAACTCCACCTACCGGGGCCGCGAGCTGCGTTTGGAGAGTCCCGACGGCGAGGCCGAGCTGGTTGTGCGCCTGGAGCCCAAGCGCGAAGCCCCGCCGACCGACGACGAATTGCTGCGTCTCTGGGGCTTCGACGACGCCGAGATCGAAACGCCCCTGGTGGTTCGCGAGCGGGGCGGCTTCTACCTGCGCCGGGCCTCCACCAGCGACGCCCGGCGTTACCGCCGGGCGGCCGCTCTCTACGCCGCCCGTTGGCTCTGGCTGTGGAGCCTGGAGGGGCCGCGGGAGCGCTTGACCGAGCTGAGCTTCTGGGACACACGCGCCCTGGCCTCCTGCCGCTGTCTGCTGCCCACCGTCGAGGCCCGGCGGCCCCAGGACTTCGGCGACGAGCTCTCCCTGCGCCTCGGGCCGGGCTTCCGCCTGGGACTGCCCGAGGGCTGGCGGGTGATGAGCCGGGTCAGCTACGATTTTCTGGCCCTCTTTCAGCGCTACGGTCACACCGTGGCCGATATCTCGGTGCTGACGGCCGGAGCCGCCGCTGGTAGCGACGACCGGGCCCTGTTCCTGGAGAGCCTGCTCCTCGACGTCCAGGCCAAACTACCCGGCTTCCGCCTGCTCAGCTCCACCCCCACGGTCATCGAGGGCTTCCCGGCCCAGTCGATGGAGGGGCGCTACATCGTCGACGGCGTGGGCATCCGCTGGTTCTGCGCCGTGCTCTTCGGCGGTCGGGGGACCTACGCCGTCACCGGCCAGTGCGCCGGGGAGAACCGGAAGGCATTCCAGCCGCTTTTCGAACGAGTTGTCGCCAGTCTGCGCGAGGGCGCTCTGACCCCTTGGTACGAGGAGCTCTGGGATTACCTGACCGATCACGTCACGACGCTGTTGATTCCCCTGGTGATCGCCGTACTCGCCGGAACCTACTTCGCGCTCCACGGCTTACAGCGCCTGATGATCTACATCGGTCTGGTACGCAATCGACGTCACCGTAGTAAAAAGAAACGCAAAATAAATGACCCAGGGTAAAAAAGGCACGCTTTTTGCATAGTAATCCGTCGAGCGTTGGTCGCCTCAGCGTTCGGCACTTCTTTTCCATTCACAAAACAATCGACACGATCGCCCGTAGCGGGTGCGCTCCAGAGGCCCGAGGCGGGGATTGCGGGAAAGGCAGCGCAGATGAAACGGAAGTTCAAGATCCTCATCGTCGACGATGACGCAATCTTCGGCAAGCTAATCAGCGAGGACCTGGCCGAGAAGGGCTACCAGACCCGGGCCGTGGAGACGAGCTCCCAGGGGCTGCAGGAGTATATCGAGTGGCACCCCGACCTGGTTCTGCTTGATCAGAACATCCCGGACATGTCGGGTATAGAGCTTTGCAAAAAGATCAAGGATCTCTCCCAGGACGCCAAGATCATCTTCATCACCGCCTTCGGTTCCTGTTGTTCGGCGGTGGAGGCGGTCAAGGCCGGCGCCTACGAGTACCTGCTCAAACCCCTGGACTTCGACCAGCTCTACCTGGCCGTGCGCAACGCTCTGGAGCTCAAGGACCTGGAGCAGAAGGAGCGTATCCGTCAGTACCAGAGCTCCCAGAACCGAGGTCCCGCCGAGACCTTCACCGGCCAGTCCGAGCTGTCGCTGAAGATCCGTCGGATGATAGAGATGGCCGCCCAGAGCGACGCTCCGGTACTGATCACCGGCGAGACCGGCGTCGGCAAAAGCGTTATCGCTCGCGCCATCCACCGCGCCAGCGACCTCGAGGACAATCTGCTTTCCATCAACTGCGCCGCCATTCCCGAATCGATGATCGAGGCCGAGCTCTTCGGGCACGAGAAGGGCGCTTACACCGGGGCGCACCGCCGCCGCCAGGGCGTCTTCGTGCTGGCCTCGGGCGGAACGCTGATCCTGGACGAGATCGGCGAGATGCCCCTGGGGCTGCAGAGCAAGCTGTTGACCGTCATCGAGGAGCGCCAGGTCCGCCCCCTGGGCGGCTCGGTCAAGGTCCCCTTCAACACCCGGCTGATCGCCATCACCAACCGCGATATCGACAAGCGCATCGGCGAGGGCGGTTTCCGCCGCGACCTCTACTACCGTCTGGCCGTGATCACCATCCACGTGCCGCCGCTGCGCGACCGCACCGAGGACATCCCCCTGCTCAGCCGCGAGCTCCTCGCCCAGCTCACCGGCGGCCAGCTCGAGGAGCTTCCGCCCAACCAGCTCGACGTCCTGCGCAACTACCCCTGGCCGGGCAACGTGCGCGAGCTGCGCAACGTCCTGGAGCGCTCGCTGATCCTGGATCCCGTCGATCCGCGACCCGCCGAGCTGCTACAGGAACCCCGGCTGTTCTTCAGTGACAACGGCGACGATGAGGATTCCATCGATCTGCGCAGCGTCTCCGACCTGGAGCGGGAGCACATCCTGATGGTCCTCAAGCACTTCGACGGCGACAAGCTCAAGGCCGCCAACGTGCTGGGTATCTCCCTCTCCACAATCCACCGTCGGCTCAACCGCTACCGCCAGCAGGGGATCAGGGTCTGATCAATACCTGGTTGTGATTGCAGAATGACAGGCGCCGGCCATTGTGCCTGTCATTCTGCATATACCGACCCGCCGACAATCTCACTGGGGGGTGGTGGTGTGGTATAGTTAACCTGATTCGCTTTGTGATGACCTGCGCCACCTACGCCGGGCACCCCCGTCGTCCCCGAACAAACACTTTCACCCATGGATGAACAGAACCGACGGCTCCAGCGTCTCCAGTCGCTGACGACCTCCATCGACGAAGCCTTCTGGCTGACCGATTGGAAGTCGCGGCGCGTGCTCTACATCTCGCCGGGCTACGAGGTCATCTGGGGACGAAGCTGCGCCAGCCTTTACGCGAAGCCGCGCAGTTGGGTCGAGTCAATCCACCCCGAGGACCGGCCGGCCGTGGAGCGACGCTTCGAGTGTGGCGCGGCGACGGGCGACTACGATGTGATCTACCGGATTGTTCGGCCCGACGGCGAGCTGCGCTGGGTTCACGACCGGGCCTTTCCCGTACCCGGCGAGGAGGGTGAAACCATCCAAGTCGCCGGGATCTCCGAGGATATCACCCACCGCGTCGAGGCCGAGCGGCGTCTGATCGAAGCCCGGGACGAGCTCGCGGGGCTGCTCGAGCGACGCGACGAGGAGCTGCGTTCCAGCAGGCTGCGTTACCGCGCCCTGGTCGAAACCTCGCCCGACGCCGTGGTGATCCTCGATCCCCGAGGCCGGCTGAGCCTTGTCAACAAGCGAGCCCGGGAGATTTACGGCGGCGTGGACGACGGGGTGATCGACGGACGCGTCTTCACCGAGTTCATCGTTCCCGAGCAGCGCGGCGAGGCCCGGCGTCGCTTCCGGGAGCTGCTGAAGCGTGGCGGAACCAACCAGAGCCGCTACCGGATGGTTCGCGGCGACGGTCAGGTCTTCCCCGCCGAGATCAGCTCGGCCCCCCTGCGCGGAAGCGACGGCGTCGACGGCGTGATCGTCATCCTGCGCGATGTCGGCCGTCGCCTGGCCACCGAGAACGAGCTGCGCTTCCAGCGCGATCTGCTCTCGCTCAGCGCCGAGATCAGCTCCCTGCTGATCAACCACCCCGCGGAGAAGCTGGAGGACATCCTGCCCGAGGTGCTGGGCCGGCTGGGGCGCTTCACCGAATGTGACCGGGTGACCCTCTTCCGCTTCACCGAGGATAACGAGCGGCTGCGGGCGGAATGGATCTGGACCGGGCTGGACCGACGGGCTCGGCTGGATGATCCGCGGCGGCGCGAGCGGTTGGCCGGAGTCGTGGAGAGCCTGTGGATGGACCGGGAGGCGAGCGCGCCGTTGGTGATCGAGGACGCCGCCGAGGAAGCGGATGCGCTGGACCTGGCGGAGGCGGGCACCCGGGCTCTTCTGGGAGTGCCGCTCTACAGCGAGGCCGAACCCGGCGGCCTGTTGACCCTGGAGACGCTCGACGAGCCGTGTGAGTGGAAGTTCGCTCTGCAACTGCAACTACGGGTGATGGCCGAGAACCTCGCCGGCGCCCTGGAGCGCATGGAGAGCCAACGCCGACGCCGCCGCGACATCAGCCGACTGCGCTTCCTCTCCCAGACGGCGTTGGAGCTGGTCAGCCTGCCGCCGACCGCCGACCTCTACGCCTTCATCGCCGAGAAGCTGCGCGGGATCCTCGGTCAAGCCTACGTCCTGGTCAACACCTATGATTCGCGGACCCGCAGCTTCGAGCTGCGCGCCATCGCCGGCAGCCGGGGTCCGTTGAATAAGCTGGTGGAGAAGCTGGGCCGTCGCTTCATCGGCGAGAGCTTTCCCATTAACGACGCCGCGCTGGCGGGGCTGATGCCCGGTACCCTGCAACCCGTCGAGAACGGGGTCTACGATCTGGCCAGCGGCGCATTGAGCCGGACCACGGCCCGCCTGATCGAGCGGATGCTCAAGGTGGAACAGGTCTATTCGATCGGCGTTGTGGTTCAGGACGAGCTGGTGGGCTCGATCAGCCTGCTGCTCCAGGGCGGGACCGGACTGGAGAACCGGGAGACCCTGGAGGGCTTCCTCGGCCAGGCCGCGGTGACCCTGCAGCGTCGACGGGCCGAGGACGAACTGCGCCGCGGCCGACAGGAGTACCAGGAGATCATCGAGAACAACCCGGACCTCATCGCCCGGGTGGACAAGCAGATGCGCTACCTCTACGTCAACGAGGCCGTGGCGGGGATGTTCGGGATGAGCGCCGCCGCGATGATCGGTCGTCGGCACGGTGATATCGATCCCGACAGCACCCGGCTCGAGGACGTCGGTGAGGCCCTGGAAACCGTTTTCGGTCAAAGACGCCAACTCGAGCTGGAGAAGGAGGTACGACACCAGGGGGCGGTCCTCTTCTTCCACCTGCGCCTGGTGCCAGAGTTCACCGACGAGGGCGGCGTGGAGAGCGTGTTGATCATCGCCCGGGACATCAGCCGTCTCAAGGATGTCGAGAGCCGCCTGCGCGAATCCGAGCAGCGCTACCGCCTGACGCTGAACTCCCTCGACGACGCGATCCACCTCTGCGATCGCGAGCTGCGCATCAGTCTGGCCAACCAGGCACTGCGGGACTGGACGGCCGAGCTTGGACTGGAGAAGGAGCTGCTCGACCGCTCGGTATCCGAAGCCTTCCCCTTCCTCGACGAACGGGTGATCGAGGAGTACCGCCGGGTCTTCGATGAGGGCCGGGCGCTGGATTCGGAGGACAGGCTCGAACTGGAGGGCCGCACCTACATCGTGCGTACCCGCAAGATACCCATCTTCGCCCAGGACGATCTCCGGCGGGTGGAGCGTGTGGTCACGGTCCTGCGCGACGTCACCGCTCGCTGGATAGCCGAGAAAGCGCTGCGGGAGAGCGAGCAGCTCCAGCGGGCGCTGTTCGACGGCAGCACCGATCCGGTTCTGCTGGCCGATCTGGACGGGCGGGTGGTGGCCGCCAATCCCGCCAACGAACGGGTCTTCGGCTTCCCGCCCGCCGAGCTGGTCGGCAGGAACCTGCTGACTCTCACCGGCCTGGATCAGGAACTCTTCGGCCAGTGGGTCGAGGTCTGCCGCGGTGGTCTGGGGGTCAGCGGTCACGAGAGCACCCGCCTGCACCGCAGCGGCGGCCGTCTGCCGGTCAGCGTGAGTATCTCGCCGGTCAACGACGCCGAGGGCCTGTTGCGCTTCCTCTCTTTCTGGTATCGGGACATCGGCCCCCTGAGGCGCACCCTGGACCGTTTGGCCGAGAGCGAGCGCAAACACCGGCTGCTGCTGGAGAGTATCCCCTCGCCGGTGCTGGCCCTGGAGCCGGATTTTCGCATCCGCTACTGCAATCCGGCCTTCGCCGAACTGGTCGGCGAGAACCTGGCCGATCTCGAGGGCCGCCTACTGACCGAACTCTTCACCCGCCTGCTCGATACGGCGGCGTTCCAGGCTTTGCGCGCAGCCCTGCGAAGCGACGAACCGCGCGAGGTGGAGCAGGCGATGGAAATCAAGGGCCGCCGGCTGCACCTGGCCGCCCGTATCCACCCGGCGCCCTGGGGGCTGCTGATCCTGGCCACCGACATCACCGAGCGTAAGCGGCAGGAGCTCAAGCTGCGCCACCTCAACCGGGTGATGCAGGGGCTGCACAGCGCCGGGCAACGCTCGGCCTCACTGAGCGACACCGCCAACCTCCTGGCGGTCTACGCCGAGAGCCTGGTCGAAGAGCACAGCTACGGCGGTATCTGGTTCATAATCCCGGCGGAGAAAGACGAGGATGGCTGCGAGCTGATCATCAACGACGGCGGCGGTGTCGAGCGTCACTCTCTGGCCGGGCCGCCGCCGTGTTTGGAGGGGCTGGGCGACGTCTGCTCGGTGGTGACCGACGATCCGGAAGCCTGCGGGGACTGCGATATCTGCTCGGTTTTCGACCGCGGGGATGACGACGAGGCCTTGCTGGTGTGGGACCTGCGCCACGGCGAGCGTCTCTACGGCTGGATCGGAGCCCTGGTGGAGGACGAGCTCGGAGTGGACGATCAACAGCGGGCCCTGTTCAGCGAGGTGGCCGCCGACGCGGCCTCCAAGCTGCACCGCATCGAACTGCTGCGCCAGCGCAGTTGGGCCGAGGCCGAGCGCGAGCAGCTCCACCAACAACTGGTTTCCAAGAACCGGGAGCTGGAACAGATCGTTTACATCACCAGCCACGACCTGCGCTCGCCGCTGTTGAACATCCAGGGTTTCAGCGGCGAGCTCAAGCTGCTCTTCGAGGAGCTGGGAGTGCTGTTGAAGTCGGCCTCACTGCCCGCCGACCTCCGGGATGAGCTCGAACCCAAGCTCGAGGGGGACATCCCGGAGGCCCTGGGCTTCATCAATTCCAGCGTCTACCGGATGGACGGCCTGCTCAGCGGCCTGCTGCGCCTGTCGCGCTTGGGACGCCGGGCCCTTCGGCTGGAACGCCTCGATGTCGGCGCCCTGGTCGAGGAGATCCGCCACAACTTCATGTTTCGCATCGAGGAGCGCGGGGTGGAGTTCCTCATCGGTGAGCTGCCGCCCTGCCGGGCCGACCGTGATCAGCTCAGCCAGCTCTTCTCCAACCTGGTCGACAACGCTCTGAAGTATCTCCAGCCCGGCGTCGAGGGCCGGATCGAGATCGGCGGCCGAAACGTCGAGGACGGCGTGGAGTACTGGGTAGCCGACAACGGTATCGGCATCCCCCGGCGCGAGCAGCAGCGGGTTTTCGAGGTCTTCCAGCGCATCGAGCGCGAGAAGCCCGCTCACTGGGCGGCGCCGGATTCCGGCGACGGCCTGGGCCTGACCATCGTCCGTCGCATCCTGGAGCGTCATGGCGGCGGTATCCGCCTCGAATCGGCCACCGGGGAGGGCAGCCGCTTCATCTTCACCCTGCCCGGCGGCGAGACCCAGCGCGGGGAGCGTATCCCGGAAAGCAATCCTGAAAAGAATGATGAATAGACCGCGCGCCAAACACAAAGATAAGCCCGCCGGGCAGAACCGCGCCATTCTGGTCGTCGAGGACGACGTGGGCCTCAACCTGCTCATCCGTCGCCGCCTTGAGCGCGAGGGCTACCAGGCCGACGGCGCCGGCGACGGCGCCGCGGCCCTGGAGTGGGTCGCCGGCAACCAGGACGGTCCGCCGCCGCTGCTCCTCCTCGACTACCTGCTGCCCGACGGCAGTTGCGACGGTTTGATCGAGCGAATGCGCGGGCGGAGGTACCACGCCGAGTTCATCATCATGACCGGCCAGGGCAACGAGAAGGTCGCCGTCGAGATGCTCAAGCTGGGCGCCCGGGACTATCTGACCAAGGAGGCCGACTTCCTCGACCTGCTGCCCGAGGTGGTCGGCGAGACCTTCCGGCGTATCGAGACCGAGGAGCGCCTGGAGCGTGTCGAGCGGGAGCTGCGCACCAGCGAGGAGCGCTTCCGCCAACTGGCCGAGAACTTCCGCGACGCTTTGGTGATCTTCGACTACTCCAGCGGCGAGACCCAGTACCTCAATCCCGCCGCCGAGCGAATGTTCGGCCGCAACAACCGTGAGCTGGTTGGACTCAACCCCACAACCATCATCGGCGAGCTGATCCATCCCCACGATCGCGACCGCTTGACCGAAGAGTTCGGGGAGGCCAAGCGGCGTCGGGAGGCCGAGAACTGGAAGGGCACCTTCAAGACCACCTTCCGCATGGTGCATCCCGAGCAGGGCGAGCGCTGTATCCTCCAGCTCTCCTATCCCCATCGCGGCATCGCGGACAAGCTGGGGTTGCACTACCACATCTTTCGCGACATCACCGAGCAGCGCCGCGCCGAAGAGCGCATCGCCGAGCGTCTGCGTTACGAGGAGGCCGTGGCCTTCTGCTCCCGGCTGCTGGCCGAGGAGGAATCTCTCGAACGGGCGCTGCGGCGTTTGCTGGGACGTCTGCTCGAACTGGTCGAGGTCGATCGCGGCGTCATCTGTTCCTTCCCTGAGCGCGGGGGCGGTGTCGAGGTCCTGGCCCACCTCGACTCCCGGAATCCCAACGCCGCCGCACCCGCTCCGACATTACTCGGCGACGAGCTGACCGCCGAGTTGGAGAAGGGATGTCCGACCCTGGCGCGATCCGGTTTGCTCGAGGGTCGCAACCCTGGGGAAATCGCCGGTAAAAACCCGGACGATTCGGAAAATGGGGCGGTCCTGCTGCTGCCCGTCTTCTCCCAGCGCCGACTCTGGGGCTGCGTCGTCCTCGACCCCGGTCGGTTTCGCCGCTGGGCCGACGAGGACCTGCGCCTGTTGCAGACCGTGGCGGAAATGTTGGGCTCGTCCCTGGAGCGTCGCCAGAATCGGCTGGACATCCTGGAGAGCAAGCGCCGCTGGGAAACCACCTTCGACACCGTGCCCGACCTGATCTTCCTCATCGACGGCGCCGGCCTCATCTACCGGGTCAACCGCGCCCTCTGCGAGCGTCTCGGTGTCGAGTACCAACAGCTTATCGGCCGACATTACAGCGAGCTGCTCTTCGGCGGACCACCGCCCGAGAACTGCCCCGTGGCCCGGATGCTCCGCGAGGGCCGGGAATGGATGGCCGAGATCGAGCTTTTCGGCGGCCAGTTCCTGGTCAGCTCCTCGCCGATGCACGCCGACGGTGAATCAGCCGGCGGGGTAACCGTGGCCCGGGACATCACCGAGCTCAAGCAGGCCCAGCGTCTGATCGCCGAATCGGAGGTCCAGTACCGCGAGCTCTCCGCCCAGCTCGAGGGTGTGCTCAACGCCATCACCGACCGTTTGACCTATTACGACAAACGGGGCAATCCCGTCTGGGCCAACCGAGCCGCCGGTGAGGCCGGTGAGAGGGCGGGAACCGTCATCGCGCGGGCCCTCTCCAGCGGTAGGCTGGAGTACGAGCAACTGCGGCGCCAGGACCCGGACAGTAACGAGGAGCGCTTCTTCGACATCATCGCCTATCCGATCCACGCCGGACCCGACGAGAAACCCAGGCTGACCGGCGTCATCGAGCTGGTGCGCGATGTGACCGATCGCGAGCTGCGCCAGGAGCTGCGCCAACGCCAGGCGATCATCGAGCAGATCGAGCAGATCTTCTCCACCATCCGCCACGAGATGGGCAACACCCTCAACACCCTCAAGGCCAGCCTGACCGCGCTCTCGCGCAACATCGAACGTCTGAGTCCGGAGCGTCGCGCCTTCTACCTCAAGCTGGCCCTGGACACCTTCCAGGTGGCCGAACGCCTGCTGACCAGTTTGCGCGAGTACCAGCGGCTGGAGCAGCTCACGCCGCGGCTGGTCGTCATGGACGAGTTCCTGGAGCAGAAGGGCGCCCTGTTCCGCGAGACGGCCCGCGGTCACGGCATCGAGGTCCTCGTCGCCACCGGCGCTCCCGGAGCCCTGATCCGCATCGACAACGACGCTCTGTTCCGTGTGTTGATCAACATCTTCGACAACGCCCTGAACGCCTGCAAGAGCGTCGATGATCCTCGCATCGTGCTGGCCAGCCGACTCAGCGGCCGCCACGCGATCATCAATCTGATCGACAACGGTCCCGGCATTCCCGAAGACGTGCTGGCCCACGCCTTCACCCCGCTGTTCACCACACGGCCCGAGGGCAGCGGCCTGGGACTGGCCATCGTCCAGAAGCTGATGCAGCAGATGGAGGGCCGCGTTCAACTGGCCAGCGTGCCCGGAGCGGGCACCACCGTGACCCTGATCCTGCCGCTGGCCGAGTGAGTCGGTGGTTCAGCGCCTGGTCCACTCGTTATTATCGAGAGGCGCTTTGGGAAGGGGCTTCCTCGTCGGCAACGGGCTGTGGCATGCGTAAAACACTCCCTAAAACGGCTGTTATTGGCGATTGAACCATGCGCATTGGCTTGTATTGTGGTAGGGATTATCATACGCAATAAAACTGATAAATATTGCTAATAGCTTATCTTTATTATCTTTGCCATCACGGAAGGTGATCGGACCAAATCAGGCTGATTGAGAGCGGCTTGCTGGGCTTATACTCACTTTCCAGTAATCCGTTGTTTTTGAACAAGCATTTTTTAGCATACCCTTATTACCTTTTATTACGGCATTTAGGAGTCAATATCCCTTTGCTGTCAGAGAACAGACAAACTCGCTGATAACAAGATATGCTACTGATAACGCCCTATGAATGCCGCCACTTTACAACTGTCCGTTTTATGACTAGTCTCAGAGAATTATCATTATCAGCAGGTTACAATCACGATTCGGTCCGGATAGGGTATTCGATCACCTAACTTTATTGCCTAATGGGCTGTCATATGACTAGCATGGATATGTGGTATTAAACCGGCTTTTACCGCTCGAATACTGAGAGCCGGGAAGCCGCGACTCCCGGTTTTCTCCCGGTTTTCCGGGTGCAAGTGAGCTAAGGGCTTCTTAATAAAGGTCTTAAGAGCTATCAAGGCTCATCGGTTCATCGGGTTGATGCCTTGAGGGAGATATGAAGCCGGCGCTCCAGTTCTAAATGCCGCTCCTTGATTGAATAATGCCGTTCCGCTTTCATGTGGTGCGCCCAAATAGAATTATGTAAAGGGGGTTGCGGAGAAGCGGCGGCTGGATTAAGCTAAGGGACGATAGTCGAGACGGAGGGCGTCCCCCACCGCTTCGACGACCTGAGCTATCCGGATCGTTTCACCGCCGTTACTTACGGAGGTTATTCACCTATGAACATCGGCAGTTACATCAAGCCCGAGAACGTCATCCTCGAGATGGACGCCGAGGAGAAGGTCGGCGCGATACGCGAGCTGGTCGACAACCTGGTCGAGGCCGAGCGCCTGGAGGAAGCGGGCGAACTCATCGAAGCCGTCACCGCCCGCGAGGAGCTCTGCACCACCGGCCTGGAGAACGGCGTGGCCATCCCCCACCCGCGCCACGGTCAGCCCCACCTCATCGACGGCCTGGCCATCGTCTGCGGACGCAAGCCCGCGGGTCTCGAGTTCGAAAGCATGGACGGCAAGCCGACCAAGCTGCTCTTCCTGCTCTGCGCCGAATCGGACACCGTGCACCTGCGCGCCCTGGCCCGTCTCTCCCGCCTGGTCAAGAACCCGCAGTTACGCAAAGAGCTCTTGGAGGCCGGCGACGCCGAGGCCTTCGTGGAGGTGATCCGCCGGGCCGAGGAAAACCTGGAGTGAGAACGGCGTCAAGCCCGATTCACCACCGGAGGCGGCGCTTGCCCGCCTCCGCCTTTTTTTGTACCCTAATCCCACCGGCATCCATTCGTTGACCCCGCGAGCCCAACGAACCGCTACTGGAGGAGGAATCCGATGACCGTCACCGTCGGTCGGCTCTTCGACGAGAACAAGATCCGTCTCGAGTTGCGCCTGGTGGGTGAAGCCGTGGGACTCGAACGTGAGATCACCCGCCCCGACCTGGAGCGTCCGGGGCTGGTTCTGGCCGGGCACTTCCAGTACCAGCTCGAGGAGCGGGTCCACATCCTGGGCAAGAGCGAGACCGACTTCCTGGCCAACCTGGACTCCGCCGAGCGCCGCCGCATCCTGGGCTATCTGGCCCGGGAGTGCCGCACGCCCTGCTTCTTCATCTCACGTGGGCTGGAACCGCCTAGGGAGCTAATCGAGATCTGCCGAGAGGAGCGCGTGCCGATCCTGTTGACCCCCAAGCCGACGCCCGAGGTGATCAGCGCCGTCTCCTTCTACCTCCAGGATGTGCTGGCCCAGAGCGTGGAGATGCACGGCGTGCTGCTGGACATCAAGGGCGTGGGTCTGTTGATCCTGGGCAAGGCGGGTATCGGCAAGAGCGAGTGCGCCCTCGAGCTGGTCAGCCGGGGCCATCGGCTGGTGGCCGACGATGTGGTGCGTATCAAGTGCAAGTTCAACTCCGTGCTGGTCGGCAACGCCCCGGAGCGCATCCGCGAGTACATGGAAATCCGCGGCATCGGTATCATCAACGTGCGCCACCTCTTCGGCGTCAACGCCGTGCGCGACCAGAAGCGGGTGGAGCTGGTGGTGCAGATCCGGGAGTGGCGCGGCCGCGACAACTACGAGCGCGTCGGCCTGGAGACCCAGTACAAGGACATCCTGGGTATCAAGATACCCCAGGTGGTCATCCCGGCCAGCCCGGGCAAGAACATCGCCTCGATCGTCGAGCTGGCGGCGATGAACTACCTGGTGCGCCGCCGGGGCTTCAACCCGGCCCGCGAGCTCAACCGCTCGCTGATCGAACGGATGCAAGGCGACGCAGCCGCGCTGGAATCCCGTGACAAACCGGAGCGACCCTACGTCGACCTGACCAACGACCTGCGGGACACCGAATGAGACGCGCCTTCAAACCACTGCCGTTGTTCGCCGTCGCGACCCTGCTGACTCTGGCGGGCTGTGAATCCGGTCATCCCGCCGTCGCCGTCGTCGCCGATTTCTCCCGGTCCGTCGCGGCCGGAGCCGTCGATGAGGCGGAAGCAATGCTGGTCAACGGCGGCCTGAACGAGCTGGCCGATTATCTGCGGCCCGGCGAGACCCTGGAAGCCGTCGGCGAGCTCAGCGAGATCGACGCCTCGACGGTTCGCCAGACCGTCCGCGCGCCGGGTCGACCGACGCTGACGCTGGAGTTGCGCCGCGGTGCCGGAGGTGATTGGCTCATCGACGTCGCCGCCGGTCTGGAGGCCGGACGGGGCGCCGCCCTCGACGCCGCTCTGCGCCACCTGCATTAGTTCGCGGCAGCCTGATCCGGGCTGTTGTATGTACGGCGACGAGGCGGGAATCAACGATTGCGCTATCAGTTGCGGTTGCACCAATCGGCTCGTACCAGCAGACTTGATCCCGATTCCCTGTTCGGCTCGCCTGGTTCATCACAGCCTATCGATCATCTACCAAACCATCATCTACCAAACCATCAACACCAGGCGTCCTGGATTTCGCTCACGCACTAACGATTCCCGACCGCCGAGGGATTCCCGGCCGATGACCGCAAGCGACGCCAAACGTATGGGCCGCCGGGCCGAAGAACTCGTCGCCGCCGAGTACCAGCGGCGAGGCTGGAGCGTGCTGCTGCGCAACTGGCGACCCCGGGGGCTGGGTCTGCGCGGCGAGCTGGACCTGGTGGTCCGGCGCGGCGAGCTGCTGGCCGTGGTCGAGGTCAAGGCCCGCCGACGCGAAGGCCCCGTCGGCGGAGCCCGCGAGGCCGTCGACATCCGTAAACGGCGGCGCCTGGCCCGGCTGGCCGACGCCCTGCTGGTCAGTCGACCCGATCTGCGAGGTCTCTACGTCCGCTTCGACGTCGCCGCCGTCACCTGGGAGCCCGAGCTTGATCGCCCCTCCCTCGAACTGATCGAGGACGCCTTCCGGCTCTAGCCCCACCTGTCCCCGCCGGGATCGCCCCGGCGAGACCTTTGCCGCGTCACTTCCCGATTTGTTTTGTGATCTTCCCCGGTAGACGAGGCGTTGGCATGTTTCTTGCGGAGTGCGAGACCGGGACTCGGGATAGCCGGTCCCCGCTCTGCTGCAAGAAACGTGCCAACGCCGGTTCCGGAAGCGGCGCGCCGCGAATTGCCACGGCAAAGGTCTCGCCGAATCCTTGCGGGCGGGATGACGTATGACAAAGGGCGCCCGATCCGGACGCCCCGCCTCGCGGCACTAGCTAGAAGCCTCACCCGCCCCCGGTGGAGCAGGCGCGGCTGGAGTCGTGGCTGACGCCCAGGGTGCCCAGGCCGCCGGAGACGACCCGGCGGACCAGGCCGCCGCACTTGGGGCATTCCTCGAGGGGCTCGTCCTTGATGCTCTGGCGCGCCTCGAAGGTGTGGTCGCAGTTCCAGCAACGGTAGGTGTAGGTGATCATGGTCTCGGATGGGTTGGAGTGGTCGGTTGTGCAAAGTACATTAGCATTATAGCATAAATTTGAGGCGTCTCTCAATCGGCTTTTGGGGTGAGAAAACGGGGACCGTCTAGCGGCCCCCGTTGGTGATTGTTCCGCTATCGGCCGGGATTATTCGACCTCGACCTGGATCTGGCGCGGCTTGGCCTCTTCGGCCTTGGGGATGGCGATGTGCAGGATGCCGTCCTTGTAGCGGGCCTTGACCTGGTCGGCCTTGACGCGCTGCGGCAGGGTGAAGGAGCGCATGAAGCGGCCGTAGAGGCGCTCGACGCGGTAGAAGTTCTCCTGGCCGTCGGTCTCCTCCTTCTGCTTCTCGCCCTGGATGATCAGGGTGTTGTTCTCGATGTCCACGTTGATGCAGTCGGCGCAGACGCCGGGCAGTTCGGCGCGGACGCGGAACTCCTCGGCGGTCTCGCTGATGTCGACCCGGGGCGCCCAGACGACGTCCTCGCCCTCCTTAGTGGCGCTGCCGAAGAAGTCCTCGAATACGCGGCTCATCTCATCGCGCAGGTTGAGCCAGTGGCGGTTGGGGTTCCAGCGGACGATAGCCATCATCGACCTCCTTGCTGCGGTTGTTAAGAATGCGGTTGTTTCGCTTCCTGTGAAATGGGTGATTGGTGGTTTGTCAGGATCGCTTGATTCCGCCCTATAACATATGCAAGAGTCGTGCCAGATTGATGATAGCCTCCTAAGGTATTGCAAAACAACAAAATATATCTCCTGTACCGAAGAGGGCTTTAAGTGGTAATGCTGAAATACCAGCGCTTGGCGCTGACCGGAATGCCAAAACGGCACAGCATGCTTCAGCATCGCCTTGCCGCCCCGCGGGGGGTGTGATAAAATGCCTCGTAACTGGAACCTTCCGTCGACCGAGCCGGCCCCGCCGGGCTTGGTCTCCTTTGCCGAATGGGTCATTGCGGCTTGGTGGAGCTCGATTCGACTTCACTGACGCGACTCATTTTCCGCCGCCGGAGGACCGGCCCAGGGGCCGTCAACTACCCCCTCGTCTCCTGTGTTCCTTGGTTGTTACTTGGGGTCATCAGTGAGCTCCTGCGGCCTTGTCACTCACACAGGTTGTTCAGGTTTATGGATAGCGGTATTGGCTCTGAGCAAACTAGCCCCAAGTAGCGCGCAACGCCAAGAATTGGTATTGTAGATTGTAGGCGGTGCGGTAGTGGCAACCTCCAACCAAACAGGCGACCTTTTGCGTCTGACAATCCGGCGAACATAACAATCTGGAGCGCATAGATGATCGGAACCTCGGGCATCCGCAACGGCTTGAAATTCCTCTTCGACGGCGTGCCCCACACCGTCGTCGAGTTCCAGCACGTCAAGCCGGGCAAGGGGCCGGCCTTCGTCCGCACCAAGCTGAAGAACCTCAAGAACGGGGCCATCTTCGAACACAAGTTCCGTACCAGCGAGAAGCTCGAGGACATCACCCTGGACGATAAGGATGTCACCTACACCTACCGTGACGGCGAGTTCTACTGCTTCATGGACCAGGACACCTACATCGAGCTGCGCCTGACCGCCGAACAGTTGGGCGACGCAGTCAACTGGCTCACCGAAGGACTGGAGCTCTCCATCCTGTTCTACCAGGGCGATCCCCTCGACGTGGCCCTGCCCTCGGCGGTGGATCTCGAAGTCGTCGAGGCCGAGCCCGGACTCAAGGGAGATACGGCCACCGGGGCCACCAAGCCGGTTACCGTCGAGACCGGCGCCCAGGTCAACGTTCCCCTCTTCGTCGAGCAGGGTGAGCGCATCCGTATCGACACCCGTACCGGCGAGTACGTCACCCGGGTCAAGGATTAACCAGAGTCTTTCGAAGACCGCCGCGGGTCTTCGCTCTTACGCAACCCCGACCAGTGAGGTTTGCGCCACGATGAACGCCAAGCGACTGAAGGAACTCATCGATGTTTTCGAAGGCTCCTCGCTCAGCGAGCTGACCCTCTCCGGCCTCTTCCGCTCGGTCACCCTCAAGCGCGGTGGAGCCCCGGCCCCGAGCTTCGCGGCCCCCGCGTCCGCCGCCGCGCCCGTTTCAGAAAAGCCGGCTGCCGTCGAGCCCGCCAAAGTTGACGACTCCGAGCTGGTCTACATCACCGCACCCCTGGTGGGCACCTTCTACTCATCCCCAAGCCCCGAGGCCGGTCCCTACATCAAGGTCGGCGCCACCGTCTCCAAGGGCGACATCGTCTGCATCGTCGAGGCGATGAAGGTGATGAACGAGATAGAAAGCGAGCACGACGGAACCGTCGTCAAGGTGCTGCTCAACAACGCCCAGCCCGTCGAGTACGGTCAGAAGCTCTTCGCCGTCAAGCCCCACTGAGAGCTTATCGCCGAGCGCAGTCCGCAGAGCGTAAAGGCCGCCGCCCGGCGGCCTTCCTTGCAATGCGAGAGCCCCCGCCCTGCGTTCCACCGATCGGACTGAATGTAATAGCGTTCCAGCCGGTCGGACCAACATCGGCAGCGATTAAGAATTACAAAGTGAAGATAATTGACCCTATCCGCGAAACACGCACTCGGAAACAAGCGCTCGCGGCGACTACAGATTTTGTTCCTGTTTGTTGTAGCAATCCCATTCCATAACGGCTCACAAACGGTCGAGCTTGTTCTTCAGTCGCCGCTTTATCATCGGGCGGGGCTCGAACGCCTCTCAATTGTCAAACCGCTCCTGCAACCGACAGCGACGGACTATCGACCACGAACACCAACCAGGAAGGGAATCATGGCCTGGATCAAGATCATTCACCCCGGAGAGGCGACCGGCGAGCTGGACGAGGTCTACCGGCGCATCGAAAACGAGCGTGGCAAGACGGCCAACGTGTTGCGCATCCAGAGTCTGGACCCCCGGGCTCTCGAGGCCCACCTCGAGCTCTACCTGGCCGTGGTCTTCGGACACGGCGGTCTGCCCCGTCCCACGCGGGAGCTGATCGCCGTGGCCGTCTCGGCGGCCAACGGCTGCGTCTACTGCCTGCGCCATCACGCCGAGGCTCTGGACTTCTACTGGAAGAACCGCGCCGCCGTCGACGCCCTCTGCGCCGACCCCGACGGCGCCGCCCTGCCTCCGGCCGCCCGCGCCGTCGTCGACTACGCCCTCAAGCTTACCCGGACCCCCGACGCCGTCGAGGAGCGCGATGTCGAAAACCTGCGCGACAGCGGCCTCGACGACCCCCAGATCCTGCAGGTCGCCCAGACGACGGCCTACTTCAACTTCGTCAACCGGCTCAACCAGGGGTTGGGCGTGGAGTACGACGAAGACGAACTGCGCGGCTACCGCTACTGATACCCGCCCTGTGCTATAATCGCAGTCTGGATGCGGACGGGCGGCCACTCGCCTCCGGGGCGCTTCGCCGTGAACCACCGGCGGGACCGCGGCCGGGAGTTGGCCCCCGGAGCGCCCGGCGTTGGCACATTTCTTGCGGAGTCCCGCCGCCGCCCGGCCAGACCGCCGCTCGCTCTGCTGCAAGAAATGTGCCAACGCCGGGCGCGGGGCGACGCGACGTTGCTGGGTGGTTTGGGGTGGTCGGCCGCGGTCCCGCCGGGCCTCCCGCGATCCCGTGAATATCAGTCGTATGTCCCCATAGGAAGCTTCTTGTCCACACCGTTGAAAAGACCCGAGCGCGCCCGCCGGCCGGACCTGCTCACCGGGCCGGTGCGCTCGACGTTGTTCAAGCTGGCGCTGCCGATGGCCGGGGGGATGCTGATCAACTCGGCGATGGGCGTGGTGGACATGATCTGGCTGGGCCGGGTGGGCAAGGAGGCTTTGGCGGCGGTCTCGTTGTGCTTCCCGTTGCATTTTTTGATCATCACGGCGGGAGCCGGGACCAACACGGCGGCCAGCGCGGTGCTGGCCCGTTATCTGGGCACCGGCGATCAGCGGCGCGTCGACCGGACGGTGCTCTATATCCTGGCGGCCTGGTTGGGGCTGACACTGCTGCTGATGCCCCTGGGCCTGCTCAGCGCCCGGGCCATACTTTCTTCGACGGGAGCCGCCGTCGGCGTCGTCGAGCGGGCCCACGGCTACATCACCACGATCTACTGGGGTGTCTGGGCCATTCTGGGCCAGATGATCATCGGCGGCCTCTACCGCGGCGCCGGGGACACCAAGTTTCCCTTTTATGTGTTGACGCTGACGGTGGTGATCAACGCCGTCCTCGATCCGCTGATGATCTTCGGCATCGGACCCTTCCCGCGAATGGAGGTGGAGGGCGCGGCCTTGGCCACGGCATTGAGCCGGGTGATCGGCTTCGCGGTGATCTTCATCCATCTCGCGCTGGGCCGGGGGCCGATCCGGGTGCGCCTGGCGGCCCGGGGCTGGGACAGACAGGTGTTCAGCCGTCTCTGGCGTCTGGCCGTTCCCGGTTTCATCCAGCGTACGGTCGTCCCGGTAGCCATCCAGATCATCCTCTACATCATCACTCCGCTGGGCACCGCGGTGGTGGGCGCATTCGGCGTCGGGCAGCGTCTTTTCAACCTGGCCTACCTGCCGGCCATCGGCTTCAACAACGCGGCGATGGTGATGATCGGACAGTGTCACGCGGCGGGGCTCTCTGAGCGGACCCGTCGCACATCAATCGACACCACCTGGATCACGGTTTCGATCACCGCCGGGGTGGCGGCGTTGCTGGCCCTGTTCCCCGATTTCTGGATGGGCCTGTTCAGCGACTCGGCGGAGGTCGTCACGGTTGGCCGCACCCTGGTGCTCTTCGCGGCGGCGTCGCTGCCCTTCGTCGCCCTGGTCCTGCTGACCAACGGCTACTTCAACGCCATGGGCCAGGGTCTCTACGCGATGCTGCCCACGGTGGTCCACCGCCTGCTGCTGGAGCCTGCAAGCGTCTGGCTGGGTGTTTCGCTTATCGGGCTGAGCGGCGCCTGGTTGGGGATGGCCTCCGCCGGCTGTCTGGCGGGGCTGGGCGCCTTGATGATTCTCATCGGCCGCTGGCGGGCGCTGCGCCGCCAGGCCCGCTCGGCGCAGCACCGGGAGGTGGAGGTTGAGCCTGCCCCCGGAAGTTGAGGCGGAGCTGACCGAGCTGGCGACCGACGTGGAATCCGGTGCCGCCGAGCTCCACGAGCGTTGCCTGGAGGCCGCCCGAGGTCTGGACGACGGTGATTTGCGTGAGTTCGCCGCCCGGCTACGCACCGCCCGTCGGGACATGGCGCCCCTGTTGAGCCTGGCCCACGGTCTGGAAACCGCCGCCGCCCCCATCGCTTTCCTGAACGAGCGCCGGAAGCAAACCGCTGCGGCGTCCGAGGACATCAGTCGCCGGGCCGTCGAGCGCCTGGGCGGTGTTGGCCGCTTCATCACCATCTCGCGCTCCTCGACGGTCCTCAGCGTCCTGGCCGCCCTGGAGCCCGCGGCGGCGCTCTGCCTCTACTCGGAACCCGGCGGCGAGGGACTGCGCAGCGCCCTGGAGCTCTGCCGCCGCGGTCTGGACGCCCGGGTGGTCGCCGACGACGAGGCAGCCTCCGCCGTCGAAGGCGTCGAGGCCGGTATCTGCGGCGCCGACGCCCTGACCGACCATCTCTTCGTCAACAAGGTCGGCACCCGGGAACTGGCCCGCTTGCTGGCCCGGGCCGGCAAGCCTCTCTATCTGGCCTGCGACCGAACCAAGTACCTCGACGACGATCTCTTCGCCGAGCTGGAACCCAACGAGCTCTTCGAGGAGACGCCGCTACACCTTGTCGCCGGGGTGCTCACCGACGGCGATGTCAACTGGTGGTAAGGGAGGTCCGATGCTGAGCTTCCTGGGCAAAGCCTTCGACCGCTGGGCCTTCTGGAAGATGGGCAAGCGGAGCTTCAGCTTGGCCACCGCGCCTGATGTCTTGGAGCGCCTGGACGGGCTGGAGCTGGAGCCGGCCTTGACCGGGGCCGCTGCCGCGCCGCCCCTGTCCGACCTGACGATGGGCGATGAGGAGGCCGCGCCCAAGGGTGTACGGTATCGACACTGGCGGGCCGCGCCCGTTGACGCTTCCGCCGCGACGGCGCCGACGGGCCTTTTCTTCGGCGATCCCGGGGCGCACACCGCCCTGCTCCACGTTCACGGCTGGCTGCAGCCCGATTACACCGGCTTCGCCGAGCTGGCCGCCTACCACACCGCCCGGGGGGCGGCGGTCTGGTGCCTGGAGCTGCCCCATCACCTGACCCGCACCCCGGCGGGCGAGTTCTCCGGCGCCCGCTTCATCTCCGGCGACGTCGAGGAGACCCTGGTTTCGTTCAGGCGGGGCCTGGCCGAGATAACGGCGTTGATCGGCGCCCTCCGAGGTCGTCACGGCGAGATCGTCACCCTGGGGCACAGCCTGGGCGGCCTGCTGACCGCCCTCCACGCCTGTCTGGCCGAGAACCCCCAGGAGCGTACGGCGTTGCTGACCCCGGCCACGGACCCTCTGGGCATCCTGTTGGGCTCGCCGCTGACCGCCGGGGTGCGCGCCGATGTGCTGGGTCAGGGGCTGCCCCTCGACGAGCTGGCCCGGGTGCTGGCCCCGCTGAACCTCCTGCGTCGCCGACCCCGTCGCGATCCCTCCAGCGTACTGCTGGTGGCCGCCCGGGCCGATCAGGTCATCCCCCTCCAACTCCAGCGCCGCCTGCGCGACGCTTGGGGCTGCCGCTACCACGAGTCGCCCACCGGCCACCTGGGCGTCATGGTGCCCCTGGGCCTCTTCCGCCGCCCCGTCGGCCTCTGGCGCGCGATAACCGACCACCTATGCACCTCAACCGGCTGACCGAGAACGTCTACGAGCTGCGGCCCCAGCGTCTGGGCGCCTGCAGGGTCTACGTCGTCATCGACGGCGGGCGCTGGCTGCTCATCGATGCCGGCAACCAGCGCCGCACTCCGGCCCAGGTGGCGGCCCTGCGCCGCGAGCTGGGCCTGGGTCCTCCCGAGGTTCTGCTGATCACCCACTGGCATCCCGACCACCTTGGCGGCGCCGCGGACCTGCGCCGAGCCTGGGGCGTCCCGGTGGCGCTCCACGCCGCCGATCACGATTGCGCCGCCGGTCGCGTCCGGCCCTCGCTGAGCCCCATCGGCTGGGCCGAGCATCACTTCGCCGACAACCATCCCCGCTACTTCGAACCCGACCTCGCTCCAGCCGACGGCGACGAGTTCCGCGTCGGCTCGCTGAGTGTCCGCGCCGTCCACAGCCCGGGACACAGCCCGGGCCACACCGCTTATTATCTGGCCGAACGCGGCGTGCTCTTCATCGGCGACGCCCTGGGCGGCAAGGGGGGCACGATCCTCGGCGATCCCAGGCTGTTCAGCTCCACTCCGGCGGCCTCGCTGGCCTCGTTGAAACGGTTGAGCCGGTTGAACTTCGGGTGGCTGGCCGCCGGTCACCAGCTCCACCATTCACCGGAGTTGCCCGCCCTGCTGCGTCGCTGGACGGCGCGGTGGCGTTAAAGGATCGCAACATTGCAAGCATACCCACGGGCCGACCCTCAGGTCGGCCCGTTTAGCACAATCGACGGAATAGCGCCAAGAGCGCGGGTTGCTCGACTGCCAAACAGCCACCAGCAAGCTCCCGCGGACCGCTCGAACAGGTTGGTGTTTCTGACCTCCAAAGGTTCACCGCAAACGGCGGGGTCAGAGACCCCGCCCTACGGTGAACTCCAGGGTTATCTTGGAAACAGCGGCGTATTGAAAAACAGCCGTATATACTCAGACCCGCCAGTTACCGCCGCTGTCGTAATTGGGCGACTCCCGGTATCCCCCGGCCTGCCAAAGGACGTCGAAGACCGGCCGCAGCGCCCGCGCCGTCAGGCGCACCACCCCCGTCGTCGGATTGTCCAGGTCTGCGTCGATCAAACCGCCGTAATCATCCAGCAGCACCTCGGGGATCTCCAAATCGTCACGCTTGAGCACACTGTCGGTTGAGGTGCCGCTCCGGTCGATGATCGGTGAACCCTGGACGCCGGTGAGTGTCAGCATCAACGCCGCCGGCCCCTCGACACCCAGCCGCTTGAGCGTGGCGAAGACGCCGGGCAGCCGCCGGCAGACGACGCGTTCGATCTCGCTTAGATCCAGCAGACCCTCCCGGGCGATTCCCACGGCGACGGTCTCGACGATGGCGCTGCGGAAGTACAGTAGATAGGAGGCCGCGTTGTAGCCGTAGAAGCCGTCCAGGTTGTAGCTGGAACTCCAGCCCTTAGCGACGATCAAGGGCCGCACGTCGCCGGAGATCAGACCCTTGATATCCACGGTGAAGCCGACATCGAAGGCGCTCAAGGGGACCAGGTGCAGCATCAGCGCCGGTTGGCTCAACACAATGGGGGTAGCCCCGGCGCGCAGGTTCTCGACACGACGACGGCGGAAGGCGCGGATGCGCTCGTTGGTGGCCTCGCCGGAAACGAAGGCCATGCGGATCTCCCCCGCGTCCATCGGACGCTTGCCCGCCGAGCTGCGCACGTAGAAACGCTCCTTCATCCGGTAGCTGACCCGGTAGGGCCGGTTGACCCCACGCGGCACCGAGACCACCACCACCACACGGCGGCCGTCGGAAAGCTCGAGCTGTTCGCCGGGGACGTCGACGGCGTAGATGTTGAGCCCGTTTACCGCTGGCTCGATCGAATTGGTGCATAGCGTGTCCAGGTCGAGGATCAACTGGTCCACGTCCTCAGCCTCGATGCCCGGGATGTCGACGGCCAGGCCCTTCTCCTCCTTGACGCCGATGAACAGATAGCCGCCCTCGGCGTTGGCGAAGCTGGCCACGTCGGCCAGGAACTCGCGCTTGGCGTCGCGAACCAGCTTGTTGTTGCTCCAACCCGGCCGCCAACCCAGCTCGACCTTGAAGTCCAGCGTGCGGCTCTCCGGGATCTGGTTGGCCACCAGGGCGCGCAACTCCTCGATTGTGCGGTAGCGGCCCTTAACGGGCATGGTAGCGGCGGGTGGTTTTCATCGCTGACTTTCCGGTTGGGGTGATTCGGCTCGTATATATATCTCGAGTAAGTCAATAGCAGGAGTCGACGAGTATCCCCTATCTTCTAAAGAATCTGGGCTTCCGGTGCCACTCACCTAAAGAGATGTGATCACGAAACATCAACGGATCAAAGCATCCCAGCATACGATTAAGAAAATAGCAGTTGGGAGTTAATGAAGCGTGCACATCGAGCGAGTTGTTAGCGACGGTTCCTTGGTTTTTTCAAAAAATCTTTCGATGCTTGAGTGGATGTCTCGGTACTCTTTGTTCATCTGCAAGGATACATATCCGATTCGGTTTTCGACACCATATCGATCCGAAAGCCCGGGCCTTATCTCGAGGGGCCGAAAGGAACGCCCAGCCCGTACCTGATAAGGAAAACCTCTGCCGGTTCACTTGGCCGTCTTGGGCAATGTCAGTCCTATGAGCTCGCGGCGGAAGGTCTACAGGCTGATGATTACGATCATTAACCACTTCGGTAGGCCCACTGATATCTGGGCTCCTGAATCATCGCATGATTAATCCAGCCCGGAGCGGATGGACCGCCCGCAAGCGGCCACCCGCTGCCCCGCGAGACCTTTGCCTTGGGCTCTAAAGCCCAGGATGCCGCGTTTCGTTCCGTGGGGAGGCTTTGGCACGTTTCTTGCGGAATCGAGCGCCGCCTGACGAGCTACCCGCGTCGACCTGCGCAAGAAACGTGCCAAAGCCGGGCTTGGGCAGATTATTCAGAATTTGGGCGGCAAAGGTCTCGCGGCGCCGTCGGCCGTAGCTAATCCCCCAGGCGGCGCATCTGGGTCGGCGAAAGGGCCCGCTTGATATCCTCGTGCGAAGCTCCGGCGCGTTCCAGGGCTTCCCGGAGAGTGAGCCCCTCTTCGCCGACCAGCTTCACCGCCCGCTGGACCTTTTCGTAACCCAGCACGGGAACCAGGGCCGCGCCGATGGACAGCGAGCCTTCGAGGTGCCGTCGGGCTCGGTCGAGGTCCACCTGGATACCGGGAATGCAGCGTTCGGTCAGGCTGCGTACGGCGTTGCGCAGCAGCTTGAGGTTGTCCAGCAGATGCCAGGCCGCCAGGGGCAGGAACTGGCTGAGCTGGAGGTTACCGGCGGCGACGGCCTGGGTGACGACGTTGTGACCGCCGATGACGGCCTGGGCGCACTGCCAGGCGTACTCGGCGATGACGGGATTGACCTTGCCCGGCATGATCGAGCTTCCTGCCTGGACCGGTGGCAGGCTGAGCTCGCCCACCGGTGGCATCGAGAGAACGCGCAGGTCCCAGGAGAGCTTGGCCAGGTCGGCGGCCAGGGCCGTCAGGATGCCGTCAGCCTCGACCAGGGCGTCCTGGTTGGCCGTGGCCTCGACCAGGTTCTCGGCCCGTGAGACGGGCAGGCCGGTGAGTTCGCGCAGCTCCTTGACCACGACGAAGATGTATTCTCGTGGCGCCCCCAGGCCCGTGCCGATGGCCGTTCCGCCGAGGTTGACCGATTTGAGTCGCTCCAGGCATTTGAAGACCCGCCAGCGATCCCGGGCCGCCGCCTCGGCCCAGGTGCCGAACTGCTGCCCCAGGGTCAGCGGAACGGCGTCCTGGAGCTGGGTGCGCCCGACGGTGATCTCATCGGCGTAAGTCTTCTCCAGCTCCTGCAGGGCGTCCTGGAGAGCGACCAGCTCGCGCTCCAGCTCGATCAACTCGCCCAGGGCGGCCACCCGGACCGCCGTGGAGAAGGTGTCGTTGGTCGACTGGTGCTTGTTGACCGTGTCCAGGGGATGGACGGGGGCGTAGTCGCCGGGATTGCCGCCGAGCAGGACGTTGGCCCGGTTGGCCAGCACTTCGTTGACGTTCATGTTGAAGGAGGTCCCCGCCCCGCCGGCCAGGGGATCGACGACGATATGCTCGCCGAGGAGCCCGGCGATCAGCTCGTCGCAGGCCGAGGCCAGGGCTTCGTAAACTGGGTCATCGAGATGACCCAGTTCGTGATTGGCCGTTGCGCAGGCCTGCTTGACGTAACCCATCCCGCGCAGCAGGCTGCGTGGTTGGCGCCGCCAGGACGGCGGAAAGTTGAGCCGGGCGCGCTCGGCGTGGACACCCCAGAGGGCGTCGACGGGCAGCTCGACCTCGCCGAAGGAGTCGCGCTCGGTACGGGTGCGGGAAATATCCAGCGACACGGGTAGGCCTTTCTGCTCGGGGGTTTTCTTTATCGTCGGAACGGATCACAATAAACCATTAAAAAATAGTTAGGACTACAATCAACCGGCGTGCGAGGTATTATACACAAGGGTGACTATGGAAAACCGCATTGAGGTTGGCGCTTTGATTAATACTCCGCTCAGAGCGTTGTATCGTGAAAGCGGTTAGGTTTTTAACAATCTGTCTAAGCCAAGCAATAGCCTGCTGTTAGCATATCACCCACTATCAGGTTGGCAAACTTGGGCAGGTCCAACAGCCTCCGCATTCATGCACACTAAATGCATGGCGAGATTGACCGCCATAAAGCATTGATTGACAAACGATTAGCGAGAAGCAACGGTCCAAGATCAAGTGATAATCCCGACATAAGCATCTGCCCGACTTATACTCGCATAAGTCGCTTCATTGATTAGAGTTGCCGTCTCGACTCATTTGATCAAGCATTATCTGTGAAGGACTCGTCACACCGCCGCGACCTTTGCCGGATATTCGAATGCAACCCCGTCCCGGCCCGGCTTTGGCACATTTCTTGCGGAGAGGACCGGGGGTATCTGCGATAAGCGTCCCCGCTCTGCCGCAAGAAATGTGCCAAAGGCTCCCTCTCGAGTGAGGAAGGGTGCCGCGGGCCGGGGACCGTCCGGCAAAGGTCGCGGCTAGCCTTCGGGCGAGCGTCGGGGGTTGCGGAAACCCGAGCCCTTGTCCTCACCGGGATGGCGGTTCATCTCGGCCAGGGCCGTGCGCAGGCAATCCAGGCAGTTGGCGGTGGAGCCGCAGTCGGCGCGCTGGTAGATACGATACTTGCGTGCCACCTCGGGCGGGGTGAAGCCGATCATCAGTACGTTGGCGCCCCATTCGAGGGCCTCGCGGCGTGAGCTCGGGTCCAGGGCGCAGAGGGCCGTGGGCGAGGGGATATGGGCCTCGGGGGCGGCCAGGCGGGCCAGGGCCAGAGTGCGCAGCACCAGTTCCCTGGAGGGACGTGGCAGTTCGGCGTAGGGGGTACCGGCGGCGGGGATCAGCGGCCCCACGGCGATCATGTCGTAGGGCTTCTCCTGGAAATCCAGGATGTCGGCTGCCAACTCGGCGGGTCCCTGGTCGGGTAGGCCGACGATGTTGCCGCTGCCCACCTGGTAGCCCAGGTCGAAGAGGTCGTCCAAGCAGCGCCGTCGGTTGGCGAAGCTCATCCCCGGGTGTAGAAGGTTGTAGAGCTCGGTGTCGGCGGTTTCCAGCTTGAGCAGATAACGGTCGGCTCCGGCGTCGCGCCAGTACTGGTAGACCTCGCGGGGTTGTTCGCCCAGGGAGAGCGTGGCGGCGACGTCGTAGTTGCGCTTGATGCCGCCGACGATTTCGGCGATGAATTCCGGGGTCAGGCCCGGGTCCTCGCCGGCCTGGAGGATGACGGTGCGGAACCCGGCGGCGACGATGCGCTCGACGGAGGTCCGGATGTCCGCGGCGTTCATCCGGTAGCGCTCGGTGTCGGTCATCCGGCAGTTGATGCCGCAGTAGAGGCAGGTGCCCCGGCAGTGGTTGGAGATTTCGAGGATGGCGCGCAGGTGGACGGTCTCGCCGTGGACCTCGCGGCGCAGCTCGTTGGCGCTCCGACACAGTTCGACACCGGCCCCGGGGTCGCTCAGCAGTTCGATGATCTCTTCGCGGGTCAGGCTCAAAGGTCCCCCAGTTCCAGGCCGAAGGGGGCGATGACACGCTCCAGCACGCCCTGAACGTAGCTGATGGTCACGCCGTAGTTGGTGATGGGCACCTCGACCTCGTCGGCGTCGGCGATGCGACCCTCCATGGCCTTGGGGGTCAGCATGCAAGCGCCGCAGTGGATGACCAACTTGTAATCGCCGATATTCTCCGGGTACTCGCGGCCCTGGACGTTGTCGAAGGTGATGTCCACGCCGGTGTACTGGCGGATCCAGCGGGGGATCTTCACCCGGCCGATGTCGTCGCCGACGGGGTGGTGGCTGCAGGCCTCGGCGATAAGCACCCGGTCGCCGTCGCGCAGCTCGTCGATGATACGCACCCCACGGACCAGGGCGGGCAGGTCGCCCTTGAGCCGGGCGAAGAGGATGCTGAAGGTGGTCAGCGGAACCTCGTCAGGTACGTCGCCGGCGACACGTAGCACGACCTGGGAGTCGGTGATCACCAGGTCGGGTGAGCGGCCCAGGCGGTGCAGGGTGGCGAAGAGCTCGCGTTCCTTGACGACGAGGGCGGCGGCGTCGTTGTCCAGCAGGTCCCGGATGGTCATCACCTGGGGCAGGATCAGCCGCCCCGCCGGGGCTTCGAGGTCGATGGGCACCACCAGCACCACCAGGTCGCCGCCGCCGACGAGGTCGCCGATGATGGTCGCCTCGCGTTTGACCAGTTCACGCAGCCGCCCGGCCAATTCGGCGCGCAGTTCTCTGGTGTTCTTGTCCTCGAGGGCGCTGACCAGGCGGGCGTCCTCGATGGGTGGCTCCCAGCCCGTTGGAGCGGCGTCGATCTTGTTGAAGACCACCAGATAAGGTGTGCCGCTCTGTTCGAGCTCACGGACCAGCTCGCGCTCGTAGTCGCCCCACTCGCCGCACTCGGCGACCAGCAGGGCGAAGTCGGCCTTCTTGAGCTCCCGGCGGGTGCGGGCGACGCGCAGCTCGCCCAAGCGGCCGGTGTCGTCGATGCCGCCGGTGTCGACGAAGACCACGGGGCCGAAGGGCAGCAGCTCGTAGCCCTTGCGCACCGGGTCCGTGGTCGTGCCGGCGATCTCGGAGACCAGGGAGAGCGGGCTCTCGCAAAGGGCGTTGATCAGCGAACTCTTGCCGACATTGCGGCGGCCCAGCAGGATGATGTGGGGACGCATGCCCCGGGGCGTTTTTTGCATCGCCCGTCCGGTGGTTGTTGGTGAGTCGGGTTATCGGAGGATCGCGCCGAGTTTCGTCGCAACGATACAACACTACGGTTCATCATAGAATAAACGCCGCCGGATTTCAGCCGTCCGGTACAGGTCGGCCGGAGTTTCACCCCGTGGGGGGAAGTTCTCAACCCGGGGTGGTATACTTGTTGTCTAGTTGTTTTGTGGACGGAATCATCTACCCCGTCCGGACCGGATCGTGATTGTTACCATCTGATAGCGCAGGAGATGGTCCTCAGTTATTGGGTACAACACAGCAGTCAAAAAGTGGCGGCTATCAAAGGGTGTAATCTGTAGCAGATCATGATATCAGCGCGCTTGAATATACCCTGGCGGCAGGTTGCCACTAGACCCTAATGCTATAAGGCTTCACGCACGCTCCCGGACCAGCCGACTCCAGCTCGAAACTCCGATCCCCTTCGAAAAGCGGCTGAGACGAGGCCGTGCTGAATCAAGTTGAGCCTGCAACCTTAATCTATCGTCGCTCACTCATCATATGTGCATGTTAATGGGCCATTTGGGAGCGAGTCATCGTTATCGAAGCCAACGGCGTTAAGCAGTTGTATGGTATGTGTCGTCGCTAAGGGCATCCCAAGTATGTGGTAATCCACGTACCTGCCACACGCATCTCGTTCGATGTACGCTCCTGTTTACTAGCTAACCGCTTTTATCAAAAATGTTATCCAGTAACACTATGGTCCGTTGCCGCTACGTGATCTCCTGGGTTGTCAACGTGTTTGCTGCAGAGGTTTCGACGGGGAGGGGACTTAGATGACGGAAGCGCCGCGAAGCATCATCTGCGTCGGCGGCCTGGACACCTCGGGGGGCGCCGGTGTGGCCGCCGATATCCGTATCGCCGCGGCGTTGCGCATCCCCTGCCAGATCGCCTTGGCGGCGCTGGCGCCCCAGGACGCCGCCGGCGTGCACCAGGTCTTCCCCATCCCCGCCGGGGCCTTCCGCGCCCAACTGCGCTCGCTGAACTGGCGATCCGCCGCGGCGCTCAAGCTGGGGATGATCTACCTGCCCGAGCTGCTCGATATCCTACTCGAGGAAGCGCCGCCGAGGCTCTCCTGGATCATCGATCCGGTGCTCAGCGCTTCCTCGGGCGGAGCCCTGGCCGTGCCGGGTCTCGAGGATGCCATGGAAGCCCGGGCCTTCCCCCGGGCGGGTCTGATAACCATGAACAGGGATGAAGCCGCTCATTACGCCCGCGACTTCCCGGACCTCTCCGCCGCCCACGAGCTGGCTCCGCAACTGGCGAAACGCTTCGACTGCGCCGTGTTGCTCAAGGGCGGACACCTCGAGGGCGAGCCCGTCGACGTTCTGGCAGAAACCGATGGGCGTGTTCTCGAGTTTCCCGGTCGGCGTGGCGGTGTCTCCTGTCGGGGTACGGGCTGCGCCCTGAGCACGGCCGTCGCCTGCGGCCTGGCCGCCGGTCGGAGCCTGCCCGAGGCCGTAGCGAAGGCCAAGGAGTTGATCAACCGAGCCGTCGAGGGAGCCTACCCGGGACCGGCGGGAGCGATTACCGCGCCCTAGCTTGCACAGCTCCCGGTTGCCCGCCGCCGCCCGACACTTACCAAGCTTTGCTAGGTCTACCGCCGCCCCCGGCCGGCGTTGGCACGTTTCTTGCGGTAATACGCCCGCGCGGCCCCGCGACCGGCGTCCCCGCCCTGCTGCAAGAAACGTGCCAACGCCTTGCGTTCGGACGTTCAAGCGCCGCATCGGCCGTTGGCTGTTTGGTAAGTGTCGGGCGGGTTACCCGGGAGTTATAGGTTGACACGAGGTAGGGGAGGAGTGTTCCGAAGCTACAACGGAGCCTTGTTGCTAGGAGGAAACTTGGAAAGGGGTGTCGGGAATAATAGGAATGGGATAGTATACCCAGTCCGGACCGGATCGTGAATGTAACCTGCTGATAGTAAACGTGATGATCAGCATTATCTAGTCACAAACGGGCAGTTGGAAGAGTGGCGGCTTAAATAGATGTGATTTGTAGCAATTCTAGATACTAGCACACTTGAATTTGCCCGGTGATCAGTGGGCTATCTGGAGATAAGTGTAGAAATAACAAGGAGTAAAAGGCACGCAACATAAGTGTTTGATAATAAATTAAGCATAGTCGGGAGGGCGGAGAGGACCAAACAAACGGCTCTTAACCAGTCTGATTTGGTCCGATAATGCTCCATGATGCCAAAAACGACCCTCCCGAACCAACGGCACCCGTACATACGCCATAAAAAAACTGCCCCAAAAACAACCGATCCTTCCGAACTACGACAACCGCACATAGGCCCAAAAAAATGGCATCGTATACCCTATCTGGACCTGATCGTGATTGTATACTGTTGATAATAGAGGCTATACTCTTATGATGCCTGCCACAAAACGGGTAGTCAAAAAGTGGCAAATAACTCGGGCCTGATCCTTGGCGAACCTGGATACCAGTGGACCTGTATCTACTCTGGAAGCAGATTGATACAGAAGCGTAAGTGTCATAATATCATGCATTAAAGGCATACCAAATGAAAGCTTGCTGCTAGAAGGCGTATTTCAGGGAGTCAATAACGGCCCGGCAGGTCGTTCTCAATCAGCCTGATTTGGTCCGAACACGTTCCATGATGCCATAAAAAAACCGGCCCCCTGGGGCCGGATGGAGCGGGAAACGAGATTTGAACTCGCGACCCTCGCCTTGGCAAGGCGATGCTCTACCACTGAGCTATTCCCGCTGGAAGGCGGGGAGTATTAAAGCACAGGGCCGGGTGGAGTGTCAAGGGGGAGTGGAGGGGAAAGCGGGACCGATGGTTTTAATTGGGAATGCCGAGCGCGGCGTGCTATAATCATTCAATTGCGTCGCCGGGGTCATTGTGATATTTGTGCCCCCAGTCGGAGATAAGTGGCGTAATTGAGTGGTGGCGCGAGGAATAACTATGTAATGCGTGAACATGCGTGATTAGGTTTATCAAGGTACCTCAATCGAACCTGTTCGGGATTACTCGATTTACCCGGGCTGCGCGGGAATGACGACACCTTGCCTTCTCGGGTAGTGATCAGTGACAACAGACAACGGAGGTAAAACCATGCGCAAGGGACTCTTTTTGCTTTTGGCCGTGGCGCTGGGCGCGCTGTTCATCGGCGGCTGCACCACGGGCACCGGGGAGACCGGTGACAAGATCGACACCGAGGCCTTCTTCCCCAACGAGAAGGACAACTACTGGACCTATCTGGTCGAGGGCGACGGCGCCGATTACAACCAGACCCAGACGATCATGGACGAGCCCGATGTTCTCCTGGCCGGTCAGCAGCGTATCCGCATCCAGAACGACAGCGACGATGACGGTGATTACCTGGATGTGGAAATCACCGACAACGAAACGGACTCCCTCCAGATGACCGGTCTGGAGCTATACCAGAACGGCAGCCGCGTGGAACGCGAGTTCTGGGATGACAACCCCTTCATGATGCTGGTCTGGGATGATTACGGCATCAACGACGGCGACGAGTGGGATGCCTGGGAGATCACGGGCTTCGACAATCCCTGGTTCTGGGGCCTGCCGGACGGCCTGATGGACTCCCTCGGTATGCTCCTGACCGCCGAGGTCGATGGCACCGATGACTTCACCTACGGCGACGACACCCTGACGGCCTACAAGATCGTCGTCAGCGGCGACGCCACCTTCGAGCAGGACGACGAAGACCCCGAGGATTGGGGCAGCTACAACTGGCAGCGCGACTACTACTTCGTCCCCGAGTTCGGTTACGTCAAGATTCAGGAGTATCAGGAGCAGTACGGTCAGATGATCGAAGCCGACACCTATACCCTGATCGACACCAACGTTCCGGTGCCGACGCAGTAGGCGGCTTCACTTGAAGTCGATTCGTCAAAGGGACCGCTCCGGCGGTCCCTTTGCTCACCATCTGTGGGCCACCCACCCCGGCGGTGGTGGAACGGCGGCCTGTGCTATAATCCAGCGTTGAACCAACGAGGGCTGCCTGTCTGATAAATCCGGAGGTGCGCGATGCGACACGGAAGAGTGCTTTGGTCGATTTTTATCCTTCTTGTGCTCTTCGGCTTGTGCGGCCTGGTCGGCTGTGAAGGTGAAGAATCCGAGGTTGAAGGCGAAACCGAGGGCGACGAGGTTTCCGAGGCGGATGGCGAGGGCGCCGACGCCGAGCTGCTCAAGGCCGAGGCCGTGGGCGCGGCCTTCCTCGAGGTCGTCGAGGCGGTCGACGACGGCGACTACGACAGCGTCACGGCGATGTACACCGCCGATTCGCTGGCCTTCTTCGAGACCGTCTACGCCGAGAATCCCGAGCTGGGCTCGGCCGAGGAGGACATCGCGGCGGCCTGGTCGGCCCATCGCGACGCCTTCGGCGAACCCTTCGAGGCCGATGATTACCGGGTCCGCAACCTCAACCTGGACGCCGGGACCGCCGAGGTCCACTGGCGCTATCCCGACGAGGACGGCGAGCTGGAGAACGCCACCTTCTTCGCCCTGGAGGACGGCGCCTGGAAGCTCTCACTGGAGCTGGGCGCCACCCCGACGACCCAGTGAGCGGTGGAGCGAGTCGACGGTTGATCGAGGCGGCCTGGCCCGACGGCGAGCCCCTGCGCGTCGGCCTGGAGCTCTCCGGCGGCCGCCTGTCACGCCTGGTGCTCGCCGCCGATCCCGTCCGCTTCCTGGTGGGCCGCGAGGGTGCCAGTCCCGGAGATGATAATGTCTTCGAGACGGCCCATCGGCAGATCGGCGAGTACCTCGCCGGGCGACGGCTCCGCTTCGAGCTGCCTCTGGCCCCGGCGGGAACGGTCTTTCAACGCTCGGTCTGGGAGGAACTGGGCCGCATCGAGGCGGGCGCGACGGTGACCTACGGCGAGCTCGCCGACCGGATCGGTCGGCCTCGCGCTGCCCGGGCCGTGGGCAACGCCGTGGGTGCCAACCCCCTGCCCCTGCTGATCCCCTGCCACCGGGTCACGGCGGCGGGCGGGCTGGGAGGCTTCGGCGATCAGAGCCCGGCCGCCCTGACCCTCAAGCGTCGGCTGCTGGAGCACGAGGGGGGCCTCGCCGCCGGGATAAATGGTCCGTTTTGAACGCCGTGGCGACTGCTGTGTGCGTGGTCTCACTTACAAATCCGCAAGCCGGGCAGATGGGGAAGATGATAGACGGCAACCACCAGGCTCTGAGGCCTATCCTGGACCGCGTCCGCGCCGCCGGCGGCCGTCTCTGGCTGGTCGGCGGCGCCCTGCGCGATCTACTGCTGGAGCGTCCCGACCTCGCGGCGCGTCCTCCGGACTTCGAGCGCCTGCTCACCCTGCTCCGCCAACGGGAGGTCGATCTGGCCACCGACCTTCGTCCGGAGCGGATGCTGGCGCTCTTTCCCGGTTCCCGGGCTGTCGGCGCCCGCTTCGGCACGGTCCAGGTGGTGCTGGGTGACGAGGTCTACGAGGTCACCGCCCTGCGCCGCGAAGGTGCCTACAGTGACGGGCGGCGACCCGACGAGGTCTCCTTCACCGCTGATATCGAACAGGACCTGGCTCGGCGGGACTTCACCGTCAACGCCCTGGCCTGGGAGCTGCCCGAGGGCGGCCTGCTCGATCCCTTCGGTGGGCTGGAGGACCTGGAGGATGGAGTGCTCCGCTCGGTGGGTCGGGCCGGGGATCGCCTGGCCGAGGACGGCTTGCGCGCCTACCGGGCCTGCCGTTTCGCCGCGACCCTGGAGTTCGCACTCGATGATGAACTGGTCGACGCCCTGATCGAGAACGTCGAGTGCGCCCGAGGGGTGGCCTGGGAACGCATCGGCGCCGAGTTGAACAAGGCCGTGACGGCCCGGCGTCCCGGGCTCTGCTTCGAGCTGCTGCGCCGCTCCGGGCTCTTGGAGCACTGCCTGCCCGAGCTGGCCGCCTGCTACGGCGTACCCCAGAGCAAGGGGCACGAAATGGACGTTTACGACCACAGCCTGCGGGCCTGTGACGCCGCGCCGGTGGACAAGCCCGTCGTGCGCTGGGCGGCGCTGCTCCACGACATCGGCAAGCCCGTGGTCCGCCGTCGGGACGGTGTCGGCTGGACCTTCCATGGTCACGAGGTCGCCTCGGCGGAGTTGGCCGAGCGGGCTCTGCGTCGATTGCGTCTGGAACGCGATCTGCGCGAACGAGCCGTTCATCTGATCCGACGGCATATGTTCCTCTACACACCGGAATGGGGCGACGCGGCGGTGCGACGTTTCGTCCGCCGGGTGGGAGCGGCGAACCTGGCCGATCTGATCGATCTGGCCCTGGCCGACCGGTTGGCCAAGCGCCGTGAATCCTCCTTCCAGCAACCCACCGACATCGTCGAGCTGCTGGAACGCATCGAGGAGCTGGGCGCTCTCGACGGCGCGTTGAGCGTCGAAGACCTGGCCCTTGACGGCCGCGATCTGCTCGAGTTGACCGGGCGCGACCCCGGACCCTGGGTGGGCCGGCTGCTCGGAGAGCTGCTGGAGGCCGTTTTGGATCGCCCGGGGCTAAACACCCGCGAGGATTTGATAGAATACGCCCGTGAGCTGCTGGAGTCGGGAGGATTCGATGACTGAGCGACTGCACCGCCTGCGCCTGGACGACATCGCCGGACCCGACGCCGTGGGCCGCCTGGACGGCAAGGCGGTCTTCGTCCGTGGCGGGGCGCCAGGCGACCTCGTTCTGGTCGAGTTGATCTCCCAGCGCCGCAGCTACGCCAAGGGGCGGATCCATCAGGTGTTGGAAGGCGGTCCGGAACGCGTCGAGCCGCCCTGTCCCCACTACGGCGATTGCGGGGGCTGCGACTGGCTGCACCTGGAGCCGGCCGCCCAGCTCGGCTACAAGGCCAAGTTGGTCGGCGATCTGGCCCGCAAGATCGCTCGCCTCGAACTCGACCCGCTCGAAGTGACCCCCAACGAATACCTGGGCTACCGGGATCGCGCCCGTTTGCAAACGGCTTGGCGTCGCGGTGGTCTCGAGCTGGGCTTCTACGCCGCCGGCAGCCACCACCTGGTGGCTGTCGAGGGCTGTCCGTTGTGGGCCGCGCCGCTCAACACCGCTCTAGGGTCGCTACGTTGCCTGCTGGCCGGTCGTTTGGGTCGGGCCGGCGGCTGGCATCAATTGGAAGCCGTCGAGCTGGAAACCGCCCGCGAGGGCTGGGCGCTCTGCCTGCGCTTCGCGCGTCCCAGACCACCACGCCTGCCCTGGAGGGAACTGGCCGCTGAGTTGGGCGGACTGGTCAGCCTGCGGGCCGCCGGGACCAGGGAGGGCTTCGTCGCCTGGGGAGCTGAGCGTATCCGCCCCCGGACACCCTCACTGGAGCAGCTCAAGACCACCGGTGTGTTCGGTCAGCCCAGCGATGCCGGGGCCCGCTGGCTGCTGGGACGCCTGCGCTCCGTGCTGGAATCCCGGCGTCCCGCCGTACTCTGGGACCTCTACGGCGGCTACGGCCTGCTGGGTCGACTCGCTCCCGAGGGTACCCGCGCTCTCTGGCTGGTCGAATCCGACACCGCCGCCGTCGAGGACGCCGCCCTCAACCTGCGGGGCCGTGCCGCCGAGGTCTTCATCACCGAGGGTTTGGTCGAGGATGCCCTGAGCCGCGGCGCTCCCGCCGAGGTCGATAGGCCCGGGTTGGTGATCCTCGACCCACCGCGCAGCGGCTTGCGCCCCGGTGTGCTGGACGCTCTGGTTAAAGTGAGACCGCCGGTCCTGTTCTACGCCGCCTGCAACCCGGCCCGTTTCTGGCGCGACGCCCGCGGTCTGCTGGACGCCGGATACCTCCTGGGCAACCTCGAGGCCTTCGATATGGCGCCCCAGACCCACCACCTGGAGTTGAGCGCGGTTTTTGAATCGAATGCCGACTGATCCATAGTCATCAATTTATGGAAGGCCTCACGTAACCTGATCGGACCAATTGAGCAGTGCATCCTGCAGGTAGTCGGGAGTGTTTTCGTCGTTTCTGTGGTTGAATCGG